>NZ_JAOCCU010000040.1 GCF_029840635.1 Mitsuaria sp. GD03876 | reverse complement strand
CGCCTGTCGCTGGAGCCGGTGGAGGCGGTGCAGATGCCCGCGCCCGCGCTGCTGGCCGCCGAAGCCGCCGCCAGCGCGGCAAGCGCCGCCGAGCAGGCGCGCGAGCAACTGGCCGCGATGCAGAAGCAGATCGCCGACATGCAGGCGGAGCAGAAGCGCACGCTGGCCGCGATGAACACGCTGCGCCAGGAGTTGCAGGCCGCGCGCGAGCATGCCGCCGGCAACGGCGCGGCCTCGTCGACCTGGGTGCTGGGGCTGAGCCTGCTGAGCCTGGCGCTGGCGGCCAGCAGCCTGCTCCTGTGGCGCAGCAACCGGCTGCAGAAGCGCGACGCGCAACACTGGCTGACCGATTCCGTCCAGCCGCCGGCGGCCGAGCCGGCCCTGGCGCCGGCGCCGGTGCCGACCGGTCCGTCGCCGTTCACGCCGACCGATCCGCAGAGCTCGCCGGCGCCGCTGATGTCGCACCTGTCGATGGACGGCCCGTCGGCATCGTCCGCGCCGTCCACGATCCCGATGCCGCTGAGCGTCAGCGAGGAGCCGACCCGGCCCGCGCCGCTGGCCCCCGCGCCGGCGATCCCGCCGCGCCCGCCGGCCCGGCCGGCGACCACCGCCGCCGACGACGCGCTGGACGCGCTCGCCGCGCTGGACGCGATGGCGCCGCCCAGCCTGCAGTTCGGCGGCGACACCCGTCCCGCGCCGTTCTCGTCCGACCTGGGCGCGCCCGGCGGCCTGGTGACCGTCGAGGAGCTGATCGACCTGGAACAGCAGGTCGACTTCTTCATGGTGCTCGGCCAGGACGACGCGGCGATCGAGCTGCTGTCCTCGCGCCTGAACCTGCGCGACGCGGCCAGCGGCCTGCCGTTCCTCAAGCTGATGGAGCTGTACCAGCGCCGCGGCGACCGCGAGGCCTTCGACCGCGTCGGCGCGCGTTTCGCCGAGCAGTTCCACGCCCGCGCGCCGTCCTGGAGCGAGGACTTGAACGAGGGCGAGGGCCTGGAGGCGCATGGCGAGCTCATCGAGCGCCTGGAGGCCGCCTGGACCGAGCCCGAGGGCAGCATGAGCCTGTTGCAGGACCTGCTGTCCCAGCACCAGGAGTACAGCGGCGACCTGGGCCTGCCGGCCTACCGCGACCTGCTGCTGCTCTACGCGGTGGCGCGCGACCGCGCCGAGCACGAGATCGACGGCAACGAGATCGACGTGGTGCTGCCGCTGGACGCGACCTCGCATCCGGACCAGATGGCCACGATGGTGTGGCAGTCGCCGCCGCCGGGGCCCGGCATGCCGACGCTGCCGCGGTCCAGCCTCAGCCAGTCGATCGACCTGGACCTGTCGCTGGTCGAGGACGACGAGCCGACGCGGCCGCCCAAGGGCCGCTGAGCCGTCCGGGCGTCAGAGCCGCTGGAGGCGCTCGAGCGCGAGGTCCAGCGTCTCGTCCTTCTTCGCGAAACAGAAGCGGATGACCTTGGCGTCGCTGCCGGCGCCGTAGAACGCGGACAGCGGGATCGCGGCGACGCCGATCTCGCGCGTCAGCCACTGGCACATCGCCATGTCGTCCAACGCGGCCAGGGGCGCGGGCAGGGCGCCGTAATCGACGCACTGGAAGTAGCTGCCGGGGCAGGGCCGCAGCGCGAAGGCCGAACCGGCCAGCCCCGCGCGGAAGCGGTCGCGCTTGCGCTGGTAGAAGTCGCCCAGGCCGAGGTAGGGCGCCGGGTCGCGCATGTAGGCCGCGATGCCGTGCTGCATCGCCGAGTTCACCGTGAACACGTTGTACTGGTGGACCTTGCGGAACTCCGCCATCAGCGGCGCCGGCGCGGCCACGTAGCCGACCTTCCAGCCGGTCACGTGGTAGGTCTTGCCGAAGCTCGACACGACGAAGCTGCGCGCCGCCAGCTCGGGCAGCCGCGACACGCTCTGGTGCACGCCGCCGTCGTAGACCATGTGCTCGTAGACCTCGTCGCTGATCACCAGCACCTCGGTGCCGTCCAGCAGTTCGGCCAGCTGGCGCAGCTCGTCCGCGTTCCACACCGCGCCGCTGGGGTTGTGCGGGCTGTTGATCATGATCGCCCGCGTGCGCGGCGTCAGCGCGGCGCGGATGCGGTCGAAGTCCGGGCGGAAGGTCGCCGGGTCCAGCGGCACCGGCACCCGCACGCCGCCGGCCAGCGCGATGTTGGGCGCGTAGCTGTCGTAGGCGGGCTCCAGCACGATCACCTCGTCGCCAGGATGCACGATGGCCAGCAGCGCCGTCAGGATCGCCTGCGTCGCGCCGGCGGTGACGGTGATCTCGGCGTCCGGGTCGTAGGCATGGCCGTAGAGCGTCCCGACCTTGGCGGCGATCGCCTGGCGCAGCGCCGGCACGCCCGGCATCGGCGGGTACTGGTTGTGGCCGGCGCGCATCGCGGCGTCGACCGCGTCCAGCAGCGCCGGGTCGCCTTCGAAGTCCGGGAAGCCCTGGCCCAGGTTGACCGCCTGGTGCTGCTGCGCCAGCGCCGACATGACGCTGAACACCGTCACCCCCAGCTGGGGCAGGCGGCTCGCGGGAACGGGAGTGTGGACGCGCATGGGACGAAGCCTTCAGGGAACGGAGCGATCGGGGAGATCGGGTCGATCGGGGGGAGATCGGAGGTCGATCAGAGGTCGTAATCGCTGGCGTCGCCGCTCATCGCGCGCTGCAGCAGCGTGCGGTTGAGGCGGTCCGACAGCAGCTCGGCGAAGCTGTAGACGTAGTTGCGCAGATAGGCGCCGCGCTTGAACGCGATGCGCGCGACGTTCTGGCCCAGCAGGTGACCCAGCGGCCGCGAGACCAGCTCGCCGCCCGGCGGGTCCTCGCGCACCGCCATCTCGGCCACGATGCCCACGCCCAGGCCCAGCCGGACATAGGTCTTGATGACGTCCGAGTCGATCGCCTCGAGCACGATGTTGGGCGTCAGCTGGCGCTGCGCGAAGGCGCGGTCGATGCGGGTGCGGCCGGTGAAGCTCGGGTGGTAGGACACCAGCGGCTGCGCCGCGAGGTGTTCCAGGTCGATGCGCTCGACCTGCGCCAGCGGGTGCTCGGCGCGCATCACCAGCACGTGCTGCCATTCGTAGGCGGGCAGCGTCACGAGCTCCTCGAACTGCGACAGCGACTCGGTGGCCAGGCCCACGTCGGCGGTCTCGTCGATCAGCATGCGCGCGACCTGGTCCGGGCTGCCCTGGTGCAGCCCGATGTTGACTTGCGGGAATTGCTTGCGCAGCTGCGTGACCGGGCCGGGCAGCACGTAGCGCGCCTGCGTGTGGGTGGTCGCGATCGACAGCGTGCCGACGTCCTGCTTGGAGTACTCCTCGCCGATGCGCTTGAGGTTGCCCACCTCGCGCATGATGATCTCGATCGACTTGAGCACCTGGCGGCCGGGCTCGGTGATGCTGCGCAGGCGCTTACCGTGGCGCGAGAAGATGTCGACGCCGAGTTCCTCCTCCAGCTCCAGGATCGCCTTGGAGACGCCGGGCTGCGAGGTGTAGAGGGCCTTGGCCGTCTCGGTCAGGTTGAGGTTGCGGCGCGCGGCCTCTTGCACGAAACGGAACTGGTGCAGGTTCATGGCGGGATCACGACAGGGGAAGGACGGTCGGGCGGGCCGGGTCGAGCGGGTCGGCGGGGAGGGTGACGGTGGAGATCAGGTCCAGCGTCGCGCCGGCCATCGCGCGGATCACCGACGGCTGCTCGCCGATCGCGTCGTGCAGCACGAACAGCACGCGCGGGTGCGCCGCGCGCAGCGACTCGATGAGCGGCGGCACGTCGCGCCGCACGTGGCCGCTGGCGCCCAGGAACATCGGCACGACCTGGATGCGGGTGCACCCGAGCGCGGCCAGCGCGCCGGCGGCGGTGGCGATGTCGGGCGTCATCAGCTCCAGGTAGGCCAGCGCGATGGGCAGTTCCGGGCGCCGGCCCTGCAGTTCCGCGGCGATGGCCTGGAACGGCGCGGCCCAGGCCGGATCGCGGGCCCCGTGGGCGAAGAGCAGCAGACCGTCCATCAGAATCCCTCCGTCAGACGAGGCGGTCGGCGATCGGTCATCGATAGCGGACCAGCCAGTAGAACGCGGCCATCGAGATGCCCAGGTACAGCAGGCTGGGCGCCGAGGCCACGAGCCAGGGCGTCCAGTCGCGCAGCAGACCCAGGTGGCCGGTGATCGCGTTCAGCACCACGAAGCTGATGCCCAGCATGATGCCGCCGAAGACCTTCACGCTGATGCCGCCCGAGCGGAAGTGCAAATAGGCGAACGGCAGCGCCAGCGCCACCATCACCATGCAGGCGAACGGATAGAAGGCCTTGCGCCAGAACTGGATCTCCGGCTGCGCCGACGACTGCTCCTGCGAGGACAGGTGGCGCGTGTAGCGGTACAGCTCCAGCGTCGACATGTTCCAGGTCGGCTGCACCGCCGCGGAGACCACGCCCGAGGGCAGCTGGCTCTGCCACTCGTACTTCGGCAGCAGGATCTCGCGCACGGCCGGGTTCTCGGCCAGCTTGTCCTGCGGCGCGGCCGGGTCCTTGGGCTGCGGCGCCGCGGCGGCCGGGCGGCTCAGCGGCGTCGCCCCGTGCGACCACTGGGTCAGGCGCACCTCGTTCATCATCCAGCGGCCCGAGGGATCGACGGTGGCGTCCTTGGCCGTGAGCCGCGTCGCCATCGCGCCCTTGCTGTCGAACTCGAAGATCAGCACGTCCTCCATGATCCCGTTGGAGCGCGCGCGCCCGACGTGGACCGCGTAGGTGAAGTCGCCGTCGCGGTCCTTCATCCAGGCGCCCTGCGCGTTGGTGACGCCGCCGCTGGCCGAGGACTTCAGCAGCTGCGCCTGCTTGTCCGCCCACGGGTTGACGAAGTCGCCCACGACGAAGGCCAGCACCGCGAAGGCCAGCGCCATCACGCTCAGCAGCCCCAGCGCCCGCTGCGGCCCCAGGCCGCCGGTGCGCAGGATGGTGAACTCGCTGGACTGGGCCAGGCGCGCCATGCTGAAGATCGTGCCGATCAGCACCGCGATCGGCATCAGCTCGTAGAAGCGCCCCGGCAGCTTGAGCACGCTGGACCAGACCGCCAGCCCGATGCCCAGGCCCAGGCGCTGGAAGCGGTCCAGGTCGTCGATGAAGTCCAGGAAGAAGAACAGCGCCAGGAACCCGGCCATGACCAGGGCGAAGGAGCTCAGGATGTCGCGGTACAGCAGCCGCCGGACGGTTCTCATGTGGGCACTCCCGGCGTGGACGACGACATCGAGGCCGGCGCGATGACCGAGGCCGGGACCGGGCCCAGGACGGTCTCGGCATAGGCCGGGTTCTCCGGCGGCGCCGGGAGCACGCCGCTGCGCGGCGCGCCCAGGCGCGCGCCCTGTTCGCGCCACAGCAGCAGGAGCAGCGTCACGACGAGGGCGCCGCCGTGCAGCGCCAGCATCGCCGGGCCCAGCTTCATCTTGCCGCCGACCACCCAGGTCTGGGTCAGGTTGATCAGGTTGAAGTAGACGATGAACGCGAGCAGCGCGAACAGCAGGTTCCAGTTGCTCGCGCGCCGCGGGTTGGTCGCCGAGATGCCGATGCCCAGCAGCACCAGGTTCACGCAGCCCAGGATCATGCCGAAGCGCCACGCCAGCTCGCCGTCGTTCTGCGGGCCGCGGTCGCGCAGCAGGTCCAGCGTCGGCCGGGTCTTGGGCGCGCGCGTGCCGCCGGCGCGCATCACCTCGTCGTCCACCACCACGCGGTACTGCTGGAAGCGCGCCACCGACTTGTCGCCGTTGCGCAGGTCGACGTCGTTGCGCTGGCCGTGGTCGAGCACCAGCACGCGCTGGTTGTTCAGGTACTGCAGCGCGCCGCGCGCCGAGGTCGTGACCGACTCCAGGTGCGGCGTGTTGCTCATGATGAAGACGTTGCGCGCGGCGGCCTCGTCGGCGGGATCGCGCTCGATGAAGAACACCCGCGAGCCGTCGTTGGAGGTCTGGAACTGGCCCGGCGCGACGCGCGACAGGTCGCTGCGTTGCTCGAACTGCTCGCGCAGCTGGGCGCTGTTGTCATTGCTCCAGGGCCACACGATGGTCATCAGCACCGTGACCACCACCAGCACCGGCGAGGCCATCGTCAGCACCGGCCGCACGAAGCGCGTCAGGCCCAGGCCGGAGGCGAACCAGATGGTCATCTCCGATTCCTTGTACATGCGCGCCAGCGACATGACGACCGCCACGAACAGCGACAGGCTCAGCATCACCGGCAACTGCGCCAGCGCCAGGTAGCCCAGCGACAGCAGCACGTGCTGCGGCGCCACCGTGCCCTTGGCCGCCATGCCGAGCGAGCGCACCAGCAGCATCGTCACGACGATGGTCAGGATGACCACGAAGGCCAGTCCGAAACTGCGGGCCAGTTCTTTGCGTACTGATGAATCGAATAACATCCGGGCACTCTATCTACTTCTCGGCATTATGGACTTTCGCTCTCAGCCCGCGTCCCTCGACGCACTGGCGTCGCATGGCGCCGACGCCCTCGTGCTGGTCGTTGCGGGCGACAGCCTGCCGGCGGCGCTCGACAAGACCGTGACCGCGCTCGTCAAGGACGCCGTCAAGCTCGGCGACTTCGAGTTCAAGGCGGGTCAGGTCTTGACCCTGGTGCGTCCCGCCGGCCTGAAGGCGCCTCGCCTGGTCGTCGCCGCCAGCGGCGCCGCCACGCTGAAGGCGGCCCGCGCCGCGCTCGGCGCGGCGCTGGGCCAGCTCAAGGGCAAGGGCGCCACCGGCGCCTCGGTGGCCTACGCCGGCTTCGGCGCCGAACTGGCCGAGTCCCTGGCCGAGCAGACCGTGCTGGCCGCGCAGGACGCGGTCTACGTCTACCGCGAGACCAAGCCCAGCGCGCCCGCCGCGTCCAAGCTGACGAAGATCGCCCTGCTGCACGGCAAGGACGATGCCAAGGCGGTCAAGGCCGGCCTGGCGCGCGGCCAGGCCATCGGCGCCGGCATCGCCGTGGCGCGCGAGTGCGCCAACCTGCCGCCCAACGTCGCCACGCCGGCCTACCTGGCCGACCAGACCAAGGCGCTGACCAAGAGCCACGGCATCAAGGTCGAGGTGCTGGACCAGAAGGGCATCGAGAAGCTGGGCATGGGCTCGTTCCTGTCGGTGGCCAAGGGCTCCGACGTGCCGCCCAGATTCATCGTCGCCAAGTACGAGGGCGCCGCCAAGACGCAGGCCCCGGTCGTGCTGGTGGGCAAGGGCATCACCTTCGACTCGGGCGGCATCTCGCTCAAGCCGGGCGCCGGCATGGACGAGATGAAGTTCGACATGGGCGGCGCGGCCTCGGTGCTGGGCACGCTGCGCGCGGTGGCCGAGCTCAAGCCCAAGGTCAACCTGGTCGTGCTGATCGCCGCCTGCGAGAACATGCCCAGCGGCCGCGCGGTCAAGCCTGGCGACGTGGTGACCTCGATGTCGGGCCAGACGATCGAGATCCTGAACACCGACGCCGAAGGCCGGCTGATCCTGTGCGACGCGCTGACCTACGCCGAGCGCTTCAAGCCCGCGGCCGTCGTCGACGTCGCGACGCTGACCGGCGCCTGCGTGATCGCGCTGGGCGGCGTGCGCTCCGGCATGTACGCCAGCGACGACGAACTGGCCGCCGCGCTGAGCGCCGCCGGCGAGACGGCGCTGGACCCGTGCTGGCGCCTGCCGCTGGACGACGACTACGCCGACGGCCTGAAGACCAACTTCGCCGACGTCGCCAACGTCGCCGGCCGCGAGGGCGGTTCCATCACCGCCGCGAAGTTCCTGCAGCGCTTCGCCTCGAAGTACCGCTGGGGCCACCTGGACATCGCCGGCACCGCCTGGAAGGGCGGCGGCGCCAAGGGCGCCACCGGCCGTCCGGTCGGCCTGCTGACGCACTTCGTGCTGTCGCAGGTCCGCTGAACGTCCGATCGGGAAAGCAGCGGGAAGGGCGGGTCCGGTGACGGAGGTCAACTTCTATACCGGCGTGCCCGACCGCCAGGTCTACGCCTGCCGCCTGCTGCGCAAGACGCAGGCGGCCGGGCTGAGCGTCGGGGTCTGGGGGCCGATGCGGCTGCTCGAGCGGCTGGACCAGACCCTCTGGACCTTCGAGCCGGGCGAGTTCCTGCCCCATGTGCTGCTGCGCGGCGACACGCCGGCGCTGCTGCGCGAGCGCACGCCGATCCTGTTGTCGGACCAGCTCGACGCGCTGGCCGGGTGCCGGGTCTTGCTCAACTTCGAGCCCGGCGTGCCGCCGGGACTCGAGCGCTTCGAGCGCGTGCTGGAGCTGGTCTCCACCGATGCCGAACAGGTCGCCGCGGGACGCGGCCGCTTCAAGGCCTACAAGGCGCTCGGCCTCACGCTGAATCACCACGTCCTGTCGGCTTGAGCCGGCGGATTCCTGTCATCGCGCCGCCCTGCGAGCGGCGGCGCCAGCCTGGTGCCGGCCGCGCCGCCGTGGTGCCGCGATGCCCATGGACAGGGCCCGAACGGGCGTCCGGACGGGGCGATTGGGCGGATTTCCGCACTCCGCGTGCGAGGGGTGTGTGCGCCGTCGCACTCCTGCGAAAACTATCCGGGTTTGCCCCGGTGACAGGGGCGCGACAACGCCCGGTCCGTGAGGACGTTCACAGCATTTTCACTATGGAAACGGCTCCGTCTTTCGGGGTATGGTCGCTCGCGTTGAGAACTCAACGTCATTCCACATATCCCGAGTCGGAGGTTCCTAGATGCAATCCAAGCTGAATGTGATCGTGGGCGCAATCGCCATTACCGTGAGCGGCGCCGCCATGGCGCAGGACGCGGTGGTCAAGATCGGCCACGTGGGTCCGACCAGCGGCGCCATCGCGCACCTGGGCAAGGACAATGAACTGGGCGCCAAGATGGCCATCGACGAACTCAACGCCAAGGGCGTGACGATCGGCGGCAAGAAGGTCAAGTTCGAGCTGCTGGCCGAAGACGACGCCGGCGATCCGAAGCAGGGCACGGCCGCGGCGCAGAAGCTGGTCGACTCCAAGGTCAACGGCGTGATCGGCCACCTGAACTCGGGCACGACCATTCCCGCGTCCAAGATCTACAGCGACGCCGGCATCCCGCAGATCTCGCCCTCGGCGACCAACCCCAAGTACACCCGCAACGGCTACAAGACCGCGTTCCGCGTGGTGGCCGATGACGTGCACCTGGGCGGCACGCTGGGCAAGTACGCCGTGACGCAGCTCAAGGGCAAGTCCATCGCCGTCATCGACGACCGCACCGCCTACGGCCAGGGCGTCGCCGACGAGTTCGAGAAGGGCGTCAAGGCCGCCGGCGGCAAGGTCGTCGGCCGCGAGTTCACCAACGACAAGGCCACGGACTTCACCGCCATCCTGACCTCCCTGAAGGGCAAGAAGCCCGACGTCGTCTTCTTCGGCGGCATGGACGCCGTGGCCGGCCCGATGCTGCGCCAGATGAAGCAGCTGGGCATCGAGGCCAAGTTCATGGGCGGCGACGGCATCTGCACGGCCGAACTGCCCAAGCTGTCCGCCGGCACGATCGCCGACAGCCAGGTCGTCTGCGCGGAAGCCGGCGGCGTGGAAGGCGAGTCGAAGAAGTCGCTCGACGCCTTCAAGACCAAGTTCAAGGACAAGTACAAGGTCGAGGTCCAGATCTACGCCCCGTACGTCTATGACGCGGTCAACGTGATGGTCGACGCGATGGTCAAGGCCAAGTCCGCCGATCCCAAGGTCTACCTGCCCGTGCTGGCCAAGACCTCGGATTACAACGGCGTGACCGGCAAGATCGCGTTCGACGCCAAGGGCGACATCAAGAACGGCGCGCTGACGCTGTACACCTACAAGGGTGGCAACCGCGAGCAACTCGCGGTCGTGCGCTGATTTAGACAGGCGCTGCAAGGTAGAGGAACGCCCACTTCGGTGGGCGTTTTTCTTTCACGCTTTCTCTCTGACAGCGCGACGTCGGGACGACATCGCCCTGTCCCCTGATCGAGGGATCACCCCCTCACTCGCGTGCATTCCCGCACGAGAGCCCCTGAAAGCATTCAGTCAGGGGGTTTGCACCTCCCGGGGCCTACAGACAATGGCCCCCGTCGACGTGCCGCGGGATCGATTCGGGGATCCGGCGGCGCTCGCCGGACCGGGTTCAACCGAGTCGGATTGCAAGGCGGACGCCCCTGCAAACAGGGGGCTTTCAAGCCTGGGGGTGGGAGGCATGATGCCCCCCGCAGCGAACCGGGCCTCCCCTGGAGGCCAAGGCGTTCGCGGCGAGCGGTCTGAGAGGTTCACCCGGGTCGGCGAGAGCATCCTCCGAGGATGCCGTGACCAGCTTTGGGGACGGGCATGATTCGAATCTTTAACCACTACCTCCATCGTCGTACCCTGATCCAGGTGCTCTTCGACCTGGGCCTGATCGTGGCGGCGGTGTTCGCGGTCGCGCTGAGCCAGGGCACCAGCGATCACATGATGAGCTTCGCGGCGTCCTACGGCCTGTCCCTGGCCGGCGGCATGTTCGTCATCAACTCGGCCTCGGGCCTCTACTCCCAATCCCACAAGCGCTCGCTGACGCAGTCCTGCGCCCGCGCGCTGTTCGCGCTGCTGATCGGCCTGCCGCTGGCCTACGGCCTGTTCAGCCTGATCCCCGCGACCGTCTCCCACCGCGACCTGCTGACCACCACCGCGATGCTGGCCGTGGCGCTGGTGATGGTGCACCGCGTCTACGCCGCGCACTCCGGCGCCCAGGGCGCGGGCCGCACCAAGATCCTGATCTTCGGCAGCGGCCACGCCGCGCTGGCCGTCAGCGAGAGCCTGCGCGCCGCCGACCCGCACGCGCAGATCGTCGGTTTCCTGCCGGGCCCCAACGAGGTCGATCCGCAGGTCCCCGCGCACGAGCTGCTGGCCGCCGGCGAAAGCCTGACCGACGCCGCGATGCGCCTGGGCGTGGACGAGATCGTCGTGGCGCTGTCCGAGCGCCGGGGCGGCTCCATGCCGCTGCGCCAGCTGCTGGACTGCAAGCTCTACGGCATCCGCGTCGTGGACCTGGCCACCTACTTCGAGAAGACGCTGGCGCAGATCAAGATCAGCCACGTCCACGCCGGCTGGCTGATCTTCGGCGACGGCTTCAACCAGGGCGTGCTGCGCAGCGCCGTCAAGCGCGTCTTCGACCTGGTGTCCTCGCTGGTGCTGCTGGTGGCGACCGCGCCGATCATGGCGGTCACCGCGCTGCTGATCAAGCTGGAATCGCCCGGCGGCGTCTTCTACACGCAGGAGCGCGTGGGCCTGAACGGCGCGACCTTCAAGGTGATCAAGTTCCGCAGCATGCGCAACGACGCCGAGAAGGACGGCCGCCCCCAGTGGGCGACCAAGAACGACGCCCGCGTCACCCGCGTCGGCAACTTCATCCGCAAGGTCCGCATCGACGAGCTGCCGCAGCTGATCAACGTGCTGCGCGGCGAGATGAGCATGGTCGGCCCGCGTCCGGAGCGGCCGTTCTTCGTCGACGAGCTGGTGGCGCAGATCCCGTATTACGCGGTGCGCCACAGCGTCAAGCCGGGCGTGACCGGCTGGGCGCAGGTCCGCTACGAATACGGCTCGACCATCGAGGATTCGCTGGAGAAGCTCCAGTACGACCTGTACTACGTCAAGAACCACACGCTGTTCCTCGACCTGCTGATCATGCTCGAGACGGTGGCCGTGGTCCTGACGGGCCGGGGGGCGCGCTGAGCGCGGCGTCGGAGCATCCCGCTCCCCGCGTTCCGCGCCCGCGTCCGTCCTCGCAGACCGCGGCGCGCGCGCCGGGACCCTGACCCATGTGGGAACACGCCTTGAGCCTCGGCGCCGCGTCGGGGATCGTCGCGGTATTGGCGCACCTGGCCCTGGCGGTCGTGGTGCTGCCCCAGTTCGGCCAGCACCGGCGCCGCGCGCTGCGGCTCGAGGCCGCGCTGCTGCTCAGCGCGCTGTGGGCCGCGCTTGACGCCGCGGTCGAGCAGGGCTGGCTGGCCGACCGCCAGTGGCCCGCGCTGGTGCTGCTGCCGGTGTGCGACGCGCTGCGCTACGGCGCCTGGTTCTCCTTCATCCTGGCCCTGATCGAATCGCGCGGCGACGACGGCCGGCCGCGCAGCGCCGGCGTCGCGCGCCCGCTGCAGGCGCTGGCCTGGGCCGGCGTGGCCACGGCCGTGGCGCTGCCGCTGTGGCGCTACTGGGGCGACGCGCCGCTGACCGAGATGCAGCGCCCGCTGACGATGGCCTGGCTGGGCCTGGGCATCTTCGGGCTGGTGCTGCTCGAGCAGATGCTGCGCAACATCCACAGCGACGCGCGCTGGAACGCCAAGCCGGTCTGCCTGGGCCTGGGCGCGGTCTTCGCGTTCGACGTGTTCGTGTTCTCGCAGGCCTCGCTGTTCCAGCAGTTCGACGGCGACGCGCTGAGCGTGCGCGCGGCGGTGCACAGCCTGGCCGTGCCGCTGCTGTGGCTGGCCAGCCGCCGCCACAAGAAGTGGCTGGACAAGCTCCACGTCTCGCGCACCGCCGCCTTCCATTCGGCCACGCTGCTGATCGTGGGCGTGTACCTGCTGGGCGTGTCCGGCATCGGCTACTACGTGCGCTACACCGGCGGCGAATGGGGCCGCGCGCTGCAGCAGGTGCTGCTGGCCGTGGGCGTGATGGCGCTGCTGACGATGGGCCTGTCGGGCTCGCTGCGGGCCAAGCTGCGCGTCTACATCAGCAAGCATTTCTTCAGCTACCGCTACGACTACCGGCAGGAATGGCTGCGCTTCACCGCGATGCTGTCGGCCAGCGCGTCGCCGGCGGAGCTGGGCGAATCGGTGATCCGCGGCCTGGCGCACCTGGTGGAGAGCCCGTCCGGGGCGTTGTGGCTGCGCCGCGCGCCGGCCACCGGCGCCGGCGACGAGTACCAGCAGGCCGCGCGCTGGAACCTCAACGACGACCGCCAGCCGCTGGTGGCCGACGCCGCGCTGCTGCGGCTGCTGCGCGAGCGGGCCTGGATCGTCGACCTGGACGAATGGCGCCGCGACGCCGGCGCCTACGAGCACGCGCCGCTGCCCGACGCGCTCGCCGCGGACGCGCGCCACTGGCTGCTGGTCCCGCTGATCAACGCCGGCGCGCTGACCGGCTGGGTGATCCTGGGCCAGCCGCGCACGCGGCTCGAGCTGGACTGGGAAGTGCGCGACCTGCTGCGCACCGCGGCCCAGCAGGCGGCCAGCTACCTGGCGCAGATGCAGGCGGCCGAGGCGCTGCTGGAGGCGCGCAAGTTCGAGGCCTTCAACCGCATGTCGGCCTTCGTCGTGCACGACCTCAAGAACATCGTCACGCAGCTGTCGCTGATGATGAAGAACGCCAAGCGGCTGCGCGACAACCCGGAGTTCCAGCAGGACATGCTGGACACGGTGGAAAACTCGCTGGAGAAGATGCGCCAGCTGATGCTGCAATTGCGCGAGGGCGACAAGCCCCATCACGGCAGCGCCGGCGGCGTGGCGCTGACGGCGATCGCGCGGCGGCTGGCCGCGGCGGCCGTCAGCAAGGGCCGCGCGCTGGAGCTGGAGCTGCGCGACGAGGTCAGCGCGCGCGGCCATGAGGAACGCATCGAGCGCGTGCTCGGCCACGTCGTGCAGAACGCGCTGGACGCCACGCCGATCGACGGCCGCGTCGCGATGCGGCTGCAGCGCGTGGGCAGCCACGCGCAGGTGGAAGTGGAAGATACTGGCTGCGGCATGTCGCAGGAGTTCATCGAGCAGCGGCTGTTCAAGCCGTTCCAGACGACGAAGGCGGCGGGCATGGGCATCGGCGCCTACGAGAGCTACCAGTACCTGCAGGAACTAGGGGGGAAGATCAACGTGGAAAGCGCGCCCGGACGAGGCACCAAGGTCACCATCTTGCTGCCGCTGTTTTTCGCCCAGTCGGGCAGCGACGCCGGCCTGGTGGAGGCGCGATGAGCGCCCAACCCCCGTCGCTGCTGATCGTCGAGGACGACCTCGCGCTGCAGAAGCAACTGAAGTGGTCGATGGACCGCTTCGAGTCGGTCACCGCCGACGATGTCGCCAGCGCCGTGCTGCAGTTCCGCCGCCACAAGCCGCCGGTGGTGACGATGGACCTGGGGCTGCCGCCCGACCAGGACTCGGTCTCCGAGGGCTTCAAGCTGCTCGAGAAGCTGATCGAGCTGGAGCCCGGCACCAAGGTGATCGTGCTGACCGGCCAGAACGACCAGAACAACGCGCTGCGGGCGATCCGCATGGGCGCCTACGACTTCCTGTCCAAGCCGGTCGATCCCGACGTGCTGGTGCTGACCGTGGAGCGCGCGATGCGCCTGCACGAGCTGCAGCAGGAGAACCGGCGCCTGCTGACGCAGCAGGACGGCGAGCCCACCGGCCGGCTGCTCACCCGCGACGCGCAGATGCAGCGCATCTGCCGCACCGTCGAGCGCGTGGCCGGCAGCGACGCCACCGTGCTGCTGCTGGGCGAGAGCGGCACCGGCAAGGAGGTGCTGGCGCAGTCGCTGCACGACGCCTCCAAGCGCAAGGGCCGCTTCGTCGCGATCAACTGCGCGGCCATTCCCGAGGCGCTGCTCGAGAGCGAGCTCTTCGGCTACGAGCGCGGCGCCTTCACCGGCGCGACCAAGACCACGGTCGGCAAGATCGAGACCGCGCACGGCGGCACGCTGATGCTCGACGAGATCGGCGACCTGCCGATGCCGCTGCAGGCCAAGCTGCTGCGTTTCCTGCAGGAGCGCAGCATCGAGCGCCTGGGCGGCCGCCAGGAGATCCCGGTGGACGTGCGCATCGTCGGCGCGACGCACCAGGACCTGAAGGCCAAGATCGCGCAGGGCCTGTTCCGCGAGGACCTGTTCTACCGCCTGGCCGAGATCGTCGTGGACATCCCGCCGCTGCGCGACCGCGTCGGCGACGCGGTGCTGCTGAGCCATGCCTTCCTGCGCCGCTTCTCGTCCGAGCAGCGCCGCCCGATCCTGCGCCTGGCCGACGACGCGATCCGCGCGGTCGAGGCGCATCGCTGGCCCGGCAACGTGCGCGAGCTGCAGAACGTCATGAAGCGCGCGTCGATCATGGCCGACGGCGACCGCATCACCGCCGACGACCTCAACCTGCCGGTGCCCGCCGGCGACGCGCCCGCCGACGAGGCCGACCTGGACCTGCGCTCCGTGCGCGAGCGCGCCGAGCGCCAGGCCGTGGTGGCCGCGCTGGCGCGCACCGACGGCAACATCGCCAAGGCCGCCGACCTGCTGGGCGTGAGCCGGCCGACTCTGTACGATCTGATGGCCCGGCTCGGCGTCAAGGCCTGAGCGGGCCGCTGTTCCCGGCGGCGCCGCGGCTCCTCCACCGATTCCTCCCGATCGCTCCCGATCTCCCCGATCCACCCCCGACAGCGAAAGAGACACGCATGTCCCGCAAGCCTGAGCACGACAACGAGACCGGGCCCCTGGCCACGTCCGCCGGCGCCACGTCCGCCGCCACCCCGCGCCGCGGCCGCGGCGCGCTGCGCCAGGGCGCGACCGCGCTGGCGCTGGGCTCGGCGCTGCTGCTGGCCGGCTGCTTCGGCGAATCGGCGCAGGACCTGCTCAAGTCCGCCAAGGAGCACCTGGACAAGAAGGACAACAAGGGCGCGATCATCCAGCTGAAGAACGCCTTGCAGAAGGACGAGTCGCTGGCCGAGGCGCGTTACCTGCTGGCCCGCGCGCTGCTGGACAGCGGCGACACCGCCGGCGCCGCGATCGAGGCCGACAAGGCCCGCGCGCAGGGCTTCGGCGGCGACGCGCTGGCGGCGCTGCAGGCGCGGCTGCTGCTGATGCAGGGCAAGGTCGACGAGCTGCTGGGCCAGTTCGGCAACCGCCACCTGCAGACCGCCGCCGACGAGGCCGACCTGCAGACGACGCTGGTTGGCGCCTTCATCGCCAAGCAGAAGATGCCCGAGGCGCGCCGCGCCGCCGACGCCGCGCTGCGCGCCGCGCCGGACAGCACGCCGGTGCGGCTGGTCCACCTGCGGCTGCTGACCAGCGAGGGCAAGCTGCCCCAGGCGCGCGAGGAAGTCGACCAGCTGCTGGCCAAGGCGCCGAAGTCGGCCGAGGCCTGGGCGCTCAAGGGCGAGCTGCAGGTGCTGGCCGAGGCGCCGCCGGCCGAATCGATCGCCAGCTACCGCAAGGCGCTGGAGTTCGACAAGAAGCTGGTCGCCGCGCACGCGGGCCTGATCAACCAGCTGATGCGCACCGGCGACAAGGCCGGCGCCAAGGAGGCGCTCAACGCGATGAAGGCGGCCGCGCCGCAGCATGCGCAGACCTTCTACTACGCCGCGGTGTTCGCGCTCGACGGCGGCCAGGTCAAGGAGGCGACCGAGCTGACGCAGGCGCTGCTGAAGGTGGCGCCGAACAACGAGCGCGCGCTGTTCCTGGCCGGCCGCGTCGCGCAGGCCAACGGCGACCTGCGCCAGGCCGAGGCGCATTTCGGCAAGTTGATCCAGGGCTGGCCCGACGCCCAGCCGGCGCGCGTGGCGCTGGCGCAGCTGCAGCTGCGCGGCGGCGACACCGACCAGGCGCTGGCGACGCTGCAGCCGGCGCTCGACGCCAAGACCCCGTCGGCCGAGGCGCTGGCGCTGGCCGCCGAGATCCGGCTCAAGCAGGGGCAGGGCGCCGATGCCGAGCGCTTCCTGTCGCGCGCCGCCGAGGCCAACCCGAACGACACCCGCAGCCGCGTCGCGCTGGCGCTGGGCCAGATCCAGAAGGGCCAGGAGCCGGCCGGCATGGCCGCGCTGCGCAAGCTGGCGGCCGAGGACAAGGGCGTCGTCGCCGACATCGCGCTGATCAGCGTGCTGGTGCGCAAGAAGGACTACGACGCCGCGACGCAGGCGATCGCCGCGCTCGAGAAGAAGGAACCCAAGACGGCGACCGCGCCCGAGCTGCGCGGCCGCATGGCGCTGCTGCGCGGCGATCGCGCCGGCGCGCGCGCGGCCTTCGACGAGGCGGTCAAGCGCGAGCCGGGCTCGATGACCGCGGCCAACAGCCTGTCGTCGATGGACCTGCAGGACCGCAAGGCCGAGGACGCCGTCAAGCGCTACGAGACGGTGCTCAAGGCCGATCCGAAGAACCTGCGCGCCGAGATGGCCATCATGGGCCTGAAGCTGACGCACAAGCTGATCGAGCCGGACGTGGCGATCAAGCGCCTGACCGAGCTCGCGAAGCAGCATCCCGACGACGCGACGCCGCGCCAGGCGGCCGTCGGGCTGCTGATGGAGAAGAAGGACTTCAAGAACGCGATGTCGGTGGCCCAGGAGGGCGTCACCGCCAGCCCGGACAACCCGTCGCTGGTCGACCTGCTGGGCCAGGTCCAGGCGGCCACCGGCGACCGGCAGCAGGCGATCAGCAGCTTCAACAAGGTCGCGACGCTGCAGCCGCGCTCGCCGCTGGGCCCGCTGCGCCTGGCCGACCTGCACCAGCGCGCCGGCGACAAGGAGGCGGCCGCCGCGGCGCTCAAGCGCGCCCAGGCCATCGCCCCGGGCGACGCGGACCTGGCGCGCCAGGTGGTGGAGAAGTCGCTGCAGATCGGCAAGATCGACCTGGCGCTGGCCACGGCCAAGGGCCTGCAGGCGGCGCATCCGAAGTTCGGCCTGGGCTGGAAGCTCGAGGGCGACATCGCCCGCGCCCGCAAGGACCTGCCGGGCGCGGTCGCGGCCTACCGCAAGGCCGACCAGCTGGCGGCGGACGCCGGCGCCACCGTGGCCAACACCGAGCTGGCCATCGCGCTGCACGGCGCGCTGGTCGAGAGCGGCAAGCGCGACGAGGCCGAGCGCTATGCCGCGGCGTACACCGCGCGGTACAAGACGGACGAGCTGTTCCTGTACCACCTGGGCGACGTGGCGCTGAACGCCGGCCGCAACGCCGAGGCCGAGCAGCGCTACCAGGCGGTGCTGGCCGTCAATCCCCAGAATGCCGCGGCGCTCAACAACATCGCCTGGCTGCGGCTGCGCACCGGCAAGGCCGACGATGGCTTGAAATTTGCCGAGCAAGCGACGAAGCTGCGACCCAACGTGCCGCCCTACATGGACACGTTGGCCGAGGCCCTCGCCGCCAAAGGACAGACGGCCAAGGCGATCGAAGTGCAGAAGGAAGCCGTCAAGCAGGCGCCGACCGTGCCCGCGTACCGCCTGCGCCTGGCGCAGCTGTACGTGGCCGGCGGCAACAAGGGCGACGCCGAGGCGGAATTGAAGCGCCTCGCGGATTTGGGACCGAATTTCGAGCAACAAGCCGAGGTGCGCAAGCTGCAGGCCGCGATCCGTTGAGGCCGGCGACCGAGAGGTCGGCCGCCGCGGCGGGGCGAGAGGCGGCATCACCGCGCCCGGGGAGGGGACGGTCATGAGCCAGATTCGACGATCCAGTCTCCGCAAGCAGCTCCACCAGGGGATGCGGCGGTTGTTCTCCTCGATGCCGAAGCCGCTGCGCTTCGCCGTCTACCGACGCATGGTGGACTGCGACCCGTCGCCGTCCGAGCGGCTCGAGCTGAAGGTGGCGGACACGCAGGAGGAGCTCGACGCGTGCTTCCGCATCCTGCACGACGCCTACGTCGGCAGCGGGTTCATGAAACCGGACCCCAGCGGGCTGCGCGTCACGATCTACCACGCGCTGCCGTCGACGACGACGCTGTGCGCCAAGTACGACGGCGTGGTCGTGGGCACGATCTCGATGGTGCGCGAGGGCGTCTTCGGCTTCCCGCTGCAGTCGGTGTTCGACCTGGAGGGCGTGCGCTCCAAGGGCGGCAAGATCGCCGAGATCTCGGCGCTGGCGGTGGCGCCGGCGTTCCGCAAGACCGGCGGCGCGATCCTGTTCCCGCTGATGAAGTTCATGCACCAGTACTGCACCGAGTACTTCGATACCCGGCACCTGGTGATCGCGGTGAACCCCGACAAGATCGAGCTCTACGAGGCGCTGCTGTTCTTCCGCCGCCTCAAGGAGCAGACGGTGGCGGAGTACGACTTCGCCAACGGCGCGCCGGCCGTCGGGGCGACGCTGGACCTGCACGAGGCGGACGCGCTGTTCGAGCGCGCCTACCGCGGCCGCAAGCCCGAGAAGAACCTGCACCACTACTTCTTCCGCCACCGGCTGCCCAACATCCGGCTGCCGGAGCGGCGCTTCCACACGACCAACGACCCCGTCATGACGCCGGCGCTGCTGGACCACTTCTTCAACCACGTGGTGCCGGTCTTCCCGCAGATGGACGACCGCAAGAAGGCGCTGCTGTGGTCGGTCTACCGCGAGGACCCGCAGTTCCGCGCCGTGCTGCCGATGCTCAGCGGCGGCGGGCAGGACCTGGGCCGCTCGCTGCGGCAGTACCCGCGCTACTCGATCCGCTGCCCGGGCCACCTGGACATCCGCGCGGCCAACGACAGCCAGATGGGCCATTTCGACCTGGACGTGATCGAGGTCTCGGCGCACGGCTTCCAGGCCGAGTGCGACCACGACCTGCCGCTGCAGGTCGACGGCACCGTCGAGATCGAGCTCGGCCACAACGAGACCGCCCATGTGAGCTGCCGGGCGGTGCGCCGCAAGGACACCGAGCAGGGCAGCTTCTACGGTTTCCGCATCGACGAACCCGACCGCCACTGGCGCAGCTTCGTCTCCACGCTGGAGATGGGCACGACTTCCAAGGACCTGGCCGCATGACTCTTCGCCGCACCGCCGTTTCGCCGATCGAGGACCTGCACGACGACGGGGCGGCCGCGCCGAGGCGGCGCGAGCTGCTGGCGCTGGGCGCGGCGGGGGCGCTCGGGCTGCTCGGCGGCGGCCTGGCGGGACCCGCGCGGGCGCAGGAGATGTCCAACACGCTGCCCGACCTGATCGACCGCAGCCGGCAGGCGGTGGTGGCGGTGGGCACCTTCGCGGCGACGGACAGCCCGCGCTTCGGTTTCCGGGGGACGGGATTCGTCATCGGCGACGGGCGCCGGATCGTGACCTGCGCGCATGTGATCCCGAACCCGGTCGAGAAGGACCTCGCGATCACCGTGCCGGCCAGCGGCAACGCCACCGGCGCGCCGCAACTGCGGCCGGTGAAGCTGCTGGTGCGCGACACCGCGCACGACCTGGCCGTGCTGGAGCTGGCCGACGACAAGGGCGCGTTGGTCGACGTGCTGGCGCTGGCCGAGGCCGACGGCGCCACGCCGGTGGTGCGCGAAGGCGCCGCGGTGGCGCTGATGGGCTATCCGATCGGCACGGCGCTGGGCGTGACGATGGCCACGCACCGCGGCACGGTCGCCGCGCTGACCCGCGCGGCGCTGCCGGCGCCGACCTCCAACAGCCTGTCCGAGCGGGCCGTGCGTCAGCTGCGCGAGGGTGCGATGGAGTTCCTGCAGCTCGACATCACCGCCTACCCGGGCAACAGCGGCGGCCCGCTGCTGGACATCCGCACCGGCAAGGTGGTGGGCGTCGTCAACATGGTGGTGCTCAAGGGCACCCGGGAATCGGCGCTCAGCGCGCCCAGCGGCATCAGCTACGCGGTGCCGGTGAAGTACGTCTGGGCGCTGCTGGGCAAGTGAGGCCTCAGCCGGCGTGCCCGACCGGCGCGCCGACGCCGGCCTGCGGCGCGGGCTCGCGCAGCAGCAGCGCCAGCAGGCCGCCCGAGGCCGCGAACACCGCGCCCACCGCGAAGGCCACCCGGTAGCCGCCCGCCAGCGCCGCCGGCATCGCCGCGCCGAGGGCGCCCAGTTCCGCCGTGCGCGAGGCCGCCAGGCTCGCCAGCACCGCCAGGCCCAGCGAGCCGCCCATCATGAAGGACGTGTTCACCATGCCCGAGGCCAGGCCCGATTCGCTGGGCGCGACCTCGCTCATCGCCGCCAGCAGCACCGGGTTGAAGGCGACGCCCGCGCCCAGGCCCAGCAGCAGCATGCCGGGCAGCACGTCCAGCCAGAAGCCGCCGTCCGCCGGCGCCCGCGCGAACAGCGCCAGCCCGGCGGCGGCCAGCAGCAGCCCGCCGCACAGCGGGATGCGCAGCCCCAGCTTCATCACCAGCTTGGCCGACAGCCCGACCGAGAACGCCGCCATGATCAGGTTGGCGGGCAGGAAGCCCAGCCCCACGTGCATCGCGTCGTAGCCCAGCACCAGCTGCATGTACAGCGCCGACAGGAAGAACCACGCGAACATCGCCGCGGCCCACAGCACGCCGATCACGTTGGACACCGCGACCGAACGCAGCCGGAACAGCCCCAGCGGCATCAGCGGATGCGCGACCTTGGTCTCCACGACGAGGAACACCGCCAGCAGCGCCGCTGCCGTGCCCAGCAGCCCCAGCGTGCGGGCCGAGGTCCAGCCGGCCTCGTTGCCGTTGACCACCGCGTAGACCGCCAGCAGCAGCGAGCCGGTCACCGTGATCGCGCCGGCCCAGTCCAGCGTCTCGTCCGGCGCGGTGGGGCCGGCGCGTTCGATCAGCCACAGGCACAGCCCGATCACCAGCGCGCCGATCGGCAGGTTGACCAGGAAGATCCAATGCCAGCTCAGCGTGCTGGTCAGCAGGCCGCCCAGCAGCACGCCGATGCTGCCGCCGCCGGCGCAGACGAAGCCGTAGACGCCCATCGCCTTGGCGCGCTCGCCGGGCTCGGTGAACATGTTCATGATCAGCGACAGCGAGATCGCCGACACCACCGCGCCGCCCAGGCCCTGCACCGCGCGCGCGGCGATCAGCAGCTCCTGCGTGTGCGCCAGCCCGCAGGCCGCCGAGGCGCCGGTGAACAGCGCCAGCCCCGCCAGGAACATCCGGCGGTGGCCATACAGGTCGCCCAGCCGTCCGCCCAGCAGCATGAAGCCGCCGAAGGTCAGCATGTAGGCGTTGACCACCCAGACCAGCGAGGTCTCGGTGAAATGCAGGTCGGCGCGGATCGAGGGCAGGGCCACGTTCACGATGGTCGTGTCCAGCACGATCATCAGCACGCCCAGGCACAGCACGCCCAGCGCCAGCCAGCGGCGCCGTGTCGGATCAAGGTGGGAAGTCATGGAGGGTCCGGGTTCGTCGAAGGGGGAAGGGTCCGTCTCCACACGACGCGCCACCGTCCGTGAATTCGACACGGCCGCGTTTGTAGCAGCGACCCGGGGCCGGCCGCCAGTGCCGTTCGCCCCGGTGCGCGCCGGTGCTGTCACCGGCTGTCAGGTGTCCGTCGATCGCCTACAGGCGCTCGCGTGCTCCCTGCACCCGCCGATCCGCAATGCCTGTCTGCCGAACAAGCGCCCCAAAACGGAAGATTCGTTCCGTCAACAGGGGGAACACACATGAGCACCACCAAGCACCTGCAAGCCGCCCGCGCGCAACGGACCAGCGCCTTCAAGACCGCGATGCTGCTGAGCAGCCTGGCCATCGGCGCCGGGCTGATGTTCAGCGCGGTCCAGGAAGCCCGCGGCGCGACGCCGGTCACCAACACCTTCCAGGCGACGGCGACGATCACCAGCTCGTGCACGGTGACGGGCTCCAACCTGAACTTCGGCTCGGCCATCGATCCGCTGGTCGCCGGCACGCCGCTGGACGCGACCTCGACGCTGACGGTGACCTGCTCCAACACGACGCCGTACACCGTGTCGCTGAACGCCGGCGCGAACGCGGGCGGCGCCACCAACTTCACGAGCCGCACGATGAAGAGCGGCTCCGACACGCTGGCGTACCAGCTCTACCTGGATTCGGGCCGCACGACGGTGTGGGGCGACGGCACCTCGTCGTCCAGCGCCAAGAACGGCACCGGCAGCGGCTCCAGCCAGTCGCTCTCCGTGTACGGCCGCATCCCGTCGCTGGCCAGCGTCGTGCCGGGCTCGTACACCGACACCGTCACCGTGACGATCAGCTACTGAACGCTGGTCCGACCCCGGTCCGAGGCCCTCCGTCGAGGGCCCCCGTCAGGGCAGGCGCCCGCGGGGAAGGCGGACCGACCGTTTGCTCGAGTGCTGACAGCAATCGCCGCCAGACTCGCGACTGATCCTTCCGGCCCGGCCGGCGGGGCACGCGACTCGGCCTCCCCCTCAGACACGCGGCGTGTCAGCACTCGACAATGTTCACCGCGAGACCGCCCCGGGCGGTCTCCTTGTATTTGGTCATCATGTCGGCGCCGGTCTCGCGCATGGTCTTGATGACCTTGTCCAGGCTGACGTGGTGGGTGCCGTCGCCGCGCAGCGCCATGCGGGCGGCGTTGATGGCCTTGACCGAGGCGATCGCGTTGCGCTCGATGCAGGGGATCTGCACCAGGCCGCCGACCGGATCGCAGGTCAGTCCCAGGTGGTGTTCCATGCCGATCTCGGCGGCGTTCTCGGCCTGGGCGGGCGTGCCGCCCATCACCGCGCACAGCGCGCCGGCGGCCATCGAGCAGGCCACGCCGACCTCGCCCTGGCAGCCGACCTCGGCGCCGGAGATCGACGCGTTTTCCTTGTAGAGGATGCCGATCGCCGCGGCGGTCAGCAGGAAGTCGACGATGCCGTTCTCGTTGGCGCTGTGCACGAAGCGGGCGTAGTAGTGCAGCACCGCGGGCACGATGCCGGCCGCGCCGTTGGTGGGCGCGGTCACGACGCGGCCGCCGGCGGCGTTTTCCTCGTTGACCGCCAGCGCGTACAGGTTGACCCAGTCCATCACCTGCAGCGGGTCGCGCAGCGCGGCTTCGGGGTTGCTGGTCAGTTCGCGGTACAGCTGCGCCGAGCGCCGGCGCACCTTGAAGCCGCCGGGCAGGATGCCTTCGGTCTTGCAGCCGCGCGTCACGCATTCCTGCATCACGCGCCAGATGTTGAGCAGCCCCGCGCGGGTCTCCTCGTCGGAGCGCCAGTGGCGTTCGTTGCGCCGCATGATCTCCGCGATCGAGCAGTTTTCCTTTTCCGTCAGCGCCAGCAGTTCCGCGCCGGTCTTGAACGGGTAGGGCAGCACCGTCGTATCGGGCGCGATCTGCTTTTGCTTGGAGCCGTCGGCCAGCACTTCCTCGCTGACGACGAAGCCGCCGCCGACGGAGTAGTAGACGCGGTTCTGGAGCTCGTTGCCTTCGGCGTCGAAGGCGATGAGGCGCATGCCGTTGGCGTGCAGCGGCAGGCTTTGGCGGCGGTACATGACGAGGTCGCGGGCCTCGTCGAAGGCGACGACGTGGTCGCCGCCGAGCGCGATGCGCTTGTCGTTGCGGATCGCCTCGAGGATGCCGGGGATGGACTCGATGTCGACGGTATCGGGCTCATGCCCGGCGAGTCCGAGGAGGACGGCCTTGTCCGAGCCGTGGCCCTTGCCGGTGGCCCCGAGCGAGCCGTACAGCGTCGTGGCGACGCGGACGGTGCGATCGAGGACGCCCTCGTGCCGCAGCCGCTGGATGAACATGCGAGCGGCGCGCATGGGTCCGACGGTATGGGAGCTGGACGGCCCGATGCCGATCTTGAAGAGGTCGAAGACGGAGACTGCCATGGCGAACCACCTCGGGTGAAGTACCGGTTCCATCCCCACCCCCACCCCCGCCACCACCGCTTGCCACGGGGGCAGCGAGAGGGGGTGGAGGAGGGGAATGGGGCCCTGTTTTCGGAAGTATTAGGAGGAGACCGCGGAGCGGTCGGGGGACATGGAGAAAACAGGGCCCCATGACCCTCCTCGGGCTAGGCGATGCGGGGGAGTGGGTTTACTCGTAGTCCGACATCGGCGGGCAGGAGCAGACGAGGTTCCGGTCCCCATAGACGTTGTCGACGCGTCCGACGGGTGACCAGTACTTCACGTGGCGCAGCGCGGGCACCGGGTAGGCGGCGTCGTCGCGGCTGTAGCCGTGGGTCCATTCCGTCTTGAGCAGCGTTTCCGCGGTGTGCGGCGCGTTGACCAGCGGGTTATCGGTTTGCGGCCAGGTGCCGGCCTCGACCTTGGCGATTTCCTGGCGGATCTGGATCATGGCCGCGATGAACCGGTCCAGCTCGAACCGCGATTCGCTCTCTGTCGGTTCGACCATCAGCGTGCCCGCGACCGGGAACGACAGCGTCGGCGCGTGGAAGCCGTAGTCGATGAGCCGCTTGGCCACGTCCTCGGCGGAGACGCCGCTGGTGTCCTTGAGGGGGCGCAGGTCCAGGATGCACTCGTGGGCGACGCCGCCGCCCTTGACGCCGTCGATGTTGCCGCTGAAGTGGATGTCGTAGTGCTCGGACAGGCGGGCGGCCACGTAGTTGGCGGACAGGATGGCGGTTTCGGTGGCGGCTTTCAGGCCGGTCTCGCCCATCATGCGGATGTACATCCAGGAGATGGGCAGCACGGCCGCGTTACCGAGCGGCGCGGCGGAGACGGCGCCGATGGCGGTCTTCTCGCCAAGGCCCGCCGAGCGATGCGCCGGCAGGAAGGGCACGAGGTCCTCCACCACGCAAACCGGGCCGACGCCGGGGCCGCCGCCGCCGTGCGGGATGCAGAAGGTCTTGTGCAGGTTCAGGTGGGACACGTCGCCGCCGAACTGGCCGGGCGCGGCGATGCCGACCAGCGCGTTCATGTTGGCACCGTCGACGTAGACGCGGCCGCCGTGCTCATGGACCAGCGCGCAGATCTCCTTGACGTGCGTGTCGAACAGCCCGTACGTCGACGGGTAGGTGATCATGATCGCCGCCAGGTTGGCGCTGTGCTGTTCGCACTTGGCCTTCAGGTCGGCGAGGTCGATGTTGCCTTCCTTGTCGCACTTGGTGACGACGACTTGCATGCCCACCATCTGCGCCGACGCCGGGTTGGTGCCGTGCGCCGATTCGGGGATCAGGCAGACCTTGCGATGCGCGTCGCCGCGCGACTCGTGCCAGGCCTTGATGATCAGCAGGCCGGCGTACTCGCCCTGCGAGCCGGCATTGGGCTGCAGCGACACGCCGGCATAGCCGGTGGCCTGGCACAGCCAGGCGGTGAGCTGCTGGTCCAGCTGCGCGTAGCCCTGCAGCTGGCTCTGCGGCGCGAACGGGTGCACCTGCGCGAACTCGGGCCAGGTGATGGGGATCATCTCGCTGGTCGCGTTGAGCTTCATCGTGCACGAGCCCAGCGGGATCATGCTGCGGTCCAGCGCCAGGTCCTTGTCGGAGAGCTGGCGGATGTAGCGCAGCATCTCCGTCTCGGAGTGGTGGATGTTGAAGATCGGATGCGTCAGGTAGGCGCTGGTGCGTGACAGCGCGGCCGGGACCAGCGTCGCGACGGACGCGCCCGCGAAGGCGTCGGCCACCGGCTTGCCTTCGGCGAAGACGGTCAGCAGCGCCTGGATGTCGGCGCGGGTGGTGGTCTCGTCCAGCGTCAGGCTGATGCTGTCCTCGCCGGCGCGGCGCAGGTTCATGCCGGCGGCGACGGCGGCGGCCATCACCGGGCCGGTGTGCGCGCCGGTCCGCACATGCAGCGTGTCGAAGGCGGTCTCGTGGACCAGCGTCAGGCCCAGGGCCTTGAGGCCTTGCGCCAGCACGGCGGCGTAGGCGGCCACGCGCTGCGCGATGCGCTTGAGGCCCTGCGGGCCGTGATAGACCGCGTACATGCTGGCCACGACGGCCGGCAGCACCTGCGCGGTGCAGATGTTGGAGGTGGCCTTCTCGCGGCGGATGTGCTGCTCGCGGGTCTGCAGCGACAGGCGGTAGGCGGGCTTGCCGTGCGCGTCGACCGACACGCCGACCAGGCGGCCGGGCAGCGAGCGCTTGAACTCGTCGCGGCAGGCCATGTAGGCGGCATGCGGGCCGCCGGCGCCCATCGGCATGCCGAAGCGCTGGGTGTTGCCCACGGTGATGTCGGCGCCTTGCTCGCCGGGCGAGGCGATCAGCGTCAGCGCCAGCAGGTCGGCCGCGGCGACCAGCAGGCCGCCTTGCGCGTGGACCGCGTCGGCGATCGGCTGCAGCGCGCGCACCACGCCGGTCACGCCGGGGTACTGGACCAGCGCGCCGAAGCATTCGGCCTTGCCGGCGTCCTCGGCCTTGCCGACCTGCACCGTGATGCCCAGCGGCTCGGCGCGGGTGCGCACGACTTCCAGCGTCTGGGGCAGCACGTCGTCGGCGACGAAGAAGGTCTGGCTCTTGCTCTTGCCCATGCGCGCGGCCAGCGTCATCGCCTCGGCGGCGGCGGTGGCCTCGTCCAGCATCGACGCGTTGGCGATGGCCATGCCGGTCAGGTCGCAGACCATGGTCTGGAAGTTGACCAGCGCCTCCATGCGGCCTTGCGAGATCTCGGCCTGGTACGGCGTGTAGGCGGTGTACCAGGCGGGGTTCTCGAGGATGTTGCGCAGGATGACGCCCGGGGTGAGGGTGCCGTGGTAGCCCTGGCCGATGAAGCTCTTCAGGATCTGGTTGCGGCCCGCGATGGCCTTGAGCTCGGCCAGCGCCTGCGACTCGGTCACGGCGTCCGGCAGGTCCATCTTCGCGGCGCGCCGGATGGCGGCCGGGACGACGGCGTCGATCAGCGCGGCGCGCGAGGCGGCGCCGATGGCCGACAGCATCAGCGCTTCGTCATGCGCGTCGGGACCGATGTGGCGGGCGTGGAACTCGGAGGCGTTCTCGAGCTCGGCGAAGGAGGGCAGGGCGGACATGGCGGGGCGATCCTGGAGAAAAGAATTCATTGCCTCGACGCACAGCGCCTCGGCGTGACCCGGAGGTCATCGGGGTGAGGAGGCGGGATGAGCCGCTAGGCGCGAACCACAGCCATGGCGGCGCCATGGCGAGGATTCGCAACGACGCGGATCGCCCGCCTCCTCGGCCCGATCAGCTGTTTTTCACGAGTTCGTCGTAGGCGGTCGTATCCATCAGCTCGTCGAGTTCCGTCGGGTTGGACAGCTTGACCTTGAAGAACCAGCCGGTCTTGAGCGGGTCGGTGTTGGCCAGCGACGGGTCGGCGCGCAGCGCCTCGTTGACCTCGACGATCTCGCCCGAGACCGGGGCGTAGACGTCGGCGGCGGCCTTGACCGACTCGACCACGCCGGCGACTTCCTTGGAGGCGTAGCTCTTGCCGACTTCGGGCAGGTCGACGAAGACCACGTCGCCCAGCGCGTCCTGCGCGTGGACCGTGATGCCCACGGTGGCGATGCCGTCGGTGGTGTCGACCCACTCGTGGTCGGGCGTGTACTTGATGCTCATGGAGAGGCTCCGTGCGATCGGAAAGTTGGAAAGGGAATCTCGAGCCGGGCTCGAGGCGGACGAAGGGTGCGACCCAGGATCGCGGATCAGCCGCGGAAGTATCCGTTGGGCGTGAACGGCGTGGAAGAGACCGTCATCGGGGTGCGCTTGCCGCGGACCTCGGCGAACAGCTCGGTGCCCAGCGCGGCATGCGGCGTCTGCACGTAGGCCAGCGCCACCGGCTTGCCCACCGTCGGGCCCAGCGTGCCGCTGGTGACGACGCCGATCTCGGCGCCGTCGGCGCTGAACAGCTTGGCGCCTTCGCGCACCGGCATGCGCTCGGCGCTGACCAGGCCGACGCGCTTGCGCGGCGCGCCTTCGGCGAACTGGCGGTCGATCACGGCGGCGCCGGGATAACCGCCGGCGCGCGCGCCGCCGGCGCGGCGCACCTTCTGGATCGCCCAGGTCAGCGAGGCCTCGACCGGCGTGGTGGTCGTGTCGATGTCGTGGCCGTACAGGCACAGGCCGGCTTCCAGGCGCAGCGAGTCGCGCGCCCCCAGGCCGATCGGCATCACCTCGGGCTGGGCCAGCAGCTTGCGGGCCAGCTCGACGGCGCGATCCGCGGCCACCGAGATCTCGTAGCCGTCCTCGCCGGTGTAGCCCGAACGCGTCACGAAGGTCGGAATGCCGTCCAGCTCGAAGAAGCCGCCGGTCATGAAGACCAAATGGGCCACCTCCGCGTTCAGGCGCGACAGCGCGGTCACCGCCTGCGGACCCTGCAGCGCCAGCAGCGCCTGCTCGGGCATCGGGCGGACCTCGCAGCGGCCGGCCAGGTGCTTTTGCATGTGGGCGATGTCCTGGTCGCGGCAGCCGGCGTTGACGACGACGAACAGCCCGTCGGTGCGGCGCGCGACCATCAGGTCGTCGAGGATGCCGCCGTCGTCGGCGGTGAACAGCGCGTAGCGCTGCTTGAACATCCCGAGGTCGACGATGTCCACGGGCACCAGGGTCTCCAGCGCGGCGGCGGCGTCGTCGCCCACCAGCAGCACCTGGCCCATGTGCGAGACGTCGAACAGGCCGGCCTGCGTGCGGGTGTGCTTGTGCTCGGCCATCACGCCGGCGGGGTACTGGACCGGCATGTCGTAGCCGGCGAAGGGCACCATCTTGGCGCCGAGTTCGAGGTGCAGCGCGTGCAGCGGGGTCTGGTGCAGGGTCTGGTCGGCGGACATGTCTCGCTCCAAGGGCATTCGTCGTGACCACCCCGACTGTGAACCGATCACGTCCGGGTGGGGGATATGCCCTCGCTGTCCGCTTTACCTGAGAGATTGGCCGTCGGCGGTTGACCGGCGGCTTGCCCCTTCGGTGGACGGGCTCGACCGATGGTCCGCCCCGCCTCTCTCCAGTGAGGAACGCCCGGAATTCCAGGCGTCTCGTCAGTCCTTTTGCCTGAGCGTTCGCAGCGTGGGATCGCCAGTGCCACTGCGCCTTCGGCGGCCCCCGCGAGGGGGCTCTCTCCTGACTGGCGCGCATTGTAGTCACGGTTTCAGGCGCCGGAGGTGTCGGTTGCATCGGTCGGTCGCCGCCACAGAGCGGCGCGGCCCGGTCGGCGGGCCCGGAGATCGATCGCCCCATGTCACTCGCCAGCCTGTTGTCTTCCTGCTTCGCCTTCGGCCCCGCCCACGAGCCCGAACCGCCCGCGCCGCCGATCCCGCCGCGCCGCGACCCCGGGGCCGCCCAGGCGATCGCGGACCGCGAGGCCGACCGCCACGACCGCACCCGGTTGCGGGATGCGGTCGAGGCCGCCCAGGCGCGGTTGCCGGCGCAAGGCGCCTCGATGCTGCGGCTGGGGAACGAGGGGCAGTTGCCCGCGATCGCCGCGCGGCCGGGCGCGATGCCGGACGACGAGCTGCTCCTGCAGCTCGCCCATCTGGTGCTGCGGCACGGCGTGTGCAGCCTGGTGGTGCCGGTCAAGGACGAGCCGGAGGCCTCGACCGCGCCCGAGCATCGGTCGCTCGCGGAGCGCCTGCTGAGCGGCCTGCCGGCCACGACCGTCCCGTTGCCGTCCGGCGGTCGGCTCACGCTCCGTGTCGAGCCGCGGCAGCCGCCGCAGCGGCGGGCGCCCGGCGTCGTCGAGCTGGTCCTTGAAGAGGACGGGCGGACGCGCCGCAGATGCGCCCTGGCGGTCCATGCGCTGCCTCGGCGCCGGCCGGCGGAAATGGCCGCGCGGGTGAAGGAGGCGATGCGGTTCGGCGACGCCTATCACCGGAGCGGCACCGCGATGCTCCGTCCGCCCGGCCTGGCGCTGGTCCATGAGGGCTCCCGTGGCGACCGGCTGGTGAGCCAGGCGGCGATCGAGGCCCTGCTGCAGCCCGACGCCACGGTGAAGGCCGCCACGGAGGCGATCCGGGCGGTGATCCGGCCGGCCAGCCTGCGCCGGACCGCGCCCCGCCTGGACAGTGCGTGCGAGTCCCTGCCGCCGCCCCCGCCACCCCCGCCGCCGTTCATTCCTCCCCTCCAGGCATCCACGTCCGCAGCGGAGGGGCGCTCCTCCCCGGAGCCCGAGTCCGAGGCCAGCTCCCCGCCGGAGCGCCATGCCTCCCCGGCGGCCCAGTCCGAATCCGAGCCTGACGGACGCAGGCCGCGGTCGCCCGTGGGAGCGATGCGCCCCATGCTGTCCCGGCGAGGCCGTCCATTGCCCCTGAAGCCCACCACCTCCGGCGTCCAGCGCGACAAGCGCCTGTCGGGGGTCCCGGAGGAGGAGGCCGAGGCGCTGCTGGCGGACGCGGTGTCGGGCATTCGCCCTCCGAAAGTCCGCTCGGCGCCGCTCGTCCCCGCCGCGTCGCGGCCCGCGCCGTCGTGGGAGCAGACGGCGCAGGCGCGACTCGAGATCTGGAACGAGCGGATTCGCCGGCAAGCCGCGCCGACGTTCTCCAAGGCCGCGCGCACGGACGAACGGCGGACGCAGGCCTTCGAACGCGCGGCGCGGGATGCGGCCTCGACGCTCGCGTCATGGATGGCGCGGCCGACCGGCCTGCAGGGCTGGTGGCATCGGCTCCTGCGCAAGGACAAGGGCAAGGGCAAGCTCGCGCCGCAGGATCTGCTGGGCGGCGCGAACGCCGGCTGGCGGACACTGCTGCGCGCCCCGGCCGCGCCCCCCGCGGCCAGCGCGTCCCGGCGCGCGGACCCGGCCCGGAAGACGCCGCCGTCGGATCCGTCCGCGCTGCGCGCGCGGGACGGCTCGGCCTGGGATGGCGTGCGCGACCTGGCGGCCGCGCTGGACCAGGCCTTGCGCGAGGCCTATGACCAGCTGCCGCGCTCGGGCCGGCGCGCCTGGCGCTCGCGGGTGGCGGCGGAGCGCGGCAGCTACGCCGATGCCGTCCTCGCCTTGAAGGTGCGGGCCTGGAGCGCCCACGAACGGCCCGTGGGGCCGGCGGGGTGGCAGCCCGTGGGCCCGTGCGACAACGTGGACGAGGTCATGGCGCCGCTGCTGGCGCTGAAGCTCGCGGGGCAGGTGGCGGGGCCAGGGTGAAACAGGCGACCCGGCAGGCGCCCGCCCCGCGCTAGCCCGGGCCGCGGGCCTCCCGGGACCGCCGGGCGTGCACAATCGCGCCCATGCGACTCCTGCTGGTGGAAGACGACCTGATGATCGGCGAGCAGCTGCTCGAGCTGCTGCGCGCCGACGGTTACGCGGTGGACTGGGTGCGCGACGGCGAGATCGCCGACACCGCGCTCCAATCCCAGACCTACGACCTCGTGCTGCTGGACCTGGGCCTGCCCAAGCGTGACGGCATGAGCGTGCTGCAGGCGCTGCGCGGGCGCAAGCAGACGGTGCCGGTGCTGATCGCCACCGCGCGCGACGCCACCGCGCAACGCGTGGCCGGGCTGGACGCCGGCGCCGACGACTACGTACTCAAGCCCTTCGAGCTCGACGAGCTGCTCGCCCGCATCCGCGCGCTGCTGCGCCGCGCCGCGGGCCGGGCGGAGCCGGTCTACGAGCACATGGGCGTGACCATCAATCCGGCCACCCGCGAGGTCACCGCGCACGGCCATCCGGTCACGCTGTCGCAACGCGAATGGGCGGTGCTGGAGCCGCTGATCGCGCGGCCCGGCATCGTGCTGTCGCGCCAGCAGCTCGAGGAGAAGCTCTACGGCTGGAAGGACGAGATCAGCAGCAACGCGGTGGAGGTCTACATCCACGGCCTGCGCAAGAAGCTCGGCGCCGAGCTGATCCAGAACGTCCGCGGCGTGGGCTACCGCGTGCCCAAGGAATGAACGCGCCGTCGGGCGTGGCCGCGGGCCGGCGGTCCCGCTTCATGCTGCTGCCGCGCTCGCTGCGCTACCGGCTGCTGCTGTTCCTGCTGGGCGCGATGCTGACCAGCGCGCTGATCCAGGGCATGAGCGCCTACCGCAACGCGCTGATGGAGACCGACGAGATCTTCGACTACCAGATGCAGCAGGTCGCGCTGTCGCTGCGCGCGGGCATGGGCACCGGGCTGCCGCTGCCGCTCGGCGAGGAGCAGAGCATCGACCTCATCGTGCAGGTCTGGGGCCTGGACGGCACGCCGCTGTACCGCTCGGCCGGGCCGGACTGGCTGCCGCAGCGCGCGGTGCTGGGTTTCTCCAACGTGGCGCTGCGGGGCAAGCGGTATCGCGTGTTCGCGGTCCAGGGGCGATTCCAGGTCGTGCAGGTGGCGCAGGACATCGCGGTGCGCCAGCGCATGGCGGGCCAGCTCGCGTGGCGCACCGTGCTGCCGACCGCGCTGATGTTGCCGATGCTGGCGCTGGTGGTGTGGTGGGTGGTGTCGCATTCGCTGGCGCCGCTGGAACGGGTGCGCCAGCAGCTGTCGCGCCGCAAGGCGCAGGACCTGGCGCCGGTCGACGAGGAAGACCTGCCCGCCGAGGTCCAGCCGCTGGTGACCGAGCTCAACGCGCTGCTGGACCGGGTGCGCCAGGCCTTCGAGCAGCAGCAGCATTTCGTCGCCGACGCCGCGCACGAGCTGCGTTCGCCGCTGGCCGCGCTGAAGTTGCAGCTGCAGTCGCTGCGCCGCGCGCCGGACGACGCGTCGCGGGCGCAGGCGCTGGAGAAGCTGGGCCTGGGCATCGACCGCGCGTCCCACCTGATCGAGCAGCTGCTCGCGCTGGCGCGCCAGGACAGCGCCAAGGCGCAGGCGCCGATGCTGCCGATCGCGCTGGATGCGCTGTGCCGCGACGCGGTCGTCGACGCGGCGACGCTGGCGCAGGCGCGCGGCATGGACCTCGGCCTGGGGCGCTGCGACCCGGCGCTGGTCGACGGCCACCGCGAGGCGCTGACGATGCTGCTGCGCAACCTGGTGGACAACGGCGTCAAGTACGGCCGCTCGCGCGTGGACCTGAGCCTGGAGCGCAGCGGCGCGCAGGCGCTGCTGGTCGTCGAGGACGACGGCCCCGGCATTCCCGACGCCGAACGCGGCCGCGTGTTCGACCGCTTCTATCGCGCCGAGTCGCAGGCCCAGCAGGCGCCGGGCAGCGGCCTCGGACTGGCGCTGGTGCGCAGCATCGCCGACGACCATGGCGCCACGCTGCGGCTGGGCCACAGCACCGCGCTCGGCGGCCTGCGCGTCGAGCTCGCGATGCCCTTGTCGCGCGCCACGCCGGCGATCGCGCCGCCGCCGGCGCTGCCGCCCGCCACGCCGCCGAGCCTGCCGCCGAGCCTGCCGCCGGCCTGAGCCGTTCACGGCGTCTCCCGGTTCGCTTGACCGGGCCTTCACGCGACGTCCGCCTCCGTTAAGAGCGACCTAAGAGAAGTTGCTCACACTTCGCTCCATCGAGTCCGCGACCAGCGGCTCGCAGCGAATCTGGAGGTTCAGATGGCTCAACAAGTGGAGAAGATGATTCCGGTGAAGAAGCTCGTGTGGGCGCTGGCCGCGGCCGGCGTGCTGGGGGCCGCGGGCGGTGCCCTGGCGATGCGCAACGCGAAGGCGATCCCGGCGGCGGACACGCAGCCGGCCGCCACCTCGACGGCCTCCGGCGACATGCAGCTCGCCGCCGCCGCGACGCCGACGGCCACCGCGCCGGCCGGCACGTTCACGCCGCCGCCGGCGGGCATGCCCGACTTCGCGCAGATCGCCGCGGCGCAAGGCCCGGCGGTGGTCAACATCAGCGTCTCGGGCACCGTCAAGACACGCGCCGCCCGCGGGCCGCAGATCGATCCCGACGATCCTTTCTACGAATTCTTCCGCCGCTTCGGCGTGCCCGGCATGCCCGGCGGCCCCAACGGCGGCGAGGGCGGCAGCCGCGAGATCCGCGGCCAGGGCTCGGGGTTCATCGTCAGCGCCGACGGCGTCATCCTGACGAACGCGCACGTGGTGCAAGACGCGCAGGAAGTCGTGGTCAAGCTGACCGACCGCCGCGAGTTCCGCGCCAAGGTGCTGGGCAGCGACAAGTCGACCGACGTCGCGGTGCTCAAGATCGACGCCAAGAACCTGCCGGTGGCGCGCCTGGGCGCGACCAAGGACCTGCGCGTGGGCGAATGGGTGCTGGCGATCGGCTCGCCCTTCGGCTTCGAGAACAGCGTCAGCGCCGGCGTGATCAGCGCCAAGGGCCGCTCGCTGGGACCGGACGAGAGCCGCGTGCCCTTCCTGCAGACCGACGTCGCGATCAACCCCGGCAACTCCGGCGGTCCGCTGTTCAACGCGCGCGGCGAGGTGGTCGGCATCAACTCGCAGATCTACAGCGCCTCGGGCGGCTACCAGGGCCTGTCGTTCGCGATCCCGGTGGAAGTGGCCAACAAGGTCCGCCAGCAGATCGAGAAGGGCGGCAAGGTGCAGCACGCCAAGCTCGGCGTGATGGTGCAGGAGGTCAACCAGGGCTTCGCCGATTCCTTCAAGCTGGAACGGCCCGAGGGCGCGCTGGTGGCCAACGTCGAGGAGAACGGCCCCGCCGCCAAGGCCGGCCTGCGCTCGGGCGACGTGATCCTGGGCTTCAAGGGCCAGAAGATCGTCTCCAGCGGCGACCTGCCCGCGCTGGTGGACCAGTCGCTGCCCGGCGACAAGGTCGACATCGACGTGTGGCGCGCCGGCAAGCGCGAGACGCTGACCGCCACGCTCGGCGACGCGAACGAGAAGGGCGCCAAGCTCGCCAAGGGCGACGGCGAGGCGGACTCCGCGCACGGCAAGCTGGGCCTGGCCCTGCGGCCGCTGCAGCCCGAGGAGCGCCGCCAGCTCGGCACCCGCGAGGGCCTGCTGATCCAGGAAGTGGGCGAGGGCAGCGCCGCGGCGCGCGCCGGCGTCCGGCCGGGGGACGTGCTGCTGGCGGTCAACGGCACGCCGGTCCAATCGGTCGAGCAGGTCCGCGGCGCGGTGCAGGGCGCGGAGAAGTCCGTCGCGCTGCTGGTCCAGCGCGGCGGCGACAAGATCTTCGTGCCGGTGCGCATCGGCTGATCCACCGACATCCCCTTCATTGCTCCCAACCAACCGCTGCCTGTGGCGGTTGCTCCGTGGGGCCCGCGCGTGGTGGCGCGGGCCCCTTTTTTTCGCCTCGGCGCCGCGGGCGATGGGCGCTGGCATCATGCGCGCCATGCCGTCGCCGTCCCGTCCCGCCGTCCCTGAAGCCTCGATCGACACCGAGGCCGAGTCGCCCGTCCGTTCCCCGGAACGCGAGCGCAGCCAGCGCGCGATCGACGCGTTCATCGAGTCGCTGTGGATCGAGGAAGGCCTGTCGCGCAACACGCAGCTGGCGTACCGGCGCGACCTGCAGCTGTTCGCCGACTGGCTGGCCCGGGAGCGCGCGCGCGCGCTGGACCAGGTCGAGGAACTCGACCTGATGGGCTACGCCACCTCGCGGCACGACGGCGGCAAGGCGAGTTCGGCGAACCGGCGGCTGTCGGTGTTCAAGCGCTACTTCCGATGGGCCCTGCGAGAACGCCGCCTCGAGCGCGATCCGACGCTCAAGCTGTTGACCGCCAAGCAGCCGATGCGCGTGCCCAAGACGCTGTCGCAGGAGCAGGTGGAGGGGCTGCTCGACGCGCCCGACATCGGCACCGCGCAGGGCCTGCGCGACCGCGCGATGCTGGAGCTGATGTACGCCAGCGGGCTCCGGGTGACGGAGCTGGTGACGCTCAAGAGCGTGCATGTCGGCCTGCGCGAGGCGGTGCTGCGCGTGACCGGCAAGGGCGACAAGGAGCGGATGGTGCCGTTCGGCGAGGAGGCGCATGCCTGGCTGATGCGCTACCTGCGCGAGGCGCGGCCGCTGCTGCTGAGCGCGCGCAACACCGACGACCTGTTCCTGAGCCGCTTCGGCCAGGCGATGACGCGCGAGAGCTTCTGGCGCCTGGTCAAGAAGTACGCCGGCATCGCCGGGATCACGAGTCCGATCTCGCCGCACACGCTGCGGCATGCGTTTGCCACGCACCTGCTGAACCATGGCGCGGATTTGCGGGCGGTGCAGCTGTTGTTGGGTCATGCCGACCTGTCGACCACGCAGATCTACACGCATGTGGCGCGGGAACGCCTCAAGGCCTTGCACGCCGCGCACCATCCGCGCGGCTGAGCGCGCGGGCGGCGGCGCCTGAACCCGGGGCGGGGGCGGGGACACCAACCGGCGTCCTTGCTTTCGCGCGTTTCGCGGCATGGCTCCTGGGGGAGTCGTGCCAGGCGGCGCCCCCGACGTCATGCACGATCCGCTCCGTTTCCAGTTCCCCGCCGCCGTCCCTGGCGCCTGGGCCGGCGCCATGCCGGTCGCTCCGTATGCCGGGCCGGCGATGTTCGGGCCCGATGCGGTCTGGCCGCCGCTCGCGCCGGGGCTCCTGCCGACGGGCCTGCTCGAACTGGCCGCCTGCGCGAGCGGGAACTACCTGCACGGCGTGATCGCGGCTCACCTGAACGCGATGATGTTCCAGCTCCACAACAGCGTGCAGCAAGTGATGCAGATGGCGGCGCCGCCGCTGGCGATGCCGGGGATGCCGATGTTCGGCCAGCACCCCGGTCACGCGGCGATGTCCGCGCCTCAGTTCGCGCCGAGGTTCGCGGAGCAGCATCCGGCCCCGCGATGGGCGGGGCCTTCGGCGGACTCGTCGCCGGCGGCAGGCGTCCGGCCCGGCCTGGCGGCCATGCCGCCGCCGGCGTCCCGACCCGCGTTCGATCCGAAGGCGCTCATCGGTTTCATCCAGGCATTCGATGAGCAGTCCGTGACGGACGTGGTCCTCGCGCGCCCGCCGGCGGGACGCCCGCGCCTGGAGTTCGCGGAGCAGCTCGCACGCGATGGCGACCGGGTCGACGTGGACATATCGACCGGCGATGGCGGCACCGTGACCGGCTTCGCCCGTCGCGTGGGGCAGTCCGAGCCCGACGGCAGCTGGATCATGGAGATCGGCACGGAGCGGGACGGGCAGTCCATGCTCTCCAAGCTGCTCCGGATGCACGACGTGCGCATCGACCCGCGTCAGCCGGCGCTGGAGCAGGACGATCTGCAGCGCGCCTGGAAGACGATCGCGAGGCATCGCGACGAAGGGCAGGCGGAGAACGTCGCGGTGGTCTGTCCGGATGGCGCCAGCGACTCCGGGCGGCTGATCGTGAAGATGTATGGACACGAGCTGCGTCGGCAGGCGTCGCAGGATGCCGGGACCGACGAGCTGCCGCCGTCGGTCGACGAGGCCATCGCCCGGCATCAAAACCAGTTCCTGCAGGCGGCCCGCGATCGTCGCGGTTCCTCCTTCGCGTGGGACGACGGCGGGAACGTCGACCGCGACATCGAGTTCCTGGCAGCGGCCGGCCGCAGGCGGCTGGAGGAACTGCGGTCGCAGGAGGCCGCGCGCGCATCCGTCGATGACGGGTCATGGGATCGTCTGTCGATGATGTCGGAGGATCTCGACGACCCGTTCGAGGCGGAGGACGGCACGTCGGTCGTGTCCGGGCCAGCCCCGCGGCCTCTGTCCACGCCGCCGGCCCTGTCCACCCCGCCGGCTGTCGAAGCGTCCGAACCCCGGGCTCCGACCTCGACGTCGACCTCGACTTCGACCTCGACCTCGACGTCTGATCCCGCCGACATGCCGCCACCGCTGCCGCCGCGATCGCCGCGGTCGCCGGCGCGGCCGGCCGTCAGCGAATCCGGCACGCAGACCGACGTCCCGGCGGCGCCGGTGGCATCCGAGCCCTCGGCGGCGTCAGTCGTGCCGCCAGTGGCGGCGCAACCGGCGCTGAAGCGCACGCTGTCGATGCCGGACATCCCGCTGCACGAGCCGGGCCGGTTCGATCCCACGCCCGAGCCGTCGCGCAAGGAGCAGTCCGCCAGCGCCAAGGACCTCGGGCCGAAGGTGCCCACCCAGGCCGAGCTGCTGGCCGCGAAGCGCAGGGCCGCCGCCGAGGAGAGGATGGCCAGGCTTCTGCCTTCCACGCCGAGGCACATCCCCCGCACGCAATCGGAAACGGATCTCTCCAAGCTCAGGGCCGAGGTCAACCAGGCGGGACTGGAGCGCAATCTGGCGGCCCAGCGCCGGGCGTTCAGCGAGCCGGACTTGACTGCCATTCCGCTGGAGTCCTCCGGCCTGGCCCAGGATCTGGCGCGGCAGACGGCATCGTTGACGGCCGTGCTGGTGAAGCCACCCGCCGCGCCAGTGCCGCCTCCACCGGCACCGAAGACCGTCTGGGGGAAGGCGAAGCAGCTGTTTGCCGGGACGCCGCCGCCGCCCCCGCCGCCGGCGCCTCGTTTCCTCGAGCAGCTCCAGAAGGGCATGCCGCCGTTGGTCGACAGCCTGCGCGCCGAGTACAAGCGCCAGATGGGGGACCGGGCCATCGACGGCAGCAAGGAGCACGCGTTCATCATCGACCGCGTGTCGCATCACGCCGCGAACGCCCTGAGGCGCCTCACCGAGGGCGAGCGGCTGGCGCTGGCCCAAATGATCAAGTGGAAGGAGGGCCCGTGGCTGGAGGCCGTCGGCAAGCGGGACGAATCGCAGGAGGCCCTGCGTGGGGCCGGGAGACTGACCGACGTCGAGTTCCGCAAGGCCCGCACCCGCTACGAGGGCGTGGACATCGGCCTCCTGGCGTTCCAGCAGGCGATGGAACAAGTGCCCGCGCGGAAGAAGCCGGGCACGCCGCCGGTCACGCCACCGGCAGGCCCGCCGGCGGCTTGATCTCCTCCAGGCAGATCATCGAGCGCACGTCGGCCACCCCGTCCAGCTGCATCAGCTTGTCGGTGAGGAACTTGGACAGCGCCTGCAGGTCGCGCGCGACCACCTTGAGCAGGTAGTCCGAGTCCCCCGACACGGTGTGGCATTCCAGGATCTCGGGGAAGTCGCGGATCAGCGACTCGATCTCCCGCACCCGGGCGAAGGCCTGCGCGGTGATGTTCAGGCTGACGTAGGCGGTGACGCCCAGGCCCAGCGCCAGCGGCGCCACGTCGGCGCGGTAGCCGCGCAGCACGCCGCGCTCCTCCAGCGCCCGCACGCGGCGGAAGCACTGCGGCGCCGACAGGTGGACGCGCGCGGCCAGGTCGACGTTGGACATCCGGCCGTCGTGCTGCAGCGCCTCCAGGATGCGCAGGTCGATCGGGTCGAGCGTCGGGAACGACTTCTTGTCCATCTTGTTCATCGGCGGGATCGTGGCGAGAAATTGTTGCGATTCTATGGATCCTGATGAACGAAGCGTGCGTGGCGGCCCGCCAACGTCGCGGCCGCCGGGGACGGGCTTCGGCGAGAATCGCGCCCCATGGATCACAGCTTCCTCTCCGCCCTCATCCTGCTGCTGCTGGTGCTCGACCCGCTCGGCAGCCTGCCGATCTTCATCCCCATCATGCGGGCCGTGCCGCGCGAACGCCGGCTGAAGGTCGCCCTGCGCGAGGTCGGCATCGCCTTCGCGGTGCTGCTGGCGTTCATGTTCCTGGGCGAGGGTTTCCTGCGCCTGATGCACCTGTCGGAGCGCTCGCTCGAGGTGGCCGGCGGGGTGATCCTGATCATCATCGCGATCCGGATGATCTTCAGCCACGCCGGCGAGTCCGCCTACGGCATGGAGACCGGCCGCGAGCCCTTCATCTTCCCGCTGGCGGTGCCGCTGCTGGCCGGCCCGTCGGCGATGGCCACCGTGCTGCTGCTGGCCTCGCGCCAGCCCGACCGCGTCGCCGAGTGGATCGGCGCGCTGTTCACCGCGATGGTGATCTCGTTCCTGGCGCTGATCCTGGCGGACCGCATCCGCAAGCTGCTCGGCGACTCGGTGGTCTCGGCGCTGGAGAAGCTGATGGGCCTGGTGCTGACCGCCATCGCGGTCGAGATGATCCTGTCGGGCCTGAAGCGCTACTTCGTCGGCGGGCTCTGATCGGCGCAGGCGGCGATCTCCGCCGCCGCCTGGGCCGAGGCCGGCCAGGCGCGCCACTCGGCGGCGGTCATGCCGTAGAGCGCGCCGTCGAAGTCGTACCAGTGCTCGATGCCGCGGAAGCTCATCCCGAGCTTCTGCATCACGTGCGCGGAGCCGGTGTTGTCCTGGTCGCAGAACGCCACGAGCTGCGGTGCGCGCAGTTCGTCGAACGCGAACGCCGCCATGCGCCGTGCCGCCTCCGACGCATAGCCGCGGTCCCAGCGGTCGCGGCGCAGGCGCCAGCCGAGCTCGTGGGGATTGGCGCGGTCGCGGCCGATGTGCTGCACGCAGCCGGCGCCGACGATCAGGCCGCCGTTGCGCTCGACGAAGGTCCACCAGCTGTAGCCCCATTCCGCCCAGCGCGCCTTCACGCGGTCGATCATCGACTGCGTGTCCTCGAGCGTGTCGGGCTTGCCGGTGATGTAGCGCATCACCTCGGGGTCCTTGTTCATCTCGAACAGGCCGTGCAGGTGCGCGTCGGTCATCGGCTCGAGGCGGAGCCGGGGCGTGATCAGCGTGGTCATCGGGCGACTGTACGGCGGCTCATCGCGCATGACTCCGGTCATCCCGGCGCGCCGCCCCGCCGTCCGGGGCGGCCTGCGCCTGGCGCAGCGCGGACAGGTCCAGCTCCTGCGGCGGCTGGGCGCCGTCGAGCCAGCGGATCCGGCAGCGGCCGCCGCGCTTGGAGTCGAACATCGCCTGGTCGGCGCGGCTGAGCAGCACCTCGGCGTCGACGCCGTCCAGCGGGAAGTGCGCGACGCCGAAGCTGGCGCCGACCTGCACCGTCGCCCCCGACGAGAGCTTCACCGGTTCCAGAATCGCGCGCAGCAGCCGCTCGGCGCTGGGGCGGCTGGCGGCGGTGTCGGGCAGCGGCGTGAGCAGCACGACGAACTCGTCGCCGCCCAGCCGCGCCGCGGTGTCCGAGGCCCGGATCCCCTCCGACAGGCGCTGGGCGACGGCCTGGAGGACCTCGTCGCCGGCGTCGTGGCCGTGCGTGTCGTTGACCGCCTTGAAGCCGTCCAGGTCGAGGAAGGCGACCGCCACCGTCTGCCCTTGGCGCTGCGCCGCGGCCATCGCCTGGCGCAGCCGGTCGGCCAGCAGCACGCGGTTGGGCAGGCCGGTCAGCGCGTCGTGGAAGGCGGCGCGCTCGACGCGCGCCTCGTAGTCCTTGCTCTGGGTGATGTCGGCCATCATCCAGAGCGAGGTGTTGGCGTCGCGCTCGCCGGGCAGCGCGACGCCGTTCAGGTCGACCCAGACCAGGCTGCCGTCCTTGCGCCGCATCTGCAGCTGGCTGCGGTAGTGGCCGCCGCGGCGCAGCACCGGATAGGCGTTCTGGCCGAGCGCGACGTAGGTGGCCTCGTCGCGGTAGAGCTCGCGCACCGGCAGGTCGAACAGCTCCTCGGGCCCGTAGCCGAACAGCCGGTCCAGCGCGCGGTTCTTCCAGACGATGTGGCGGTCGCGCAGCTTGGCGATGGCGATGATCTCGGTGTCCAGCATCGCCTGCTGGTCGAGCGTCAGGCGGCGCAGGTCCTCGGTCATCTCGTCGGCCAGCGCCTGCGCGCGCGCCCGGCCGGCGGCCAGCAGGTAGGTGGTGGCCGCCAGCAGCAGCGTCAGCAGCGTGCCGATCAAGCCCGGTCCCCAGCCGGCGGCGTCGATGACGGCGCGCTCGTAGGCGGTGGTCAGCGCGGCCTCGATGCGGAAGGCGCGGCCGGCGATCTCGACGCGGCGCTCGTCGGCGACGATCCGGCTGCCGAAGGCGGGACGCGCCTCGGGCGGGGTGTTCAGCGGCTGGATGCCGGTGGCGGAATCGAGCAGCAGGTCCTCGCCCGCGCCGTGGTCGTCGACCAGCAGCCGGAAGTCCATCGGCGCCGCCGCGAGTCCTTCCTTGAGTCCGGCCAGGATCTCCTGCGCCACCAGCGGCGCGTAGAGCATGCCCAGCAGCGCCTGGCGACGCTGCTGCGGCGTGACCGGGTCGGCGCCGTCGCGGAACACCGGCACCAGCAGCAGCATGCCGGGACCGTGCGCGCGGTCCTGCACCAGCCCCACCGGCGCCGACAGCGTGGCCTCGCCCGTGGCGATGGCGCGCTCGATGGCGTCGCGGCGCAGGCGCTCGGAGCCGAGGTCGAAACCCCAGGCCGGGTAGTTCTGCGACAGCGGCTCGATGTGGGCGACGACGAAGAGGTCCGGCGCGTCGCCGCGGCTGCGCACCGAGAACTGCAGCGCGCCGTCGGCGCGCTCCGCGGCGATGAAGGCGTCCAACTGCTCGCGCGGCACGCGCGGGACGAAGCCGAAGCCGCGCACGCCGGGGAATTCGCGCGGCAGGTCGCGCGACTGGACGTAGGCGCGGAAGGCCTGGCGGGCGACCCGGCCGTTGAGCGCGGAGATCGCGCCGCGCGCGCCCTTGAGGCCGTAGACCGGCTGCACGAAGCGCTGGACGATGTCGCGTTCCAGCCGCTCCGTCTGGGCGTCGAGCACGCGGTTGGCCTCGGCGACGACGCGGTTGCGGTTCCACAGCATCGCGCTGAGCGTCAGCGCCAGGCCGGCCAGCAGCACCAGCAGCGCGCCGACGACGGCGGGCATCGGCAACTGGTCCGACGCGCGCTCGCCGGCCGGGGCGGCGGCGGGATCGAAGGCGGCCTCGACGCTGGCGTCGACGGCTGGGTCGGCAGCAGGCTCTTCGGCCAGCTCGGGGGGCATCCCTGAAGGGGCGTTCATGGGCAGGGCGGCCAGGCCGCGGCGCTGAACACAGCCGGGTACTGTAGAGCAGGGGCCGCATCGCTGCATGCGCCCCTGCGGGCGGTCCGGATTCGTTACAACTGGGGGCGCGCGGCCGCGGCGGGCGGCCTATCCTCCTCCCTCGGACAAGGGGGCGCCGGGGGGCGGCGCGCGGCTTGCTCCTGTGCTGCAATCAAACTTCATCTCCGGCGAAGGCGGCGGTATGGCTCAAGACGCGGACAAGGGCCCAGGGGCCTGGTGGAAGGCCTTGCGGCGGCGCTGGCAGGCGCGCCGCGAGGTGCCGGCGCGGATCGCGGCGGCCGACGAGGCGCAGTTGATGGACGAGCTCAAACGGGAAGCCGCCCGCGCGCAGCGACACCGCCACGACGGCGTGCTGATGCTGCTGGAACTCGATCCCTGGACGCGGCTGCACCAGCAGTACGGCCAGGAGTGCCTGCAGGCGCTGGACGAGCGGCTGGACCAGCTGGTGCGGCAGCAACTGCGCGGCGGGGACTGGCTGCTGCCGCTGCCGCGCGGCGTCTGGGCCGCCTACCTGCCGTGCACTGATCCGCTGGGCGCGCTGGACGCCGCCGACCGGCTGCGCGGCCGCGTGGCGACGCTGGACTACCGCTGGCAGGGACAGGCCTTGCCGCTGAGCGCGAGCCTGGGGCTGGCGCATTGGCAGGACTGGCGGCGCGAGCCGCAGCAGGGCGCGGACCAGCTGCTGCAGCAGGCCCGCCAGGCGCTGGCGATGGCGCGCGGCGCGGGCTGCAACTGCGTGCGCGCCTACGCGGCGATCCCGTCCGGACGCAACCGGTACAGCGGGACGCGGCCAGCCTGAGACGCGCTCCCCTCACTTGAGCGTCCGCCGCGCGGGCGCGCCTCGGGCGCCGCCTATGATGGCGCTTTCATCATTCACGGCCAGTCGCCCCCGCCGTCCGCCCGGACCGCGGCGAGGCCGATCACCGGCGTCAGCGCCGGGAGATCGTCATGACGGCCCTCGGGGAGTTTCTCGATGCCTGGACGTTCGACGCATCCGCGGATGCTGCCGTTGTTGCTTGCCTGCGCGCTCGCCGGTTGCGGAGGCGGAGGCGGGGGAGGGGGCGGCGAGTCGCCGGCGACGCCCGGCGGCGGTGCCGGCGCGGCGGCGCCCGACCCGGCCCTGGTGCAGCCCTACATGGTCTCCAGGCTGCCGTACAACGTGGCCGTGCCGACCGGGACCGTGCTCCGGTACGTGACCGGCTTCACCTTCGAACGCTACGACCAGGTGGTCCCCGACAGCTTCCGCTACGGCTGGACCGTCGGCGGCGCCGCGATCGACACGCCCGGGTTCGAGCTCGTCGCCAAGACCCCCGGCAGCCTGTCCATCGAGCTGAAGGTCACCGACGCCGGCGGGCATGCCAAGGCCGCCGGATCGAATTCGCTGTCCGTCAAGCCGGTGCAGGTCGATCCGGTGATCGTCAGCCTCGGCGGCGCCGGCATGCGCGACGGCGGCCCGCTGGCCCGCTTCAACCGGCCCGTGGCGCTGCTGCCGGCCAGCGACGGCGGCATGCTGGTGCTGGACCAGGGCAACAGCGTCATCCGCAAGATCGGCAAGGACGGCGTGGTGTCCACCGTCGCCGGCGTGCCGACCGTGGCCGGCGACCAGCTGGGCAAGAACGGCATCGCGCGCCTGGGCGCGCCGCTGAGCTTCACGCGCGACGCCGCGGGCAACCTCTACGTCGCGGACACCTACCGGCTGCTGAAGGTGTCGCCCGAGGGCGCGATCACCGCCGTGCCCGGCGGCCTGTACAGCGGCAAGGTGGCGGACACCGCGCCGGGCGTGTCCTGGACCCGGGTCGTCGCGGCGGCGCCGAGCGGGGATCTCTACGTCGCGACCGCGAACACGGTGCGCCTGCTCAAGGGCGGCACCGCGACGCTGCTGAGCGGCGCCGTGGACGTCTACGACAACGTCGATGGCGCGCAGGCGGACGCGCGCTTCAGGGACATCCGGGCGATGGCCGTCGGACCCGACGGCGAGTTGTGGATCCAGGACGGCTGCACGCGCTTGCGGCGCCTGTCGCGCGACGGCAAGGTGGACACGGTCGCCCGCACGCCGGACGTCACGGGGCGTTGCGGCACGGGCCTGGCCGTGGCGCCGGGCGGCGGCGTCTACCTGGCCACGGCCGCCAACGTGACGCTGGTGAAGCCGGACGGGTCGATGCAGGCGGTGCTGGGCCATGGCGGCGTGGACGCGGTGGCGGTCGACGCCGACGGCACCCTCCACACGGCGCTCACCGACGAACACACGGTCACGCGCCACGTGACCGGCGCGCCCTACACCTTCGGGCTGTCGCTCAAGGAGCGGTCGAGCTTCCCGTCGCCGTTCCAGGACCTGTCGTCGTATGGCGAGGTCAGGAGCTTCGGCGTGCACCCGAGCGGCGACCTGTACTTCATCGACAGCGCGCGCCTGTGCCGCGTCGCGGCCCCGTCCGGGGACGTGGGCTGCGTGGCGGGCCGCAAGGACAGCACCGACCCGGCCGACGGCCTGCCGATCGTGGCGCGGCTGTCCACCTGGCAGGACGCGGAGGTGACGGTCGATCGCGCCGGGCAGGTGTACTTCTCCGACTTCCAGACGCTGCGCCGCTACACCCCCTCGACCGGCGAGATCGTCACGATCGCGGGCGACCAGAGGACGATGGCGGCGATCGAGGACGCGGACGGCGCGGGCTCGGCGGCCGCGTTCCGCCGGCCACGATCGCTGACGACGGACAGCAAGGGCAACGTCTACGCGATCGCCAACCAGAACCGCGTCATCCGGATCACACCGGCGGGCGTCGTCACGACGCTGGCGCGCTACAGCGACGGCAACTGGAACCTGGACCGCCTGGCGGTGGGCACGGACGACCAGCTGTACGCGATGAACTACCTGGGCATCTTCAAGATCGGCGAAGGCGGCGCGCTGACGCGCGTGGACTGGCCGACGAATCCGTTGATCTCGCCCGGGTTCTCGGGCGGTGCCGTCGTGACGGGGCCGGATGGTGCGTTCTGGATCCTGAACAGCCTGGCCGACACGCGCGAGCTGTCATGGCTGGAGCGCGCGACGCTGACCGACCGGCGGTCCGTGCTCTGGTTCGGACCGGTGCGCCGCCAGGTCATCGTGGGCATGCCGGAGCATGAGTTCGACCTGAAGTTCCGCGCCGTCGGCATCGATGCGCAAGGACGGCTGGTGATGTCGGAGCGGGGCCGGTTCGGCTTCTGGCGCCTGTCGGAGCCAGTGTCGGCGGGGCTCTGAGGGCAGGGCGGCTCCGCGGGGCGGAGCGGCCCGGTCAGGCGTAGGTGTTGAGGTTGCGCCCGAGGTTGCCTTCGGTGGCCAGCGCGGGCTGCGGCAAGGCCTCGAGCAGCGCGGCGGCGCCGGCCTGCTGGACGTCCAGCGCCTTGCGCAGCACCAGCATGCTGGCGGCATTGCCGACCGAGCCCGGCGTGCTGTTGGAGGCGCTGCTGACCGCGGCGGCGACGCTGGAGGAGTTGGCGATGTTCATTCCTCCAATATCGGCCGCCCCTGTTCGAAACTGAAGGCGGCGCCACGAAACCACGGCGCCAACGTGGTGAGGCGGGCGGCAGGCCCGGCGTTCCCGGCGCCTGTCACGCGGACCGGCGGCGCGCTCGAGGCGCCTCGTCCGGGGGCTCGGCGGGCGAGATGCGCGCCTTCAACGCCCCCTTCATCCAGCGCAGCGCCTCGTCCCGCCGCTGAGGCGATTCGGCCGCGGTGCAGTCGCCGGGCACCCACACGCGGTAGCCGCGGACGTACGCGTCCATCGCTGTGCACTGGACGCAGTAGTCGGTCGACAGGCCGACGATGACCAAGTCCTTGGCCTTCAGGTCGCTGAGCAGCAGCTCCAGCGGCGTCTGGTAGAAGCCCGAGTGACGCGGCTTGAGCACGACCAGGTCGTCGTCATCGGGCGCGAGCAGCTTCGCGAGCTTCGCCGCCGCGCCGCCGGAGCGCCGGCATTCCCGGAGCAGCCGGGGCACGTCGGACTGCCATTCCCCGAAGTTGTCGTTGACGTAGATGGCGACCACGCCCTCGGCCCGCAGGCGGCGCTTGACGCGCGCGGCGGCCTGCGCCGCGTTCACCGCCATGGGGCCCAGCGCCTCGGCGCCGTCGAAGCGCAGCGGGTTGATGAAGTCGACCAGCAGCATCACCTGCCGGGACGTGGGCAGCGAGGTGCTCGAGGAGGCGTTACGGACCAAGGTCAGCTCCGGCTTGTGATGGAGCGAGGGAGCAAGCCCGATGCCCAGGGCGAGGTGCCTTCCCGATGCCCGTCCTCGGCCGGTGGGCGCCTGGGCGCGCACTGCCCTCGATTCACGCGACAGGCCGGTGACCGGGCAGGCGCCGCGCCTGAAGGATCATCGGCGGATGAACACCACTCGCCTCCTGCGCCGCCTCCTTTGCGCCCTCCTGGCCTGGACCGCGCTCCATTGCTCGGCCGCGGACGCGGTCCGCGTTCCTTTCAAGAGCTTCACCCCGGTCTCGCTGTTCGACCTGGCCCGGGAGAAGCGGGACCGATGGCCCGCCACCGACGTCTGGGGCGATCTCAGCATCCCCGCCGGGACCGGATCGCCGGTGCCGGCCGTCGTGCTCGCGCACGGCAGCGACGGCGTCACGCCGAGCCTGGCGCAGTGGGTGGCGCTCTTCAACGACCTGGGCGTCGCGACCTTCGTCGTCGACAGCTTCACCCCGCGCGGAGTGACGTCGACCGCGTCGGACCAGACCTCGGTGCCGGCGGCGGCCAACCTGATGGACGCGTTCCAGGCGCTGCAGCTGCTGGCGCGGGACCCGCGCATCGATGCGCGCCGCATCGGCATCATGGGCTTCTCGCGCGGCGGCACGGTGGCGTTCCAGACGGCCGAGCAGCCGTTCCTGCGCGCCGTGGTCAAGGGACCCGAGGCGTTCGCGTTCCATGTCGCGGCCTATGCGGGCTGCCTGCAGATCTACACCTCGCCGGAGGTGACCGGGGCGCCGCTGCTCAATCTCGTCGGCGCCGCCGACGACTACACCCATCCCGAGCCCTGCGAGGCCCTGGCCACGGAGTACGCGGCGCTGGGGACGCCGGTGAAGAGCGTCCGTTACGACGGCGCCCACCATGCGTGGGACAGCCTGCTGCCGGTGCGCTGGCTGCCCAACGCGACCAGCGGCTACGCCTGCGGCGTGGTGCGCACCGACATCCCGAGCTGGACCGTCACGGCGCTGCGCACCGGCGCGGTCATTCCTGCCGCGCAGCTCACGGCCTTCTTCAACGAGTGCGTGACCCGGGGGGCGCATGTCGGGCGAAATGCCGCGGCCTTCGATGCTTCCCGCGGCGAGGTGGCGCGGTTCGTCCAGCAGGTGCTGGCCGCGCCGCCCCGTTAAAGGCCCGGGCCTGCCTCGCCACCGGGCCGGATCGGCGCGCAGGCCTCAGTCCGATTCCGCCTTCCCCGCCGGGCCTTCGCCCTCGATGGCCGCGGCGAACTTCTGCATGAGCCGCACCAGCTCCTCGAAGTCGCGCTCCTCCCAGGTCGAGAAGATGGACCGGCCGATCCGCTCCCGCGCGGCATCGACCGCGTCGGTCATGCGCTTGCCCTTGGGAGTCACGATGGCCTCGCGCACGCGTCGGTCCGTCGCGCCTTCCTGGCGCTGAACCAGGCCCAGGCTCTCCAGCTTCGCCACCTGCCGGCTCACCGTCGTGTGGTCGCGCCCGGCCCGGTCGGCCAGCTCCACCACGCCGATCGGGCCCAGCCGCTCGATGCCCACCAGCAGCGGGAACAGCGCGCGGTCCAGCGAAATGCCGGCCTCCCGCACCATCGCCTCGTCCCGCTGAGGGCGGTTCATCACGCTGACGATGGTGAGCAGCGCGCCGTGCAGCGCGCGCAGTTGCTTCGAGATATGTGCATCTTGCACATTGTTTTTGGATCGCATAGCATTCACTCCAATGTGTGCATATTACACATATCGGAGCCTGACATGACTGTGAACCGTTCCATTGACGTCCTCATTTGCGGGGCCGGCGCTGCCGGCCTGACCCTGGCCATCGACCTGGCGCGGCGGGGCGTGCGCTTTCGCCTGATCGAGAAACTGGATGCGCCTTTCCACGGCTCCCGTGGCAAGGGCATCCAGCCGCGATCGCAGGAGATCTTCGAGGACCTGGGCCTGCTCGATCGCCTGGTCGCGGCGGGTGGGGTGTATCCGCCGCAGCGGGAGTACCGCGCAGACGGCGGCTACGACGAGTCGCCCGTCATGACGCAGGAGGACCCGACGCCCGCCGAGCCGTATCGCCTGCCGCTGATGGTTCCCCAGTTCCTGACCGAAGGCGTGATGCGGGAGCGCCTTGCCGAACTGGGCCATCGTCCCGAGTTCGGATGTGAGCTCGTGGGCTTCCAGCAGGACGCCGATGGCGTGACGGCGCGGCTGCGCGGCGCGGCTGGGGACGAGGCCGTGCGCGCTCGCTACCTGATCGGCGCGGACGGCGGGCGCAGCTTCGTGCGGCACGCGCTGGACATCGGCTTCCCCGGCAAGACGCTGGGCGTGCGGGCCGTGGTGGCCGACGTCGAGCTCACCGGCCTGGATCGCGAGGCGTGGCATCGATTCAACGGGGACTCGATGGAGGTCCAGATCGGGCTGTGCCCGCTGGCCGGCACCGATCTCTTCCAGCTGCAGGCGCCGGTCCCGCTCGAGGGGGACGTCGACCTGTCCGCCCAGGGACTGACCGAGATGGTGGCCGCGCGCACCGGCCGCGACGACATCCGCATCCATGCGGTGTCGTGGGCGTCCGCGTACAACATGAACGCGCGGCTGGCGGATCGATATCGGATGGGGCGCGTGCTGTTGATGGGCGATGCCGCGCATACCCATCCGCCCACGGGCGGGCAGGGGCTCAACACGAGCGTGCAGGATGCCTACAACCTCGGCTGGAAGCTGGCCGCCGTCGTCGCGGGGGCGCCGGAGGCCTTGCTCGACAGCTACGAGGCGGAACGCCGGCCGATCGCGGCGGGCATGCTCGGGCTGTCCACGAAGCTGCTGGATGGCTTGAAGCGGGGCGAGATGCGCCGAGGCCGCGAGGTCCATCAACTGGATCTCGGTTATCAGGAGTCGTCGCTCGCGCTGGAACGCCTGTCGAGGGAAGGGGCGTTGCGCGCGGGGGATCGCGCACCCGATGCGCCGATCCGCGGCGCGGCGGGTCAGCGTCAACGACTGTTCGAGCTGTTCAAGGGCGCGCATTGGACGCTGCTCGGGCATGACGTGCGGCGCGACGTCGTGGCGCCACGTGCCGGACTGCGGATCCACACGCTGGGCGCTGGCGGCGACCTGTTCGACGACGACGGCCATTGCCGCGCCGCGTACGGCCTTCAATCCGGTAGCTGGGTGCTGGTGCGCCCGGACGGCTACATCGGCGCCTTCGTCGGCGAGACGGAGGAAGACATCGAGGCGCTGCGGGCCTACCTGCGCGCGGTGGGCCTCGGCGCCAAGGAGCTTTGCGATGCCTAAGCCGACGCTACGGAGCTGGGCGACTCCCTTGACCATCGCCGCCTTCGTGCTGATGGCCGGCACGGGCGTCGCGATGTTCTTCGAATGGAATCAAGGGCTGACGACGGTTGTTCACCAGTGGTTCTCGTGGCTGTTCCTCGCGGGCGCGGTCGGGCACATCGCGGCCAACTTCCGGCCGCTCAAGAACCACTTGGGAACGCGATGGGGACAGGTCAGCGCGATCGCGATGGTGGCCGTGCTGGTGGCGTCCTTCTTCTCGTGGGGACGCATCACCGGTCCGCAATTGAAGGGGCCCATCGAGCAGGCCTTGGTGGACGCGCCGTTGTGGGCGCTGGCGGCCACGACCCATACGGAGCCGGAGGCGCTGATCGCGCGCCTGCAAGCGCATGGCATCACCGCGAGCCGCGAGCAGACGGTGCGCGACCTGTCCGTCAGGACCGGCGTGGGGGAGAACCGCTTGCTCGGGGTCGTGTTCCTGCCGCCCGACGCGCATCTGAACGCCAGGCCCGGAGGTTGAACACGACGACGCCGATGACGGCCAGCCAGAGCGTCGGCAAGAAGATGCTGGCCGCGATCAGTCCCGCGCCCAGGTCGTCCTCACCGGGTGCGACCGGCGGAACGAACCGAGCCATCAAGGCCGATGCGATGCCGGCCCAGGCCGCCAAGCCGACGACAGACGAGAGCAGCAGACGCAAGAGGATTCGTTTCATTTGACGCGCGGGTTGGATCAAGCCGCGCAGGTTGCCTGGTCTCCGTGAGGGCAGTGCGAAGTGCGAGGTGAGCGGTGAGCGGGACGCGCTGGTGCGATCGCGGCAGTACGTCCGTCGTCCCGGCGTCATCCGCTCAGCCTCATGGCGCGGGGCCGCACACGTGCCGCTCGAGCAGGGCGGTCATGAAATCGGCGGTCTGCTGGTGCATGCCGCGCTGGTTGTAGTGGGTGCGGGTGACGATGGCGACCGCGTCGAGCGTGGGCAGGACGAGCACCGAGTTGCCGCCGTTGCCCGACATCGTCCAGGCGATCACGCTGCCGCAGCGCAACGCGTAGTCACGCTGCCAGAACAGCTCGCCGTAGGCGGCGCCGAAGGGCGTCGTGCGCCGCGCGGTCAACAGCGCGGTCACCTGTTCGGGCGCCAGCACGGGACCGTCCGATCCGGTGCCCTGGCGAAGCAGCAACTGCGCGAGCGACGCCCAGTCCCGCGTGCGCAGCCGCAGGCCGCCACCGGTCATCGTCTCGCCGCTGGGCGAGCGCGACCACTGCCAGGTCGTGATGCCCAGCGGTGCGAAGAGCCGTCGTTGCGCGTAGGCCTCCAGGCCACCCGGTGCGCGGCGTTCCAGCAACTGGCCCAGTAGGAACACGCCGGCCGTGCAGTACGCGAAGGGACCGAGGCCCTGCGCGTCGCGCGCCACGGTGCGCGTGGGCAGGTCGATGGCCCAGCGCAGCCAGCGCTGCTGGGGGTACATGTTTTCTTCGTTGCCAGGACTGGCGGGGGCGTTGTCGTCGCAGTCGAGCGCGGAGGACATCGTGAGCAGGTCCTCCACCACGATGCCGCGCTTGACGGGGCCATCGTTGGCGAAGGGGCGCGCGTCCGCGAGCTCGGCGAAGACGGGCGTCTCCCGTCGCAGCAGTCCGTCCTGGACGGCAGCCGCCACCAGCAGTCCGGTGACGGACTTGCCGACGGAACGGGTGTCGTGCAACGTCTCGGGCGTCGCGCCTCGGGCGTACAGCTCAACCTCCACCCGACCTTGTCGCCGCAGCAGCACGCTGGTCGCGCCCGGCAGCGCTTCCAGCGCGGCTCGGTCCTGCGCGAGGAGCGCGGTCGTCGCCGGCGTCGTCGCCTGCACCGCACCCGGTGCTCCTCCCGGTCCTTGCGATGCTGCGTCCGGCGCCGGCTGGCGCGCCGCGCAGGCGCCCAGGAGCGCCACGGACATCCCGGACAGGAACCATCGGCGCAACGGGACAACGGGGACGTGCTTCAGACGCATGGTCGTCGAGTGGAGGATGGTTCGACGGCTGGCATCACTTCGGGCAGTGCCCGTAGCTGTCCATCAGCGACCGCCAGTTGCCGTCGGTGTCGAAGTTGGGAATCAGCGCGTTCTCCATCGGATCGGCCGCGGTGAAGGCCTTCAGGCCGTGCAGCACCAGGTAGCGCGGCGCGTAGGTGGGCGGCCCGATCCGATTCAGCACCGCGCAGAAGGCCTGCGTGCCCTCGGGCTTCTTCAATCGCGCCAGCATCTCGCCGAGGAAGAACTCGCGTTGCGGCGGCGTGAAACCGGAACTCGTGTTGATGATCAGCACCTGCGGGCCGCCGCGCACGCTGGGGTCGTCGATACGGCGCGCGTCGAATCGCGAATAGATGCCAGCGACGCTGAACATCAGCGCGGCCTCCTCGGCGCGACGCTCGTCCAGGCACTTCAGGAAACCGGTGTGCAGGTCGGGAGGCGTGAACGAGGACTCGATCTGGTCGCCCCGCAGGCAGGGCAGGTCGCGCGTGGGCGCGAGGCTGCCCTGCAGCTTGGCGCGGGTGACGGTGCCGTCCTGCTGCGTGATGAGGGGCGGGCGGGTGGACGCCGTGGGACCTGACGCCAGCGTCTGCGCCTGGCCCGACGCGGCGGTGATGAACGTCAGGCCGAAGGCCAGGGCCAGCGACGAGGGGACAGCGAGGCGGGAGAGGTGGCGCATGGCGGTGTGCTGGTCACGGTCTTCTTGGGCGAAGCGCCGATGATGCCCGACCGTCCGACGGTCGGCGACCGCGGACCGGTGACACGACTCGGGGTCGCGGGACTGCGGGAAAGCGCGGAAGAAGGCGCCGCCGCTTTGAGGGTGCAATGCCGGCTGCCCCATGGAGACCGTCGATGCTCGCCCGATTCGTGCTTCCCGCCATCCTGATGACCGCCACCGCGGCCCACGCGCTGTCGGTCGCCGTGTACCAGCCCTGCGAGAACGACCTCCCCTGCGATGCGCTGTCGAAGGCGCCCGAGGCGGAGCGGCTCGCCTGCGCGATGAAACATGCGGATGCCATCGTCGAGGGCCGGGAAGCGGCGAGCGGGACGGGGGCCATCGCCGGATGGCGGGTGACGTATTCGGAGGAACTGCGCGAGCAGGGCGCCCCGCGACAGTTCGTGATGGCCATGACGACGGCGCGAGGCCAGGCGCTCGACAGCTGCGTGACCACCGAGGAGATCGGCGCGAAGCTGCTGCCGCCTGTCTGGCGGCCCGTGTCCCGGCCGACCCGGGAGGAGTTCGTCCGGGACGGCGGGGACTTCGAGGTGATGGTGTCGCCCAGCCCCGTGACCTCGAAGGAGTCGCCGATGTGCGTCGACTTCCTCCTGATCGCGTTCAGGCGCAAGTGATGCCGGGGATGCCCGGCGCCGGCGCGCCGCTCACGCCTGGACCATGCCGCCGTCGACGAACAGCTCGACGCCGGTGACGAAGGACGAGGCGTCCGACGCCAGGTACACCGCCGCCTTGGCCACGTCCTCCGGCTGGCCGATGCGGCCGATGGGCAGCTGCGAGGTCAGGTAGTCCAGCAGGCCTTGCTGGTTGGCCGGATCGGGGCCGGCCAGCTCCACCAGGCCCGGCGTGTGGATCGGGCCGGGAGACAGCGTGTTGATGCGGATCGCGCGGCCCTTCAGGTCGAGGATCCAGCTGCGCGCCAGGTTGCGAACGGCCGCCTTGGTCGCGCTGTAGATGCTGAAGCTGGCCGTGCCCATCGAGCTCGTCGTCGAGCCCGCCAGGATCACCGACGCGCCGTGGGTCGCCTTGTCCAGCAGCGGCAAGGCCTTCTGCACGGTGAAGATCACGCCCTTGACGTTGCGGTCGAAGGTCTCATCCACATGCTGCTCGGTCAGCTCGCCCAGCGGCGCCATGGTGCCGCCGCCCGCGTTGGCGTAGAGCACGTCGAGACGGCCGTGGCGCTCGCCGACCTCGGCGTACAGCCGGTCGAGATCGGCCAGCCGGGTCGAGTCCGCCTGGACGCCGGCGGCGTTGGGACCGATCGCGGCG
>NZ_JAOCCU010000004.1 GCF_029840635.1 Mitsuaria sp. GD03876 | reverse complement strand
CGACGCGCGGCTGCGGGTGCAGGTGCTGGAGCTGCTGCGCGAGTTGGTCGCGGAGCGCGGCATGGGGCTGCTGCTGATCTCGCACGATCTGGCGCTGACCGCGCGGCGCGTCGACCGGCTGCTGATCCTCTACGGCGGCCGCGTGATGGAGCAGGGCGCCGCGGCCGAGATGCTCGAGCACCCGCGCCATCCGTATACCCAGGCGCTATGGGCGGCGCGACCGCGGCTCGGCGGCGGCCGCGACCAGCCGCTGCACCCGCTCAAGGGCAACGTGCCGGCGCTGACGCAGCTGGGCGACGGCTGCCCGTTCGCGCCGCGTTGCCCGCTCGCGACCGCGCGCTGCGCCGCCGAGCCGCCGCGCTTCGACGGCCGCCTGGCTTGCTGGGAGGTCGCGTCATGACGTCGTCCGCCCCTGGATCCAAGAGCGACGGGCGCGGCGACCCGCTCGTCTCGCCGACTGGCGCGCCACCGCTGCTCCAGGTCGAGGGCCTGGGCCAGCGCTACGGCGGGCGCACGGTGCTGCGCGACATCGCCTTCACGCTGCCGGCCGGCGAATCGCTCGGCGTGATCGGCGAATCCGGTGCCGGCAAGAGCACGCTGGCGCGGCTGGTGATGGCGCTCGAACGCCCGCACCAGGGCCGCGTCTCGTGGTCGGGCGAGGACGTCAACGCGATGTCGGCGGCCGCGCGTCGCGCGCTGCGGCCGCGGGTGCAGATGGTGTTCCAGGATCCATACGGCTCCCTCGACCCGCGCTGGCGCGTGGGCCGCAGCGTCATCGAGCCGCTCGCGGCGCTGCCGATGTCCGAGGCGCAGCGCCGCGAGCGCCTCGCCGAGGTGTTGGCCGCGGTCGGGCTGGAGGCCGACGCGGCGCTGCGCTATCCGCATCAGTTCTCCGGCGGTCAGCGCCAGCGGCTGGCGATCGCGCGGGCGCTGTCGACGCGGCCCCGGCTGATCGTCGCGGACGAGCCGCTATCGGCGCTCGACGTGTCGGTGCAGGCGCAGATCCTGGCGCTGCTGCGCGACCTGCAGCGGCGCGAGGGCATCAGCCTGGTCGTCGTCAGCCATGACCTGCCCGCCATCGAGGTGCTGTGCGACCACGCGCTGGTGCTGCGCGGCGGCGAGGCGGTGGAGCAGGGCCCGGCCGCGCGCGTGCTGGGCGAACCGCGACATCCCTACACGCAGGACCTGCTGGCCGCTTTGGCATGATCCGCGGCCATGGACGACACCCTGGACCGCCGCCGTTTCCACCTGCTCTCGCTCGGCGCCGCCGCGGCGACCCTGGGCACCACGCTGCCCGCCTTCGCGCAGGGCACCGCGGCGCGGGCACTGGTGCTGGGCATGACGCTGGAACCGCCGGGCCTGGACCCGACGACCGGCGCCGCCGCGGCGATCGGCGAGATCGTGCTCTACAACGTGATGGAGCCGCTGACCAAGGTCGCCGAGGACGGCAGCGCGCGGCCCTTGCTGGCGCTGAGCTGGCGCGTGTCGGCCGACCAGCGGACCTGGACCTTCGCGTTGCGGCCGAACGTGCGCTTCCACAACGGGGAGGCCTTCGATGCCGGCGCGGTGAAGTTCAGCTTCGAGCGCGCCGGCGCGCCGAACAGCCTGAACAAGGATCGGCGCGTCTTCGAGAACATCGCCGCGATCGCCACGCCGGATCCGTTGACGGTGGTGCTGACGCTGAAGAACCCCGAGCCTGAGCTGCCGGCGCTGCTGGCGCAGGCGCCGGCGGTGATCGTCGAGCCCAAGAGCGCGGCGGGCAACGCGCAGACGCCGGTCGGCACCGGGCCGTACCGGGTCGCGCAATGGCAGCGGGGCGCGAGCCTCACGGTGGTGGCCTGGCCGGGCTACCGCGACGCGGCGGCCATCAGGATTCCGCGGGTGCAGTTCCGCTTCATCGGCGAGCCCGCAGCGCAGGTCGCGGCGCTGCTGGCGGGCGACGTGGATGTGTTCCCGCGCGTCGCGGCGGCGCGCGCGCTGAGCCAGTTCAAGGCGCAGGCCAAGCGTTTCCAGGTGATTTCGGCGTCCTCGCGGGCGAAGACGATCCTGGCGATGAATCATCAGCGCGCGCCGCTGGGCGACGTGCGCGTGCGGCGCGCCATCGCGATGGCGATCGACCGCAAGGCGGTGATCCAGGCGAGCGCCGATGGGTATGGCGTGCCGATCGGCAGTTTCGTCACGCCGGACACGCCGGGGTATGTCGACTGCACGGCGATCAATGCCTACGACCCGGCGGCGGCCAAGGCCTTGCTGGCGGAGGCGAAGGTGGCGGGGTTGGCGTTGTCGCTGAAGCTGCCGCCGGTGCCGTACGCGCGCCAGGGCGGGGAGCTGATCGCGTCGCAGCTGGGCGCGGTGGGCATTGCGGTGCGGATCGAGCAGATCGAGTGGGCGCAGTGGTTGTCGAGCGTCTATGGCAGCAAGGCGTATGACCTGACGGTGATTTCGCATGTCGAGCCGCACGACTTCGGCAACTTCGCGCGGCCGGACTATTACTGGGGTTATCGGAGCGCGCCTTTCAGCGCGCTGTATGCGCGGATGCAGGCCGAGGCCGATCCGGCCAAGCGCGCGGCGTTGTTTGGCGAGGCGCAGCGCCTGGTGGCGCAAGACGCGGTGGCCGCGTTCCTCTATCAGCCGCAATGGATCACGGTGGCGCGCGCGGGCCTGAAGGGCCTGTGGACGAAGACGCCGCTGTTCGCGAACGACCTCTCGACCCTGAGCTGGGCGTAACCCCCGTCTGCCCCCTGATGCGGGGACGCTTCCAGCAAGGCGCTGTCGCGCGAACGCATCGGCCAGGAGGGGTGGATGGCGGCTCATCGGACGTCATGGACCGGCCATCAACTCAGAGGGCTTTTCCTCTACAGTGCCCCCCTCGGCCGGTGTAGCGTGCCCGGTTCGGAGGAGTCGGAGAGAGCCGCATGCCGTTTGAATTGCCTGAGACCTTGCAGCCGTTCCTGCTGCCGTTGCTGATCGTCGTTCCCCTGGCGATCTTGATCATCATCATCACCGTGCGGCGCGGGGATTACCGGGATGTGGGCGCGCCGCCGCCGTCGCCGCGGCCGTTGCCGCCGGGGCCGGCGACACGCGCGGAGACGGGCCGGCCGGTGGCGCCGCCGGTGGCCGCGGAGGTGGTGCCCGAGCGTTTGCCGCTGCTGGTGGTGGACGATTCGGCGGTCGTGCGCGCGAAGCTGCTGAAGCTGTTCAGCGAGGCCGGCCACGAGGTGGTCGCGGCGCGCGACGGGGTCGAGGCGCTGGAGCTGCTGGGCCAGACGCGGTTCGGCGTGCTGGTCACCGACCTCGAGATGCCCAACATGGATGGATTCGAGCTGATCAAGGCGGTGCAGGGGGCGCTGGCCACCGAGGACCTGCCGATCATCGCGATCAGCGGCCATGAGGAGCTGCATGCGCGGCTGCACCAGGTGCAGGGGTTGTACGGCATGTTCCAGAAGCCGTGGAACGACCGCGAGCTGATCAAGCGCGTCGAGGCGCTGGCCCATGTGAGGCAACCGGTCCGCTCATGAGTGTCGGTCGCTGGCTGAAGCGCGGCGCGATCACGGTCGCCGTGCTCGTCGCGATCGGCGCCGCGGGCGCCGCCTGGCATGTGCATCAGAAGTTGCCCCGCCGCGACGGCGAGGTGCAGCTGTCCGGGCTGGGCGCGCCGGTCACGGTGCGCTACGACGAATGGGGCGTGCCGCACATCGACGCGCGCAACGAGGACGACCTCTACCGCGCGCTGGGCTACCTGCATGCGCAGGACCGCCTGTTCCAGATGGAGATGCTGCGCCGGCTCGCGCGCGGCGAGCTGGCGGAGGTGCTCGGGCCCAAGCTGGTCGAGACCGACCGGCTGTTCCGCACGCTGGGCATCCGGCAACGCGCCGACGAACTGGCGGAGGCCTCCGCGGCGATCACCGCGCAGCCCGGCGCGGTGCGCGCGCTGTATGCCTACCTGGACGGGGTCAACCAGTACCAGGCCACGCGGCCGGCGCCGCTGGAGTTCGAGGTCCTCGGCATCCCGAAGCGGCCCTTCACCGCCGCCGACACCTACAGCATCGCCGGCTACCTGGCCTACAGCTTCGCCGCGGCGTTCCGCACCGAGCCGGCGCTGACGGCGATCCGCGCGCAGCTCGGCCCCGAGTACCTGCGCATCTTCGACCTCGACTGGCATCCGCAAGGCGTGCTCGAACCGCAGGCGATCAACGCGGGCGCGCACGGCCGCCTGGACGACGTCGCGCCGATGCTGACGAAGCTGGCCGCCTTGAGCGACCGCGCCGCCGGGCTCGCCGGGCTGCCGCAGTTCGAGGGCAGCAACGCCTGGGTCGTCGCGGGCAGCCGCACCGCCAGCGGCAAGCCGCTGCTGGCCGGGGATCCGCACATCGCGTACTCGGCCCCGGCGGTCTGGTGGGAGGCGCACCTGCGCACCCCGCAGTTCGAGCTGTACGGCCATCACCTGGCGCTCAATCCGATGGCGCTGCTCGGGCACAACCAGCGCTTCGGCTGGAGCCTGACGATGTTCCAGAACGACGACGTCGACCTGGTCGCCGAGAAGATCAACCCGGCCAATCCGAACGAGGTCTGGTTCAAGGACCGCTGGGTGCCGATGACGGCGCGCCAGGAGATCCTGAAGGTCAAGGGCCAGGCGGACCAGGTGCTGACGCTGCGACGCTCGCCGCACGGGCCCATCGTCAACGACGCCATCCCGGGCGACCGCGGCGAGCGTCCGGTGGCGATGTGGTGGGCCTTCCTGGAGACCGAGAACCCGGTGCTGGACGGCTTCTACCGGCTGGGCCGCGCCGACACGCTGGACCGCGCCCGCGACGCGGCCAGCCTGATCCATGCGCCCGGGCTGAACATCGTCTGGGCCAACGCCACCGGCGACATCGCCTGGTGGGCCGCGGCGAAGCTGCCGATCCGGCCTCCGGGCGTGAACCCGAGCTTCGTGCTGGACGGCGCGACGGACGAGGCCGACAAGCTCGGCTTCCTGCCGTTCTCGGCCAATCCGCACGAGGAGAACCCGGCGCGCGGCTACATCGTGTCGGCCAACTTCCAGCCCGGCGGCGACACGCCGGTGCCGGGCTACTACAACCTGGCCGAACGCGGCCGGCGGCTCGACGGGCTGCTCAGCCAGGGCAAGCGCTGGGACATCCACAACAGCCAGGCGCTGCAGCTGGACGTGCAGACCGACTACGGCCCGCGCGTGCTGCGGCCGCTGATCCCGCTGCTGCGCGGTTCGGCCTCGGCCGACGAGCAGCCGCTGGTCGAGGCGCTGGTGCGCTGGAACGGCGCCTACAAGGCCGAGGCGGTGGCGCCGGTGCTGTTCCAGCAGTTCTGCGCCGAGCTGCTGCGCGCCGCGCTGAAGGACGAGCTCGGCGACGCGCAGTTCGAGAACCTGCGGCGCACGCGGGCGCTCGACCAGGCGTTGCCGCGGTTGACGGCGGACAGCGACTCGCCGTGGTGGGACGACCGCTCGACGCCGCAGCGCGAGACACAGACCGACATCGTGCGCCGCGCGTGGAAGGCGACGATCGCGCACCTGCAGGCCACGCTCGGCCCCGACAGCGCGACCTGGCGCTGGGACGCGGCGCACACGCTGACGCACGAGCATCCGCTGGGCAAGCAGCCCCCGCTGGACAAGCTCTTCAACGTCGGCCCGTTCCCGGTGCCGGGCGGGCACGAGGTGCCCAACAACTTCGCGCAGCGCAACGGCAGCGGACCGTGGCCGGTGGTCTACGGGCCGTCGACGCGGCGGCTGATCGATTTCGCGCGGCCGCAGGAGGCGCTCGGCGTCAACCCGGTCGGGCAGAGCGGCGTCTGGTCCGACCCGCATTACGCCGACCAGGCGCCGCTGCTGGCCAAGGGCCAGTACCGGCGCGAGTGGTTGGCCGAGTCCGACGTGCAGGCGCACGCGCGCGGCGTCCTGGTGCTGAAGCCATGACGGGGCAGCGTGCCGTCGGGCGCGTCCCGACCTTCGTCCGGCGCGTGGTCGCCGCGATCGGCATCGCGGCGCTGGCCGGCATGGCGACGGGCGCCGGGGCCGTCGAGTTGCCGGCGCCGGAGGCGTTGGCGAAGCAGTTGAACGAGCGCGCCCGCGCGACGTCCGTCGACAAACAGGGGGTCAAGCCGGTGCCGGTGGTCGTGACGGTGCTCGAGCCCCACCTGATGCGCGACGGCCGCATGCCCGAGGTGCGCTATGTCGGCGTTCCGGCGCGGGCGGCGCTGACGGCGGTGCTCGGCCCGGGCTGGGACGCGCCGGGGCAGGAACTGGAATTCCGCGCGCTGGATGGTTTCGTGTCGCGCATCCCGGTGGAGCGCTTCGCGCAGCATCCCGCGTGGCTGGTTCACGCGCGCGCCGACGGCCGGCCGTTCCAGGTCGACAACCACCTGCAGGGCGAGCGCCAGGTGCCGCTCGGCCCGTTCTACCTGGTGTGGGACAACCGCGCGTCCAAGGCCTTGCAGGCCGAGGGCGGCGCGCTGTGGCCGTACCAGGTGGCGTCGGTCAGCGTCGGGCCGTCGTCGACGCGGGCGCTGCTGCCCGAGGGCATGGCGGCGTACGCCGGCGCGGCGGACCTCGCCCGCACGCACTGCCTGAGCTGCCACCGCATCCGCGGCTACGGCGGCGACAAGATGCCGATCGACCTGGACGTCGTCGTCAAGGGCTACGACCCGCAGGCCTGGAAGCGCTGGCTGCTCGAGCCGTCGGCGGTCAAGCCCGGCACGACGATGCCGGCGCTGGCCGAGTCGGCGACGCCGGCCGAGCGCGAGGCGATGGCGCGGCAGCTCTACGACTACCTGCGCGCGCTGCCGGCGCGCTAGCCGACGGCCGCGGAGGCCGGTCCGGGCAGGCGGGACTCGCCACCCGGCGGTGCTGCCTGGCGGCGCGGGCCGTCAGGGCGTCAGAACCAGGGCTTGGGCAACTGCTCGGTCTCGATCGCGCGCAGCAGCGCGGGGCGCTGCGCCATGCGCTCGAGGAAGGCGCCCAGCGACGGGCGGTTGCGCGCCGGGTCGGCGAAGTTGCGGGTCCAGCGGCACAGCATGAACGCGAACGGATCGAGCACCGAGTAGCGCTCGCCGAGCAGGAACGGGCCGCCATGGCGGTCGAACTCGGCGGCGAGCAGGTCCAGCTGCGCGCCGGCGCGGACCTGCGCCTGCTGCTTCACCTCGGCGCTGCCGGCGGTGTTGCCGGGCGCGACGAAGCGGTCGGGGTAGTAGTAGCTGATGACGGTGGGCTGCAGCGTGTTGGTCAGCCACATCAGCCATTTGTAGGCCTGGGCGCGCTCGGCGGTGCCCAGCGCGGGCATCAGGCCGGCCTCGGGATGCGTGTCGGCCAGGTGCAGCAGGATCGCGGCGGTCTCGAACAGGACCAGCTCGTCGCCCTGGCGCGTGTCGCGCAGCGCGGGCAGCAGGCCGTTCGGGTTGATCTTCAGGAACGCGGCGGACTTGTGCTCGTCCTTGTCGCGGTCGACCAGCTGGAGCTGGAACGGGACGCCGAGCTCGTGCAGGACGACGTGGGGCGCGAAGCTGGCGTTGCTGGGGTAGTAGTAGAGCTCGATCATGGCGGCTGGGGGGCGCGGTGAGGTCGCGGGGATCGCGTCGACGGGTCGTGTCGACGGCGTTCGGAAGTCGTTTGGAACGCGTGACGACCGGGCCCGCGACGCGCGGATGCCCGGTCGGCGGGGCGCATCATCGCCGATCCCGACGGCGGTCCTGGCGGTCCCCTGGCGCGGCGCGGCCGACGCGCGCATGCCGGCGGAGCAATGCATCTTTACCCCGGCGAAACCCCCTTCCGTAGACGGGGCCGTGCGGGGTGGCGTTGAATCGGTTCCCTGGACTACCTGAACGCCGCAGGGGCGGCGTACCGATCATGAGCAAGCTTCGTTGGCTGATTCCCGTCGCGCTGGCCCTGACCGCGGGGGTGGCGTCCGCGCAGCATCACGGCGGTGGCGCGCGGGTCGGCATCGGCCTGCATTTCGACACCCGCTATCACCATGACCACTACTACCCGTCGACCGGGTATGTCGCGCGCGGGCTGCCGGGCGGCGCGATGTGGGTGGGCAACCGCTACTGGTACCACGGCGGCGTCTGGTACCGGCCATGGGGCCCGAGCTTCCAGGTGATCGCGCCGCCGCTCGGCGTCGTGGTGCCGGTCCTGCCGAGCGCCTACGTGACGCTGCGGATCGGCGGTTATCCGTACTACTACGCCAATGGCGCGTATTACGCGGTCGCGGCGCCGGGACCCGGCTACGTGGTCGTCGCGCCCCCGCCGGGCGCCGACGTGGCGACCCCGGCGCCGGTGGCGCCGCCGCGGCCCGATCCGATCATCTATCCGCGCAACGGCCAGTCGGCGGGGCAGACCGAGGCCGACCGCCAGGAATGCAACCGCTGGGCGACGACGCAGCCCACCGCGATGAACGACGCGGGCGTGTTCAACCGCGCCGTCGAGGCCTGCATGGATGGGCGTGGGTACAGCATGCGGTGAGCGCGGCGCGCGGCGGGCGGAAACGCCTGTCACAAGTTCGGCCGACTGAAACCCGATTCGCGACGATTGCTGCGCTGCGCGCCACGCTTGGCGACGCCGATCGAGCGGTTTTTTGACGTGGCGCAAGCCGGGCCCAGAACTTGGTCCTGGCCGGGCATGGTCGTCGAGGGCGACTCCTAGACTGGATCGCCCTCCCGTCCATGACCCAGGCCGCTCCAGATGAACCCGTCCTGCTCGACGTTCCCCAAATCGCCTGTCGCGCTCGTCGCTGGCCAAGTCCCGCCTGGCAGCGATGCGCCGCCACCGAAGCGGCGTATCCGATTCGGTGTCCTCAAGGGCCGGATCTGGGTCGCGGACGACTTCGATGCGCCTCTGCCCGATCAGATCCTGGCCGCCTTCGAAGGACGCCCATGACGCTCCTCCTCGATACGCACATCTTCCTGTGGGCGGTCGAGGAGTCGGATCGCCTGAAGGCCTCGACGCGGCGGCTCATCGAATCCGCCGACGTGGTGTTCATCTCCGCGGTGTCGATCTGGGAACTCGCCATCAAGGCGGGCCTGGGCAAGCTCAAGGCGGACCCCGACGAGTTGGTGGAAGCCATTGAAGAGTGCGGCTTTCGGGAGCTGCCCGTGAGCGCCGAGCATGCGGCGACGGTCATGGTCCTGGCGCTCCACCACCGCGACCCCTTCGACCGGATGCTCATCGCGCAGGCGATCAGCGAGGCGGCGCACCTCGTCACGGCGGACGAGCACCTGCCGCAGTACAGCGAGTTGATTCTTCAGGTTTGAAGCACCCTGCCGTGCCGGCTACAGCACGCACCCCGCCTCGCTCCCGTTGGTCGGGACCGCGCTGCTGCTGACCTGCACGCCATACCGTTCGGCCGTCATGTGCGCCAGGATCGCCAGCGCGATCTCGGGCGGCGTGCGGGCGCCGATGTGCAGTCCCACCGGTCCATGCAGCCGGTCCAGTTGCGCGTCGGTCAGGTCGAAGTGCTCCTTCAGCCGCGCCCGGCGCTTGGCCTGGTTCACCCGCGAGCCGATCGCGCCGACGTAGAACGCCGGCCCCCGCAGCGCCTCCATCAGCGCCAGGTCGTCGAGCTTCGGATCGTGCGTCAGCGCCACGATCGCCGTGTGCCCGTCCGGCTTGAGCCGCTGCACGACGTCGTCGGGCATCTCCCGCGTCAGCGGCGCGGCGATCAGCGTCCACGGATAGTCGTCGCGCGGATCGCAGACCTGCACCTGGTAATCCAGCGCCAGCGCCATCTGCGCCAGGTACTGGCTCATCTGCCCCGCGCCGATGATCAGCAGCCGCCACTGCGGCCCGTGATGCGTCACCAGCCGCGACTCGCCCAGCACCAGCCGGTCCGCGCCGTCGCGCGAATGCGCCGTCGGCTCCGCCAGCGTCACCGCGCCGCTGGCCAGGTCCAGCGTGCGCAGCACCCGCTCCCCGCGCGACAGCCGCTCCAGCAGCGGCTCGATCGCCGAGTGCGCGCCCACCGGCTCCAGCATCAGCTCCAGCGTGCCGCCGCACGGCAGCCCGAAGCGCTGCGCCGCCTCCGCGCCGACGCCGTACCGGATCAGCTCCGGCGCGCGCAGCGTCAGCGCGCCTTCGCGGATCTTCGCCACCAGGTCGTCCTCGATGCACCCGCCCGACACCGACCCGGCGATCAACCCGTCCGCGCGCACCGCCACGATCGATCCCACCGGCCGCGGCGCCGATCCCCAGGTCCGGGTGATCGTGCCCAGCACCACGCGCTGGTCGGCCGCGAGCCATTGCTGCACCTGGCGCAGCACCTGCAGGTCCATGTTGTCCATCCGCGCACCATAGCGAAATTCGTCCGCGCCCGCCGAGGCCGTCCGCCACAGGCCCACAATCGCCGCCATGCCCACGCTCGCCCTCAACGACGACCTCGTCCTGCCCGTGTCGCAGGCGCTGGCCTGGAACGCGCTGCACGACCTGGCCCTGCTCGCCGACAGCCTGCCCGCCGACGCACGCCTGGCCGCCGGCGCCGCGCCGCGGTCGTTCGACCTCGTCCTTCCCGGCTTCGACGGCCGGCTGCTGTTGCTGGACCTGGACGCCCCGAGCCGCCTGCGCCTGAGCCTCGAGGGCCACGGGCCCCGCACCCGCGCCGTCACCGGCCAGGCGCAACTCCGCCTGGAGTCGCTCGGCGAGGACCAGGCGCTGCTGCACGTCGCGCTGGTCCTGCAGGCGCAGGGCGAGCTGCCGTCCAAGGTCGCGGGCCTGAGGACGTTGCGCGAGCACCTGGCGGGCTTCGCCGCCGCCGTCGAACGCCGCCATCCGTCCGACCGCCCCAAGCCGGTCAAGGCGCCGCCGAAGCCCTGGCCCCAGCGCCTGCTCGACTGGTACCTCGGCTGGTTCGCCGGGATCTTCAACGGCACCCTGTTCCCGCCGCCGAAACCGCGCCCGAGAGGGTCTCGCCCCCGGCGTTGACCGGGCCTGCGGGCGTCATGCGACCGTCACATCCCGTGTTCGACGATGTAACTTATTGATTCGCTTATAGAATCTGGCATTTCGTCGGCCACCTCGGGGTGGCCGCTTCGTTTTTTCGCCCGATTCCGATGGCCTCTCGCCTGTTCCCGCTGGACGCGCTGCGCGCGCTTGCCGCGCAATTGATCGTGCTGCATCACCTCTCGGTCTACGGGCCGATCGCCGAGGCGATGCATGGGCTCTTCCCGCTGCTGAGCGGGTGGCTGTACGACTACGGCCGCATGGCGGTGCAGGTTTTCCTGGTGCTGGGCGGCTACCTCAGCGCGCGGGCGCTGTCGGCGCAGGAATCGCAGCTGCACCGCTCCGCGCCGGCCTTGCTGGCGCAGCGCTACTGGCGCCTGGTGCCGCCGTTCATGGCCGCCGTGGGCCTGACGCTGCTGGCGTCGTGGCTGGTCGCGCCGCTGCTGCCCGAACTGGTGCCGGCGCAGATCCGCCTGACGCAGGTCCTGGCGCACGCGCTGCTGCTGCACGACCTGATGGCGGTGGAGGCGCTCACCGTCGGCGCCTGGTACGTGGCGATCGATTTCCAGCTGTTCGCGCTGCTGCTGCTGGTGATGTGGCTGCTGCGCTGTCTGCCGCTCGGGCGCGCGGTCCGGCAGTGGATGGCCCCGGCGGTCGTCGGCGCGCTGTGCGCCGCGTCGCTGCTCAAGTTCAACCGCATGGCCGACCTGGACGCCTACGCGATCTATTTCTTCGGCGCCTACGGCCTGGGCGTGCTGCTGTGCTGGTGCCAGGGCTGGGCGCCGGCGGCCCGGCGCGCCGGGTTGCTCGCGCTGGGCGCGCTGATGGTGGCGGCGCTGGCGCTGCAGTTCCGCGAGCGCCTGGTGGTCGCCGCGCTGACCGCCGCGGTCATCGCGCTGTGGCGCGGCGGCGCGATGCCGGCCTGGTTCCAGCATCGCGGCCAGGCCGGGGTGCAGACCCTGGCGCGCCACGCGTACGCGCTGTTCCTGGTGCACTTCCCGGTCTGCCTGCTGGTCAATGCGCTTTACGAGCACCGCGCCGAAAGCCCGGCGCCGATGCTGGACGCGCTCGCGCCGCTGGCGCTGGTGGCCGCCTGGGCGCTCAGCAATGTCGCCGCGGTGCCGTTCCATCGCTGGATCGAGGCCCCGCTGCTGCGGTGGCGCCCAAGCGCCACCGCGCTGCCCGCGCGCGTCGCGGTGCGCTGACGCGCTGTCCGCGGTCCGCGGTCGCGCGGAGGCGCGCTCAGGGAATCGGACCGATCGTCGGCACCCCTTCGCGGTCGGCCAGCTTGTGCGCCTGCCAGGCGATGCCGTAGCGGCTGTAGCGCACCAGCGCGCGGCCGGCGACCTTCTCCGCCTCCTGCATCGCCTCTCGGTACGACCGCGACAGATGCCGCATGCCGTAGGACGCGATCACCTGGCCGGTGCGGTCCCGCCCGGCGCGGCAATGCACGAACACCACGTCCGCGACCCCGTCGACCGCCGGCGCCTGCAGCAGGTCCTGCAACTGCCGCACCAGGTCGTCCATCCGGTCCAGGCCACGCCAGCGCTCGATCATGCGCCGCACCGCCCCGGGGTAGTCGGCAGGGTCGGTCAGGGCGCCATAGATCGGGTGGTGGATGAACCGGCCTTGCCCTGGATGCGCCGCCCAGAAGCGCCGCTCGGCCTCGAGCGCGTCGGACTCGACCAGGTCGTTCATCAGGCTCACGTCGACGATCCGGAATCGCTCCGGCCAGGCGCCGCTGGCCGCCTCCCGCAACGCCGCGACCAGCGCGTCGTACTCGAAGCGGCCGCCGTCGGTCGGCGCGTTGCCGCGCATCAGCAGGTGCGGCGTGCCCTGGCCGCGCGCGACCAGGTGGACCATCGACGGATCGAGCTGCCGCGACATCAGCCGCTCGTCGCCGTAGCTGCGGCCGAGCAGGACCGCGTCGTCGTCGGCCGGAGTGGGGGCCGGCGGCGCGGGTTCGTCCTTGCCGCCGCCGGAGCAGGCCGGCAGCCAGGGGACCAGCGTCAGTCCCGCGGCCGTCGCGAGGGCCTGGCGCCGGGTTCGGGGCGTGGGGTGGAAAGATGAGCGCGTCGAGCGCATCGGGCGTCCTCGAAGTGGAAGGACGCGCAGGCTCGTCCCGGCGCGGGACCGGGTCCATCGTCAATCGATGCGCAATCGCGCGGCGCGCGGCGGGTTCAGCGCATTTGCGCCGGCCGCTTGCGATCGCTCAAGCCGCGGGCGCTCAGGCCCAGTTCTCGCGGGCGTTCTCGCGGCGCTGCAGGTCGGCCAGCGTCTTGCCGGGTTCGTCCCGGAAGCGTTCTTCCAGCACTTCCAGCTGCTGCACCCGGTCGACGCGGAAGCTGCGGAAATCCTCGCGCAGCTCGCACCAGGCGGAGAAGGTCCACACCGGTCCCCAGAAGAAGCAGGCCAGCGGCCGCACGACGCGGGAGCTGGTCTGGTCGCTCAGGTCCAGGTAGTTCAGGCGCAGCTTGGTGCGGGACTCGGTCGCCTGGCGCAACTGGGTCAGCCGTTCGCGGGTGGCGTCGTCCAGGCCGCGCTGCGGCGCGTAGACGGTGAGGCTCTCGGCCGCGGCGCGCGCGGCGCCGGGCAGCACCGCCAGGATCTTCCCGAGCGCCTCCTCCGCGCGCTGGCCGAGCACCGCGTCCAGCTGCGGCTGCGCGAGCCGCACCGCGGCGACCAGCGACTGGGCTTCCTCGGCGCTGAACATCAGCGGCGGCAATTCGAAGCCCACCCGCATCCGGTAGCCGACCCCGGCCTCGCCGTCGATCGGCACGCCCTGCTGCTGCAGCGCCGCCACGTCGCGATAGACGGTGCGGATCGACACCTCCAGCCGCTGCGAGAGGAACTCGGCGGTGGTGAGGCGGCGTCCACGGATGAGCTGGACGATTTGGAACAAGCGGTCGGCGCGGCGCATCTGGCCATTGTCAGCCATGGGAATGACCTGTCCGGGTCGTCATCCCCGCTAGGATGTGCCGCATGGATGACCCTGATGCCGCGCTTCCCCATGTCGTGATCGTCGGTTGTGGTTTCGGCGGCCTGGAGGCCACGAAAGTCCTCGACGGCCAACCGGTCCGCATCACGCTGATCGACCGCAGCAACCACCACCTGTTCCAGCCGCTGCTGTACCAGGTCGCGACGGCGGGGCTCTCGGCGCCGTCGATCGCCTCGCCGATCCGCCACATGCGGCGCCACCAGCGCAACCTGACGGTGCTGATGGCCGACGTCACCGCCATCGACAAGGCGCGGCGCGATGTCGTGCTGTCCGACGGCCAGCGCCTGCGCTACGACCACCTGGTCGTCGCCGCCGGCGCGACGCACAGTTACTTCGGCAACGACCACTGGCAGGCCCACGCGCCCGGGCTGAAGACGCTGGCCGACGCCTTCCAGCTGCGCGCGCGGCTGCTGAGCGCGTTCGAGCGCGCCGAGACGCTGCCCGACGCCGCCAGCCGCGAACCCTGGCTGAACTTCGTCGTCATCGGCGGCGGGCCGACCGGGGTCGAGATGGCGGGCACGTTGGCCGAGATCGCGCGCCACACGCTGCGCGACGAGTTCCGCCGCATCGACCCGAGCCGCGCGCACGTGCTGCTGGTCGAGGGCTCGGACCGGGTGCTCGCGGCGTTCAAGCCGGCGCAGTCGGCACTGGCCAAGGCGCAGCTGGAGCGGCTGGGCGTGCAGGTGCGCACCGGCTGCCGGGTCGTCGGCATCGACGAGGACGGCGTCGACCTCCAGACCGCCGACGGCGGGACGGAGCGCATCGCCTCGCGGACCAAGGTCTGGGCGGCCGGCGTGGCCGCGTCGCCGCTGGCGCGCACGCTGGACGTGCCGCTGGATCGCGCCGGCCGGGTGATCGTCGACGAGCACATGAACATCCCCGGCCATCCGGAGGTCTACGTCGTCGGCGACATGGCCGCGGCGACCAGCCTCGAGAAGGACGGCAGCCGCAAGCCGGTGCCCGGCGTCAGCCCTGGCGCCAAGCAGGCCGGCCGGCATGCGGCGCGGCAGATCCTGGCGCGGCTGCGGGGCCGCTCGGAGCGCCCATTCCATTACATGGACTACGGCAACCTCGCGACCATCGGCCGCAAGGCGGCGGTCGCCGACCTGGGACGGATCCAGTTCAGCGGGTTCGCCGCCTGGCTGTTCTGGCTGTTCGTGCACGTCTATTTCCTCATCGGGTTCCGCAACCGCCTGCGCGTGTTCGCCGACTGGGCCTGGGCCTACTTCACCTTCCAGCGCCACGCCCGCATCGTGGTGGAGCCGCCTTCCGGCGGCCGCGACGAGGCCTGAGCCGGGGCGCCGGCCGCGACCTCGGCGTCGGCGTCGGCGTCGGGCGTCAGATCGGCGTGCAGATCTCGACCAGCGTCCCGTCCGGGCAGCGCACGTAGGCGACCACCTGGCCCCAGGGCTTGGTCGTCGGCGGGGTCAGGCCTTGCGCACCGGCGGTCAGCGCCTGCGCGTAGGCGGCGGGCACGTCCGGCGTGGCCAGGCCGACCTCGATGCCCAGCGGCGCGCCGCCGTCGTCGGCGCGGCGGTAGTCCTGGCCGAGGTTGCCGCGCGCGATGTCGTGCCGCGCGAACGACAGAGTGGTGGCGCCGGTCTCCAGCTCGCCATAGGCGCCGGAGTCGTGCAGGAAACGCCGCTTCAGGCCGAAGGCGCGTTCGAAGAACTCCAGCGACGCGGCCACGTCCTCGACGTAGACGATGGTGTAGGCGAATTTCATGGCGAGGCCCTCCAAGGCATGACGACGCAGGCCGGACGGCCTGTCCCCTGCGCGCGGGGCACGCCCCCCGTTCGGGCGGGGCGCTCCCGTCGCGCTGTCGCGCCGATGATGCGGACCGGCTGCTGACAGCGGATTGGCAGCTAGGATGCCGGCCATGAGTCCCTCGTCCCTCGAGCCGCAGCGACTGCCCAACGGCCTGCTCTGGCTGGCGCGTCCGGTCGCGGGCGCGCAGGCCGCGGTGCGCGTCGTCTACCGCTGCGGCGGCCGCGACGACCCGACCGGGCGCAGCGGCCTGTCGCACCTGGTGCTCCGGCTCGTCGCCGGGGCCAGCCGCAACCTGGCCCCGGGCCAGTTCCATCGCCTGATCGCCGCGTCCGGCGGCCGCAGCCGGATCGAGATCGACGAGGACTTCGCCGCGCTGCAGACCGTGGTCCCGGCCCATCAGCTCGAACGCCTGCTGTGGGCCGAGGCCGAACGGATGAGCAATCCGCGGCTGGATCCGGACACGCTCGCCAGCGCGCGGCTGCAGCTGCGCCAGGCGGTGCAGGAACCGCAACTCAATCCGTATGCGCGCCTGGACCTCGCCGTCCAGCGCCATGGCTACCTGACGCATCCGTACCAGCGCGGCGCCCTCGGCGATCCGGAGCAGCTCAAGGACCTCGACATCGACGCGGTGCGGGCCTTCCACGCGGCGCGTTTCGGCTGCGACCGGGCGCTGCTGGTGGTGACCGGCGCGTTCGACGAAGGCGCGCTCGCGCGCTGGGTGATGCACTACTTCGGGTCGATCCGGCCGCCGATGCCGGTGACCGGCGCCTCGCTCCCGGCGTCGATGCCGGCTTCCGGCGGGGTGGCGGGGTCGGCCTCGACGCCGGCGGCCGCCGCTTCGCCGCCGATGCCGCCGATGCCGGGCTCGGCGGCATCGTCGCCCGCGTCCGCCGCCCTCGCGGTGGCGCCCGCTCCGATGGCGGCTCCGGCCGCCCCGGCCGCGTCCCTCCCGCCGATGCCGGCCGAGCCGCGCGAGCTCCGCGAATCCCGCCGCCCGCAGAACCAGACGCTGAAGCTGTCGCTCGCGCAGGCGCCCCTGCCGGCGGCGGCGCTGGTCTGGCAGGTGCCGCGCGCCGACGATCCGTCCCTGCCGATGTGGCAGATGGCGCGGGCGCTGCTGGGCCTCGGACGCTCGGGCCGGTTGACCGACACGCTGGTCGACGAGAAGGCGCTCGCGCATCAGCTCAGCCTGCGGCTGGACCAGCACCGCGACGCGGGGTTGCTGGTGGCGCAGGCGCTCGCCGCGCATGGACAGACCGCCGCGCCGCTGGCGCAGGCGCTGCAGCAGGAAGTGCTGCGGCTGGCCGACGAGCCGGTCACCGATGAGGAACTCGACAAGGCCAAGGCGATGCTGCGGCGCGAGACGCTGTCGGCGCAATGGACCGCCGACCGGCTCGCCCGCGCGCTCGGGACCGCCTGGGCGGTGCGGGGCGATGCCGGCGCGCCGGCCAAGGACATGGCGGTGTGGGTCAAGCTGACCGGCGTGGAGCTGCAGCAGTTCTGGCGCAAGCAGGTGGTCCAGGCACCGGTGCTGACCTTGCTGGCCGACATCGGCGCCGCCGCGGGAGTCGCCGCATGACGCTCGTGCTCAATCGACGGGGATGGATGCTCGGCGCGGCGATCGCGTCGGGATCGACGGCCTGGCCGGCGTTGGCGCAGGACGGGTTCGATCGCCCGCCGGAGGCGCCGCAGGTACCGCCGCCCGCGCCGCTGGCGATCGAGCAGACGCGGCTGCCGAATGGATTGCGCGTCGTCGTGCTGCCGCGCCCCGGCGCGCCGCGAACCGCGATCCGGCTGATCGGCGAGGGCGGGTGGCTGCGCGACCCGGCCGGCAAGGAAGGGCTGGCCGAGGTGGCGCTGTCGATGCTCGCGCAGGGCGCCAAGCGCGACGGCGAGGAGATGGAATCGGCCGACATCGCCTACGCGGGCGACCTGCTGGGCCTGCCGCTGCGGCTGGAGCTGACGCCGTCGACCGCCGAGCTGGCGCTGGAAGCGCTGCCGGACCAGTGCGACGACGCGGTCAACCTGATGGCCGACCTGACGCAGCGTCCGCTGCTGGCGTTCGAGGCGCTGGAGCACATCCGCAGCCGCGCCGTCGACGCGCTGGTGCTGCGGCGCGCCGATGCGCTGCTGCTGGCGCCGTGGGCGGCGAGACGCCAGTTCTGGGGCCGCGCCCAGCCGGTGCAGACGACCGCCAGCCTGAAGCGGCTGCGCCGCGAGGACGTGCTGGGGTTCCATCGCCAGTACTGGCGGCCGGAACGCGCGGTGCTGCTGTTCGCGGGCGACCTGACGCTGCAGGCGGCGCGTGGACTGGCCGAGGACTTCATGGGCGACTGGCGCGTGCCGAAGGCGGCGCCGCCGGGGCCGACGCCCGCCTTGGCGCTGGCCTCCGCGGTCCCGGTCGCGTCGGTGGCGCAGTTCCTGCCGCTGCCGCAGGGGCAGGGCGGCCGGTTGATCGTCCAGACCCCGGTGCCGCGCGGCACGCCGCCGGCGCTGCGCGAACTCGCGCGCACGCTGATGCAGCAGCGCCTGGCGGCACGGCTGCCGTGGCCGTGGGAGTGCGAGATGGAGTCGCTCGGCGGCGCGTTGTGCTGGCGGATGAGCGTCACGTTGCCGGTGACGGCGGTGCCCGACCAACTGGCGCAACTGCGCGAGCAGCTGCCGCTGATCGCGGCCGAGCCGGTGACGCCGGACGACCTGGCCCTGGCGCAGGCCTTGGCGCTGGGCGACTGGCAGGCCCAGTTGGCCGAGGCGCCGGACGAAGGCCTCGCGAGCGCGCTCGCGGCGGGCGAGGGCGACGACTTCGCGCAATGGCCGCAACGGGTGAAGGCGGTCAGCGCGCCGGTGCTGCAGCTGTTGATGGCGGCCAGCTGGCGCGACAACCGCACGCATCTGCTGCTGTTGGGCGATGCCGGGCCGCCCGCGCCGGCCCAGCGGGCTTGGCCGGGGCTGGCGCTGACTACAATGCGCGCTGTCATTGGGGAGTAGCCGCTGCACCCCGCCCGTCGCCCGACGGGCCGATTCAGCAGACCCGCGTCAACAGACTTGAGCCTCGGCTCATGGCGCGAGGTAGCCAGGAACCCACCGGTTCCCAGCCTGGCGAGACCTTTGACCATGCCCCCGGACTTGCGGCCGGCGGTGGCATGGTCAATGGTTCGTCCCGGCCGCCGAGTTCCCCATGGAAGCCTTCCTCATCTCCACCGGCCTGGTGGCCCTCGCCGAGATCGGCGACAAGACCCAGTTGCTCGCCTTCATCCTGGCCGCGCGTTTCCGCCGGCCCGGCCCGATCGTGCTGGGCATCCTGATCGCGACGCTGGTCAATCACGCCTGTGCGGGCGCGGTCGGGAGCTGGATCACGACGCAGGTGTCGGCGCAGACGCTGCGTTGGGTGCTGGGTGTCGGCTTCATCGCGATGGCGGCGTGGACGCTGATCCCCGACAAGATCGACGAGGAGGAAACCGGCGGCAAGTTCCGCATGGGCGTCCTGGGCACGACGATCGTGGCGTTCTTCCTGGCCGAGATGGGCGACAAGACGCAGATCGCGACGGTGGCGCTGGCGGCGCGCTTCAACGATCTGTGGCCGGTGGTGGCGGGCACGACCTTCGGGATGATGATCGCCAACGTGCCGGCGGTGCTGGTGGGCGACAAGCTCGCGCACAAGCTGCCGGTGCGGCTGGTTCACGGCATCGCCGCGGCGATCTTCGCGGTGCTGGGGGTGCTGACGCTTCTGGGGGCGGGGGAGTCGTTGGGGTTCTGATTCGAAAGCGGGCGCTAGCTGGCATCGGCCGGTAGCGACACGAGTTGCATGCCAGCCGACTTGGCCGCCCTCGCATCGAATGTCATCGTGCAGGAACATCCGGCGTTGCTGCACCGACGCTCGATCAGGTAGTCGGGCAAGTCGGCGCTTCCCTGCCGGAAGCGTTCGACCGCGTCGGCCACCTCGGCACACCGCTCCACCTCGAGGTGGCTGGCCGTGAGCAGGTGCTGAAGGGTCCGCACGAGGCCTTCCCGGCCGATCTTGTAGCAACGGCCAAGCACCCAGCTCAATTCCAGGAGCGCGGCAACCGAAACGTACCCGCGTTTCGATGACGTGAGGGATTCCAGGAAGCGCATGGCGACAGGCGAATGCGCGACGTCATCGTCCGCGAAGTACCGGACGAGGATGTTGGTGTCGATGCCGATCATCGGACGTGCCCTCCGCGTGAACGGATGGCCCGGTTCATGTCCTTGAGCGACACCTTGCGGCGAGGCTTCCCGAGCATGCCGTACAGGCTCAGCGGGTGCTCGCCGGAGTAGATGAGGAACTCCTGTGGCGAAAGCTGCAGGAACTCGACGCGGTCTCCCGGCTTCAGGCGAAGGATTTCGCGGACTTCATCCGGCACGCTCAACTGCTGGCCTTCGCTGTACGTGCCGGTCTTCACCAGGTCATGTGGATCCATGGACGACGCTCCGAAAGGAAAGCGGTCCACTCTATGGACGCCGATCCGGTCCCGCACTTCCCCAAATCAGTCATTGAGGGGTGAGGTCTTGCCCCCTTGAATGGGGCCACCGGAAGGGCGAGCGCTACCGCGCCGACGCCTGCCGCACCGCGCGCTCCCACTGCCCCATCAGCTCCTGCGCGCGCTCGCGCGACATCGTCGGACGGAACACCCGTTCCGCCTGCCAGTTGCGGCCGATGTCCTCGAGGTTGCCGTAGACCCCCGCCGTCAGGCCCGCCAGGTAGGCCGCGCCCAGCGCCGTGGTCTCGATCACCTTCGGCCGCACCACCGGGATGCCCAGCAGGTCCGCCTGGAACTGCATCAGCAGGTCGTTCACGCAGGCGCCGCCGTCCACGCGCAGCTCGCTGACCGGCGCGCCGCCCGCGGCCACCGCGTCGCGGCTCATCGCCTGCAGCAGCGCCGCGCTCTGGAACGCGATGCTCTCCAGCGCCGCGCGCGCGATGTGCGCCACCGTCGATCCCCGCGTCAGACCCACGATCGCGCCGCGCGCCTCGGCGTCCCAGTACGGCGCGCCCAGCCCGGTGAAGGCCGGCACGAACATCACGCCGCCCGCGTCCGGCACGCTCTCCGCCAGCCCCTGCACCTCGCCGCTGGCCTTGATCGCGTTCAGCCCGTCGCGCAGCCACTGCACCACCGCCCCGCCGATGAACACGCTGCCCTCCAGCGCGTAGCGCGGCGTCGCGTCGATCTGCGCCGCGCTCGTCGTGATCAGCCCGTTCGCGCTGGTCTGGAAACGCGCGCCGGTGTGCATCAGCATGAAGCAGCCGGTGCCGTAGGTGTTCTTGGCCATGCCGGCCTCGAAGCAGGCCTGGCCGAACAACGCGCTCTGCTGGTCGCCGCCGATGCCGCCGATCGTCAGCGCCGCGCCCAAGTGCTCCGCCGCGGCCCGGCCGAATTCGGACGCCGACGGCTTGACCTCCGGCAGCAGCGCCTTCGGGATCCGCAGCAGCGCCAGCAGGTCCTCGTCCCAGCGGTTCTCGCGCACGTTGAACAGCATCGTGCGCGACGCGTTGCTGACGTCGGTGACATGCACCTCGCCGTTCGTGAGCTTCCAGATCAGCCAGCTGTCGATCGTGCCGAACGCCAGTTCGCCGCGCTCGGCCGCGTCGCGCGCGCCGGCGACGTGGTCGAGGATCCACTGCAGCTTCGTGCCCGAGAAGTAGGCGTCGACCACCAGCCCGGTCTTGGCCTGGATCGACGGCCCGTGCCCCTGCTCGCGCAGCGCCGCGCACTGCGGCTCGGCGCGCCGGTCCTGCCAGACGATCGCGTGGTGGACCGGCCGTCCGGTCTTGCGGTTCCAGACCAGCGTCGTCTCGCGCTGGTTGGTGATGCCCAGCGCCTTCACCTCGGCCGCCTTCAGGTCGGCCTTGGCCAGCACCTCGCGCGCGACGGCGAGCTGCGTGTCCCAGATCTCGTCGGCGTCGTGCTCGACCCAGCCGGGCTGCGGATAGATCTGGCGGAACTCGCGCTGCGCCATCGCGACGATGCGTCCCTGCGCGTCGAAGACGATCGCGCGCGAACTGGAGGTGCCCTGGTCCAGGGCCAGCAGGTAGGTCATGGTGTCTCGCTCTTGTCGTGTCAGGGGCGGGCGTCCGGCCCGGGCGGCGCCGCTACCCGGCCACCACCAGCTCCACGCCGGCATCGATCATCAGCGCGGGGAAGGGCTCGGGCGGCGGCTCGTCGGTGAACAGCGCGTCGATCTGCGGCAATCGGGCGACCTCGGCCATCGCGGGCCGGTTGAATTTCGTCGCGTCCGCCGCGACCCACACCTCGCGCGAATGCTCGACGATGGTCCGCGCCACCATCACCTCGCGGTAGTCGAAGTCGCGCAGGCTGCCGTCGGACTCGATGCCGGAGATCCCGATCAGCCCGATGTCCACCTTGAACTGGCGGATGAAGTCGACCGCGGCCTCGCCGACGATGCCGCGGTCGCGGTGCCGCACCGAGCCGCCCACCATCACCAGCTCGCAGTCCGGGTTGTCGCTCAGGATCATCGCGACGTTCAGGTTGTTCGTGATCACCCGCAGCCCCTTGTGGTGCAGCAGCGCGTGCGCGACGGCCTCGGTGGTCGTGCCCAGGTTCAGGATCAGCGAGCAGCCCGCGGGAATGCGGGCCGCGATCGCGCGCGCGATGCGCGCCTTGCCGTCGGCCTGCATCGCCTGGCGCTGCCGGTAGGCGATGTTCTCGGTCGTCGACGACGGCACGCGCACGCCGCCGTGGAAGCGCTGCACCAGCCCGGCCTCGGCCAGCCGCTGCACGTCCCGGCGCACCGTCTGCAGCGTGACGCCGAACTTCTCGGCCAGCGCCTCGACGCTGACCGATCCATGCGCGCGCACCTCCTGCAGCAGGTCGTTCTGACGGGGGTTCGGATTCATGGCGCGCAGGCTAAAGGAACCAAAACGAACACATGATCGGGTTTACCCTGGGCTCAAACGCGCGCATTCGCGCTAAAAAGAAAAAAGAAGAACAGAATTGCGAACTTCTGAACGGCCACCCGAGGGTGGCCGTTCGACCGATTCGCCGCCCAGGAGACCCATCCCTTGACTGCCGCCACGACCTTCGATCCTTCCGCGACGACCGCGCCGGGCCAGCCCGGCGTCCCGGGGACGTGCGACGTGCTCGTCGTGGGCGGCGGCATCAACGGCGCGGGCATCGCGCGCGACCTCGCCGGCCGCGGCTGGAAGGTCGTGCTGGCCGAGGCCTCCGACTTCGCGGCCCACACCTCGTCCTCGTCGACCAAGCTGATCCACGGCGGGCTGCGCTACCTCGAGTACTACGAGTTCTCGCTGGTGCGCAAGGCGCTGCAGGAACGCGAGGTGCTGCTGCGCAGCGCGCCGCACATCATGTGGCCGCTGCGCTTCGTGATGCCGCACGACGCGGCGATGCGGCCGGCCTGGATGATCCGCATCGGGTTGTTCCTCTACGACCACCTCGCGCGCCGCGAGGTGCTGCCCGGTTCCGAGGGCGTCGACCTGCGGTCCTCGCCGTACGGCGAGCCGCTCAAGCCCGCGTACACGAAGGGCTTCGTCTACTCCGACGGCTGGGTCGACGACGCGCGGCTGGTGCTGCTGAACGCGCTCGACGCGCGCGAGCACGGCGCGGTGCTGCACACCCGCACGACCGTCACCGGCGCGCAGCGCCATGCCGACCGCTGGACCGCGACGCTGCGCTGCGCCGACGGCGAACGCACGCTGCAGGCGCGCGCGCTGGTCAACGCCGCCGGCCCCTGGGCCGAGGGTTTCCTGCGCGACGTCGCCCGGCCCGCCGGCGGCGAGGCGCTCGCCACCAAGAGCCTGCGGCTGGTCAAGGGCAGCCACATCGTCGTGCGCAAGCGCTTCCAGCACGACCACGCCTACATCTTCCAGAACCCGGACAAGCGGATCATCTTCGCCATCCCCTACGAGGACGACTTCACGCTGATCGGCACGACCGACGTGGAACTGCCGGCCGACGCGCTGGCGGGTTTCGGCAAGGCGCGCATCGACGAGCGGGAGATCGCCTACCTCTGCGAGCAGGCCAGCCGCTATTTCCGCGAGCCGGTGACGCCGTCGGACGTCGTCTGGACCTACGCCGGGGTGCGCCCGCTGCTGGACGACGCCTCGGGCGACCCGTCCGCCGTCACCCGCGACTACCTGCTGGAGACGCATGCCGAGGGCGGCGCGCCGCTGCTCAGCGTCTGGGGCGGCAAGATCACCACTTTCCGCAAGCTGGCCGAGGACGCGGCCGACCTGCTGGGCGAGCTGCTCGGTGACCGCCGTCGCGCCTGGACCGAACACGCCCACCTTCCCGGCGGCGACCTGCGCGACTGGATCGGCGCGCCGCAGCGGCCCGACACCGATTTCCAGCGGCTGCTGTCCGCCGTCGGCCAGCGCCACCCCTGGCTACCGCCGTCGCTGGCGCGGCGCCTGGCGCGGGCCTACGGCGCTCGCCTGGGGCGGGTGCTGGGCGGCGCGGAGCGGCTCGACGACCTTGGCCCGGAGATTGCCCCGGGCCTGCACCAGGCGGAACTCGAGTACCTGGTCCGCGAGGAGTGGGCGCGCGCGGCCGACGACGTGCTGTGGCGCCGCTCCAAGCTGGGACTGCATTTCACCGAGGCGCAGCGCATGGCGGTGGTCCAGTGGTTCGCCGAGCGCGAGCACCTCTGGGCCAGGCCGGTCGCCGCGGCATGACCCGACCCCCCCTGAACGACCTGCGACGCAGGAACGACATGCGAAGAGAGACGACGATGGAACCGAGCTCATGGAGCTGAGCCTGCGCGGCGTGAGCCACAAGGTCGGCGCGCAGCAGCACCTGTACCCGATGGACCTGCGCCTGGCGCCCAACGCGGTCACCGTGCTGCTGGGCGCGACGCAGGCCGGCAAGACGACGCTGATGCGGCTGATGGCGGGCCTGGACAAGCCCAGCGACGGCCAGGTGCTGGTCGACGGCACCGACGTCACCGGCTGGCCGGTGCGCAAGCGCGACGTCGCGATGGTCTACCAGCAGTTCATCAACTACCCGTCGATGAGCGTGCGCGACAACATCGCGTCACCGCTGAAGCTCCGGGGCAAGCTCGACCGCGACGCGATCCGCCGCCGCGTCGACGCGCTCGCCGCCAAGCTGCACATCGAGATGCACCTCGACAAGCTGCCGGCGCAGCTGTCCGGCGGCCAGCAGCAGCGCGTGGCGCTGGCGCGGGCGCTGGCCAAGCAGGCGCCGCTGATGCTGCTGGACGAGCCGCTGGTGAACCTCGACTACAAGCTGCGCGAGGAGCTCCGCGAGGAACTCGGCCAGCTGTTCGCCGCCGGCGAATCGACGGTGGTCTACGCGACCACCGAGCCGGCCGAGGCGCTCCAGCTCGGCGGCTTCACCGCGGTGATGGACGCCGGCGAGCTGCTGCAGTACGGCCCCACCGCCGAGGTCTTCCACCGACCCGCGTCGCTGCGCGTCGCGCGCGCCTTCAGCGATCCGCCGATGAACCTGGTGATCGCGCAGGGCCTGGGCGACCGGCTGCAGTTGCGGCCCGGCCTGGAACTGGCGCTGCCGGGGCAGGGCGGCGTGACCGTCGGCGTGCGGGCGAGCGCGCTGCGCGTCGTGGCGCGGCCCGGCGACCTCGCGCTCAAGGGCGAGGTCGAGCTGGCCGAGATCTCCGGCTCCGACACCTTCGTCCACGCGCGCACCGAGATCGGCGAGCTGGTCGCGCAGCTGACCGGCGTGCACGACTTCCAGCTCGGCGCGCCGCTGACGCTGTACCTCAACGCGGCCCATGTCCACGTCTTCGACGCGGCCGGGCTGCTGACGCGCTCGCCCGAGCGCCGGGGAGGCCGCTGATGGCCCGCATCGACCTCGACCTGGCCCACGCCTACCGGGCCGACCCGAAAGACGACGGCGACTACGCGCTGCTGCCGTTGAAGATGAGCTTCGAGGACGGCGGCGCCTACGCGTTGCTCGGTCCGTCGGGCTGCGGCAAGACGACGATGCTCAACATCGTCTCGGGGCTGCTGAAGCCGTCGCACGGCACGGTGCGCTTCGACGGCCGCGACGTGACGGCGCTGACGCCGCAGCAGCGCAACATCGCGCAGGTGTTCCAGTTCCCCGTCATCTACGACACGATGACCGTGGCCGAGAACCTCGCCTTCCCGCTGCGCAACCGCGGCGTGCCGGCCGACCGGATCAAGGCGCGCGTCGGCAAGATCGCCGAGATGCTGGAGCTCAACGGCCAGTTGAACCAGCGCGCCTCGGGCCTGTCGGCGGACGCCAAGCAGAAGATCTCGCTGGGCCGCGGCCTGGTGCGGGAGGACGTGTCGGCGGTGCTCTTCGACGAGCCGCTGACCGTCATCGATCCGCATCTGAAGTGGCAGCTGCGGCGCAAGCTCAAGCAGATCCACAACGAGCTCAAGCTCACCCTGATCTACGTCACCCACGACCAGGTCGAGGCCCTGACCTTCGCCGACCGCATCGTCGTCATGACGCGCGGCCGCGCGGTCCAGGTGGGCACCGCGGGCGAGCTGTTCGAGCGCCCGAGCCACCGCTTCGTCGGCCACTTCATCGGCTCGCCCGGCATGAACTTCCTGCCGGCGGCGCTGGAGGACGGCGGCGGACTGAGCGTCGCGGGCCAGCCGGTCGCGGGCACGGTCGACGCGACCACCGGCGCGGCGCTGTCGCGCGGGGAGCCGTTCATGCTGGGCATCCGGCCCGAGTACGTGGACGTCGACGACGTGAGCGATGGCGTGCCGGCATTGCCGGGCACGGTCACCGGCGTCGTCGGCCAGGTGCAGGACATCGGCACCTACTGGCTGCTCACCGCCCAGGTCGGACCGCACACGCTCAAGGCGCGGTTGTCGCCGCACATGTCGCCGCCGGCCGCCGGCGCGACGGTCGCGTTGCGCGTGCTGGGCGCCCACACCTGCTTCTACGGCGCCGACGAGCGGCTCATCGCCGGCGCGGCCCCGGCCGCCGCCGCGCTGGAGGATCTCGCATGAAACCGATCAACCAGAAAGCCTGGTTCCTCGTCCTGCCCGTGTTCCTGTGCGTGGCCTTCTCGGCCATCCTGCCGCTGATGACGGTGGTGAACTACTCGGTCCAGGACATCATCTCGCCCGAGCGGCGCGTGTTCGTCGGCACCGAGTGGTTCGCCGCGGTCATGCGCGACGAGGAGCTGCACGGCGCGCTGCTGCGCCAGCTGGGCTTCTCGCTGGCGGTGCTGCTGGTGGAGATCCCGCTGGGCATCTGCCTGGCGCTGTCGATGCCCGCGCAGGGCTGGCGCGCGTCGGCGGTGCTGGTGATCGTGGCGCTGTCGCTGCTGATCCCGTGGAACGTCGTCGGCACGATCTGGCAGATCTACGGCCGCGCCGACATCGGGCTGCTGGGCGCGACGCTGCAGGCGCTGGGCGTGGACTACAACTACACCGGCGACGCCACCGACGCCTGGGTCACGGTGCTGGTGATGGACGTCTGGCACTGGACGCCGCTGGTGGCGCTGCTGTGCTTCGCCGGGCTGCGCTCGATCCCCGATGCCTACTACCAGGCCGCGCGCATCGACGGCGCCAGCAAGTTCGCGGTGTTCCGCTACATCCAGCTGCCCAAGATGCGGGGCGTGCTGATGATCGCGGTGCTGCTGCGCTTCATGGACAGCTTCATGATCTACACCGAGCCGTTCGTGCTGACCGGCGGCGGTCCCGGCAACGCGACGACCTTCCTCAGCCAGTACCTGACGCAGAAGGCGGTCGGGCAGTTCGACCTCGGCCCGGCCGCGGCGTTCTCGCTGATCTACTTCCTGATCATCCTGCTGCTGTGCTTCATCCTCTACAACTGGATGCAGGCGCTCGGCACCCAAGACAAGACGGAGGCCGCCCATGGATGAGCGCCGTTTCAGAAAGCGGTCGATCTTCCTGATCGCGTACCTGCTCTTCGCGCTGCTGCCCATCTACTGGATGGTCAACATGAGCTTCCGCAGCAACGAGGAGATCCTGTCCAGCTTCAGCCTGTGGCCGCAGCACTTCACGCTGGCCAGCTACAAGACGATCTTCACCGACCCGTCCTGGTACGGCGGCTACATCAACAGCCTGATCTACGTCGCGATCAACACGGTGATCTCGATCGGCGTGGCGCTGCCGGCGGCGTACGCGTTCAGCCGCTATTCGTTCCTGGGCGACAAGCACGTCTTCTTCTGGCTGCTGACCAACCGGATGACGCCGCCCGCGGTGTTCCTGCTGCCGTTCTTCCAGCTCTACACGACGCTGGGGCTGATGGACACGCACCTGGCGGTGGCGCTGGCGCACCTGCTGTTCAACGTGCCGCTGGCGGTGTGGATCCTGGAAGGCTTCATGAGCGGCATCCCGCGCGAGATCGACGAGACCGCCTACATCGACGGCTACAGCTTCCCGCGCTTCTTCCTGACGGTGTTCCTGCCGCTGATCAAGGCCGGCGTGGGCGTGGCGGCGTTCTTCTGCTTCATGTTCAGCTGGGTGGAGCTGCTGCTGGCGCGCACGCTGACCAGCGTGAACGCCAAGCCGATCGTCGCGACGATGACGCGCACGGTCAGCGCCTCCGGCATGGACTGGGCGACGCTGGCGGCCGCCGGCACGCTGACCATCGTGCCGGGCGCCATCGTCATCTGGTTTGTCCGCCACTACATCGCGAAGGGTTTCGCGATGGGCCGCGTGTAAGGGAGCGCCGCGATGTTCGATTGGATGGTGTGGACGACGCCGGTCGCGGTCTTCTTCAGCTGCGTGGTGCTGATGCTGATCGGGATGACGGTGTGGGAGATCAAGTCGCCGACGACGCTGCGCAAGGGCTGGCTGCCGATGCGCACCACGCGCGGCGACCGGCTGTTCATCGGGTTGCTGACCGCCGCGTACATCAACCTGGCCTTCGTCGGGCTGGGCGCGAAGATGGCCGAGTGGTTCCACCTGGAGGCCGAGCCCAGCGTCTGGATCAGCTTCGTCGCCTCGATGGCGGTGCTGGCGCTGATCCTGCGCAAGGGCTGACGGCCGCGTGCTTCAAGGAATTCGGCTTCCCGTTCCCCCGGAGCCGCGATTCGTCCTCATGCAGGGGGAGATTCGACAGACAGAGGAGACAAGCGTGAACAAGAGCAAGTATTCCGCGCTGGCGATCGCGGCGCTGATGGCGTTGGGCGCGACGTCCGCGTGGGCCGGCGAGGCCGAGGCCAAGAAGTGGGTGGACAGCGAGTTCCAGCCCTCGACGCTGCCCAAGGACAAGCAGCTGGCCGAGATGAAGTGGTTCATCGAGGCGGCCAGGAAGCTGCAGGCCAAGGGCGTGAAGGAGATCTCGGTCGTCTCCGAGACCATCACCACGCACGAGTACGAGAGCAAGGTGCTGGCCAAGGCCTTCGCCGAGATCACCGGCATCACGGTCAAGCACGACATCATCCAGGAGGGCGATGTCGTGGAGAAGCTGCAGACCTCGATGCAGTCGGGCAAGTCGATCTACGACGGCTGGATCAGCGATTCGGACCTGATCGGCACGCACTTCCGCTACGGGAAGATCATGAACCTCACCGACTACATGGCCGGTGCGGGCAAGGAGTACACCAACCCCGGGCTGGACCTGAAGGACTTCATCGGCACCAGCTTCACGACGGCGCCGGACGGCAAGCTGTACCAGCTGCCCGACCAGCAGTTCGCCAACCTGTACTGGTTCCGCGCCGACCTGTTCGCGCGCAAGGACCTGCAGGACAAGTTCAAGGCCAAGTACGGCTACGACCTGGGCGTGCCGCTGAACTGGAGCGCCTACGAGGACATCGCCGAGTTCTTCTCCAACGACGTGAAGACGATCGACGGCAAGCCGATCTACGGCCACATGGACTACGGCAAGAAGGACCCGTCGCTGGGCTGGCGCTTCACCGACGCGTGGCTGTCGATGGCGGGCGCGGCGGACAAGGGCATTCCCAACGGCATGCCGGTGGACGAGTGGGGCATCCGCGTGGCCGACGACAAGTGCACGCCGGTGGGCGCGTCGGTGGCGCGCGGCGGCGCGACCAACTCGCCGGCGGCGGTCTACGCGCTGACCAAGTACGTCGACTGGATGAAGAAGTACGCGCCCAAGGAAGCGACCGGCATGACCTTCGGGGAAGCCGGGCCGGTGCCGGCGCAAGGGCAGATCGCGCAGCAGATCTTCTGGTACACGGCCTTCACCGCGGACATGACCAAGCCGGGCCTGCCGGTGGTCAACGCCGACGGCACGCCGAAGTGGCGCATGGCGCCGGGGCCCAACGGCCCGTACTGGAAGGCCGGCATGCAGAACGGCTACCAGGACGTGGGCAGCTGGACCTTCTTCAGCGGGCATGACGCCAACCGGACCGCGGCGGCCTGGCTGTACGCGCAGTTCGTGACGGCCAAGACGGTCAGCCTGAAGAAGAGCATCCAGGGCCTGACCTTCATCCGCGACAGCGACATCCGCAGCGACTACTTCACCAAGAACGCGACGAAGTACGGCGGCCTGATCGAGTTCTACCGCTCGCCCGCGCGGGTGGCGTGGACGCCGACGGGCACCAACGTGCCGGACTATCCGAAGCTGGCGCAGCTGTGGTGGAAGAACGTGGCGCAGGCGGTGACCGGCGAGAAGACGCCGCAATCCGCGATGGACACGCTGGCCGACGAGATGGACGCGGTGATGGCGCGGCTGGAGCGCGCGGGCATGGCCAAGTGCGCGCCCAAGCTCAACAAGAAGGAAGACCCGAAGAAGTGGCTCTCCGACAAGGGCGCGCCGTGGGCCAAGCTGGCCAACGAGAAGCCCAAGGGCGAGACCATCGCGTACGACAAGCTGCTGAATGCTTGGAAGGAAGGGAAGGTGCGGTAAGCGCCTGGCCCCTCGCAGCCCCCTCTCCCGGCTCCCTCTCCCGCACCGCGGGAGAGGAGACCCTCACCCCAACCCTCTCCCGCGGTGCGGGAGCGGGCGTGCCGGGAGGTCGGGTGGTTTGCCGAAAGGTTTTGGTTCGGTCGGCTTAAGGCGCCCGTAAGGCCCGGCCGGCGGGAAGTGCCACCATGGGGCATGTTCAAGTCGCTGATCGACCTTTTCGACACGCTGGCGCCGGATGACGCGTTCCGTTCGCGGGGCGGCGCGCCGTCGCTGCCGCTGGCCGCGGCGGTCCTGCTGGTCGAGGTGATGCGCGCCGACGCGGACCACGCCGGCCCCGAGCGCGCCGCCGTCCGGCGCGCGCTGACCGAGCTGTTCGCCATGGCCGACGACGAGGCCGACGCGCTCACCGCGCAGGCCGAGCGCACCGCCCGCACCGCATCCGACCTGTTCGCCTTCACCTCGCCGATCGATGAGCGCTGGGACATGCCCGGGAAGCTGCGCCTGGTCGAGCTGATGTGGGGCGTGGCCTACGCGGACGGCAAGCTGGGCGACATCGAGCGCCACACGATGTGGCGCATCGCCGACCTGCTGCACATCCCGCAGGGCGCCTACGTGCACACCCGCTTGCGGGCGAAGGCGGCCGCCGGGCTCGGCGACGAGGACTGACCTCGCGCCGGGCGATGTCGGCGGCATCGACGAAGCGGCGTTCCGATCCGCCCCAAGGAAAAGGCCCTCGTGACGAGGGCCTTGTCGTTTCCGGTCCCGATGAAGGACCGTGCGATGCTGGGTTCGCGCTCAGCGCGGGTTCTGGAACACGATCCGCTCGGCCAGCTCGCGCGGCGCGACCGGCGTGCGCTGGATCTGGTCGAGCACCTGGCCCGCGCGCTCGCAGGTGATCGGCGCGGCGCCGGCGGTCCCGCCGGTCCAGAGCTTGGAGAACGCGCCCGCGGCGGTCGATCCGACCGAGCGGCTCAGCACCTCGAGCTCCAGTGCCGTCGGCGTCGTCGCGCGGTTGCGCAGCGGCGGGGGATCGTCGGCGGCCTCGATCAGCCAGCGGGCCTCCCAGGCCATCGCGTCCTCCGACAGCAGCCGGCGCGGCACCGGCGAACCCGACAGCCACGACTGGCAGGTCTCGCGGCCCAGCCCCTGCGCGGCGGCCAGCTGCACGCGCAGCACCTGCAGGTAGCTGCGCCGCAGCGACGGCGAGCCCGTCAGCAGCAGCTCGCGCACGCGCGGCGCCAGCACGTCCTGCGCGGCGATCTGCGCGCCGTCGACCGCGTGCTCCGACTCCGCCAGCGCCACGTGGGCGGTGCGCATGCGGCTCGCGGCCTCGTCGATCAGGCCGGGGAAGCGCTGCTCGAGCTTGAACCACGCGTCGCTGGCGCGCAGCGCGTTGACGTAGTCGGTCAGCGGCGCGTGGTGGCCGGGCTTGTCGCCCTCGGGCAGCGCGACGTCCAGCGTCTTGGGCGGCGGCAGGATCAGCGAGTGCCGCACCAGGTCGTCGGCGGCCGGGTACCACATGCGGCGCGACGGCGTGTCGAGCGTCTTGCGGATGAAGTCCTCGGGCAGCTCCATGCGGCGGTAGGTGCGGGCGAGTTCCTGATTGGCGATCTCGTCGAAGGCCGGGTTGAACGAGCCGCTGCTGGCGCGATGGAAGCCCAGTTGCGCGCCCGGCATCATCTGGCGCCGGTTGCCGGCCAGGAACACCAGCGTGCAGGCGCTTTCGCAGTTGCCGACGGCGCGGGTGCCCAGGGTGCGCTGGCGGATCAGCGCGACCATGCGCTCGGCCTCGGTGAGGCGGCCGCCGGGGGAGGCGACCTCGAGCAGCTTCACCGCCGGCGCCGTGGCGAGCAGCGCGCCGAGCCGGCTGGCGTCGCCCGCGCCGATCGGGCCGCTGAGCTGCATCGTGCGGCCGTCGGCGCTGACGCTCAGGCGCACGTTGCCGATCGGATCGATGCCGCGGGCGAGTTTCCAGAGGTCGGGGAATTCGGCGAAGACGCCGATGGCCAGCGAGAACGCGATCTGCAGCAGCGACAGGCCCAGCGCGAGGCGGGCCAGGCCGGCCATCAGGTAGGAGCCGCCGTCGTCGACGTAGGGGCGGATCGCGCGCCAGGCGCCGACGGCGCTCCAGACCTCGATGACGATCAGCAGCGGCCAGACGATCAGCAGCGCGATGGCGACGCCCTGCAGGCCGTCGCTCTTGGTGGAGAGCCAGGCGACCAGGCCCTGGACGCCGGCGGCGACGGGCCAGGTCAGCAGGACGTGGTTGATCCAGAAGCTCTGGGCCAGGCCCTGCTCGCCGCGCCAGTGGCTGGCGATGTAGCCGATCAGCAGGCCTTCGCCGTTGGCGGGGGCCTCGCGGCTGCGCAGCACGGCGGTGCGGGACAGGCGGTCATGCCAGGTGCGGCCTTCGGCGTCGACGCGGGCCCACAGGAAGCCGGCGAACAGCGGGATCGTGGAGACCAGGTAGCCGAGCCAGCGCAGGGCGGCCTGCGGCGGGGAGGGGCGCTTGCCGCTGCGGGCGTCGACGACCTTGAGCCCGGCGACGAGCTTGCCGGGCGTGGCGCCCTGCCAGCTCCAGAACACGACGCAGACGATCAGCGGCAGCAGCCAGTGGATCGCGATCGTGGCGGGGCGCAGGTCGTTCCATTTGGCGACCGGATCGCCGTAGACGGCCCACATCAGCAGCGTGCTCGCGGCGACCATCAGCACGCCGTCGATGGCCATGGCCAGGGCGCGGGGCGCCAGGCCGACGGATTGATTCGACATCCTCTTCTCTCCCTCTCGGGGCGCGAGTGTAAAGAGTGGGTGAAGCGCGGCGCTTGTCAGTCCCGTGGCAGCGTGCGGGCTGTATTGAATCCGTCACAGCCGGGGCGGTGGGGTTCCCCCTTTGGGAGGAGGCCGGTGGCGTGTCCTGCGGCGGAGTGGGGGGCCGCCCAGCATGGAGATCGCCGCGGCTGCGGTGACGATCGGCACGCACCTGAAGCGCCCGAGTCGCAAGAGGTCCGCGTCGCCGCTGACGAGCAAATGAGCGCGGCATGCGAAAGCGGTCGCCAACACCACGTCGTCGGGCGGGTCGTGCAACACGGTTGGCGGAATGGGGGTCGGAAGGACCAACGTCGACATTCGTTCGTACTCCGCCAAGATGTCGTCTGCAGTTCGGCCGATCTCTGCGAACTTCTTGGAGAACTTCCGCTTGGAGATGACCCTGCGAAGCTCTGCGAGCAACAGCACGCTGCTGACGAGCGTCACGGCGATGGAGCCGGTCGTCGCCAGCTTGACCAACTGGGTGACGGGGCCGGAGTAGATCAACGCCGAGACGACGGTGTTGGTATCAAGTACGAGCCGAACGGCGTTGCTCTGCTCGGACTGCATTGATTTCCGCCTGGATTTCTTGCGTGGACATCGGCTCGAACGCCGCGTTCATTTCTGGCAGGGAAGCAAGGAACGCTTCGGTCTGGAGTTGCCGGCACAGCATTGCGGCGATGCGCCCCGGGGCGAGCAAGCCAGCCAAGGTCGCTTCTCGTGCCAAGCCGTCGGGCAACTGGATTTCAATGGAAGTCATGCGATCGATTCCTTTCGATGCGCGACGCGGTGGGTCGCGATCGGGAATCCTCGCCAGGACGGGCGATCGGTTCAATGACTCGTTTGAGATCGTGACCGACTCGAACCTGTGTCGATGTCGGGACCGCGCGACAGCTCAGTCATCCCAGAAAAACCGCCGGTCCGGATAGACCACGCTCTGCGAGGTGCGGAGCACCACGCCGTCCTTGAAGTGCACGTTGAAGCGCAGCAGGTAGCCGTTCATCTCCGGCTCGATGTTCCAGTCCCAGACGTCCTCGCCGCTGAGCTTGAAGAACACCCGCGTGCGCTCCCGGCCCAGCACGCGCAGCACCTGCTCCGGCGTCATGCCCGGCACGATGCGGTTGCGGCTGGCCGGCGACAGGCCGTCGACCGTCTGGACGAAGCGGTCCTGCGCGTCCAGCCGCACCATGTAGCAGGTGCGTCCGAACGGCTGCGTCGCATACTCCAGCGTGTGGCCGCCATCGGCCTCGGGCCAGACGCGCGTCGGCGGGCCGTAGTACTGCTGGATCTCGGCGCCGGTCGTCGCGCCAGGCCGCAGGCGCTCGTCGCGCGCCGGCGTCGCGCAGCCGCCCAGCGTCACGCTCGCCACCACGGCGACGGTGGCCGTGCACAGGGTCTCCAGGGTCGTCCACTCGCGCATCGCGCTCTCCACGAAGTCGGACCGGCCATTGTGCGGCGAGCGTCGCGGCGCACAATCCGCCCCCATGTCGAATCCGCACTGCCGTCAGGCATTCCCTTCGCGCGCGCTCGCAGTCGTGCTGCTCGTCCTCGCCGGCACGGCGATCGCGCCGCGCGCGATGGCGCAATCGACGATGCAGATGGATCCGACCGCCGCGATGCCCTCGTCCGCCCCGGCCCCGAAGGCGGGCCAGCCCTGCGTGCTGCTGTTCGGCCAGGGGCGGAACTTCGATCCCGCGGAGCCGGCCGCCAACCGCCGCTGGGACGAGGCCAACGGCGCCTTCAACCTCGCGGCGCGCGAGCCGCTGGTGGCCGCGGGCCTGCCGGTGGTGAACCTGATGCTGCCGGTGGCGGCGACCGACGTGCCGAGGAACCTCCAGGGCGTGCTCGCCGAGGTGCAGCGTCGCGGCTGCGCGAAGGTGCTGGAGACGGCGATCTTCGCGGACGACCAACAGGGCCTGCTGATCGCGCGGCTGCGCGTCTATCCGGTGCTGGGGCTGCTGGGACCGCAGGCGGCGGGCAGCCAGGTGCGGATCGGCGCGGTGGCCTACACGCAGCAGAAGGAATACGCGCTCGACGCGCGCGTGATGGAGCGGGTGAACCCGTCCCGGTTGGGACGGGTCATGGCGCAGGAGGCTCTCCCGAGCCTCGCGCCCGGCGCCGACAGGCGCTGAGCGCTCAGCAGGTCGGCGGCTGGTCGTTGATGACCTGCGGGTCGCTGCTGGGGTACAGGTTCTGCACCGTGCCGGGCGTGGAGAACAGCAGCACGACGCCCTTGGTGATGGGGTTGGCCGGCATCGAGAAGCTGACCGAGTTCTCGTCGTTGGCCGGCGCGAAGTTGCTGGCGTTCATGCCGGGCGCCGAGCCGATCGTCTTGAACGTCGCGCCGATCAGCAGCAGGTCCGGATCGTCGACCTGGGTGAAGACGCACTCGCCGGCATTCTGCGGGATGCGCAGCTCGGGGCCGATGATCGGGCCGGTCATGTCGGCGTTCTGCCAGTAGGTGCAGTCGGCGAAGTTCCCGTCTTCGCTGACGGAGCCGTTCACGTAGATGGTGTAAGCCATGGGGTCTCTCCTTGAGCAGTTTCGTTGTCAGGGAGTCGACTCGTGTGATTGACGCGCGGCCGCCCAATCGGCTGCGCGCCGGACCTCATCGCGATTTCCGCTCCCCAGGCAGGATTGGGCCTCAACCCAGGCCTGCGTGATCTGGAGATGAACGCCAATTGCGGAGGGCATCTTCATGGTGATGTCATTGATCTCCCGGCAGGCATCGGTCGGAAGCGGCAGGCCATGCTGCCGCGCCGTCACGATCATCCGGCGCCGGGTGTCCCCATAGACCGAGGCGAAGCGCAGGTCCGCGCCCCGCGCGGACACCAGTTGCGCCTGGTCCTCCGCCATCTTGCGCAGCGTCTGCGCGGCCAGCGCCGGATGACCGGCGGCGGCCTGCGTGCGCGCGGCCACCCAGGCCCAACGCGCCCAGACCTCCGAGAGCCGCGACTTGACGCCCGCCGACTGGCTGCGGGCGAGCTCCTCGATCTTGGTCCGCAGCGCGGCGACCTGCTCGACGCGGCCTTCCGGGCTCAGCCGGGGCCATTCGAAGTCGAGCGCGCCGGCCTCGCTCAGCAGCAGGTTGACCCACCACTGGACGTTGGAAGCGTCCTGCCCATGCAGCTTGCGCAGCATGTCGACCGAGGTCCGCGCCTCCGTCACCGCCTCCGGCAGCCGGCCGATGCGCGCCAGCGCCTCGGAGCGCCAGCGCCGCATGATCGCCTCGCGGTAGGACCATGCGCCTTCGTTCGGCGCGCCGACCCGCACCGCCGAGATCACCGTCGCGCCCTCCGAGAACATCGCCTCCGCGGCCCGGGCGTCGCCCTGCCACAGCGTCACGCTGCCCAGCCAGCTCAGGCTGTCCGCGAGGTCCATCCGCGCCGCGTTGTCGGACCGGTCGCCCAGGGCCAGGCCCTCGCGCTTGAGCTCGATGGAGCGCCGGAAGTATTCGGCCGCGCCACGCAGGTCGGCGCCGTCGAGCCGGGCCGTGCCCAGGCTGTTGTAGGCGTAGGAGAGCTCGATCAGCGCCTCGCGGTTCTTGGGCTGGGCATCGACCCAGGCCTGCTCGGCATCGCGGTAGGCGAGCCAGGCCTCGGTCGCCTTGTCGAGCTCGCGCGAGTAGTAATGGGCGTGGCCGACCCAGAAGGCGGCGGCGCCCTGCGCCTTGCGCCATTCGCCGACGAGCTCGCCCGACGGCGGAGCCCCCTCCAGCAGCTTGCGCGCCGCCTCCAGCGGCTCCAGCGCCTCCTTCAGGTTGCGCTTGGACACCCGCACCTCGCCGATCACCGTCAGCGCCTTGGCGCGCTGCAGCCGTTCCATCGGCGTCGCGTCCTGGTCCTGCGCCAGGTAGGTCAGCGCCTTGCTGCCCACGCTGTCCAGCAGCTCCAGCCGCCCGACCGGCCGCAGCTTGTCGGCGAACTCGCCGAGCATGTAGCTCAGCAGGTCGTCCGCCTGTTGCCGGCGTTCCTGCGCCTGGTGTTCCGCCCGTTCCGCGCGCCGCGCCTGCAGCACGCTCACTCCGGTCAGCCCGACCAGCACCATCACCGCCGCGCTGCTCGCCGCCACGCTCCAGCGATGCCGCCGCACGAAGCGTCCCAGCACGTACAGCCGCGTGTCCGGCCGCGCCGTGATCGGCTCGTGCGCCAGCCAGTGCCGCAGGTCGACGGCCATCGACTCGGCGTTGGCATACCGCTCCGACGGCTTCTTCTTCAGCGCCTTGCCGACGATCGTGTCCAGGTCGCCGCGCAGCAGCTTGGCCTGGCGCGCGATCACCGGGTCCAGCTGGTCCCGCGCCACGTCCGACAGCCGCTTGGGCACCAGGTCCACCACGGCGCGCAGCCGGTCGAGGTGGGTCTGCGTGTCGTCCGCCGTCGGATGCCGGCCGCCGAGCATCTGATACAGCAGCACGCCCAGCGCGTACACGTCGGTGGCCGTCGTGACGTCGGCCTGCTGCACCTGCTCCGGCGCCGCGTACTGCGGCGTGAAGGCGCTGCCGGCGCGTTGCGTCAACTCGGTCGCCGCGCCGGACTGGGTCGCGTCGTCGAGCAGCTTGGCGATGCCGAAGTCCAGCAGCTTCACCTGGCCGTCGTGCGTGACCAGGATGTTGCTCGGCTTCAGGTCGCGGTGCAGGATCAGCCGCTGGTGCGCGTGCGCCACCGCCGACAGCACGTCCAGGAAGAGCTTGATCCGCGACTCGACGTCCAGCCCGTTGACCTGGCAGTAGCGGTCGATCGGCAGCCCGTCGACGTACTCCAGCACCAGGTAGGGCTGGTGGCCGTGGTGCACGCCCGCGTCCAGCAGCCGCGCGATGTGCGGGTCGGACAGCCGGGCCAGGATCTGGCCCTCGCGCTCGAAGCGGCCGCTGTCGCCCTTGCCGAACAGCCCCGACTTCAGGAACTTGACCGCCACCTGGCCCTCGAAGCGGCCGTCGGCGCGGCGCGCCAGCCAGACCGCGCCCATGCCGCCCTGGCCGAGCTCGCGCTCCAGCACGTAGGGGCCGAGCGTCTCGCCGGCCAGGTCCAGCGCCGCCACCGGCGACGGCGTCGGACCCTGCAGCGCCTCGGCCGCGGGCTGTTCCAGGAAGCGATCCTCGTTGAGCACCGCGTCGCGCGCCAGCAGCGCCTCGAGGTGCTCGGCCATGGCCGCGTCGCCGGCGCGGATCTGCGCGAGGCGGCGGCCGCGATCGGGCTCCTCCAGGTCCAGCAGTTCGTCGAGCAGCGGACTCAGCGCGATCCAGCGCTGTTTGTCGAGTGCGTCCATCGGTGGGCGTCTTGTGGCGGTGGAGACGGACCCCGCGGCACCGACCCGGGGGTCAGTCCTTGAGGCTCATCGAAAGCAGGATTCTCGCCTTCTGCCAGTCCCGTTGCACCGTGCGCTCGGTGACGCCGAGGGCTTCCGCGATTTCCTGCTCGAGCAGGCCGCCGAAGTAGCGCATCTCGACCACCTGCGCCAGGCGCGGATCGATGGTGGCGAGCTCCTCCAGCGCCTCGTGCACGCGCAGGATGTGCTCGTCGGACTGAGGCGTGCCCTCGACCACGGCGGTGTTGAGCGTCAGGTCGCGCTGGTCGCCGCCGCGGCGCTCGGCCTGGCGCGCGCGCACCAGGTCGATGACCACATGGCGCATCGTGCGCGCGGCGTAGGCCAGGAAGTGGCGCCGGTCCGGGAAGTTCTGGCCCTGGGCGCCGGCCAGCCGCAGCCAGGCCTCGTGCACCAGCGCGGTGGTGTCCAGCAGCGTCAGGTCCCCGGCCTGCCGGATCCGCTGCCGGGCCAGGCGCTGAAGGTCGCCGTACAGCTGCGCCACCACCTGGTCGGCGGCGGCCCGGTCGCCTTGACCGGCTTCTTGCAGCAGCTGGGTGATGTCCTTCATGGAGCGGAACTCTAGCGGCGTGTTGTGACCTTGTTCTCCCAGCCCGGGCGAGCGATGACACAAACCAGTGGGTGCGGACATCAATCCAAGGGTTTCCACTTAGAAGATTTTTGCGATCGGCATGTCGGGAGGCCGGCCGGTTATCCGTTTTAGATAGATGAGGACACGGCTTGGTCAGTGTGGCAAGGGAGGCCGGCATGGATCGGGCTGCTAGCAGCGGGTCGTGTCCTCACCCCCAATTCCTGCATCCGCACCCCGCGCAGGCGCCGAGACCGGCGCGCGGGCGTGCCCCGTCCATCCGCCTGGAGCCGTTGCGCATGAGCCCGTCGCCCGCCACCGTCGCGTCCGCCGCCGCCGTGGAGGAAGGGACCTCGCAACGCGCCAAGCCCCCGCGTCCGACGCCGGCGCTGTGGGTGCCGCGGGTGGATTCGCTGGCCGAGTTCGGCCTCATGATTTCGCGCCAGCTGACGCAATGCCGCCGCTACGGCGGACGGCTGTCGGTGCTGTGGCTGGAGGCCGAGCCCGCGACCGGTCCGACGACCGTGCTGGCGGCGCCCGGCGCGGCCGATGCCGTGGCCGCCGATGCGGCCGCCGCCGCGCAGGCCGCGGTGATCGAGGCCCGGATGGAGCTGACGAAGGCGGTGGGCCGCCGGCTGCGCAGCCGGGTGCGCGGGACCGACATGGTCCTGCAGGTGGGCGAGTCCAGCTTCGCGGTGCTGCTGCTGGATGCCGGCCTGAGCGAGGCGCGGCTGGTCCAGCAGCGGCTGTCGGCGGGGCTCAACGGCCCGTACGGCGTGGACGCCGCGACGATGCACGTGCGGCTGCAGATGGGCTCGGCGTCCTTCCCGGAAGGCGGCGTGCGCGGGGCCGACCTGGCCGAGAGCGCGCGCCAGGACCTGCGCCGGCGGGTGGTCTGAGGACCGTGCCGGCGCGACGCCGGCGCCGCGCGGTCAGAAGTCCTGGCCGTAGATGATGAATCCCTTGTGTTCCGAGACCCGGTCGTACAGCGCGCGGCCGGGCGCGTTGGTCGTGTGCGTCTGCCAGTAGAGGCGGTGGCCGCCGCGGGCCTTCACCGCGTCGGTGACGGCGGCGATCAGCGCGCGCCCGACGCCGCGGCCGCGGACGTCCTCCGAGGTGAACAGGTCCTGCAGGTAGCAGGTGTCCTCGATGCGGGTCGTGCTGCGGTGGAACAGGTAGTGGGTCAGCCCGACGAGGCGCCCGTCGAGCTCGGCGACGAAGGCGTGGACCGGTTCGCGCTCGTCGAAGAAACGCGCCCAGGTCGAGGCCGTGACGGCCTCGGGCAGGGCGGTCTCCCCGGCGCGGCCGTAGAAGGCGTTGTAGCCGTCCCAGAGCGGCCGCCAGGCGGCGAGGTCGGACGGGGCGATCGGACGGACGAGAACGGGACTGCTCAAGGTGGGCTCGTGGAGGGGCTGGGGGATCGGCGCGTTCACCGCAGCGCTGACAAGGCGGTGCCGTCGTCGAGCCGTGCCAGCACCGTGTCCCGCACGGCCCGCGGGGCGTCCGCGAGTATCCCGGGCCACAGCGCCCGTGCCTGAAGTACCGTGTCGCGTGCACGTCGCATCAGCTTGGCGCGCAGCGTCGACGGCAGCGCGGCCTGTCGAAGCATCGTTTCCAGCGCCTGTTCATCGATGGCGCGGATCGCCGCGTCGGCCGCGCGGTTGTGGCTGAGGTAGCGAGGATCGTCCGCCTTGAAGAGCGCGGCGACGCAGACCGGGTCATAGACCGGCGCGAGTCGGGGACGCCGCCCGTCCGGATAGACGAAACCCCAGTTCTTCAGATGCGCGTCGCAGTTGCCCATGAGGATGAACGCCACGAAACGGGCGATGAAGTCCTCGAGGTCGCGCACGCGGCGGTCTGAAAAGGCCTGGAGCATGCCCAGCATGGCGGCGTAGTCGCGCAGGTCCTTCGAGTACTTCCGCATCGGCGGCCGGTTGAGCGCCTGGCACAGCTCCTCGAAGTGCACGCGTCGCGACGCGGTCGAGCCGTCGTCGCGCGTGATCCCGGCGCGGTCGAATCGCTTGACGCTGAGGACGCGGTCGAACGGAATCCGCTCGGCCACGTCGACATCGGCGCTTCGGACGATGGCCGCCTCCGCGCAGTCGATGCCGAGCGCGGCGCACAGGCGATAGCCGGTGAACTCGTTCTCGACAAGGTCCGGATGCGTGGCCGTCGGCAACTTCAGGATGTATGAACCCGCCTGCCCGCGATGCTTGACCGTGTAGCGCCGGCCATCCCGGATCGCGGAGAACTTGATCACGACGCCGGGAAGCAGTGCGGCGTCGTCGATTGGCGGGACTACTGGATCGATCGATCCTCCGGCGTCCGAGTCGACGAGGGCTGCCATCACGCATGTTGGCAATGCGCTTCCTGGGTCGACGGGAGTGATTTCAAGGGCTCCGATCAGGTCACGGCCGCCTGCGGCGAGCAGTTCGAACTCATCGTCCTCCGTGCATTCGCGCACTCGCGAGAGGCGGACGCGATTCGAGCCCTCGGGCAGCAGATTCCTAAAGTAGGCGGGCCAATGGCGATCGGCACGGGCAAGCCAGTGGGAGGCCGCCATGGGTAGCACGTTGTCTGCCGGCTCCGCGTCGAAGGGGTACGACAACGACAACGTGGGTCTGATGGGATCGGCGACGTAGTCGTCGTCGAAGATCACCCGCAATTGGTCCTCGCACCGGGTCAGGTGCGCAACAGGTCGGAGGCCGCCTTCCGGCAAATGAAGGTGAGCTTGAAGAATCTGCGATGGCATATGGACCCCGACATCCGTGCCTGGATGCCGGGATCTCGATCATCGAGCCGATTGACCCCCGATCACTCGTACCACCTCCCCCCACGGCACCAGCTTGAAGTTCTGCCGTCCCATCGGCCAGCGCTTGTGGCCGTCCTGGACCACCAGCAGGCCTTCGCCGTACTCCCCGCCGAGCGACGCGGAGGTCACGTCCAGCCCGTCCGTCTCCGACGCCGCGTCGATGCCGCGCGCCGGGTTCAGGCCGACGCGGAAGCGCCCCTTCACCGCGTGCGGCGCGTCCGCGTCCAGCACCACGTAGCTGTCGTTGCCCTGCGAGGACACCACCAGCCACGCGCCCTTCGGCCCGCGGTGCACCGCCATGCCCTCGACGTCGGCATGCAGCACCTCGCCCACCGGCAGGATCAGCGACAGGTCACCCAGCCGGCCGTCGGCATCCAACGCCACGCGCCACAGGCCGCGTTTCTCCTCGCCGACGAAGAACTGCCGGCCGGCCTCGTCGGCCACGCAGCCCTCGGGCTGGCTCGCCAGCTTCAGCGAGGCCACCGTGTCCGCCGACCACGCGCCGCCGCGGCGCGTCAGGCGCATCTGCAGCAGCCGGCCGTCCTTGTCGTTGACGAACACGTCCAGTCCGCCCGCCGGATTGCGCGCGCTGCAGACGCCGTAGACGTCCTCCAGCCCCGTCGGCAACTCCGCCAGCGTCGAGACACGGCCCGCGCCGTCGATGCCGAACAGCACCACGCTGTGCCGGTCGCGCTGCGTCGCCACCGCCAGGTCCCAGTCGCGGCCGTCGTAGCGCACGCGCTGGCGCAGGTCGACGTTGTTGATGCGGCCCACCGGCAGGAACTGCGTCTCGCGGCCCTGCAGGTCGTAGACCGCCAGGCCGCGCTTCTTGTCGGTGCCCAGGATCCGGCTCCTGGCCGGCTGCGTCGGATGCACCCAGATCGCCGGATCGTCCGCCGCGTCGCCGCCGCCGCGCACCGGCTCGGTCTGCGCCGACGGCATCGCCACCGGGATCGCCGGCTGCGGCCGCGGCGCGCGCGCCTCCAGCCACAGCGCCATGTCCTGCGGCGCCAGGCCCGGCGCGACCAGGGTCCGGCCGGCCCTCTCGGCATCGGCCTCGAAGGCCCACAGGCCCACTTCGGCCTCCGCGACGAACAGCGTCGCCTCGTCGTCGCGCACCGTGCAGCCCTTGGCATCCGGCACCGTCGCCAGTTGCCGCAGCACCTGCCCGGCGGCGGGGCCCGGCTGGACCGCCCCCGCCGCCTGGCCAGTCGCCAGCGCGCGCCTCGAGCCGGTCGGCTGGCCCGTGGCTCGACCCGTCGCCGCTCCCGGCGCCGCCGGCGGGTCGACCAGCAACCACTGCTCGGCCAGGCCATCGCTGCCCAGCAGGAAGGCCTGCAGCGTCTGTTGGCGCGGCTCCAGGTACAGGCAGACGGCCTCCACGTCGAAGGCCGGTCCGGCCCAGCGCGCGCGTTCGTGCAACTGGGCGCCGCGGACTTCGATCAGCCGCAGCGCGCCGGTGTCGGCGTCCTGCAGCAGCGCCACCGTCGTGCCGTCGGCGAGCTGGCGCCGGTCCCAGCGCTTGGCGCGGACGCCGAATTCATCCAGCGCCTGCCCCTTCGCGTCGAGCAGCTTCAGCCCGCCCTTGCCGAGCTCGAGCACCGGCGCGGCCTGCGCGCCGAAGGCCGCCGCCAGCGCCAGGGCCGCCGCCATCGTCTTGTGTTTCATCATCGACATCACGCGCGTCCTCCTCAGAACATCGCCAGCTTCAGGCTCACCTTGTAGGCGCGGCCGTACTGCTCGTACTGCGTGTTGAAGGCCTTGCTGCCCTGGTAGACGTAGTAGCGCTCGTTGCCCAGGTTCAGCGCCTCCAGGTTCAGCTGCAGCTGCTTGGTGAGCTGGATGCGCATCGACGCGTCGACCTGGTTCTGCGTGTCGACCTTGCGGTCCTGCGACGCGTCCAGCACGTTGCCGACCTCCAGCAGGTAGGGCGACTTGTGGTTCAGCGCGACGCGCGCGCCGAAGGCCGGCGACTCCCAGCCCAGGCTCAGGTTGATGCTGCGGTTGGACTGGCTCGGCAGCGCGATCCGGCGGCTGACGAACTGGCCGTCGTCGAAGCCGCCGATCGTCGCGCGGGAGCGCACGAAGCTGCCGTTGGCGCCGACCACCAGCCCGTTCCACGGCGCCGGCAGCGTGCTCAGCGCCTGGCTCCAGGACAGCTCGACGCCGCGCACCGTCGCGTCGCCGCCGTTGGCGAAGGACTCGACATGGCTGAAGGCCTCCCAGCCCGGCGTGCCGGCCAGGTCGGTCTGGAACGCGAAGTCGCGGATCTTCTTGTGGAACACGTAGGCCGACAGTGCGCCGTCGCGGCCCAGGCGCTGTTCCAGCCCGAGGTCCAGGTTGCGCGCGCGCAGCGGCTTGAGCGTCGGATTGCCGACCGTCGCCTCGTCGCCGTCCACCGTCACGCCGGGGCTCAGTTGGCCGAAGGCCGGCCGCACCACCGAGTGCGTCAGCGCCGCGCGCAGCACCAGGCCCTCGCTGAGCTTCTGGCGCAGCAGCAGCGCCGGCAGCCAATGGCGCGACCGGCTCTCCTGGTGCACCGGGCTCAACACGCCGTCCTTCCACGCGGTGCCGTCGGCGGTGAAGCGCACGCGCTCGTGGCGCACGCCGACCAGCCATTGCGTGCCGCCCTGCTCGAGCGTCGCCTGCAGGTAACCGGCGTCGGTGCGCTCCTTCATGCCGAAGTCGTTGACCGTCGAATCGACCGCGTCGCGGAACGCGTTCAGGTCGCGGTTGCCGTAGAGGCCGCGCAGCTTGTCGGCGTCGATGCCGGGGCCGAACGAGGTCCACGGGTAGTCGACCGCGTCGCCGCCGACGTAGCCGCCCAGGCCCAGCTGCGACGAGGGCACGTTGTACGGCGCCTTCTTCAGCACCTTGGCGCTCGGGGCGTAGGTCTCCTGCTCGTTGTCCTTGTCGCGGCGCGTCGCCTTCAGGCCGGTCTTGACATCGACGTCCCAGCCGGCGACATCGAACTCGCGCTGCACGTCGGCCTTGGCATGGCGCACGCGGTCGGTGGCCGAGCTCTTCTCGATCTTGGCCTTGTTGAAGACGTACTTCGACGCGTCGCCCAGGCCGGCGACCGCGAGCGGCATCGGCTTGGCGGTGTCGGTGTAGCCCAGGCCGGCGAAGTCGGCCTCGAACGCCGACGACGCCAGCGTGTCGGGCTTGCGCTCGCTGGCGCGGCCGACGCCGGCTTCGCCCCAGAACTTCCAGTCGCCGCGCGACAGCTCGGTGCCGAGCACGACCGCGCTGGAGGTGTTGATCTCCTTGCGCGCCTTCAGCCCGCGGCTGACGGTGCCCTCGCCGGTCTCGCCGGGGGCCTGCGGCTCGTCGAAGGCGACCTTCATCGACTGGCGGTTCTCCTGGTCGGTGAAGCGGCTGCTGAAGCTGCGCAGGTAGACCAGCGAGGCCTCGTCGGGCTTGAAGTCCAGGTTGAGCGCGGCGCCCAGGCGCTCGCGGGTGATCGTGTAGCGGCGCAGCTCGAAGCTGCCCAGCTTGCCGCCGTCCCAGTCGCCGCCGGTCTCGACGTTGTCGCTGGCGAAACGGCGCTGGTCGCCGGACAGCGCCACCGCCACGCCCAGCTTGCCGTCGGCGAAACGGTCGGCGAAGGCGACCGAGCCGCGCGGCTTGGTCTTGCCCGCGTTGGCGTCGTAGTTGCCGCCGAGCTCCAGCGTGAACAGCCGGCCCGGCTGGTCGAAGGCGCTGAGCGTGCGCACCGTCACCGTGCCGCCCAGCGAGTTGGCGTCCTGGTCCGGCGTCAGCGTCTTCTGCACCTCCAGCGAGCGGATCAGGCCCGCGGGCACCAGGTCCAGGCCCGGCGCGCGGCGGTCGGACTCGGAGGCCGGCGTCAGCGCGCCGTTGATGTTGACGGCGTTGTAGTCCGGGCCCAGGCCGCGCACGCGGATGAAGCGGCCCTCGCCCTGGTCGCGCTCGACGGACACGCCCGGCATGCGGGCCAGCGCCTCGGCGGCGTTGTTGTCGGGCAGCTGGCCGATGCCGTCGGCATGCACGACGTTGACGATGCCTTGCGCGGCGCTTTGCTTGTCCAGCGCCGAGCGCAGCGCCGCGGCCTGGCCGACGGTCACGACGGTCTCGAGCTTGCGGGCGTCGGCGCGGGCGTCCTTGGCGTCCTTCGGGTCCTTGGCGGCGTCGGTCCGGTTGTCAGTCCGGGTGTCGGCCTTGGGATCGGGTTTGGCGTCGGTGGCCTGCTGGGCGAGCGCCGGCGTGGCGGCGAACAGGCTGGACAGGCACAGGGCGAGCAGGGTGGGGCGGGGCGGCGTGCGCATGGGGCGGTTCCGGTGAGTCACGAATGGCGGCGCACGTTAGGAACCGCGGATGGCGGGTCCGTGACAGCGCGGCATTCTCGGCGCGCCCCGGCGCGGATGGCTCCGGACGAGGCGCGCGGTGAGCCGGAATGACCCCCGTGTGGCCGGAAAGCCGCGTCAGGGCGCCGCCGTCTCCCGATGCGCCAGGCCGCAGGTCAGCAAGACGCTGGGCGCGACGGCGGTGGTGTCCGATTCGCTGAAGGCGCCATCGCCCAGCGGCGGCAAGGGCGCCCGCAGCAGGCAGGTGCCGGGCGGCACCAGCACGAAGGTGTTGCCGGTGAACGCGAGGTCGCTCGGCGTCGTGTCGGTGTCGCTCCAGCCGGTCGCGATCAGCGAGGTCTCCGCGACCGCTTGCAGGAAGGTGTTGCCGCGCACGCGGGTGCGTTTGGTCGGCGTCGCCGGCGTCGCGGGCGCGGCGTCGATGTGCAGGTCGACGCCGCGCATCACGTTGCCGCGGACCAGCGCATCGACCGGCGATTGCAGCGTCGCCCGCGTCAGGCCCGACGCCGTCGGATCCGAGAAGCGGTTCTTGGACAGCGCCAGCCGATCCGGCCGGATGAACAGCGCCGCGTGGCGGAGCGTGGCGTCACCGGCCGCCGCGGTCGACGCGCTCAGGGCGACGTCGTTGCGCTCGACGCGAAGCTGCGTCGGGCCGGCTTCCGACGCGATCGCGTCCGTGTAATGCCCGCGCTCGGGTGCCGGCGGGGGCGCGTGGCCATCGGGCAGCGGCAGTTGGGCCAAGGTCGTCAGCAGGCGCCTCGTGCGGGCATCGACGAAGCGGTCTCCCGCCGCCGGCGCCGCCGCGCCGATCAGATTGCCCCGCACCGTCGAGCCATCGCCGCCGGCGATGCGCACGCCCACGCCGGGATGCTCGGCGGTCCGCCACAGCACGTTGCCCTGGACCGTCTGCGTGCCGCTCGACAGCAGGATCTGCGGATCGGCCGAGCGCGTCGCGCGCAGGCCGTTGTAGCGGACGACCCATCCGTCGTCGCCGGTCGCGTCGCCCGCCACGGCCAGCGCGATGTTGTCCAGCACCAGGCCTTCGACCAGGATCCGCTTCGCGCTGTGGAAGCCCTTCGTGATCGAGACGGTCCGGGCGCCCGGGTTGACGAACTGCGTCGCGCCACCGCGCAGGCGGCTGCCCACCAGGACGTTGCCGGTGCGCAGCGCGAGCGGATGGGCGACGACGTAGCGTCCCGCCGGGAAGAAGAGCCCGCGCGGCGGATCCTGCGTGGCCAGCGCCTGGAGCGCCTCCGCGATGCGCGGCGCCTGGTCGGTGTCCAGGCCGGGCTGGATGCCCTGGTCCAGCGCGCAGGTCAGATGGAATCGGGGTTCCAGGTCGGTGGGCATGGCCTCGCCGCCGCAGGTCGCCGAGGCGGCCGCCGCGTCCGGCGGGATCGCGGTGACGGCGGACGCGCCCAGCGGCATCAGCAGCGCGGCGGCGAGGGGAGTCAGGAATCGCAAACGGGTTGGCATGGAGCCCTCCGGTCGATGTGGCAAGCCACGGGAGGGCGGTGAGTGAAGCGGCGAAACCGTTCGTGAGCCGATCCGACCCCCGTCGCGGCGTGTGACAGCGGCTGTCACACAGGCTGCCTAGCATCGCGCGCCATGAAACTCGTGCTGCCTCGTCCGCCGCTGGTGCTCGCGCCGGTGGCGGGTTCGCGTCATTTCGGCCATGCGCTGCTGCTGGCGATGGCCGCCATTACCTGGGCCTTCGGCTACTGGGCCGTGGCCAAGCCGATGGCCGTCTGGCGCTGGATCGACATCGTCAGCGAGTCCGCGATCGTGGCGATGCTGGCGCTGTGGCTGGTGCAGCTGCGCGCGAGCCGGCCCGCCGGCCGCGTCACGACCTGGCTGTGCCTGGGGCTGTCGGGGATGCTGCTGGGCGGCTGGGCCGACCTGATGGACGAGTTCTGGAAGCTGCCGCGCGACTACACGCTGCTGATGGGCATGGAGTCGACCTGCCATGTGGTGGGCATGGTGGGCCTGACCTTCGGCCTGCACCTGTGGCGCCAGGAGCAACTCGCGCTGAACGCGCTGCGCGCCGGCCGCGAGCGCGGCTACCGCGAGCACGCGCAGATCGACGGCCTGACGCAGCTCGGCGACGGCGCCTACCTGCTCGACCAGATCCGCCACCAACAGCGGCTGGGCACGCCGGCGACGCTGGCGATGCTGGGCTGGCAGGACCTGCCGGCGCTGGCGCGCCAGCACGGGCTGGCCGAGGCCGACCGCCTGCTGCAGGCCACCGGCCCGCTGCTGCTGCTGCAACTGCGCGGCGGCGACCTGCTGTGCCGCTACGCCGCCGACCGTTTCGTGGCGCTGCTGCCGCAGGCCGATGCCGCGCTGCCGGGTGACCTGCTGTCGGCGCTGTCGGCGCATGTGCACCCCTGCGCCGACGGCCGCACCCGCGCCCGGCTGGGCGCGCGGCTGGCCAGCGCGCCGCTGGATCCGGACGAGGACGCCGAGGCGCAGCTGCTGCGCCTGCTGGAGCGGCTGCGGTGAGCCTGCCGGCGGCGAGCGCGCCCGACGACGCCCTGGCCGCGCTGCGCCAGGCGTTGCCGGCGCGCGCCGCGCCGCGGTATGGCGCCGATCACGCCTTCATCCCCTGGGCCTACCAGGGCGCGCTGCTGGCCGAGTTCGCCCGCAGCCGCGCGATCGAGGCGCCGGAGTGGCTCGGCCGCTGCGGCGTGACGCCGGGGCAGGCGCTGTCGCCGCGGCAGCTGCTGTCGATGCTGGCGGCGTTGCAGCCGCTGGCGCGGGACGTGGGGTTCGTCGTCGGGCAACTCAGCCTGCCGGGCCATTACGGCTTGGCCAGCCAGGCGCTGCAGCAGGCGGCCGACCTGCGCCAGGCGCTGCGCGTGCTGTGCGACTGGTCCGCGCGGCTGTCGCCGCTGCTGACGCCGCGCCTGGTGGAGACCGCCGACGAGCTGCTGCTGGTCTGGACCGAGGCCAACGGCGCGCCGCCGGCGCTGCAGCCGCTGCTGGTGGACCTGCAGATGAGCGCGGTGGTGGCGATGGCGCAATGGCTCGGCGGCGGCCGGACGCTGCCCTGGGCCTTCTCCTTCAATCGCACCCGGCCGCGCGAGCTGTCGCAGCACGCGGCCTATCTCGGGCCGGACCTGCGCTTCGGCTGCCAGGTCGATGCGATGCGGGTGCCGTTGGCCGAGGCGGTCGCGCCCTGGCCGGCGGCCCAGGCGGGACGGCCGGCGATGGCGCTGGGCGCGCTGGCGCAGGGCGCCGATCCGGAAGCCGGCTGGCGCGGCCAGCTCGCGGCGCTCTACGACCACCTGCTGGCGGAAGTCGGCGGCGCGCCGTCGCTGGAGCGCAGCGCCCAGCGCTTCGGCATCAGCCCGGCGACGCTCAAGCGCCAGCTGGCGCTGCTTGGCACGCACCACCAGGCGCAACTGGACCAGGTCCGCGCGCATGCCGCGCTCTACCTGATGACGCTGCGCGGCCAGCGCGGCGAGGCGGTGGCGCGCTCGCTGGGCTTCAACGACAAGAGCAACTTCCGGCGCTCGTTCAAGCGCTGGACGGGGATGACGCCGGGGCTGCTTTGAAGCGTGGCGCCGCGTCCGGCCGGCCCTGCCGTGCCTGACCGCCCGCCTGCCTGCCTGCCCGCCTGCCTGACTGACTGACTGCCGGTGTCGGCGGCGTCCCCGGTTCCCGAGGCACGAAGGCTCGTGCCGCGCCGGTGGGGATGCCGGGCCTAGACTCGCGTCCCATGCCCACGGCGTTCGAGCATCCCCAGGACCAGGCCGCGTACCGGCGCCCCGCCCATCGCGCGGGCGTCGAGCTGTACCACGCCCACATCCTGCGGCACAGCTTCGAGCCGCATACGCACGAGGCCTACGGCCTGGGCGCGATCACCGAGGGCGTCGGCCGCTTCCGCTGGCGCGGCGGCGAGCACCTGGCGCCGCGCGCCACGCTGATGCTGATGAACCCCGAGGACATCCATACCGGCGAGGCCGCCACCGCCGACGCCTGGGGCTACCGGATGGTCTACCTCGACGAGGCGCTGCTGGCCGAGCTCTACGGCGGACCGGCCTGGCGCTTCGACGCCGCCGTCGCCCATGACGCCGAGGCCGCGACCCGCGCCGCGGCGCTGATCGCCGCGCTCTGGCAGGCCCGGGAGCCGCTGGCCTTCGACAGCGCGCTGCTGGCGCTGGTGCAGGGCCTGAGCCGCCACGCGCATCGCGCGCCGCGCCGGCCCGACGGCGCCGCGCCGCGTTTCGCACCGGTGATCGAGTTCATGCGCGCCCACCTGGACGAATCGCTGGACACCGCCCGCCTGGCCGCCGTCGCGGGGCTGAGCCCGTTCCACTTCTTGCGCAGCTTCAAGGACCAGCACCATGCGACGCCGCAGCAGGCGCTGATGGCATTGCGGCTGAACGAGGCCAAGCGCCAGCTCGCCGTCGGGCACGCGCCGGCGCAGGTCGCCGCGGCCGTCGGCCTGACCGACCAGGCGCACCTGACGCGCGCGTTCGCGCGCCGCTACGGCGTCACGCCGGCGCGCTACCAGCAGCAACTCGGTACAAGACGCCGGCCCTGACCGCGCGCGAGACTGCGCGGATGTTGTCCGGATTCCTGTTCGCGCTCGCCGCCGGCCTGATGTGGGGCCTGGTGTTCGTCACGCCGTTGCTGCTGCCGGAGTACCCGGCCGCCATGCTGATGGCCGGCCGCTACCTGGCCTTCGGGCTGCTGGCGGTGCCGCTGGCGCTGTTCGACCGCCGCGAGCTCGCCCGCCTGACCCGCGCCGACTGGATGGACGCGGTCAAGCTCAGCGCGATCGGCAACTTCCTCTATTACCTGACGCTGGCCGCGGCGATCCAGCGCGCCGGCGGGCCGCTGCCCACGATGATCATCGGCACGCTGCCGGTGGTGATCGCGATCTGCGCCAACCGGCGCAACGCCGCGCGCGACGGCCACTACCGCTGGCGCGACCTGGCCCCGGCGCTGGCGCTGATCGCGCTGGGCATCGGCTGCGTCAACCAGGTGGAGCAGCAAGCGCTGGCGCCGCAGGCGCTGGGCCGCTACCTGCAGGGCGCGGGCCTGGCGCTGATCGCGCTGGCCTGCTGGACCTGGTATCCGATCCGCAACGCCGACTGGCTGCGCGACCACGCCGGCCGCAGTCCGCGCGCCTGGGCCACGGCGCAGGGCCTGGTCACGCTGCCGATGGCGGCGCTGGCCTTCGTCGTGATCGCCGCCGCCGACGCGGCGGGCTGGCCGCTGCTGCCGGCCGGCTTCGACTTCCCGGCCGGGCCGCGCGTCTGGCCCTTCGTCGGGCTCATGGTCGCCATCGGCCTGTTCGCGTCCTGGCTCGGCACGCTGTGCTGGAACGAGGCCAGCCAGCGCCTGCCCACCGCGCTGGTGGGCCAGCTGATCGTGTTCGAGACCCTGGCCGCGCTGGCCTACGCGCAACTGCATCGAGGCGAATGGCCGCCGCTGCTGGGCGCTGCGGGCGTCGCGCTGCTGGTCGGCGGGGTCTGCTGGGCGCTGCGCCTCAAGCCGGTGCCGCCGGGGCGGGAACGGGATCTGCCCGCCTCGTCCGCGTGAGCGCGGCCGGCGACGGCCGCCGCGGAGATGGGTAAAAGCTGGCGCCGCCGGCGCCCGTTTTTGCAGAATCGACGGATGGACCCCGCCACGTTTTCCCACTCCCCCGACCCCGCCCGCCGCGCGCTGCTGCGCTCGGCGGCCCTGACCGCCGCGCTGGGCGCGTTGCCCTGGCGGGCCGCCCACGCGCAGGCCGCGCCGGCGGCGTCCGCGCCGCCGTCCACGCCCGGCGTCACGCAAGGCGTCACGCAAGGCAGCTGGCGCGACCCGGCCCGTTCGCGCGACATCCCCTGGCGGCTGCGCCTGCCCGAGGGCGACCGCCCGGTGGCGCTGGTGGTGTTCTCCCACGGCCTGGGCGGCAGCCTGGACGCCGGCACCGAATGGGCGCAGGCCTGGGCCGAGGCCGGCATCGCGACGCTGCACCTGCAGCACGCGGGCAGCGACCGGGCGATCTGGCGCGGCGGCCTGCCGGCGGTGAAGGCCGCGGCCAGCGCCGAGCAGTTGATCGAGCGCGGCCATGACGTGCAGTTCGCCGTCGAGCAACTGCTCAAGCTGCACAAGGCCGGGCAGGGCCCCTGGGCGCGGGTGCGGCCGGAGGCGCTGGGCATGTCGGGCCATTCCTTCGGCGCGCAGACGACGCTGGCGGTCGCCGGCCGCGACTTCCAGGCCCGCAGCGCGCCGGACCTGTCGGAATCGCACTTCAAGGCCTTCGTCGCGTTCAGCCCGTCGGCGGGACACTTCGCGGGCGGCATCAAGGGCATCACGCGGCCGATGCTGTGCCTGACCGGCAGCCTGGACGGCAACCCGCTCGGCCAGGAGCGCGACGGCCGCTACCGCCGCGCGGTCTACGACACGCTGCCCGCCGGCGCCAAGGCGCAGCTGTGGCTGGACGGCGCGGACCACATGAGCTTCGGCGGCGGCGGCGAACGCGGCCAGGGATTCGCGCAACGGCTGGAGGGTCGAGGCCGCGATCCCTTGCCGGAAAAGCTTGCCGCGCACCATGCGGCGCTGATCAAGGCGGTCTCCACGGACTGGTGGCGCTGGCGGCTGCTCGAGGACGAGGCCGCCGCGACGCGGCTGAAGGCGCCCAAGGGCCTGGACGCGGACGACGAGTGGCTGCAGGGATGAGCCGGGGCGGGAGGGCCTAGGCCGCGATCTCGTCGCTGTCCGGGCTCATCAGCAGCGCCTTGGCCAAGGCGCCGATGCGCCGCAGCGCGCGCGGATGCTCCGGTCCCCACTGGCCGCCGACGCCCAGCCGCACGCAGTGCCGGAAGCGCGGGCTCGCCGAGAACATCAGCCCCGGCGCGATGACGATGTGCTCGGCCAGGCAGGCCTCGTACAGCTGCGCCGCGTCGAGCGATTCCGGCAGCTCCACCCACAGGATGAAGCCGCCCGCCGGATCGGACACCCGCGTGCCCTTGGGGAAGCTCTCGGCGATCAGCCGGCGCGCGTCGTCGACCCGCGCCGCGATCGTCGCCCGCAGCTGCCGCAGCGCCGCGCCGCCGCCGGCCTGCGTCAGCAGGTCCGCCAGCGCCAGCTCCAGCACGCTGGTCTGCGCGCCCGACTGCACCGCCTTGGTCTGGCGCAGCACGCGGCCCCAGCGGCCGGCCTCGACCCAGCCCAGCCGCAGCCCCGGCGCGATCGTCTTGGAGAACGAGCCGCAGATCATCACGTGCCCCGTCGTGTCGAAGGACTTCACCGCGCGGCGCTTGTCCTCCTGCTCGGCCAGGTCGTTGTAGAGCACGTCCTCGATCAGCGCGACGTCGTGCTGCGCCAGCATCGCCGCCAGGCGGCGGCGTTCCGGCACCGGCAGGCAGGCGCCCAGCGGGTTGGACAACGTCGGCACCGTCAGCACCGCCTTGACCTGCTGCGTCTCGAAGGCCAGCTGCAGCGCGTCCAGCGACATGCCGTGCCGCGGATGGGTCGGGATCTCCAGCGCGCGCAGGTGCAGGCTCTGCAGGATCTCCAGGAAGCCGTAATAGGTCGGCGATTCGAGCGCCACCACGTCGCCGGGCTTGCACACGACGCGCAGGCACAGGCTGATCGCCTCGATGCAGCTGTTGGTGATGACGACCTCGTCCGGATCGAGCACGCACCCCAGGCCCAGCGCATGGCGCGCGACGGCCCGCCGCGCCTCCTCCATGCCGGGGCCGATCGGGTAGGTGCACAGCAGGTCGCGGTGGCGCATCACCGCGCGCGCCATCGCGCGGCGCACGCGGTCCGCGTCGAACAGCTCCGGCCCCGGGCAGGCCGCGCCGAAGGAGACGAAGGCGGGGTCCTGCGACAGCGCCATCACCTGCGCGCCCAGGTGGTCCAGCTGCACCATCCGCGAGGCCGGGTCGGGCCGCGAGACCTGCGGCTCGGGCAGCCGCGGCGGACGCGCCGCGACGAAGTAGCCCGAGCGCGGCCGGGCCTCGATCAGCCGGGCATCCTCCAGCCATCGGTAGGCCTGCACCGCCGTGGACAGCGACACGCCGTGCTGCGCCGCCAGTTCCCGCACCGAGGGCAATCGCTCGCCGCGCTTGAGCGTGCTGGAGCGGATCGACCGGGCCATCCGGTCGGCGAGTTGCATGTACAGCGGTAACTGCGGCGTGTCCATGCGTCGATTCTGTGTGTTGTCACCTCGCGGTAACCAATACAGATGAACGGCAAGCCGGCCAGCACAGGTGCCGCGCGGGCGCAGGCTGTATGCGCCGCGTCGGCCGCCGCCTGTGGATGGAGCGCCACACAGCCGCTTTTTATCGTGAGGGAATGCAACCGCTCCTCCGCCTCCACCTGCCGTTCCGGCCCCGGCTCGCGCCGCCGCCGGCCTGTGTCGCCCCCGACCCCGGGCCGGATGCCGTGGTCCTGCCGACCGACGGCAGCCCGCTCGCGCTGCGCGTGCGCCGCCCCGTGCGACTGCGTGTCCATGGCGGGCGCGCCTGGATCACCCGCGACGGGTGGCCGGACGACCACTGGCTCGAGCCCGGCCAGACGCTGGACCTGCCGGTGTCGCCCAGCTGGTTCGGATGGCGGATCCTCGCCAGTGGCGAGGGCGCGTCACTCGTCACCCTGAAGGCGGAAGCCTTGGCCTGAGATCGCCAGCCGCTGCGGGTTTCCCGCTATAAATCGACCCTCGTAGGTTGGCGCCCGTGTCGTGACGACATCGGCGCCGAGACAAGAACACCGGGACCGGGTCCCTCGAGGGAGTAAGCGATGAATCGATCCGCGATGTTGCGGGTGGCGCGCCTGGCCGTGGCCGGCGCGATCGGGGCCGTGCTGCTGAGCGGCTGCGGCGGCGGCGGTGCCGACAGCGGCACGCCGGTGCTGGGCGGCAGCGGCGGCAATGTCGGTGGCGGCGGCGGCAACAACGGGGGCGGCGGCGGCTCGGTCATCGGTGGCGGCACCGGGGGCACGGGCGGGACCGGCGGCACTGGCAACACGACGCTGCAGCCCAGCTCGACCTACGCCAACCAGTGCGCGGCCGGCAACCCGGAGGCGCCGGTCAACACGCGCACCGGCTCGCTGGCGATCGAGAAGAACTTCATCCGTTCTTACTTCGACGAGGCCTACCTGTGGCGCGAGGACGTGCCCGCGGTCGATGCCGCGGCCGCGCCCTACAGCGGCACCGATGTCGGCACCGCGCTGAACAACTACTTCGAGGCCTTGCTGTCGCCGCAGACGACGGCCAGCGGCAAGCGCAAGGACCAGTTCAGCTTCATGCTCAGCACCCGCGAGTGGAACGCGCTGTCGCAGGGCGGCGTGGAGCTCGGCTACGGCATCGAGTGGACGATGAAGTCGGCCACGCCGCCGCGCAACATCCGCGTCGCCTTCGTCGAGCCCGGCAGCGTGGCCGACCGGGCCGGCGTGCGCCGCGGCGACACGCTGGTGAGCGTGGACGGCACCTCCGCCGACGCCGGCGACACGGCCGGCGTGAACGTGCTCAACGCCGCGCTGTACCCGAGCAGCGGCGGATCGAGCCACAGCTTCGTGCTGAGCTCGACCGCGGGCGTGTCGCGCGGCGTCGCGATGGCGGCCGGCAACGTGACCAAGACGCCGGTGCCGACCAGCCAGGTGCTGTCGGTCGCCGGCGGCGGCACGGTCGGCTACCTGGTTTTCAACGACCACATCCTGCCGGCCGAGCAGCAGCTCATCAACGCGATGCAGACCTTCCGCGCGGCCAACATCGGCGACCTGGTCGTCGACCTGCGCTACAACGGCGGCGGCTACCTGTTCATCGCCAGCGAACTGGCCTACATGATCGCGGGCAGCGGCCCGACGGCGAACAAGACCTTCGAGCAGCTGCGCTACAACAGCAAGCGCACCGCCCAGACCAACAGCGACGACGCCAAGACCCCGTTCTACGACACGTCCTGCCTGCTGGTGGGCGACAACTGCTCGTCGCGCCAGCCGCTGCCGGCGCTCAACCTCAAGCGCGTGTTCGTGCTGGCGCAGTCGGGCACCTGCTCGGCCAGCGAGGCGCTGATCAACGGCCTGCGCGGCGTGGACGTGGAAGTGGTGCTGGTCGGCGGCACCACCTGCGGCAAGCCGTACGGCTTCACCGCCAAGGACAACTGCGGCAACAGCTACTTCCCGATCGAGTTCGTCGGCACCAACAACAAGGGCTTCGGCGACTACGCGGACGGCTTCGTGCCCGCGGGCACCGGCGCGACCGGCATCAAGGGCTGCCAGGTGGCGGACGACCTCGAGCACCCGCTGGGCGACACCGCCGAGGCGATGCTGGCCGCGGCGCTGCAATACCGCGCCAACGGCACCTGCCCGGCGGCGCGCGCCTCGGACAGCGGCATGGCGCGGGCGACGGCGGCGCGGGCGGTCGGCGAGGACGCGGTGGCGCTGCAGATGCGCAAGCTGGCCGCGCGCAACAACCGGATCGTCGGCGGACGCCACTGACCCCCGCGAGCGCGCGCGACGACGCGCGCGATGCCGGCCAGGGCCGCTCCTCGGAGCGGCCTTTTTCATTGCACGGACGCATCGGACTCCTTGTCGCACGAATGAACCGGCGGCATCGCCGAAGGACCACCGCCGCTTGTCAATCGCGGCCGGTGGCTCCGGCGGAAGGGATCGAATGAGGGAACTCTCGATGGGGCGCCGCGCGCGCCGGCTGTCGATCGTCGCGGCGTGCGCGATGGGCGCGATGGCGCTGCAGGCCTGCCACGATACCGGCACCGCGGAGCCGACGGTGATCGCCGGGCGGGACGGCAAGGATGGCAAGGATGGCAAGGATGGCAAGGATGGCAAGGACGGCCGGGATGGCCGTGAAGGAAGGGATGGGCAGGACGGCGACGACGGCCGGGACGGCATGAACGGCCGGGATGGCACGAACGGATCGAACGGCAGGGACGGCGCGGACGGCCGTGACGGGCCGAACGGCAAGGACGGTGCGAACGGCCGGGATGGCGCCAACGGCAAGGACGGTCGGGATGGGGGAGACGGTCGTGACGGTCGCGATGGTGGCGATGGACGCGACGGCACGGATGGCAAGGACGGTGTCGACGGCAATGACGGCAGACACGGTGCTGACGGCAGAGACGGCGCCGATGGCAAGGATGGCGTCAACGGCAAGGATGGCCGCGACGGCAGGGATGGACGCGATGGCGGCGGCGGAGGCGCCGGTACGGGCAGCGGTGCCGGCGCGTCCGGCGGACGTCCGGCGCTGATGCCCAGCGGCGCGTACGCCGGGCAATGCAGCCCCGCCAATGTCGAGGCACAGGCCTCGCAGCGGACCGGCAGCCTGACGACCGAGAAGCAGTGGATCCGTTCCCGTGTCGACGAGGTCTATCTCTGGCGGAACGAGGTGCCTGACGTCGACGCCGGGGCGGCCAAGCACAGCGATGGCCCCGTGCGCACCGCCCTGAAGGCCTACTTCACGGCGTTGCGCACGCCGGCGCGCACCGCCAGCGGCAAGGCCCGCGACGCCTACAGCTTCATGGCGACGTCCAAGTCGGTGGAGGCCTTCGATCGCGGCCAGGGTGACCTGGGCGCCGGCATCCGCTGGGCCGTTCGCTCGGACCGGCCACCACGGGACATCCGCGTCGACTTCGTGGAGCCCGGTGCTCCGGCGGACCGGGCCGGCGTGAAGCGCGGCGACCGCCTGGCCGCCGTCGCCGGCACGGCCCTCGACGAGCTCGACGAGGACGTCCTCGACGAACTGCTGTCCCCGTCGACGGCGGGGCAGGCCTTGTCCTACACGCTGACCTCGACCCAAGGGGTCCCCCGGCAGGTGGCGGTGACCAGCGAGGAGATCACCCGCAAGCCGGTTCCCCTTCACCAGGTGTTGACCGGCGAGGATGGCGCCTCGGTGGGGTATCTGCTCTTCAACGCCCACATCGCGCCGGCGGAGCCCGCCTTGATCGAGGCGGTGACGACCTTTCGCGAGCGGAAGATCCGCGACCTGGTCGTCGACCTGCGTTTCAACGGCGGCGGGCTGGTCTACCTGGCCAACCAGCTGGCCTACATGGTCGCGGGTCCGACGGCCACCGCCGGCAAGGCCTTCGCGAAGCTGCTCACCAACGATCCCGCATCGGCCACCGCGAGCGGCTTGCCGTTCATGGCGACGTCCTGCCACCTGGTCGACGGCCAGTGCAGCTCGATCCGGCCGCTGCCGACGCTGGACCTGCGGCGCGTGTTCGCCCTGTCGCAGCAGGACACCTGCTCCGCCAGCGAGGCGCTCATCAATACGCTGCGCGGCATCGGCGTGGAGGTCGTGCTCATCGGCGACACCACCTGCGGCAAGCCGTTCGGTTTCACCGGCAAGGACAACTGCGGCTACCACTACTTCGCCGTCGACTCGATGTTCGCCAACGACCGGGGCTTCGCGGACTACGCGGATGGTTTCGAGCCCGGCGGCCAGGGCGTGGCCGGCGTGCCGGGCTGCCGGGTCGAAGACGACCTCGCGCACGACCTGGGCGACAGCCGGGAGCGTCTGCTGTCCGCGGCGCTGGGCTACCGGATCGACAGCCGGTGCCCGGTGCAGCAGGCGGGCCAGGCGACGGCCTCGAGCGCCGACCGCGTCATGCGAGGCAGCGGCCCGGGGTCCTCGCGCGGGCGGCGCCATCCGCTGGAGGGCAACATGTTCCTGGCCGGGCCTCGCTGAGGCCGGAGCGGCCGGATCTCAGAGCTTGGGAATGCGGATCCGGCTGATCATCAGCGACCCCGAGATCGCGAACAGCAGCACCAGCGGATGCAGCGTGAAGCCGCCGAGCTTGACGGAGCCGAACCACAGGGCCTCGCCGGTCGCGCCTTGCCAGGCGGCGATCCACAGCACGATCACCAGCAGCAGCGAGGTCGGGATCGGCGTGCCCTCGAAGTAGGCGACCTTGTCGCCGCCGCCGGACAGGGTCTCGGCGGTGATGTTGTAGCGGGCCAGGCGCGACACGCCGCAGGCGACGAAGAAGCCGAGCACGATGCGGTCCCACAGGCCCTGCATGCCGCAGCCGTAGGCGATCACCGCCGGCGCGACGCCGAACGAGATCACGTCCGCCAGCGAGTCCAGCTCGCGGCCCATCGCCGAGCTCTTCTGGCGCCAGCGCGCGATGCGGCCGTCCAGCACGTCGAAGACCAGCGCGGCCGGGATCAGCGCGCAGGCGTAGTACAGGTGAAGCGTCAGGCCGGTCTGCAGGTAGGTCATCACCGAGAACAGCGCGCCCACCCCGCAGAAGGCGTTGCCCAGGGTGAACCAGTCCGCCAGATGGAACTCGCGGATCATGGAGAAAGGCTTGGGTCGATTCATGGGAAGCGAGCATAAGCGAAGGCCCCTGGCGACGCGGCAAAGGCCGCGCCCGGGGTGGTCCGCTCAGCCGTCGCCGCGGGCCGCGCCCGGCACGTCGACCTTGGGAGCTTCCGGCATCGCCGTCATCCGGCCCCAGGCCTTGCGCGCCAGGTGCCGCGCGAGCAGGCCCCAGGGCATCCGCAGCCAGTGCGAGCGCACGTAGAGCGCGCCCTCGGCCAGGTCGTGTCCCGGCAGCCGGCAGCTGTCGTGCGCCGGGCGCAGCGCGCGCCGGTAGCAGGCGTCCAGCAGCCGCAGCGCCACCGGCCCGGGCGGCGGACCGAGCGCCGCCGGCAGTTCGTCCGGATACGGCGTGTCCAGCAGCATCCGCGTGTAGCGCAGCGCCAGCCACAACGGCCGGGCCAGGCCGATGCGCCGCGCGCGCGCGGTCAGCCGCGGCCAGAAGCCGTCGAGCGCGCCGAACTCGCGCAGCAGCGCGTCCAGGTCGAACAGGTCGCGCAGGCCATTGGGCAACTCGCCCTCGTGGAACAGGTGCGCGGCGCTGTGCAGCAGCATGTCCTCCGGCGGCAGCACGAACACGCCGGGCAGGTCGGGCAACGGTCGCGGGGCGTCGAACAGCGCGCGCGCGTCCAGCGGCGTGCGCGCCGTCGGCGGCAGCAGCGTGTGGTGCACGTCCAGCGAAGTGCCGCGGCGCTTGTGGTGCAGCGGCGGCAGCTCGTGCATCCACTCGCGGTAGTAGCGCTGGTCGTAGGCGTCCAGGCCGTCGTCGAAATCCCAGCCGTGCACCAGCAGCGTCGTCTCGCAGCGCGGCAGCTGCTCGGGCGGGATCAGCAGGTCGATGTCGCTGAACATCCGGCCCGGCGCCGGCGCGTGGCCGCCCAGCGCGTAGGCCGCGCCCTTGAGCAGGATCAGCGGGCCCGGCAGCTCGGCCAGTGTCTGGCGCAGCAGGTCGACCTCGCGCCGCAGCATCTGCACCTGGCGGCGCGACAGCAGCAGCGCCGAGCGCAGGTGCGGCCGCACCGGCTCGGGCAGCGTGTCGAGCCAGCCGCCCTGGGCCATCTGCTCGGCCAGCTTGCCGGCCAGGTTCGAGCGCCGCGCCTGGCGCAGCAGCAGGTCCCATTCCGTCAGGCTCAGCCCGACGGCGACGGCGGGCTGCAGCAGCACCCGCACCAGCAGCGGCCGGCGGCGGTCGGCGCTCATGGCGCGGTCTCCGACAGGCGGTCGAAATGCGCCAGCGCCTCGTCCAGCCGGCTGTACTCGAAGCGGAAGCAGTCGCAGGCGCCCACGAGCCGGCCCAGCGCCTGGAAGCCGGCCTGGCCGTGGACGTCGTAGTTGAACGATTGCTCGGCCAGGTCCATGAAGGCGCGGGCGCGCTCGATCGGCAGCAGTTGGGCCGGCGCGTCGGCGCGCCAGGCCGGCAGCACGACCCAGGCTGGCCGGGCTGGTGCCAGGCGCGCGTCGATCGCGTCCTGCGGCGCGCGCACCAGCGCCACCGTGCCCTTCGAGGTATTGGGCATCGACGCGCTGAAGACGGCCTCCGGTGCGAAGGACCGGATCAGCGGGATCGACGCGTTCTTCAGGTTGATCGGCCGCGCCATGCCGTGGACCAGGCCGGTGCGCAGGTCCAGCAGACCGAGCTCGTCCGACAGCAGCCGCCAGCCGCGATGCGCCAGCGCGGCGCACAGCGTGCTCTTGCCCGACCCCGGCGGCGCCGGCATCAGCAGCGCGCGGCCGTCGCGCTCCAGCACCGCGGCGTGGATCAGCAGGAATTGATGCGCGTGCGCGGCGATGCACCAGTTGATGCCCCACTCGAGCATCGCCAGCGCCTGCGCCGCGGGCAGCGGCGTGAACGAGCGCTGGCCGTCGAACCAGAATTCCGCGCGCCCCTGCAGCCGGCTCAGCCAGTGCGGGCTGCGCAGCACGGCGACGTGGAAGTCGACGAAGGCCTCGTCGGTGGCGAGCTCGAAGTCGCGGTACATCGCCGCGACGTCGGCGGCCAGGTGGGGAATGTCCGAGCGCACGCGCACGGTGAACGGCGACAGCCGCAGCGTCACGCCGCCGTCGCGCATCCGGGCCCGCAGCCCCTCGGTACCGACCTCCTGGAGCTTCAAGCGCCGGACTCCTCCGCCGGGGCCTCGCTCAGCAGGTGGATCTCGGCCAGGCGGGTCAGGTGCAGGTCCAGCAGCTCGGCCAGCGCGTCGGGCGCGGGCGGCTCGTCCCAGTCGACGTCCCGCGCCAGGCGTCGCAGCAACTGGTCGCGGTCGAGCGGCTCGGCGGCCAGCCATTCGGCCAGCTGCGCGCCGAGCGCGGCGATCAGGTGGGTGTCCCCGCTGGCGGGGTCGAAATAGACCGCGTGCTGTTCGCCCTCCCAGGCGAGCAGCACGTCAGCGAGCGGCTGCGCGCAACGCCACGCCGGCGCGGGCATCAGGCCACGAGCCAGTTGCTGTAGAGGTAGTTCTTGAAGTCGGCCTGGCTCCAGGCCGAGCCGGTCGAGTTCGCCGGCTTGAAGGTGCCCGGGCCTTGCGTGGCCATCTGCACCAGCATGTCCTGGCCGGTCGACGACAGCACGCACTGCGCGACGCTGTTGCCGGCGAACAGGGTGTTCAGGCGCGCCACCAGCATCATCGTGCCGTAGCCGCCCGCGTCGTTCTTCAGCAGGTTGTAGACGTTGGCGGTGCTGCTGACGTTCTTCAGGCCGCCCGGGAACACCTTGGCCACCGTCAGGTTGTTGCGCGCGTAGGTCAGCGACTTGCCGGAGTACCACTGCGCGATCACGTAGGTCCAGGGCGAGGTGCCGCCGCGCACCTGCGACCGGCCGGTGTTGGCCGACCAGTTGGAGATGTACCAGCACTCGGTGTTGTTGATCACCGCCGCGTCGGCGCGGGCCTGCACGCTGGCGCCGCCATTGCGCAGGATCGCCGAGCCCCAGGCCGAGGTCGTGTTGCAGTGCCAGGCCATCGCCGGACGGCTGGCCAGCGTCAGCCCGACCGGCACCACGCCCGCCTGGATGAAACGGCGGCGGCGCTGCGAGACGACGGAGCCCGCGACGGGGGTCGGGGTGGCCGAAGACTGCGGGGTGGTGTCGCTGCTGTTGTCCATATGCTCAGCTTTCGTGATGCGCGTGGCCCTGGTTCGGGCGGACGGTCAAGCCGATCGGCGCTCCCGTCCGATCTGCCAGCGCAGTGTTTCATACAAGCCCTCGACCGGAAACCCCGCCGAACCCCTTGAACGGGTGGCGTGCGGCGTCCGTCACAGCTCCTGAAAGTCAGCGCCGGCTTACGTGGAAATCGTTGCCAGGCAATGCTGCTCGCGAAGGTGACGCGGCGCGCGGAAGCGCCGCTGAGCCGAACGCGCCATCCCCGGCGCCCCTGTTCCGGCGACACCGGTCCCGGGGGGAGCGGCGCGCTCAGTCCGCCTCGTCGTGCACGACGTCACGGTCGTCGCTGGCCCGCTGGGCGCCGCGGCCGCCGGGCTGTTGCGCGGCCGCGCCGTCCGGGGCCTCGTCCAGGCCTTCCTCGACCAGGAAACCGCCGCTCTGGTGCGTCCACAGCTTCGCGTACAGGCCGCCCTGGGCCAGCAGCGAGGCATGGTCGCCCTGCTCGACGATGCGTCCCTGGTCCATCACGATCAGCCGGTCCATCGCCGCGATCGTCGACAGCCGGTGCGCGATCGCCACCACCGTCTTGCCTTCCATCAGCCGGTACAGGCTGCGCTGGATCGCGGCCTCGACCTCGGAGTCCAGCGCGCTGGTCGCCTCGTCCAGCAGCAGGATCGGCGCGTCCTTGAGCATCACGCGGGCGATCGCGATCCGCTGGCGCTGGCCGCCGGACAGCTTCACGCCGCGTTCGCCGACGTGGGCGTCGTAGCCCTGGCGGCCCTTGGGATCGCTCAGGCCGTCGATGAAGTCCTGCGCCTCGGCGCGGTGGGCGGCGGCGCGCATCTCGTCCTCGGTGGCGTCGGGGCGGCCGTACATCAGGTTGTCGCGCACCGAGCGGTGCAGCAGCGAGGTGTCCTGCGTGACCATGCCGACCTGCCGTCTGAGGCTGTCCTGCGTCACCGTGGCGATGTCCTGGCCGTCGATCAGCACGCGGCCCTTGTCGATGTCGTAGAAGCGCAGCAGCAGGTTGACCAGCGTCGACTTGCCGGCGCCGGAGCGGCCCACCACGCCGATCTTCTCGCCCGGGCGGATCGTCAGCGACAGGTCGTGCAGCACCGTCTTGCGGCCGCCGTAGCTGAAGTCGACGTGCTCGAAGCGGACCTCGCCGCGGGTGACGTCCAGCGCGCGGGCGCCGGTGGCGTCCTGGATCGCGATCGGGCGCGACAGCGTGGTGATGCCGTCCTGCACGGTGCCGATGTTCTCGAACAGGCTGGCCATCTCCCACATGATCCAGTGCGAGATGCCGTTCAGGCGCAGCGCCATGGCGGTGGCCGCGGCGACCGCGCCGATGCCGACCTGGCCCTGCGTCCACAGCCACAGCGTCATGCCGGCGGTCGAGGCGATCAGGCCCATCGACAGCGCGTGGTTGACGATCTCGAACGCGCTGATCAGCCGCATCTGGCGGTAGGCGGTGCCCAGGAAGTCCTGCATCGCGCCGCGGGCGAAACCCGCTTCCCGGTTCGAGTGCGAGAACAGCTTGACGGTGCTGATGTTGGTGTACGCGTCGGTGACGCGGCCGGTCATCAGGCTGCGGGCGTCGGCCTGCGCGGCGGCGGCCTTGCCCAGGCGCGGCACGAAGTAGGTCAGCGCGACGACGTAGCAGGCCAGCCAGCCCAGGAACGGGAGCAGCAGCGTCGCGTCGAAGCTGCCGACGACGCCCAGCATCGTCACGAAGTAGATCGTGATGAAGACCAGGATGTCGGTGACGATCAGCCAGCATTCGCGCACCGCCAGCGCCGTCTGCATCAGCTTGGCCGAGACGCGGCCGGCGAACTCGTCCTGGTAGAAGCTCATGCTCTGCGCGAGCAGGTGCCGGTGGAAGTTCCAGCGCAGCCGCATCGGGAAGTTGCTGGACAGGCCCTGGTACTTGCTCATCGCCTGCAGCGCGATCAGCAGCGGGCTGGCCAGCAGGATGCCGCCCAGCAGCAGCAGCTTGTCCTGCTGCGTGGACCACCACTGCGCCGGCGGCACCTGGCTGAGCCAGTCCACGACCGAGCCCAGCATCGAGAACAGCAGCGCCTCGAACGCGCCGATCGCGGCGGTGAGGAACACCAGCACCAGCACCAGTCCGCGCATGCCTTGCGAGCCGGCCCAGACGAACGAGAAAAAGCCCTTCGGCGGCTGAGGCGCGGGGCTTTGCGGAAACGGATCGACGAGTTTTTCGAACCAGCCAAACACGGCGGACTCCCTGTCTTCTGCGAGACCGACCAGCCTACAGGAGGCGTTTGTCGTTCGCACCTTCCCCCCGCTTCGGTGGCGGGCGCTTGCGCTGGATGGGGGGAATCGCCGTACGGCTGGCTTACTTCGCGGGCAGCGGCAGCACGCGGCCCTGGGCCTGTTTCGGCACGGGGATGTGCAGGATCGCGCTCAGCGTCGGCGCGAGGTCGACGATCTCCACCCGCTGCTCGATCCGGCCCTGGCCGACCCAGCCCGGGCCCCAGGTCAGCAGCGGGACATGGGTGTCGACCTCGTACGGACTGCCGTGCGTCGTGCCGGTCATGCGGGATCCGAACATCCAGCCCGACTTCGGCACCACCTGCAGCGGCGCGGCGATGCCCGGATACCAGGACTTGCGCATCTGCTCGAGGAAGGGCGTCGCGGTGTCGGTGCCGGCCAGTTGCGCGCGGGTGAAAGCCGCCTGCACGCCGTCGACCTGCACCACCAGCGCCTGCGCGGCGGCGTAGACGGTGTCGGCGTCGAGCCCCTTCGCCCGGATCGCGGCCTCGTTGAAGATGAAGCCGGTGCCGGACATGCCGGTCACCCAACGCTCCTCGCCGAACTGCCTGGCCAGGCCCGCGTTGACGAAGCCGACCGCCTGCGCCGGATTGATCCGGCCCGCGTCGCGGCCTTGCGACTTCGCCCATTCAGGGGTGTCGGTGAAACCGTGGTCGGCGGTCAGCACCGCGATGTAGCGGTCGCGGCCGACCTTGGCGTCGAGGAACTGGAACCACGCCTGCAGGTAGGCGTCCAGGTGCAGGAAGTGGTCATGCGACAGCCGCGATTCCGGCCCGAACGCGTGATTGATGTAGTCATGGCTGGACAGGCTCACCGACAGGATGTCGGTCCGCTGGCCGGCGCCCAGTTGCTCGCCCTCGACCGCCGCGCGGGCGAAGGCCAGCGTCAGCTCGTCGCCGAACGGGGAGGGCAGGATGTTCCCGTAGAAGCGGGGCCCCGGACCGTCCATGCCGGCGCCGAGCACCGCCGGCAGCCGGTTGCCGTTGCCGCTGTTGGCCTGCCAGGGCTGGCCGTCCGGCACGCTGCGCGCGTAGGCCGCCTCGGGCAGCATCGGCGCCCAGGTCTTGCCGAAGAAGCGGTCGGCCGGCTTGGCCGCGTTGAACGCGTCGACCCAGGCCGGATGCTGGTCCATGTAATAGGTGGACGACGCGAATTGGCCGGTGCCGCCCATGTACATGTAGGCCGTGCCCTTGTGGCCGGCCGGCAGGATCGCGCCGCGGTCCTTGCCGGAAATGCCGATCACCTTGGACGCCGGCTGCAGCGTGCGCAGCACGTCGCCGACGGTCTCGGCCTTGTAGTTCTCGGGGCTGGTGCCGGCCAGCGGCTCGGTCTTGTTGCCGAGGTAGTGGTAGCGCGGATCCGCGGTGTTGTATTGCGGGGTGCCGGTCGCCGGGTCGCGCCACTCGTTGCCGATGATGCCGCTGCGCTGCGGGTAGGCGCCGCTGAGCATGATCGAGTGGCCGGCCGCCGTCACCGTGTAGCCGTGGCCGTAATACGCGTTGGCGAACCAGGCGCCACGGTCCAGGAAGCGCAGGAAGCCGTCGGGCTGCAACTGGTCGCGGTAGCCGAGGACCTGGCGGATCGGCAGCCCGTCGACCACCATGAAGACCACCAGCCGGGGCGGCTGCTTCGCCGCGAAGGGGCCAGGTGTTGCCCCGGCGGAGGGCGTGGCGGCGGTCGACGAGGGGGTCGAGGGAGGCGTCGAGGGGGTGCTGCAGGCGGCCAGCGCGGCCAGGACGGGCATCAGCAGCCAGGTGCGACGGGTCAGGGTCATGGCGGATCGGGCTTCGCGGGAAGCCGGATGAAGGAAATATGACAGCGCAGTATCGGCGCGCACCCGACGCAGCGGTGCGTCCATCGATCCGCGGCGCTCGCCTGGCGCGACGGGAAAACCCTGAGCGCTCCCGCGCCCGGCGCCCGCGCGTTCAGCGGCGCGGGACGGAAAAAAGGCCGGTCACCACGCGGTGACCGGCCTCTTTCGCTTTCTGGTTGGATCGCTTGACGCGCTCCCCTCCTGTTATTGAGCGCGATTGTGCGGGCCGCAGGCAATGGACATGCCCGGGTTTGCCCTTGGCAACCCCTTCCAGGTGAGAACTCCTTCTCAGGTGGGAAGGGTTTGCATGCGAACTGATGCGCCGATGCGACGCTCAGGTGCCGAGCGCCTCGTCCAGCACCTCGATCCAGTGGCGCACCGGCGTGCCGGTGCCCGATTGCAGGTGCTGGATGCAGCCGATGTTGGCCGAGACGATCGCCTCCGCCTCGATCGGCGCGAGCGCCTCGAGCTTGCGGTCGCGCAGTTGCTTGGACAGCATCGGTTGCAGCACCGAGTACGTGCCCGCGGAGCCGCAGCACAGGTGGCTCTCGGCCGGCGCGATCGCGATGTCGAAGCCCAGGTCGCGCATCAGGCCCTCGACGCCGCCGCGCAGCTGCTGGCCATGCTGCAGCGTGCAGGGCGGGTGGTAGGCGAGCTTGGGCCGGCGCCCGGACGCCGGGGCGCCGAGCCGCGAGCGCAAGGGCTCGGCCAGCGCCGGCAGGTATTCGCTGAGGTCGCGCGTCAACGCCGACACCCGCGCGGCCTTGTCGGCGTAGTCCGGGTCATGCGCGAGCAGCCGTCCGTAGTCCTTGACCTGGACGCCGCAGCCGGAGGCGTTCATGACGATCGCCTCGACCTCGCCGCCATGGCCGTCGACCATCGGCCACCAGGCGTCGATGTTGCGGCGCGCGTCGTCGAGGCCGCCGTGGTGGTCGTTCAGGTGGGCGCGGATCGCGCCGCAGCAGCCGGCCTCGTCGGCGACCAGCGTCTGGACGCCCGCGGCATCGAGCACCCGGGCCGTGGCCGCGTTGATGTTGGGCATCATCGCCGGCTGCACGCAGCCCAGCAGCATCAGCACGCGGCGCGGATGCGCGCGCTGCGGCCACTGGTGCGCGCGCGGGTCGGGCCGCGGCGGCACCTTGTCCTTCAGCGCGCCGGGCACCAGCGGCCGCAGCGCCTGGCCCAGGCGCAGCGCCGGCTTGAACAGCGGCGAGGTCAGCCCTTCCTTCAGCAGCCAGCGCTTGAGGCGCTCCTCGCGCGGGCGCTCGACCTTGGCCTCGACGACCTGCCGGCCGATCTCGACCAACTGGCCGTACTGAACGCCCGACGGGCAGGTGCTCTCGCAGTTGCGGCAGGTCAGGCAGCGGTCCAGGTGCTGCTGCGTCGCCTCGGTGGGGGGGGCGCCCTCGAGCACCTGCTTGATCAGGTAGATGCGGCCGCGGGGACCGTCGAGCTCGTCGCCGAGCAGCTGGTAGGTCGGGCAGGTGGCGGTGCAGAAGCCGCAATGCACGCAGCGGCGCAGGATGGCCTCGGCGGTGCGGCCCTCCGGGGTGTCTTGGAATTCGGGGGCCAGGTGGGTTTGCATCGTGGAGGCGGGCTGGCGTTCGGGCGGGCGGTGCGGCGGGGACGGTCAGAGGTCCGGATAGAGCCGGCCGGGATTGAAGATCCCCGCCGGATCGAACTGCCGCTTCAGTTCCCGGTGGATCCGCGTCAGCTGCGGGCCCAGCGGCGAGAAGGCGCCCGCCGACTTGTCGTTCGCGTAGAACAGCGTCGCATGGCCGCCCGCGGCGGCCACCGTCTCGCGCAACTGCGCCGGCGCCATCGGCGTCACGACCCAGCGCTGCGCGCCGCCCCATTCGATCAGCTGCTCGCCGTGCAGCGCCATCGCCGGCGTCGTCGCCGGCACCGCGATGCGCCACATCGCCGCGCCACCGTGCACCGCGCGCCGCGCGCCGAGGAAGAATTCGTCGCTCTGGTCGCGCAGGCCCTGCCAGAACGGCGCGGCCATCGCCTCCGGGATCGCGTCGCCACCGAGCTTGCGCACCGCCGCGGCCACCGCCGCCTCGGCGCCGGACAACCGCACCACCAGCGCGCCGTCCCACCATGCCGTCGCGGACACCGGCAGCGGCTGGCCGCCCCACTGGTTCATCCGCAGCAGCGCGTCGTCCTGGCCGGCCTCGAAGCGAAGCGTCACCGAAGCCACCGGGACCGGCAGCACCTTGACCGTCACCTGCGCGAGGAACCCCAGCACGCCGAGCGCGCCGGCCATCAGCCGCGAGACGTCGTAGCCCGCGACGTTCTTCATCACCGTGCCGCCGAAGTGCAGCAGCTCCCCCTGGCCGTCGAGCATCGACAGGCCCAGCACGTGGTCGCGCACCGCGCCGGCGGTCGCGCGCGCCGGACCCGACAGGCCGGTGGCGACCATGCCGCCGATCGTGCCGGTGCCGCCCGAGGCCGCGCCGACGAAGCGCGGCGGTTCGAAGGCCAGGTGCTGGCCGTGCCGCGCCAGCAGCGCCTCGACCTCCGCCAGCGGCGTGCCGGCCAGCGCGGTCAGGTAGAGCTCGCTGGGCTCGTAGGCCAGCACGCCGCTCAATCCCGCCGACGACAGCACCGGCAACGGCTCGGCCGCGCCCGCGGGCGTCAGCGGTCCGCCATAGAAATCCTTGCTGCCGTGGCCGGCGACGCGCAGCGGCGCGCCCTGCCGGATGCGGTCCTGGATCTCGCGCAGCGCCGCGGCCTGCGTCGCGTCGAGCGCGACGGCCGCCTCGGCCGCGTCCCCTGCTTGCACCGTCATCAGAATCGCTCCAGTTCTGGGAAGGCCAGCGCGCCGCGCTTCACATGCATGCGGCCGTACTCGGCGCAGCGCTGCAGCGTCGGGATCACCTTGCCCGGGTTGAGCAGCCCTTGCGGGTCGAAGGCCCGCTTCAGGGCCAGCATCCGTTCCCGCTCCGCCGGGGAGAACTGGACGCACATGCTGTTGAGCTTCTCCACGCCGACGCCGTGTTCCCCGGTCACCGTGCCGCCCATCGCGACGCTGGTCTCCAGGATGTCCGCGCCGAAACGCTCGCACCGGTGCAGCTGGTCGGGATCGTTCGCGTCGAACAGGATCAGCGGATGCAGGTTGCCGTCGCCGGCGTGGAAGACGTTGGCGCAGCGCAGCGCGTACTTCTTCTCCATCTCCTGGATCGCCAGCAGGATGTCGGCCAGCCGCTTGCGCGGGATCGTCGAGTCCATGCACATGTAGTCCGGGCTGATCCGGCCCGAGGCCGGGAACGCGTTCTTGCGGCCGCTCCAGAAGCGCAGCCGCTGCGCCTCGGTCTCGCTGACCTCCAGCCGCGTCGCGCCGCTGTCGCGCAGCACCGCGCTCATGCGGCCGATCTCTTCCTCGACCTCCTCGGGCGTGCCGTCGCTCTCGCACAGCAGGATGGCCTCGGCCTCGAGGTCGTAGCCGGCGTGCACGAAGTCCTCGACCGCGGCGGTCATCGGCTTGTCCATCATCTCCAGCCCGGCCGGGATGATGCCGGCGGCGATGATCGCGGCCACCGCGTCGCCGGCGCGGCGCAGGTCGTCGAAGCTGGCCATGATGCAGCGCGCCAGCTGCGGCTTGGGCGTCAGCTTGACGACGACCTCGGTCACCACCGCCAGCATGCCCTCGCTGCCGACGACCACGCTCAGCAGGTCCAGCCCGGCGGCGTCCAGCGCCTCGGAGCCGAACTCGACCGGCTCGCCCTCGACCGTGAAGCCGCGCACCTTCAGCACGTTGTGCAGCGTCAGGCCGTACTTCAGGCAGTGCACGCCGCCGGAGTTCTCCGCGACGTTGCCGCCGATCGTGCAGGCGATCTGGCTGCTTGGATCCGGCGCGTAGTACAGGCCGTGGGCGGCGGCGGCCTCGGAGATCGCCAGGTTGCGCACGCCGCACTGCACCCGCGCGGTCCGCGCCAGCGGGTCGATCGCGACGATGCGGTTGAACTTCGCCAGCGCCAGCGTCAGGCCCTCGGCATGCGGCATCGCGCCGCCTGACAACCCGGTCCCCGCGCCGCGCGCCACCACCGGCACGCCCAGCGCATGGCAGGCCCGCAGCACGCCGGCCACCTGCGCCTCGGTCTCCGGCAGCGCCACCGCGAGCGGCCGTTCGCGGTAGGCGGTCAGGCCGTCGCATTCATAGGGCCGCGTCTGTTCGTCCTGCCACAGCAGCGCATGCGCCGGCAGCTCCGCCCGCAGGGCCTGGACCAGCTGCGCGCGGCGTCCGGCGCGGAACTCGGCCAGCGCGGCGGCCTGAGCGCCGGACGGCTCGTGGGTGGAAGGGAGGACGGCGGTCATGGCGTCGAACTGTAGCCGCGCGCGCTGACCGCGGCCTGAACCGCGCGCGGGCCGGCGGGGGAGGGATTCCCCGCCTCCGGGGGAGTGCTCATCGGGCGCCGGGCAGCGGCCACCACAGGGCCTTGCGCTCCAGCGGCGTGGCCGCCGGCAGCAGCGGATTGCGCAGCCGCAGCACGCGGCGCTGGTCGACGCGGTGCCGCTTCACCAGGTCGCCGAAGAGCTGCCGCGACAGCCGCTCGAAGGTACCGTCGGCCACCAGCGCCTCCATCCCGCGCGCCAGGTCCGCGGCGAGCCGCGGCCGGCCGGGACGCACGAACATGTAGAGCGCCGCCGGGTAGTGCAGCAGCAGGTGGGGATCGATGATCAGGTCCTGGTCGGCGAAGCTGGTCAGTTCGGCGTCGATCTCGAAGATCGAGCGCGGGAAGTAGTCGAACCGCCCCTGCGACAGCATCTGGAACAGGCCCTGGTAATGCGTGCTGACCTGCACCGGCAGCCCGTTGGCGCGCAGCACCGCGGTGTCGGGCCAGTCGTGCATCTGGCCGGCGATCAGCCGGGCCAGGTCGCGCAGCTCGCGCACGTCGCGCAGGCGGTCGCGGTCGGCGGCCCGCGTCAGGCACAGCCGCCAGCCGATCAGCCCGCGGTCCAGCGGCACCCGGATCGGCAGCAAGGTCTTCTCGCGCTGCGGGTCGGTCATCGTCCAGAAGACGTCGACGCCGGGTTCGTTGCTGGCCATCTCCAGCAGCGCCCGGCTCTGCACCATCTCCGACTGGGTCTGGACCAGCGCGTAGCGCGCGCCGCTGCGCTGCAGCGCCGCATGCAGCAGGCTGATGAAGTAGTCGACCTGCCTGTCCTGCTGCGGCAGGTGGCGCGGATACACGACCGTCGTCGGCTCGGGCGGCAGGACGGCGGACGTCGACGGGGGGCGCGCCGCCCGGGCCACGCCGGGCAGGCCGGGGAGGGCGCTGGCGAGGGTGAGGGCCGCGCCGGCCTGCAGCAGCTCGCGACGCGCCGGCATCAGGATTCCAGGAACACTGTCAGCACGCCGGTATAGCCATGCAGCCGCGCATGCGCGATCTCGCCGTTGGCGAAGAAACCGGCCAGCGGCACCTCGCCCAGCGCGTGCTGCACCCACTGCAGTTCGGCCGACGGCGCGCCGAAGTGCGGACCGCCCCGGCCGGTGCAGCTGAAATACAGCGCGCCGGCCATGCGGGCGCCGCGTTCCTCGGCCTCGGCGCGGATCTCGGTGCAGATGCGGACCAGGTCGCGCCGCGCCGCGTCGGGATGGCGCTCGCAGAAGCTCAGCAGCTCGCCTTCGCGCAACTGTTCGGCCACCGCGATGCCGCGCCGGCCCGGATCCAGGCCGACCAGGTGACGCACGCGCACCTCGGGCCCGTACTCGCGGCGCGCGCCGGGTTCGTCGTTCAGGCCGACCAGCGTGCGCCGGAACAGCGGCATCGCCTGGCGCAGCGAGCCGGATTCGCCGGTGTAGGCGGGCAGCTTCAGGTCCTCGAGCAACGCGTCCAGAGCCGGCTGGCCGTCGAGCTCGGTGACGAGCGGGCCGTCGCAGGCGGTGACGCGGCGCTCGCGGCCCAGCGGCTGGCAGCCCTGGCTGACGCGCGAGATCCAGCGCACGTCCGGGCCGAGCGCCAGGCCGGACAGGCCGCCCTCGAACACGCCGTCGGCGATCTGCACCGCGTCGTCGCCGCCGCTGACCAGGCCGCCGAACAGGTAGCCGCTGCTGCAGCGCTGGGCGAGCTCGGCGATCAGGTCCTGCAGGTCGGGCGTGGCGCCGTCGGCCTGCAGCAGCAGGCTGCGGGCCTCGCGGTCGGACGACAGCGGGCGCACGCCCGAGAAGACCTGCCACTGGTGCGCGGGCAGGTCGCACAGCATGACGACCAGCGCGGGCTCGTCGAAGTACTCGACGCCGCTGGCGCTGATCGCCAGCGCCGACGCGCCGACCCAGCCGCAACCGGGCCAGCGCTGGCGGACCTCGTCCAGCAGCGCCTGCGCCTGCGGCACATACGGATGCGTGAGGTAGAGGAACCCCAGCGTGGGCGTCATGCCGTCGCGCTGGCCTTCCAGCTGCGCGCCGACGAGCGCCAGCGCCATGTGGGGATCGGGATGGGTGGCGTGAGCCTGGATGAAGCGAGGCATGGACGGCCCTCGGGGGCAGGCGGGAGGCTCAGGGGGTCTTGCGGCGGGCTGCGGTCTTGCGCGCCGGCGCCGCCTTGGCGGCCGGCTTCGGCGCGGGCTTCCCGGTCTTGGCGGCCCGCTTGGCCGCCGCCGGCGCGGGATCGGACTTGGCCGAGGGTCTCGCCGCGCCGGTGGCTGCCGCCGTGGCATTCGCCGCCGCCGTCGTGGCCGCGGTGGCGGTGGTCTGCGCCGTCTTCATCGCGTTGGCCGCCACCTGCGTGAATTGTTGCGTCAGCGCGTTCCACCACTGCATCGGATCGGCGCCGGCGGGCCGGGGGCCGGCGTCCGCGGGCTTGTCCGCGCCAGGCGCGGCGGTCCGGGCCTCGGTGGACCTGGCGGCCGCGTCGGCGGCCCGGTCCCGCGAGTCCTGCCCGTCCCGGGCTTGGTCCCGCGCGCCTGGCGCTTTGGACGAGGGCCCGGACGCGGAGGAAGGCGAAGGCGAAGGCGAGGGCGGCGCGGAGGTCGACGTGGACGCCGGCGCCGGTGGCGAGGGCCAGCCCGCGGTCGGCGTCTTCAGGACCTCCTTGAGGTCGGCCATCGGCACGTTCATCGCGTGCAGCGTGGACAGCGTCATCCGCTGCACTTCCAGCGCCTGGATGGTCGCGGCCAGCATGCGGGCGTTCTGCTCGAGCCAGAACTGCACGGTGCGCAGCTCGTCGATGCGCTTGTCCAGTTCCTGCGGGTCCAGCGTTGGCGCGACCCACTGGGTGAAGCCCGGGATCGCCGCGCCGGCGTTCTTCATGAGCCCTTGCAGGAAGTCGAAGCCGGGAACGAATCTGCTGAAGTCGGTGTCCGCCATGGTGTCTCCTCGGTGTGCCGCGGGCGGCGCGTGGGGCCCTGCCCCACGGGCGGCCGCGGGGTCTCGATCCTACGTCCGGGCGGTGACGGGTTCAGGTCGGGATGTGGTTGAGGTCGGCCCAGCCGGTCCACAGGATCTGGATGCCGATGCACAGCAGCACGAAGGCCATCAGCCGCATCATGACCAGCGTGCCCACCTCGCCCATGCGCATCAGCAGCCGGCCGCCGTTGCGGTAGACCAGGTAGACGACGGCGGCGGTGATCGCCGCGCCGATCGCCGCGATGCCGGCGCCCATCACGTAGGGGACCGGCGATCTGGGGATCTGCGCGCCCAGCGCGATCGCCGCGGCGATGGAGCCCGGGCCGGTGGTCAGCGGGAAGGTGATCGGGAAGAAGCTGCGGCGCACGATCTCGGTCTCGCTGATGTCGCCGGTGGACGAGTGCACGACGGCGGTCTGCACGTCGTCGGTCTCGTTGCGGGTCAGCATCACCCAGGCGCTGTAGGCCACCAGCAGGCCGCCGCCCACGCGCACCACCGGCAGCGAGATGCCGAACAGGTCCAGCACGTAGGTGCCCACCAGCAGCGACACCATGATCACCACCCAGCCGTTGATCGCGACCTGGCGCGACAGCCGCTTGAGGACCTTGTCGTCGCCGCCGGCCGCGCCGATGACGATCGGGGCGACGCCCACCGGGTTGATGATCGGCAGCAGCGTCAGCGGCACCAGGAACAGCGATTGGAGGAAGGACGGCAGGGGGTCCAAGATGCGGGACTCCGGAGGAGGGGGAACGGGAAGGACGGACGCCGGATCGGCGGCGGCTCAGTGTGCCGCATCTGGCCTATCGCGTTCCCGATCTCGGCATCAGGGTTACCTCGAAGCCACGCGCCTTGAGCAGCGCCTGCAACGCCTGCGGGCCGGTCATGTGCATCGCGCCGACGGCCACCAGCAGCGACTGGCCGCGCTGGTGCAGTTCCGAGATGCGATCGGCCAGCGCCGGATTGCGGCCGTCGTTGATCCGCTGCAACGCGGCGCGGTCGGCGGCGTCGGTCACGCAGTCGCACCACTCGGTGTAGCGGTTCAGCCGGGCGAGGTCGCCGCGGTCGTACACCGCGACCATCGCGTCCAGCGTGCGCAGCAGCGACTTCGGCCGCTCGAGCTGTCGCAGGTTGGACCGCAGTTCATGGCGCGCGGCTTCGGCGTCGGCCGGCAACAGCGCCTCGAGCTGGCCCTGCAGCGTCTCCAGCGCCAGCACCGGCAGGCCGCGGTCGCGGGCCCACTGGCTCAGCAGCACCTCCTGGCCGTAGCGCACGTCGAGCCCCAGCAAACGCGCGCGCAAGAGCATGTAGGTGCTGGTCTGCAGCAGCGGATGCATCGCGGCGAAGGCCTGCGGGTCGGCGCAGACGGCGGCGGCCTGGGCGTCCAGCCGCTGGCGCATCGAGGCGTCCAGCGGAAGCTCCGGCATCGGCGGCATCTTCCAGGCGTCGCGGTCCAGCGGGTCGAGCTCCAGCGCCACCGCGTCGACCGCGTCCAGCGCCTGGCGCAGCCGCGGGCCCGGCGCGGCCCAGGTCGGCCGGCCGACATGCAGGCTCGCGTACAGGTAGGAGGTGCGGCCGTCGCGCCGCAGCGTCCACATCAGGCCGCGGTCCTTCGCCTGCGCGGCGAGGCGTTCGGCCGACAGCGGCGCGGGCTCGGGCGGGCACGACGGCCTGGTCGGCGCGGCCTGCGCTGCCGGGGCTGCCAGGCCGGACAGCAGCGCCAACAGCGCGAGCCAGGCAGACCGCCCGGACGGGCGGCGGGTCCCCGCGGCCCGCGCGCGGGACCGGCGCGGAAGCCGGCCGTTGGCGAGCAGGCCGACGAGTGAGTCGACAAGCGGGCCGGCGAGTGAAGCGGCGAGTGGGCGGGCGAGGAAACGGGACAGGGACGCGATCAGCATGGCCGGCACGATGCCATAGAACATGGCCGGCCCGAGGCAAACGGGGGACCCGCTGGAGAGGGGAGCGGTGGGGGGCCTTGGGAGGGATGCGTCGGGGAACGCGTCGGGAGACGCGTTGGGGACGTCGGGGGGCGGGCGCGGGGTCAGGCCTCGCCGGCGCGGAAGCCCATCGGCCGGCGTTGGCGCACTTCGGGCTTCACGCGATGCTCGGCCTCGAGCAGCGTCATGAATTCGTCCGGCGACAGCGCCTCGCCGAGGATCTCCGCCTGCTGCCGCACCGCGGAGAAATCGCCCAGCGTCAGCGCGTCCAACGCGCCGAGCCGATCGGCGTGGCCCGGCTGGGGCGGCACGCCGAGCTCGCGCTCGAACATCGTCAGCCGCTGGTCCGGCCGCAGCGGCTTGAAGCGGATCTTGAAGCCGAAGCGCCGCAACGCCGCCTCGTCGAGATCGTCGAACGCGTTGGTCGTGCAGATGAACAGGCCGGCGAAACGCTCCATGCCGGCCAGCATCTCGTTGACCTCGCTGACCTCGTAATGGCGCTCCGCCATCCGGCGGCTGCGCAGGAAGCTGTCGGCCTCGTCGAGCAGCAGCACCGCGCCTTCGGCGGCGGCGGCCTCGAACATGCGGGCCATGTTCTGTTCGGTCTCGCCGACGTACTTGGACATCAGGTCGCTGGCCAGCCGCACCATCAGCGGCCGTTGCAGTTCGGAGGCGATGTGCTCGGCCAGCGCGGTCTTGCCGCTGCCGGGCGGGCCGTGGAAGCACAGCGTGCCCATGCCGCGGCGGCGCAGCGCCTCGATCAGCCGGGGCAGCGCGAAGCGGCATTCGCAGTGGATCAGGTCGAGCGAGTAACGCGGCGCCGCGGGCCGCGTGGGCGGCGCGGCGTCGCCCTGGCCGAGCGCCTTGTCCGCATGCAGCAGTTGCCGGCTGACGAGCCGCTCGTTCGCGTCGGCATCGGCCGCGCCGCCGGCGGGGCCCTCGCCGCCGGCCAGCCGCGCGAAGCGCACCGCGGTGCGGACCTGCGCCGGCGTCAGGCCGCGGCGCTCGGACAGGCGTTCGGCGAAGCCCTCGGGCACCGGCAGGTCCTCGAGCGCCTTGCGCACCAGTCCCAGGCGGGCGCCCGGCGGCGGGGACTTCAGTTCCAGGTGGTACTGGAAGCGCCGCCGGAACGCGGGGTCGATGTGCTCGATGCGGTTGGTGATCCAGAGCACCGGGACCGGGTTGCTCTCCAGGATCTGGTTGACCCAGGCCTTGCCGTTGACCGACATCGGCGCGGGCATCTCCAGCGCCGCGTCCAGCCGCGCCATCAGGTGGGCCGCGTCGCCGCTCAGGTGCGGGAACACGTCCTCGACCTCGTCGAACAGCAGCGCCACGTCGCGGCTCGCCTTCAGGAACACCTGGCTGATCTGCAGCGAGCGATAGCGGTCGCGGCCGGTCAGCGCGTTGCCGTCGCGGTCGGCGTACTCGACCTCGTACAGCGACAGGCCGGCGTCGCGCGCGGCGACCTTGGCCAGTTCCGTCTTGCCGGTGCCCGGCGGGCCGTAGATCAGCACGTTCACGCCGGCCTGGCCCTGCGCGACCGCGTTGCGCAGCAGGGTCGCGACGATCGCCAGGTCTTCGGCGATGAAGTCGAAGTCCGCGCGCTGCAGCGGGCTGGGCGTCACCGGGCGCGTGAACACCGCCATCAGGTCCTGCGGGCCGTCATAGGCGCGCATCAGCACGGGCGGCAACTGCTCGCTGACCTTCATCAGGTCGGAGAGGTCGGTGATGTTGTGCTCGGCGATCAGGTTCTCGATCATGCCGACGCGCTCGAGCCGCGAGCCGGCGCGCAACGCGTCGGCGACCTCGTGCGCGTCGACGCCGGCGACTTCCGCGATCGCGGCGAAGGCTTCCTGCGCGGTGTTGACCTTGAACTCGACGAGCGCGCCGCGCAACTCGCGCTGGTAGCGGGCCAGCGTGCCGTAGAGCAGCAGCGCGCGCTCCGCGGCATTCAGTTGGAGCAGGCGCCCGAGCACGTCGATGTTCTGCTCGACCAGCGTCGACTGGCGCTGCAGCTGGCGGTCGAGCGCTTCGCAGGTGCAGGAGAGCAGGGCGAGGAGGTCCTTGGGGGCGTCCTTGATGTATTCGTCGAGGTAGAAGAACAGCGTGGCTTCGGCGAACGGGCCGCGCCAGATGCCGTGGCGCGCGAGGAAGGCGGTGTCGCCGAGGCGTTCATGGCCGGCCCAGAGGGCGTGGCCTTCGCAGCGTCGCGCGAGGTAGGCGCGCAGGCGCGCCAGGACTTGTGGTGGCCAGACGAGATGGCGGGCGGTCAGCGCGAGCAGGCCGCTGAGGTCGCGACGCGGGTTGAAGCGATTGGCGTGGCGGACCGTGAGCGTGAGCACGAAGTGCGAGCACATGCGGTCGAGCACCGGGCTGTCGGACAAGCCTGGTGAGACCAGTGGAGGCTGCGCGCGCTTGCCCATGGTGGTGCGGGGGGTGGGGAGGCGCACTGCTGGGCGCGGTGCGTGGCGCACGATCTTGGCGCAGTGCCTGTCCCTCGACAAGTCCCTTCCCCCGCACGCGCGGGAATGGGGACGGAGCGAGCCCCGGCCGCCGGCGGAGACGGCTTGTGGACTGACCAGGCGCGTTCTGTTTGAGGGTAGCGAGCCGAAGGCGAGCGGCCCGAGTTGAGCGCCGAGGCCGTCTCCGCCGGCGGCCGGGGCTCGCTCCGTCCGGCTCGGTCGAGCCAGGACGGGAGAGGCCGATCAATGCATGATGACTGGCTGCTGACCCAGATTGGCGTACTGCGCGATGAATGCGTCGAGGTCGTCGACGTCGGGTCCTTGCTCGATGAGCGCCTCGACCCCTTCCTGGAAGGTTTGCGCGAGGGCGCCTTCGATGAAGATTTCCTTGCGGGTGAACTTGTCGACGATCTCGAACCCGTCGCGCTGGAGCGCGGGGACGTCTTCGCGGTCTGCCTGGACGGCATGGGCGGCGTCGCCGGGTGACAGGGCGACCGGCACATCGAACTGGACGACGATGTAGCTCGGTGAGTCGTAGAGCATGTGCATGAAGGACTCCTTTGCTGAGGAGTTATGGCCTGACGCGGTGGATTCAAGACCCCTCGCTCCCAACCAGGCCATGACCCCATGGTGGCAGAACTTGCCGGACCGGATTCATGGTGTTCCCAGCATTTGTGGTGCCAACCGCACAAGGTTTCACGGATTCGCGGATCGTCACGCGTGCGGGGACGCCGTCGCATGGCGGACATGCCAGCGTGTTCGTGGGGTCAATCGAGCAATCGGAGCGCCCATTGCTCCTCGTCGTCGAGGCTGAAGCGCAGTTCGACGGGGAGGAAGCCGCGCTGGCGGTCCAGCCAGGCGGACCATTGCAGCGCGGGGCGCCCTGGGCCGCGCGACCAGTGGCGCCGCAGCAGCCAGCGGTCGCCGTCGCGTTCGGCGACCTCGAAGTCCCAGTCGTGCACGCCGGCGGGGCCGGCGACGGGCAGGCGCAGCCGCAGGCCGATGTGGGGGTCGGGTTCGGCGGCCATCAGGGCGGACAGTTGCAGCCACCAGGACAGCCGGTCCTGGGTGCCGGCCGGCAACGGGAAGGCGCGTGCGCCTACAAGCAATGCCGGCGGGGCGGAAGTCCGGTCGAAGACCAGCCGCTCGCGTTCGCGGTCGCGGCGGGTCACGCGATGTCGTTCCGGCTGCAAACCTTGCGCGCCGACGAGGCCGTCGCTGTGCCAGGCCGGCAGCGCGCGGTCGCCGGCGCGGCGCTCGAGCGTGAGTTCGTAGCGGCCGTCGTCGATGCGGAAGCGCAGCGTCGCCTCGCCGGGCCGGCCGTCGATGACGAACGCATAGGCGAGGGTGCCTTCGCCTTGCAGCGGCAGCGCGAGCAGGGGTGGCGCGGGGCGGGTCTCGGGCGTCGCGCGCGGGATCGGCCCGGCCGGGGCAGGGGATGCTGTTTTCGAAGGCGGATGGGCCGACGCGTCGGCTCGCGAATCGACCGGCCGATCGATCGCCGGAGCGATCGCTGGATCAACCGATTCCGCGCGGGCGGTCCGGTCGACGGTGCGGCGGTCCGCGACCGGCGTGGGGCGTGGCATCGCCGACACCGGGATCGCGCGAGCCTGGGACGGCAGTGCCGGCAGGGTAGCCGTCGCGGCGACGAGCCGTGCCGTCACTGCCGGCGCGTCGACGGCGCGCGGCGCCGGCCGGTGACGCAGCAGGCCGATCGCCCAGCCATGCAACGCCAGCGCGAGCACCAGCGCCGTGGCGATCGCGATCCGATCCTGGGGCGACAATGCCGCCACCGCTCGCCCGACGAATGACTGTCCGATCACAACGATGAAACTCGCTACCTACCGCGACGGGTCCCGCGACGGCCAATTGGTGGTCGTGTCCAAGGACCTGAGCCAGGCATGCTATGCCAACGGCATCGCGACGCGCCTGCAGCAGGTGCTGGACGACTGGAACTTCATGGCGCCGCAGCTCGAGACGCTGTCGCTGTCGCTGAACCAGGGCCGCGCGCGGCACGCGTTCGCCTTCGATCCGAAGCAGTGCCTCGCGCCGCTGCCGAGGCTGGCGGGCTGGATCGCCGGCGAGGCCTATCCCGACCAGGGCCAGGCGTTGCGCGAGCGCGGCCTGGCCTGGCCCGAGCGGCTGAGCGCGCCGTTGCTGCGCGCCGGCGGCGCGGAATCGCTGCTGGGCCCGTCCGAGTTGCTCGACCTGCGCGCCCCGGGCCTGGAGCCCGAACCGCAGCTCGCCGTCCTCACCGGCGACCTGGCGCAGGGCGCGGTGCCGTCGCAGGCGCTGGAATCGGTCCGCCTGCTGCTGCTGGTCAGCGACTGGGTGCTGCGGCCCGTGCAGCAGGAGGAACTCGCCAACGGCTGGCCGGCCCTGCACAGCCGCCCGGCGCTGCAGTTCGCGCCGGTCGCGGTGACGCCGGACGAGTTGCCGGGCGCCTGGTACCTCGGCCGCGCCGCGCTGCAGCTGCAGGTGATGCGCAACGGCCGCAAGCAGGCGGTCGTCGACGCGAAGACCGGCATGCAGTGGTCCTTCGGCGACCTGCTGGCCGAGGCGGTCCGCAACCGGCCGCTGCGCGCCGGCACGCTGGTGGGCGCGGGCTCGCCGGCGCTGGGCCGGACGATCGCGCTGGAGGCGGGCGACAGCCTGCGCATCGAATTCAAGCTCGGCGACGGCCCCGGACCGTTCGGCGCCATCGACATGGACCTCGCCGAGTCGGAAGATGCGGCCTCCGCCGAGGCCGCCCCGGACGACGACGCGCCGCTGCTCGACGACGATGGCGACGGCGCCGCGCAGGCCTCGGCGCCCGATGCATCCAAGACATCCGAGACGGCCGGCGTCGACGCCCCGGCCCCCGTTCAAGAAGGAGACACCGATGAACCTGCTTCGCCGTGACCTGATCGCCCTGCTGGGCGCCGGATGCGCCTCGCCCTGGGCGATGGCGCTGAGCCTGAGCGAGGGCGACGCCGCCTCCGGCGTGCGGGCGGCCCTGGAGCGCGGCGCGCAGGCGGCGCTCGCGAACCTGGGGCGCACCGACGGCTTCCTCGGCAACCCGCAGGTGAAGATCGAGCTGCCCGGCGCGCTCAAGGACGCCGCGCGGCTGCTGCGCACCACCGGCCAGGGCAAGCGCATCGACGACCTGATCACCTCGATGAACCGCGCCGCCGAGCAGGCGATGCCCGAGGCGCGCCAGCTGCTGGTCAGCACGGTGCGCAACATCAGCGTCGAGGACGCGGTGCGGATCGTGCGCGGCGGCGACAACGCGGTGACGCAGTTCTTCGAGGACAAGACCCGCTCGCCGCTGACCACCAAGTTCCTGCCGATCGTGACCAAGGCGACCGAGCGCCAGTCGCTCAGCGAGAAGTACAACGCCGTCGCCGGCAAGGCCTCGGGCTTCGGCCTGATCCGCAAGGAGGACGCCAACCTGCAGTCCTACGTCACCGACAAGGCGCTGGACGGGCTGTATTTCATGATCGGCCAGGAGGAGAAGAAGATCCGCCAGGACCCGGTCGGCACCGGCAGCGCGATCCTGAAGAAGGTCTTCGGCGGCTGAGCGCGCGGCCCGGGCGGCAAGAACGCCGGCGCCGCGCGATGGCTTGACGCGTTTCCTACAATCGGGGCCATGAACGCCCCGACTTCCGCCCGTCCCGCCGTCGCCTACACCCGCGGCGCCGCCTTGCCCGACATCCTGGCGCGGCGCATCGCCGTCCTGGACGGCGCGATGGGCACGATGATCCAGCGCTACAAGCTGACCGAGGCCGACTTCCGCGGCACGCGCTTCGCCGATCACCCCAAGGATCTGAAGGGCAACAACGACCTGCTGGTGCTGACCAAGCCCGAGGTCATCGGCGAGATCCACCGGCAGTACCTGGAGGCCGGCGCCGACATCATCGAGACCAACACCTTCGGCACGACCACCGTCGCGCAGGAGGACTACGGGCTCCAGGACTACGCCTACGAGATGAACGTCGCCGCCGCGCGCCTCGCCCGCGAGGCCTGCGACGCGTACAGCACGCCGGACAAGCCGCGCTTCGCGGCCGGCGCGCTCGGCCCGACGCCGCGCACCGCGTCGATCAGCCCGGACGTCAACGACCCGGGCGCCCGCAACGTCGACTTCGACACGCTGCGCGCCGCCTACTACGACCAGGCCAAGGCGATGCTCGAGGGCGGCGTCGACCTGTTCCTGATCGAGACGATCTTCGACACGCTGAACGCCAAGGCGGCGATCTTCGCGGTCGACGAGCTGATGGAGGACACCGGCGAGCGGCTGCCGGTGATCATCTCCGGCACGGTGACCGACGCCTCGGGCCGCATCCTGTCGGGCCAGACGGTGACGGCGTTCTGGCACTCGGTGCGGCATGCGCGGCCGATCGCGGTCGGGTTGAACTGCGCGCTGGGCGCGGCGCTGATGCGGCCCTACATCGAGGAACTCTCGAAGGCCGCCGAGGACACGCCGATCTCCTGCTACCCGAACGCCGGCCTGCCCAACCCGATGAGCGAAACCGGCTTCGACGAGACGCCGGATGTCACCGGCCGGCTGGTGGGCGAGTTCGCCGCCGCCGGGTTCCTGAACATCGCCGGCGGCTGCTGCGGCACGACGCCCGATCACATCCGGGCGATCGCGCAGAAGGTCTCGGCCTACCAGCCGCGCCGCTGGGGCAGCAAGCTGTTCAGCGAGCTGGTGGCCGAGGAGGCCTGAAGCCTCTTTCCCTGAAGCCTCTTCTCCCGAGGCTGCTTCCCCCTGAGGCCGCTTCTCCTGAGGCCCTCGGCCTCCATGCCCTTCAGTAGAGCTTGAGCATCGCGTCCATGTGGATCCGCAGGCGAACCTCATGCGGCGCGAGGCTGGCGGTGATGGCATGCGCCGGCAGCCGCGCGTCGCGCAGCACCGGCACCGTCAGCGGCGTGCCGCTGCGCCCGACCAGCGACGCCACCAGCGGCTCGTTGGCGCTGTGGCCGCGCTTGAGCACCATGCCTTCCTCGCCGTTGGCCAGACGCGCCAGCGATCCCGGCGGGTACAGGCCGATCGCCTTGATCAGCGCGGCGCCGGCCTCGTCGGGCTGCTGCAGTTCGTCCAGGTAGACCGCGCGCGCCGCCTGCGCCGCGGACAGCGCCCGGCGATTGCGCCGCGGGCTCAGCCGCGCGCCGTAGACGTCGATGCGGCGCAGCAGCCGCGCCATCAACTCGCCATCGGCGCGGCCGGTCAGCGGACCGGGGCCGGCGTCGTGATGCAGCCGCACGGCGGCCAGCCAGGACTCGTCCTCGACGCCGATCTCCCGCAGCGTCGCCGCCGCGCGGTCGCCATGGCCGGCGAGCTGCTCGCGCTGCGCGTCGCCCAGCGCCTCCGAACGCAGCGCGTGCTGGTCCTGCTGCGCGCCGCTGTCCAGGTTCATCGTCAGCGCCGCCAGGCCGAGCGCGCGGCGCCGGCCCTCGCCCCAGCCGAGCTGGCGGGTCGTCATCTCGGCCAGCACCAGCGACAGCAGCGCATGCCGCGCGCTGTAGTGCAGCGGCTCCTGGCCGGCGTCGTGGATCAGCATCGCCAGCGACGCGTCGGGCTGCTGCGTCAGCCGCGACAGCACCGTGTCCAGCAGCTGCGTCAGCCGCAGCAGGAAGTCCGGCCGCCGCGGATCGCGCAGCACCTGCTGCGCATGCCATTGCAGGTCGGCCCAGATGGCGGCGTGCGCCGGCCCCGCCTGCGCGGGCAGCGGCATCGGGCGGGTGGGCTTGTATTCGGCCTTGGCCGCGGCCAGCGCCGACAGCGAGGCGCCCTGCAGCATCATCGTGTCGAGCTTGTGGGCCAGCGCGCGCTGGTACTCGCGGGTCTCGTGCGCCTGCACCCAGGGGCCGCGCGCGATCAGCTCGCGCACCTGCGGCGTGTCGGGCAGCGGATGGCCGGCGGCGAACAGCAGATGGCCCGCCGCGTCGCGCAGCGAGAACGTCAGCACCTGTCCCACGCGCAGGCTGTTGGAAGGAAGCTGGACCAATTCCACGTGGTCTTCCCGTTGTCGTTGTTTGCGCGCGAGCATAGGCGCGCACGCGGTGTCGCCGGGCTTTCCGGCACCAACAAAGACGGGCTCGACCGGTAGAATGCACGCCGTTTCCGCTACCAGCAATGCCGCGTTCGCGGCATTGCGGCAAGAACCCGCCGCCATGTCCGCCCCGACCTCCGCCGACGCCTCCGCCCCCGACCTGTCCACCCGGCCCGCGCCGCCGGCGATGAAGCTCTCCGGCCTGGAGCCGGTGAACATCGGCGCCGGCACGCTGTTCGTCAACATCGGCGAGCGCACCAACGTCACCGGCTCCAAGGCCTTCGCGCGGTTGATCCTGAACGGCGAGTTCGAGGCCGCGCTCGGCGTCGCGCGCCAGCAGGTCGAGAACGGCGCGCAGGTCATCGACATCAACATGGACGAGGCCATGCTCGACAGCAAGGCCGCGATGGTGCGCTTCCTCAACCTGATCGCGTCCGAGCCCGAGATCGCCCGCGTGCCGATCATGATCGACTCGTCCAAGTGGGAGGTGATCGAGGCGGGCCTGAAGTGCATCCAGGGCAAGGGCATCGTCAACTCGATCTCGCTCAAGGAGGGCGAGGCCGAGTTCCGCCGCCAGGCCCGGCTGATCCGGCGCTACGGCGCCGCGGCGGTGGTGATGGCCTTCGACGAGACCGGCCAGGCCGACACCTACCGGCGCAAGACCGAGATCTGCGAGCGCGCCTACCGGCTGCTGGTCGACGAGATCGGCTTCCCGCCCGAGGACATCATCTTCGACCCCAACATCTTCGCGATCGCCACCGGCATCGAGGAGCACGACAACTACGCGGTCGACTTCATCGAGGCCACGCGCTGGATCAAGCGCCACCTGCCCGGCGCGAAGGTCAGCGGCGGCGTGTCCAACGTGTCGTTCAGCTTCCGCGGCAACGAGCCGGTGCGCGAGGCCATCCACACCGTCTTCCTGTACCACGCGATCCAGGCCGGCATGGACATGGGCATCGTCAACGCCGGCATGGTCGGCGTCTACGACGAGATCCCCGCCGACCTCCGTGAGCGCGTCGAGGACGTGGTGCTGAACCGCCGCCCCGATTCGACCGAGCGGCTGCTGGAGGTGGCGGAGTCGGTCAAGGGCGCCGCCAAGGACGACAGCGCCAAGCTGGCCTGGCGCGCGGGCGACGTCGGCGCGCGGCTGTCGCATGCGCTGATCCACGGCATTACCGATTTCATCGTCGAGGACACCGAGGAGGCTTGGCAGGCGATTCGCGCCGGCGGCGGCCGGCCGCTGCACGTGATCGAGGGCCCGCTGATGGCCGGCATGAACGTCGTGGGCGACCTGTTCGGCGCCGGCAAGATGTTCCTGCCGCAGGTGGTCAAGAGCGCGCGGGTGATGAAGTCCGCCGTCGCCCACCTGGTGCCCTACATCGAGGAGGAGAAGCGCCAGATGGCGGCCTCCGGCGCCGACGTGCGCTCCAAGGGCAAGATCGTCATCGCCACGGTCAAGGGCGACGTGCACGACATCGGCAAGAACATCGTCACGGTGGTCCTGCAGTGCAACAACTTCGAGGTCGTGAACATGGGCGTGATGGTCCCGTGCCAGGACATCCTGGCCAAGGCCAAGGTCGAGGGCGCCGACATCATCGGCCTGTCCGGCCTGATCACGCCGAGCCTGGAGGAGATGCAGCACGTCGCGGCCGAGATGCAGCGCGACGACTACTTCCGCGTGAAGAAGATCCCGCTGCTGATCGGCGGCGCGACGACCAGCCGCGTGCACACGGCGGTCAAGATCTCGCCGCACTACGAAGGCCCGGTGGTCTACGTGCCGGACGCGTCGCGCTCGGTGGGCGTGTGCTCGGACCTGCTGTCGGACGAGCGCGCGACGCGTTTCCTCGACGAGCTGAAGTCGGACTACCAGAAGGTCCGCGAGCTGCATGCCAACAAGAAGCAGACGCCGCTGGTGACGCTGGCGCAGGCGCGCCAGAACAAGCACCGCGCCGACTTCACCGCCTACACGCCGGCGGTGCCGCGCTTCATCGGGCGGCGCCAGTTCCGCAACTACGACCTGGCCGAGCTGGCGCAGTGCATCGACTGGGCCCCGTTCTTCCAGACCTGGGACCTGGCCGGCCCGTTCCCGCAGATCCTGAAGGACGAGGTCGTCGGCACCGAGGCGCAACGCGTCTTCAGCGACGGCAAGCGGATGCTGCAGCGCCTGATCGAGGGCCGCTGGCTGACGGCCAGCGGCGTCATGGGGCTGTACCCCGCCGCGCAGGTCGGCGACGACGACATCGAGATCTACAGCGACGAGACGCGCTCCGAGGTGCTGATGACCTGGCGCGGGCTGCGCATGCAATCCGAGCGGCCGGTGGTGGACGGCGTGCGCCGGCCCAACCGCGCGCTGGCGGACTTCATCGCCGCCAAGGGCACGGTGCCGGACTACATCGGGCTGTTCGCGGTCACCGCCGGCCTGGGCGTCGAGAAGAAGGAACGCCAGTTCATCGACGACCTGGACGACTACTCCGCGATCATGCTCAAGGCGCTGGCCGACCGGCTGGCCGAGGCCTTCGCCGAGCGGCTGCACCAGCGCGTGCGCCAGGAGTTCTGGGGCTACGCGCAGGACGAGGCGCTCAGCAACGAGCAGCTGATCGCCGAGGCCTACCGCGGCATCCGGCCGGCGCCGGGCTATCCGGCCTGCCCGGACCACCTGGTCAAGCGCGACCTGTTCCGGGTGCTGCAGGCCGAGGAGATCGGCATGACGCTCACCGAGGGCATGGCCATGACGCCGGCCGCCAGCGTCAGCGGCTTCTACTTCGCGCATCCGGAGGCGGCGTATTTCAACGTCGGCCGCATCGGCGACGACCAGGTCGCGGACTGGGCGGCGCGCATGGCGCTGGACCAGGCGGACGCGCAACGGGCCCTGGCGCCGCTGCTCGGCTGACGCCTGGGCGCAACGAAAACCGCAGGACGCGGCCTTGTCCTACAGGCTACGTTTCACCCCTTTACAAACGGAACAGAACCACCCACCCGCGACTTGTAACAGCGTGGCATTCTTCGCTCATCCCCCGGCGTAGGGGTAAACCATAAGAGGTGAATCATGGCGTTGACTACCAATCACAAGATCGCGGCAGGTGCCGTTGGGGCGGCCGTGCTGGTCGTGGCGGCCTTCTTCGCGGGGCGGCACCAGTCGGCCCCGTCCATGCCCGAGGGGCCCGTGGCGGCGATGAACGAGCCGCAGAACAACATCGTCGACCGCAACGGCGCGAATTCCAACGACGAGTCGCGCGCCGCCCGGCGCTCGGCCGACGACGCGCTGAACCGCAACAACGAGCCGCGCCGCGTCGCGCAGCAGCAGCCGGCCCGCGACAGCGGCTCCACCGGCTATGCCGAGAACAACGGCCAGGGCGGCACGGCGCAGGCCGATTCCCGCCTGTGCGCGGCCTGCGCGACGGTCCTGTCGGTGCGCACGGAAGCGCGTGAAGGCCAGGGCACCGGCATCGGCGTGGTGGGCGGCGCGGTCGTGGGCGGCCTGCTGGGCAGCGCGATCGGCGGCGGCACCGGCAAGAAGATCGCCACGGTGGGCGGCGCGGTCGCGGGCGGCTACGCCGGCAACGAGATCGAGAAGCGCCAGCGCAGCACGACGGTCTGGGTGGTCAAGATGCGCAATGCCGACCAGTCGGTCCGCACGATGCACTTCAGCCATGACCCGGGCGTGCAGAACGGCGACATCGTCCGCGTCAGCGACGGCAACCTGATCCGCCAGTAAAGCGCCGGATTCGAACGCCTGGCGCGGCGAACCCGGCCGGGCGTTCGAGGGCGTCGATGCCCGACGCCTTGGACCCGAGCGGGCGGGGCCGGCGAGGCTCCGCCTGCCACCCTCGAGCGATTACGATGCCGCTCCCGCCGGCCGACGTTCCGATTCGCCGGCCGCTTCTCTTGAATGGCTGGCATCGGTGAACTCGACCTCCCGCGGCGACGGCAACGTCCCCCACAAGCTCATCGTCCTGATCCAGGCGCACGCCAACGTCGACCTGCTGAACCGGCTCATCGACCGCCTGGTCCATCCGGACATCACGATCTACGTGAACGTCGACCGCAAGTCGACGATGCCGGTCGATCGCATCGATCCGCGCGCCCGGCTGATCCGGGAACGCGTCAGCGTGCACTGGGGCGAGGTCTCGGCCGTCGAGGCGACCTTGCAGGCGCTGCGGGAGATCCTGGCGGCCGAGCCGGCCTTCGACCACCTGACCTTCATCAGCGGGCAGGACTACCCGGTGCGCCGGCCCGAGGAGATCCTCGCCCGGCTCGCGCCGCACAAGGGCGAGCAGTTCCTCCAGCACGATCCGATCGTCGAGCGCACGCATTTCGCCGACCGGTACGGCTACTTCCACCACTGGCACGACAGCCGGATGCCGCCGCTGGCCTACAAGCTGCTGCGCGGCGTCATGAAGCGCCTGGGGCTGCGGCGCCGGATGGTCGGCGGCCTCGCGCCCTTCGTCGGCGGCTGCTGGTTCACGCTGACCCGCGACTGCGCGGCGCATCTCGTCGAGCGCGCGCGGGACGAGCGGCTGATGCGCTTCATGCGGTCCACCCGCTACTGCGACGAGCACTTCTTCCCGACGTTGATCTGCAACTCGCCGTTCGCCGGGCGCATCGTCAATGACCCGCTGCGCTTCGTCGAATTCGAGGCGGGCGAGGCGCATCCGCATCTCCTGACCGACGCGCACTTCGACCGCATCGTGGCGTCGGACGCGCTGTTCTGCAGAAAGATCGATCCGCGCGGCAGCGCGTCGCTGATGGACAGGCTCGACGAGCGGCTGGCTTCCGCCGGCAAGGGCTGAGCGCGCCTTCCGTTGCGCGTGCATCGCTTCGGGTGAGCTGTCGCCGGCACCGGCGACGCGGACCACGATGGCCCGATGCCAGTTCAACTCCCCCCTTCCGGCCAGGGCGCACCTCGCCTCGGCGACGCCTGGTCGTCCGCCGTCGACACGCGTCCGGCGCCTCCCACCTCGCCCTCGTCCTCGACGTCGACATCCGCCGTGCCGGACTCCGGCGGCCTGCGCGCCCGACGGGCGCCGCTGCCGGGCGATGCAAAGGCCTCGGCGCCGCCTCGCGGCGCGATGCTGCCGTCCACCTCGGACGCGGGCGCGAGCCCTCCGAAACCGCTGCGCGGGCACGATCTGCCCACTTTCCCGTCGCGGACCGCGTCGCTGCCGGAGCAGCAGCTCAAGGCCAACGAGGGCCTGAGGGAAAAGATCGACCTGGGCATGTTCCCGTACCAGCGCATCGCGCAGGGCAACTACCAGCCCAACGACGCCTTCGCCACGGCGGTCGCCGACAAGGTCTGGACGTCGTCCGAGCGGGCGTCCCGGCCGGGTTCGAAGGGGCTGTTGCCGTCCAGCCAGGTGGAGCGTCCGGCGGGCACGCTGGTCGACACCTCGAGCGGCCTGGTCGGCTCGCTGCTGGTCAACGACAAGACCCAGGACATCGGCATCGTGTTCGGCGGCACGACGGCCGGCCGGGTGGCGGGATCGCCGGCGCGGCTCGCGCTGGGCAACCTGGAAATGGCCCTTCCGCAATGGACGGCCAACGCCAAGACCGCGCTGGGGCGACCGACGAAGAGCCATGACCAGGCGCGTCGCATCGTCAGCGCGGTGAAGGAGCTGCAGCAGACGCCGCAGTTCAGCCACCTGGCCAATTACTCGGTGTCGACGCTGGGCCATTCGAAGGGCGGCGGGGAAGCGGCCTCGAGCGGGCTGGCCAACTATTCGCTGAAGTCGCCGGTCGAGGTCACCGGGTTGTCCTCCGCGCCGCTGAACGACCGGCAGTTGCGCGAGTTCGCCAAGCTCGGCATCGATGTCGCCAATGCGGAGCAGCACGTCAACGTGTACTCGGTGAAGCTGGACGTGGTGCCCAACCTGGGGAACCTGCTGCGAGGTGTCGGCGCGACGGCGGTCGGGACCGAGCACTTCTTCTCCGCCGGGCCGCTCGCGGATCCGCTGACCCGCCATGTGAAGAGCGACCAGATCATCAAGGCGGCGCTGGATCGGCAGGATGACGCGATCCGGCACGCGGCTGGATGAGGTTGGCAGGCGTCGTCTGCGACTGCCTCAACCAGATCGATCCCGATGACCGGTGACGCGATGCCGGCGGCGTCGCGGCCGCCGGTCCTGCGTCGGTCATCCTCAGTCATCCCGGCCCGGGAGCGCCCGGCGCCACTGGATCGCCTCGGACACGTGCTGGCTCGTGACGACGTCGCTGCCTGCCAGGTCCGCGATCGTCCGCGCGATGCGCAGCACCCGATGGAAGCTGCGCGCGGACCACGCCAGCCGCGCCGACGCGCGATGCAGCATCGTCTCTGCCTCCGGCGCCATCCCGAGGTGCGCGTCGAGTTGCGCCGCGCCCAGCTGCCCGTTCGCACAACCTTGCCGGGCGATCGCGCGGTCCCGCGCCGCGGCGACGCGCGCGGCGACGACTGCGCTGGTCTCGCCGTCCGCCGCCGCGGACAGGATGGCCGGCGGCAGCACCGGCACCTCCACCGTCAGGTCGATGCGGTCCAGCAGCGGGCCCGACAACCGGTTCTGGTAACGCGCCACCTGGTCCGGCGAACAGCGGCACGCCTTCGTCGGATTGCCGAGATGGCCGCAGGGGCAGGGGTTCATCGCGGCGACCAATTGGAATCGGGCGGGGAACTCGGCCTGGTGCGCGGAACGCGAGATGTGGACGCGGCCGGTCTCCAGCGGTTCCCGCAGCGCTTCCAGCGACATCCGCTGGAACTCGGGCAACTCGTCGAGGAACAGAACGCCGTGCTGCGCGAGCGTGATCTCGCCCGGCCGAGGCGGTGAGCCGCCGCCGATCAGCGCCGCTGACGACGCGCTGTGATGCGGCGCGCGAAACGCTCGCCGGGTGTGACAAATTTCCATTGCTGCGACTGAGTTACACGCCTGACAATCACTTAGCGCGGTTCTCCTCGAAATTGCTGCGACGCAAATGAGCAAATTAGCTGCGACTGCCAAGAAGATTTCTTCAAATAAGTGCGACTCCACCGACCTGCCTCGGTCGGTTCGCAAGATTCCGCGGTCATACCGCAACGTCACGGGCCATGTTTTCTTCCGCGACGGGGAGCCAGGCGTCCCCTTTGAGTCGCCGCTTGAGAAGGATTACCTTCTTTTGCAGCGCTTCAGCCTCGCCGTAGCGCACGTGGTTTCACAGCCGTGCGCGGTAGCGTTTGTTGGGCCAAGCGGGCGTAAGTACACCTACACGCCGGACTTCCTGGTGACGTACCGGCACACGCCAGGCAGCTTGAAGCAGCAGCGGAAGCCCCTGCTGGTCGAAGTGAAGCCCACGGCGGACTGGAAGGCGAACTGGCGAGAGTGGAGTGCGAAGTGGAAGGCTGCTCGACGCTACGCGATCGAGATGGGCTGGCGCTTCACGATCATGGATGACCGACGCATCCGCACCCTAGCACTGGACAACATCAAGTTTCTGCGCCGCTACGAAGACCTGGAGTTCGAAGAGGCGCTCAACCTCTGCATCCTCGAAGACCTTGAGGAACTTGGCCTCATCGAGTTCGAGTACCTACTCAACAAGTACTTCACCCCGGCCCATCGTGCAGAAGGCGTCGCGCAACTTTGGAGTCTGGTCGCGAACCGAAGGATCGAATGCGATGTCTGCTGGCCGTTGAACCTCAACACCGAACTGTGGATCCCGACCAATGAGTGAAGCCATCGAGAGCGAAGCGGGCTCGACCAGCGCCGTGACGAAGAATCTGGCAACGTTTTCCACCGGTCCGGGAGCCTTGGTCAAGCACGCGAGCGGGATCTTCCGTGTCGTCGAGGTTCTGGGGCTTGAGTCAGTGTTTGCGCGCAACGTCGACACCGGGCGCCCTGACGTTCTGCGCCTCTTCGAGCTCGAACCTCTGGGCAATGAGATCCCTCCCATGTCGATGGAAGACATTGCGGCGGTGAACGATGAGGACTGGCAGGTGGCCCGCGCCCGATTTGAAATCATCCGCCCGCTCATTGAGGCGGGTCATCTCACCCGCAGCGTGGTGTCCGAGCACGCCGCCCGCGTCGGCAAGGACACGTCGACGCTGTATCGCTGGTTGAGCAAGTACCGAAACTTCGATGCTGTCTCCTCGCTGCTCGAGGGAAAACGAGGTTGGAAGAAAGGGAACTGGCGCCTGGATGCGCACGCCGAGCGGGCTCTGCGAGCTGTGATCGATGAGTACTACATGACCGCGGAGGCACCATCCCTCACGAAGACGCACCGCCTACTTGCAATCAAATGTCGTGAGTACAAAGTTGAGGCACCGAGCCCAACCGCGCTGAAAGCGCGCATCGACGCCATCCCTCTTGAAGAGCGGATGAAGAAGCGCGGGAAGAAGGAGGCTGCGAAGCAGCGCTTTCAGGCAACTCCTGGCACCGCACCCGACGCGGACTTCCCGCTTTCGCGCGTTGAGATCGACCATACGCGTGTGGACGTCATCTTGGTGGATGACGTGTACCGCAAGCCCATCGGCCGGCCTTGGATCACCTTGGCCATGGACGGGTTCAGCCGGATGGTGCTGGGCTTTTATCTCTCCTTCGACGCTCCCTCCAGGACGTCGAGCGCCATGTGCATGGCGCATGCAATCCTGCCGAAGGAGGAAGGGCTGCTGAAGCTCGGCATCGATGCTGTTTGGCCGGCCTGGGGGCGCCCTAAGCTGATTGTCTCGGACAACGGCCCAGAGTTCCGATCGAGTGACTTCATCCGGGCCTGCACGGAGCTGGGAATTGACCTGCATTGGCGGCCCGCTTGCACGCCGAGATTCGGCGGCCGCATCGAGAGGCTCCAAGGGACGCTGATGCGAGAGATTCACGACATACCGGGTACCACGTTCTCCAACGTTGGACAGCGCGGCGAGTACGACTCAGAAGGTCGGGCGATCATGAACTTGTCCGAGTTCGAGCGGCAGTTGGTGAAGGTGATCTGCAACGAGTACCACCGTCGTCCTCATTCCGCGATCGGCATGACTCCCCTGCGCAAGTGGGAGCAAGGTCTCCTTGGCGGACCCACCGCGCGTGGGACAGGTCTGCCGAGCAGGACCCAGGACAAGCACGCGTTGATGCTGCACTTCATGCCGTCGTTTGAGCGCACCATTCAAAAGGATGGTGTGACGCTTGATAACCTCCGCTACTTTGATCATTGCCTTCGACCCTGGATTGGTCAGGAGGATTCGGAAACCAAGGCGAGCCCGAAGCTGCGGTTCCGCCGAGACCCGCGGGACCTTTCGGCGCTCTGGTTCTTCGACCCGGACGTCAAGCAGTACTTCCGCGTCCCCTGGGTCTATACAGAAGACAGCATCAGCATCTGGGAACACCGGCGGGCTCAGAAAGAGCTGAAGGACCAGGGGTTCGATCCGGGTGACGCCGATGCGGTCTTTGAGTCCATCAAGTCTCGACGGGAAGACATTGCTGAGTCGGCAGCAAAAACCAAGCGGGCGCGTCGAGAACAGCAACGCAACTCAGAACACCGCAAGGTTGCAAAGTCGGCAGGGTCACACCCACCGTCCGCGTCGCCCGCCGCCGCGAAAGGCTTCGTGTCCTCGTCACCACCGACCGCTCGGCAGAGCGGCGAGGTGGGTTTTTCCGGGATGACTGACGCGCCTATCGCTCCAACCCTGGACATCGGTTGACCATGAATAGTCCAGCTTCTTCTGGCCCGTACGACCACGTCAACGAGAAGTTTCGCCATGTGATGCAGCTGACGGATGCCCAACGTCTCGCATTCATCGAAGAGGACCGCTGGGTAGGCTACGGACGAGCGAAGGAGGTGTTGGACGTCTTCACGGGTGTTCTCAATGCACCGTCGCGCATACGGCCAAAAAACTATCTGCTCATTGGCGAGCCCAACAACGGGAAGACCACGCTGGTGCACCGCTTCGTCCAGCAATGCGGAGAGCCGTTCATTGATGAGGAGCGGGAGGCAGTCAAGCCGGTGATCCTCGCGCAGGCGCCTCCCACTCCAGATGAGAAGGGGTTGTATGCGACCATCCTTGACCAGTTCTGGACGGCATATCGAGCCTCGTCTCCAGCGATTACTCTGCGCAATCAGGTGGTCCAGCAGTTGCGTGACTGCAAGGTCAGGATGATCTTCATCGACGAGTTCCACAGCTTGCTAGGCGGGACGAGGAAGAAGCAAGGTGACGTGATGAACGCGATCAAATACCTGTGCAACGTCTGCCGGGTCCCCATCGTCGGGATCGGAACTGCGAATGCGGTCCAAGTTCTGTACACGGACCCGCAGCACACCAGCCGATTTGAGATTTTGCCGGTGCCGCTCTGGGACGCCGACGAAAAGTTTCAAACGCTGCTCGCTGGGTTTGAAAGTGTGTTGCCGCTGCGCAAGGCGTCGCAACTGTCGACGGTCAGGCTGGCAAGCCTCCTCCACACGAACTCTGGCGGAGTTCTTGGTGATCTGCAGTTCCTTCTTCAGGAACTCGCCAAGAATGCGATCAAGACAGGCATCGAGCAGATCACTGAGGATGCCATCCGCGCGAGAGGCGTGTACCGCACCGCGAAGCTGCGAGGCAAGGCTGCCTGAAGGCGATTGCGTGATCCGCCTTGTTCCAATCCAGGTAGACGAGACGCTTTCAAGCTGGCTTCTGCGCTCCGCAGTCGCAGCGCACTGCGAACCACTCACCTTGACCGGCGTGATCTGGCCAGGCTGGCGGGCATGGACGGTGGATCTGGATCGCGGACTCAGCGATGCCCGCTTAAACGCGTTGCATCGAGCATGCGGTGTCGACGCGGAGCAAATTCGCGCTTGCGAGATGCGCGAACTGCTGCGGCCCTTGGGCGCTTCGCTTGGCCACGCGGAGCCCGTCTGGCCTTGGCTGGCGGCAAGGGGAATGCGCAATCGCAGGAACGCGGGCGGCCAGCCGTTTTGCCCCGAATGCCTCGCGTCGGATGTCCGCCCCTATCTCCGTAGAGCATGGCGTGCGGCATGGAATGTGGGCTGTTTGAACCACGGTTGCGAACTCCTTGAGCACTGCTGCAAGTGCCTGGCCGTGCATCAACCATTTCGCGACACTCCTCGTCCCGTGAGCCTCACGAGCTGCTGGAACTGTCAGTTCGATCACCGCAGTGCCATCGCGAGTCGCTTGGACCCGTGGGCCGCTGAGATGCAGGCACGGGCGGACACCGTGCTGAAGTGCGGCACAGGTGTCCTCGGATCGCTCGAAGTCGCGACGCCTGCATGGTTCGCGGTTCTGCAGCACTGCGTTCGGCTCAAGCAGCCTAAGGAACTGATGGTGAACGGCAACCCTCCGGTACCGATTGGGCCGGGACTTCGCTTCGAACTGCTATCCGTGCGTGAGCGCCATCTGCGTCTTGGCCGGGTGGCAGGTCAGCTGGCGCAGATTACGCCGCAAGATGTGTCCTGCTTACTGGCGGGTCCACAGCATCCTCGACCAGGTGAGAAACGTAGGAGCCCGACGTTCAGGCCGAACTCGGGTGCGCGGCCGGCGGGGTTGGTCCGCCAGGAATGGGCGCGCCTTCTGCGCCGCATGCATCGAGCCTACCTATGACCGAAAAGAGCATCATCTGCGGAGGCTGCGATCACGCGATTGATCGCGCTCACAAGGTCTACCGTGAGATTCCATACTGCAACACCTGCTACTCGCGGCTGTTCAAGCGACGGTTGTGTGGTGGCTGCGGCATGTTCAGTCGGCTCTTTGTGCGCGAACCCGACGCTGTGTGCACGGCGTGCATCAAGAAGCAGCCGTGTGTGCGGTGCCGTCGTTTCGGGCAGCCGCTAGGAAAGCTCACGGCGAACGGCCCTGCGTGCTCGAGTTGTCGGACCTATTTCGTTGACGAGGAGCCGTGTGAACGCTGCAACCGTCCATCAGCGCGGTTGTCTCGCCGCCACGGCAATCCTGAAGCTCCGCGACTTTGTCCGGGATGCAACAACGACCACCACACCTGCAGCAGCTGCCGGCGATCGCGGTCATGCACTGCCACCGCGGATGGAAGATGGATCTGCAAGAAGTGCGCGGAGAACCCCTCGGCACCTTGCGGAGCCTGCGGGAGCGCGGTCGCCGCAGGGGCGAATGGCCGGTGTGAGTGCTGCTACTGGACGCAGAAATGCTCGATCGATGCGGACCAGCTTTCGCATATGGTCTCGCGTGCCAGCATCCAAAAGCGCTTCAAGGAATTTGCGGCTTGGGCGGCCACAACAACGGACCCCAAACGCACGGCGCTGTCACTGCCGCGCCATGTAGCCTTCTTCGTCAAGCTGGCTGCTCTCCCGGAGCGCAACGATGGTGGCTGGCGCTCCGATGATCTGCTGGGCCATTTTGGAACGCAAGGTTTGCGCACGCACCTGCTAGCGGCCAGGTGGTTGTCGGAAGTGCTCGGAGTCGAGATCGGTGCCAAGAAGAAGATACAAGCGTCCGAAGCCAGGCGCTTCGAAGAGCAACTCTCTGAGCTACCAGAGCAGCCGTTGCCTCGCCAAGCGTTGATGGCGTTTCATCAGTTCTTGAGCAAGCGAGTTGCACAGGGAGATATCTCGGTGCGGACCGCGCGGCTGTCGTTTAGACCCGCCCTCGATCTGGCATCTTTGGCAGGGGACCAGCTCCCGGCGCAGGATGACGTCACACACTACCTCATGAAGGCGCCTGGTCAACGCGCCGCGCTCTTCGCCTTCGCGACATTCCTTCGAGAGACGCTCGGTGTCAACCTTGCGGTGCCGAAATCCAGCGCTCGCACGATCTTCCACAGGCGCCGTCGACAACTTGAGGTGCAGATCCGGCAGATGCTGTTCGAAGAGGACCGCTCTGCCGATTTCGATCAGCGCTGGCGGCCGGTGGCGCTCATGTACTTCCATTGGATCTCCCTTAAGCAAGCTCAGCACTTGCTGACGGAGGGAAAGCTCTTTAACGCATACGGTGGCGTGGAGCTTGAGCATGGCGCGGAACGGTACTGGATCCCTGATCCGTCTCCTATGTATCGCGGTTCAAGGTGACCACCAGCTGAGGCGCACGCTTGAGTCGCCAGGCCGCACCTACCGTGCGCACTCGTGACGAACTTGGCGTTTGGGTGAGGGGCACGCTGCACTGCTCTTGGACGAGGCGACGGTGAGGCAATACTTTGCCCCAGAGCTTTCTCAAAACCCGCAACCGTGCCTGATCTGATCGACCGAGAAGAGGTAATACGCAGTCCCGAATTGGCGGCCCTGGGGCGCCGCAAGCTGAGCGAGGGGAACAAGCAAGACGAAGCCTGCGTCGTTTGGTGGCCCCTGGGCACCATGCAGAACCCCCGGAAGGACGTGGCGCTGCCGCATATCGAGGTGCTCTTTCGCGGCCTCAGACCGGACAACACGTTCGGCGAGTTTTTCTCCAGGACCATGGCGATCACGTCGCTGCCCCTACTGTCGATCGGCTCGATCTGGTCCAACAAGCGTTCGACGAGTCAAATCCGTTACCAGCGCAGGTTGTTCACGGTGGACTTCTCGGACGGGAAGTACGACTTCGTTTCCATGGCTGAGTCGGGTGGAAGTTTCCCTTTCCCGCCCGAGAAATACCTTCTGCGAAATCACGACAAAGACCGTAGCAAGATGGTCCGGCTCACAACGGCGAATGGGCGAACGCTCTTGATTCCCGCCGCCGTGTTCCTTGCTCGCTGCTACGGCAGATCGGGTCGACTCACGAGGCTGTTGACGCAACATCCACTCAAAAACTGCCTTCCCATGATGTGCTCGGCGATCCTTGGGTCGTCGTCTTCGAGGTGGCAACTGCGGCTCCATCCGGGCATGTATCAGGATGACGCCCTGCTCCTGGGGCATCTGCTCTTCGAAGAGCAAACACGCCAGCGCGTCAACGAACTTTTTCCGCAGTTGCAAGCCGTTGTCCGCCCACGAAATCCTGCCACTGCGACAACCGGTAGCGCGGACCGTCGGTGGTCCGAACATGAGAGCGAAGACTGGTTCCGTGAAGTTGCATTCCCGAAGATTCATCCCTGGTGGCACGGGACGGCACAACTCGAGGTCGAGGGATTGCAGGTCGATGAACGGACGTTCCTTGGCCTTCGAATCACCGGGATGTCGCAGCCGTCGGGCCCGCCGATCGAGGTCGTTCGCGACCAAGCGTTGACCGAGGAAGACGACGGTGTCGACGAACGCCGCGAAAACGGAGAGATGGGGCCCGGCGGCTATTACCGACGCCAATTTGACGCCGACGACAAGGCGGAGGCGTCCCTTGTCGATCTGGAAGCGCCCACAACTTCATCCGGCTCGGTGCTGATGCGGGACCCAAAGATGCAGATCCTGGGTGTGGCTCGCGAAATAGTGAGCCGAAGTCAGGAGGGGGGCGAGCGCAAGCCCCGCGGGACGCTCATCCCCCAAGAGGAACCTGCAGATCAAGCGTCAGCCGCAGAACGGGGGGGATCTCAAGCTGGCGGTGTGAGCTATGCGTCGCACCACTCTGCCATTGAGCTGAAGTCGTACGGGACCCTGCGTGACCTCTGGGAGGGGCTGAGGTTCTTGGCCACGGAGCATCCACAGCAGGTGATGACCTTGAGCTGGTTCACGCGCGAGGACGACTTCGTGCAGGTGAATCCACGTTGGGACAGCAGGCCTCCGCGACTTCAGCCTCTTCGTATACCTGGCTTGAGCGACCATGAGGGCTCGCCGGCGGGCGATAGCTGGGGTTACGTCGACGTTGATCGCAGGGCTCCTCGTGGAGTTCTGGTCGCGCGTGTGACAACGCCCGACCGGACGATCTTCATTCTTGATGTCGAACGGCGGAGCAAGGTAACTCCGGATGGTGGGCTGGAGGAGTTGAAAAACGATGAGTACAGCGGGTTGGTGCTGGTCCTGAAGCGCCCCACAGCTGTTGACGGTTGGCTTCCTCGTGTCCTTGAGGCCATTCGAAAACATAGAGGCGTGATGAGCCGAGTGCTTCCCTACTGCCCTGGGGATCCGAAGGACGACTTCCGTCATAGCAAGGCGAAGGACGACCGCGTGTCCGGTCAAGCAGCGGCGCGCAACGCTCTGAGCAAGGGCGGCGTTGAGTTGGGGAAGCTCACGTCAAAGCAGCGCGTGAAGCGTTCAAAATCGAGCGGCTAGCACCGGAGGGCGGCTGGCCGGCAGCCGTCGTTCAGCGCTCGGTCCCATCGTCAAGCTGCGGTTCTTCTCTCCCTAAATATCGGAGCGAAGAAGTCTCGCATCGGGACGCCGAGCACCTGCGCCAAACGCTCGATGTTGTCGATCGACACATTTCCGTGCAGGCGCTCAACACGAGCTACGAAAGTCCAGCGCAAGCGCCTCCTGTGACCACCCCTTCTGAGCACGTGGCCGAATGAGACTGATCGCCAGCTGCTCACGCGCGCTGACGGCAATCTCCTTGGGCTGAGTACGGATGGAAGCTACCCGTGGGTCTTCACGTATGCTGCTTAAGGATCACCAGCGTTTAAGTCACAATTGTTGTCGTGAGCTAGGTGTGTGCATATGGACTTTTGAGGACTGCGGGGAAATCAGATTGCCAATCAGCGAGCCTGTTCCACACGCCCAGCGCAAACGGGAGAACGGATATGAACAGTCGAACGAGAAGCACCGCCTGGACAAGCCAAGTGAGGAAGGCAGGAAGGATTGACCTACCGCCTGCCGTGCCCGGCTTCCACCTCGGCCAACGGATTTACCTCCACGTCACTCATCTGGGAGCGGTGTTCGGTATCCAGCCGACAAGGACGGTGAACGGGCGGCTGCTTTCAACCCGCATTCGGCGAGGGTTCCGCTCCATCGCGGCTTACGGCCCCAGAGCACTGAACGGCCGGGGCACAAGCCAGCAGCACCGCACCGCCAGCGAATGATTTGGACGAAGCGCGCCAATGACTCATGACCCATAGACCAATCTTGCTGTGCGGCGATCCTCACGGGCAGTTCGCCCACATCCTTGAGGCGACGACGATGTTCGATCCCGCTGCCGTCATTCTTCTCGGCGATATGGAACCTGACGCTCCCCTGGAGACGGTCCTGGCTCCGGTGGCCGACCGCGTGTGGTGGATCCCGGGGAACCACGACGCGGATCGGATCGTCGACATCGAGCGCACTTGGCAGAGCGGGCTGGCGGATAGGAACCTGCATGGCCGGGTTGTGAAGCTCGAGGATGGGCGAAGGATCGCCGGCCTCGGGAACGTATTCCGCGGCAGTGTTTGGATGCCCAAGGGGGCCGGCGGTTCCGCTGGCGCACCGCCAAGCTTCAGCAGCATGCGCCAACATGCGCGTTCAACGCCTCGTCAGCATCGCTACGGTGACGGTCCTCACTTCAAGCACTGGGGCACCATCTACCCCGAAGACTTCGAGCGGCTCAAGCGGCATCGGGCAGACATTCTCGTGACCCATGAGGCGAGCGGATATCACCCGTACGGGTTCCCTGTCCTGGACGACCTGGCGCGCGCCCTAGGGGTGAGTCTGCTTGCGCACGGACACCTTCACGATGCGCGGTGGCGCTTCGAGGACCAGTCGCAGGCATGGCGATCTCAAGGCTTCAAGTCCGTAGGGGTAGGGTTGCGTGGCATCACGGCCATCATCGGGGACGGCGAGCTGGAGGTCGTGGTGCCTGGCGAGCTCGACGGGCCAAGCGCAGTTCGCATGAGTCGGGCAACCGTGGCCGCACAGTTTGTTGAAGGAGCGAAGCCATGACCCTTGCCGTTCCAGACGACTTCCCTCACCCTCCCTTCGGCGGATCGCTGTCCGGCATGCAACTCAAGTTCAGCCTGACGCGGGGGCCCGATGGCCGATTTCACGAGCCTGGCTCCCTGCCGGAGGAGCGGGCTGAGGACTTCTTTCGCTGTTGCGAAGTGGTGGACTGGGCCGTGGGCTTCCTTCGAGAGAAGGCGCTCAAGCCTAAGTACGCAGCTCTGACGACGGAGCAGATGCTGAAAAAATTCAGGGTCAACTTGGCCAACGATTTCGAAATGCCCGAGAGCTACCGCTCGTGGATCTTGGCTCGCCTGACGGATCGCTTGGGTGAACGGTAGCGCTTGGCCGCCAACGCGGCGGTGCAAGTAGGTTCGATGCGAAAGAGGTGCGTCATGAAGCGCGTGAAGGTAGCACCGGGAAGATTCGTCGTGGTCCGCTCGGGACTGGTCGAAAAGGCGGCCCGCATACGGATGCCCACGAAAGCAGAATTTGACGCCGGCATCGAGCTGGAGCCAAGAAACGTCCGTGCGCTACTTGGCCCCAAACGCGCTCGTAAGCGCTAGTCAGATCGTGAGCGATAGAAGCAGTGGGCCAGCAACCTGGCGAGGTCAACATGAAGCCGACCGACGACGCCCGTTGGATCACAACTACCGAGGTCGCCAAGCGATTGGGTCTATCGCGGCCGTTCCTGGAGAGAATTCTTGCCGAATACCCGGGCCACGTCCGGTGGTCTACCGAAGGTACGTCGCCGCACGTCCTTGCCGACGAGTTCGAAGCATGGTTCAAGCCCATTTGGGTTGCTTCGTATCCGGGTGACCTTGAGCAGATCCGCGCCGAAGCGATCCTGGAAGACGTGCCGTCGCCCGAGAGGTCAAGTCCGGAGGAACGAGGGGCCTCGCGCGCACGCGCGATGGAGCTGGCAAGGAAGCTGCGCGCACGATGAAGAGATGCGAAAGGCTGCCAGCCCTTCGGTTTGTCAGCCCTAGATGATCTGGCGCGGCTGATGGGCGTCCGGAGGTTTGCGCATCCAACCCTAGCAACAGGGACCACCAGCGCTACATCCCTGGTCTTCTCCGCCGGCGGCAAGTCCTTGATTTTGGAGATGTCTGCTGTGAGAACTTTTGACACCACCTTGACGTGGGCGTTCACTGACAGCCTGTTTGCAAGACTACCCCGTCTAAATGCTCATATAAATCAATGGCTTATCCTCTAGTTTGCTGGCTTCCAACCGCGAGTGGTGCGATCCCACGTTGGTACGATGTCACAGGAGATTGCGGCGCCTTACAGCTTTCCGCAGTGACAGACAGCCAAAATGGGACGCTGGGTCGGAGTAACTCCGAACTACGAACACCTACAAAGACGCGGGACGCGCGTTTGCCCATCAAAGCTACACCGGCCGTCTGTCGGGGCTTGTGTTGGGAGGAGCCTGGACGTATATACGTGCTCTCCGCGAGTGATGCCTTCCCCTCAGCCCGACGAGGAGAGCACCAAAATTGCAGGGGCATCGTGGCGTATATACAATCTTGCCATGCTCGTCATTTCTGAGAAGATCCGACAGAAGATCGGGGACTCCTCTCACGGCTCGGTCACGGACCGGGAAGTGCGAGAGTGCTTTCTCAATCGATGCGGGCGAGTCGTCTGCGACGACCGGGAAGAGCATCGGACCGATCCGGCCACGGTTTGGTTCGTCGCGGAGACCCACGTGGGAAGGCTGCTGAAGATCGTGTATGTCGAAGACGAAGAGAACATCTATCTGAAGACTGCGTACCCAGCCACGAAGACGATACAAGACATTTTTGACCTTCACGGAAACTAGGAGCGCACATGCCCATCAACCAAGATCTGCTCGATCGCGTGGAAGCGACTGCGGATGACTGGGGGCCCACCGGACACCTCGGCAACGACCCGACCCACGCAAAAAAGGCCGACGAGTCAAAGAACGTCGACGAAGCGCTCGGCCTTCACCCGATTTCGATCCGCTTCACCAAGGAGATGGTTCGAGACTTGAAGGCGATCGCCCAACTGAATGGGATGGGCTATCAGCCGTTGATCCGCGAAATCTGCAAGAGATTTGTGGATGCTGAGAAGCGAGCGATCGTTCGCGACCAAGCCTTGCGTCGTCAGCAGGAGTTGGAGCGTGATCGCGCGCTTGAGCGCGAAGCTGAAGAGGCCGCCGCTGCCGTAGAGCAGGCGGAAGCTGCTGCTTTGCAGCACGAAGAGAGCAACGCACGTCTCGCAGCGTAAGACGTCTTCCGCTCGCGCCCAAGGCCCGCATCTGCGGGCCTTTTTCTTTGCGACCAGGGAGTAAATTCCCATCTCTCCCACTCCGTCTCCATCTCGCCGACATGTCCAGACCGGCGCCAGCGATTCGTTGATCGGACCGGTCATAGCTGCTTCGCGACAAGGTGCCGATTTCTCTCCAGAGCTAAAGCGTCGCCCCCCTCCCTGGCCTCGGTGCAAAAAGTCCAAGCCGCGTCAGCATGAAGCGTCCAGACATCTGCGCAAAGGTCCGGGCAGCTCCGCGTGTGCACTCCCCCAATGACGTAGGCTCGTGCCTGGGGCCCGCAGCCTCGTCGGGGACGAAGAGGTCTATGAGATAACTGCGATCTACGGTTTCGCAGATAGAGGTGACCATGCGGCTCATGAGGTGGCGTTCCAGCACGCACGAGATCCCACTGATTTCTGATGCCGGAAGGGAGAGGCTTGCTCGCCTTCACCAACGGCACCGGGCAGAAGTGTCGCTCAATCGAGAGCAGATTCAGGCTGCGTTGGCTAGCATGTTGCAGCCTGTCATTTACGCCGCCGTCGCTGAGTTGGTTGCCGCATGCACACCTGAGCAAAGCGACGCTGTCCTCACTTACCTCTCGGAGATATTGGACCAACGAACGGCCACGGCAGCCAAGTCCGTTGTACGGCCGCCCGTCTTCGGGAACGGCGCCAACGGCCCACTGGAGCCAGACGCTCGAACGCTTCGCCAAGTCTTCGCAAAATTGGCGGCCCTCGAAGCGCTTCGGATGTTGCTCGAAACCGGCAACGCGTCCCCGTGGAAGAACGCGAAGAGCATCAGCTTCGCGAATCTCGCGTCCTTGGACATTGGACTTGAAGCCAAGGTTCGTTGTCCTGCTTGCGGCGAGGACGGAAGCTATCGCCTCAAGACGCTAGATGTCGCCAACCCAGGCTTGCTATTCCGCGGCATGTTCAGTTGCCAACGTTGCCGACACAGCTTGGACACAACGGACGCGAGAGTCTCGTCGAAGTCGTGCGACTGTCATTTCTGCGCTGCTTTGAACAGTCGCCTCGCCTCCGACCTGCGCCAGCTTGTCGCTGACGAATCACCCAGAGCTATGTCAACCTACGAGAGGGAGTTGGAGCGCCTGAAGACGCACCAAGAGCCGATACCGGACCAGGACCGTATGCGCCGGGACTGGGTGCTTCACAAGAACGACCCCAACAAGGCCCTACGAGCCTTGATCGAGCTCAAACCGAAAGACGGGGACGATTTTCTCAACTGCTTGAACATGTACCTGAGCAAGCACAATGGGAAGAAAAACGAAATCCTCGGTTTGGCCGAACGCTACAGGCTGATCTATCGGGTAACTGAAGAGTGGCTGCCCGAGTGCCACTCCTTCCAACAGCTGATGACAGCGGCGTCGTGGCCCATCTGGAGCTGCGAGACTCAGCGCTGGTTGCACGACGAGCAAGCGACGGAGGCCTTGGATAAAGCGGCAGTTTGGCTGTCCAGCGCAGCGCTAGATACTCCTGGCGTTCGCCATCTGGAAGTCTCCGAGCAGGCCATCACGCTCGTCGTAGACGGCGCCAGCGTGCAGCTTTATGCCGAAGGCTCGGGATGGATGTGTGAGGCGCTTCACCGTAGCACTCGCGGGCGGCTCGTGCTCAATCCTTACTTTCTGCAAGGCGAATCCTCCCTCCCACCGGAGGCAACGTCGACGCGATTGTTCAGGTCAAACACCGAGTGCAACGCCTTCCATCGGATTCGCGCCGAGTTGCCAAGCTCCATTGTGGTTCCCAACTATCCGATGCGCAGTCTGGTCGACGTGCGAGCGCTCAAGCCGCACTTCAGCGCTGAGGATTGGATGTACTTACAGAACTGTGAACTTGACATAGTCGTATGCAACGAAGCCGGCTACGTGACCTACGTGGAGGAGGTGCAGCGCGGTGATCACCACAATACGCCCGAGTGGTCACGCAAGGATGCCTTGAAGCGTCAGGCACTCCGTTTGGCGGGCATTCCGCTTCGCGAGAGCTTCTGAGTTCAAGAAGCCTAGCGGTGGCAACTACGTCCAGTCGCGATGCGGAATTCGCAAAGAACGGCGGAGGTCCGCACTTCGGCAGCAGCTATGGTCGATCCAACGGAGCACAGAAGGCCCATAGGTTGCTGGCGAGGTAGGTCACGCTCGCCGTAAGCAGCAGCACCACCGCGAGTGCAACGCCGTACCGAAGTTCGGTCCATCGCAGCAGCGATGCAAACATGACCTGGTTGAGGACGAAGCTGGCGAGTGAGACCACCAGAAACTTTGGGGCCGCGCTACTCGTGGCAGCTCGCCTTGAACCAAACGTCCAGCGTTGGTGGCCGATGAACGACACACCCACGGCCGCCAACCACGCCATCAGATTCGCCCTCAAAAGCTCCCAACCGAAAGTCGAGACGGTGGCAGCGACGACAACCCAGTGAACGATGGTGGCAGCGACGCCAACCAGAAGGAAGCGTAGCGGGCGAACGCTGGCCGCAGCTGCGGGCGTGTGATCAATGGCGAGATCGGTTGACCCACCGAGATATTGCGCAGGTTCCGCGCGCGGCGACCCCGCGTCAGGCCTCCGCATCCGCCATCACACCGTCGGCCAGCGACAGTGCATCGCAAAGCAGCATCTGAAGATGTTCCTCGCTTTCGAAGCTCTCCGCGTAGACCTTGTATACGTCCTCGGTACCTGAGGGACGCATCGCGACCCAGCCGCGTCGCGAAGTCAGCTTGATGCCGCCGATCGGTTGATCATTGCCTGGCGCTCGCGTTTGCACCTGCGTGATCTCATCGCCGGCGAGCACGCGCTGCTGAAGATCTTCGGCTGTCGCGTTGGCCAACCTAGCTCGCTGATCCCGAGCAGCCGGCGCATCGATGCGATCGGACCAGGTCAAACCGAGAGTCGCGCTCAACGTGCGGTAGTACAGCCCGGGATCCGCCCCGGCACGGGCGGTGATCTCCGCGGCGAGCAGCCCCGCCACGATCCCATCCTTCTCCGTCGTCCACACCGACCCGTCACGTCGCAAGAACGAGGCCCCAGCGCTTTCTTCACATGCCACGGCCAGCTCGCAATCATGGAGCCCCTGGGCGAACCATTTGAAGCCCACCGGAGTCTCCAGGACGCGGCGATCCATGGCCTGTGCGATCCGGTCGATCATGGACGTGGTCACCACGGTCTTCCCCACTGCGGCCGTCATGGGCCACTGAGGTCTGTGCATCAGCAGATAGTCCGTTGCGACGCTGAGGAAGTGGTTGGGTGGCAGCAAGCCGCTGCTCGGACATACGACGCCGTGCCGGTCATGATCCGTGTCGCAGGCAAACGCGACGTCGAACAAGGAACACTGACGCGTGAGAGCCTGCATGGCGAACGCGGAAGACGGGTCCATGCGGATCTGGCCGTCCCAGTCCAGCGGCATGAACGAAAACGTGGGGTCGATGTTGGCGTTGACGACGGTCAGCGGGAGACCATACCTGTCGGCAATGGCTTCCCAGTACATGAGGCCGGCGCCGCCCATCGGGTCGACGCCGATGCGGATGCCCGACTCTCGAATCGCTTGAAGGTCGATGACGTGGCTCAGCGCCACCACGTAGCGCTGCAGAAAGTCGTAAGGGCGCGCGGCACCGGAGGCCAATGGCCTGGCAACTTCAACGCGTCTCACGCGCTTGCAGTGCTCCGCGAGATGCTGGTTGGCCAGCTCCTCGATCACCGACGCGGCGTGGCTGTCGGCCGGCCCGCCATGCGGAAGGTTGTACTTGAACCCGCCGTCCCTCGGTGGGTTGTGGGAGGGGGTCACGATGATGCCGTCGGCCAGGGGACCAGGCGCGTGCATCCGGTTGAAGTCGAGGATCGCAAGGGAAACAGCAGGCGTTGGCGTGAACTGGCCCGACGGCGCCACACGGACATCAACGCCATTGGCCGCGAGAACCTCCAGGGCACTCGTACGCGCGGGCAGGGACAGCGCATGGGTATCGATGCCAAGGAAGAGCGGTCCCGTCGTGCCTGCGCTCTTTCGATAGTCACAGATGGCCTGCGTGATCGCCCAGATGTGTCGCTCATTGAAGGAGCCATCCAAGGATGAGCCGCGGTGCCCTGATGTGCCGAAGCGCACGCGCTGCTGAGGGTCCTCGGAGTTGGGAATCAGCGAAAAATAGGCTCCCCGCAGGGCGCTCACATCGATGAGGTCCTCCTCGCGCGCCGGTTGGCCGGCCCGAGGGGAAATGCGTGTCGTCATCAGAGTTCCTTGGTCCGGTCGTGAGGCGCTGAAGCCTTGAACGATCCGAAGTTGTCAGTCTTGTAATCCCGCGGTCAGTGTTTGGCGGGGCTGTCAGTCCCACAGTTCGACCCTTCTCGGCAATCGACGGGCACACGGGGGTGGAAATGGGGCGAGCCAAGCAGATTGATCGGCACAGGCCGCACTGGGGCATCGTCCTGGTGACGCTGGCGCTCTTCCTGTGGGGCTGCACGACCCCGGGGGTGCCGACCCATCTCGAAAACCAGGGTTGGCGTCTTGCGACGCTGTGGGCGGTGCGCCCCGCGGCAGAGTTCAAGGTGCCAGCTGCGACTCTGGATTGCCGCCGACCCGAAGACACGACAGCTCCCTTCGCCCTGACCAGCTACCGCAGCAACCATCGAGGCTGGATCCTTCTGCTGCCGGCGGGAACGACCCGTCCGACATCAGACCCGCGCTTTGTCCTCGTCAGGCCAGGCTCCTGCGAAGTACCAATCGAACAGCTCGCTGACGGCGAAGCACCGCCACTGCAGGTCGAACGTCCAGACGAGCGAGGTTCAACCAGATGAAGCGGGAGACGGAGCGGGAGACGAGGCGGGAATGGGCGTGCCGCAATTTGGGCAGAACTTGCCTTCCGTGCCGAGCGGTTCGGCGCACTTCCCGCAAGCCGTGGGGCGCAGCGCGAAACCGCACTGGGTACAGAAGCGGCCTGCAGCGTTGTTGCTCGCGCCGCAGCGCATGCAGGCGACATGCTGTCCGTTGGAGCGCGCCATTGGCGGCTGCGACGGTTCCGACCATCCCGAATTCCGACTGCCGTGCGAGTCGTACCTCGGGTCGCCGAGACGGCGATGCCCGCCGTGGTGATCACTTCGTCCGTGACCACCGCTGTGGTGGCCGCTGAACAGGCGGCGAAGAATGGACATGGTCGCTCCGATACATCGTGGTTGGCGGGCTGGGAGCCAGGGGGGGCTGCCCAGTGCGTCGCCATGATCGGTTGCCGCTGCGGGCAAGCCGCTGACGGCGCGATTACGGTGTTGTCAGGAATGCTTAACGCTTGCCGCTTTGCCGATCGTTCTCACTATCAAACGGCTAGGAGCCAAACATGACAGGTCAAGTGAATTGGGTCGAGATCGCCTCCCACGTGATGGACTTGGCGATCGCGTACGTGCTTGCGTTGCCCATCGGCTGGGACCGGGAGCGCAAGGAGCGCAGCGCTGGCATACGCACCTTTCCTCTCGTGGCCATCGCCAGTTGTGGCTTCGTGCTGGTCGCCATCCGTGTACTGGGCATCGACTCGATCGGTCAGGCCCGCATCCTGGAAGGTCTCATCACCGGCGTCGGCTTCATCGGAGGTGGGGCGATCCTGAAGCACTCTGCCGGCGCTTCGGGAACAGCCACTGCGGCAAGTCTTTGGGCGACCGGCGCGGTCGGCGGTGCGGTGGGCTACGGCCTGTATGACATCGCGGTGATCCTCAGCCTGGTGACCTACGCCACGCTTCGCTGGATGGCGCCGCTGAAAGAGGTCGCGCGCACCGACGATGAAGGGCTGCCCGCAGGTGCTCAGCCTACGTCTGCGGCCGACCGCGCCACTCTAAGAAGCTGACAGTTTTGTAATCAACACGCACGGTTTGCTGGAAGGTGCCGACTTCTAAAGTTCACTCCGCGATGAACGTTGTGTCGCCTCCGTCGGAGGTCACGTTCACGAACAAGGAGTACATAAAGTGAAGGTTTCCATGTCGATCCTCTCCGCCGTTGCCGCCGTGATGCTGACCGCTGGCGCCCAAGCTGCAACCCAGCCGGAGCTCCTGATGAACGGCCGCTCGCCCCACGGCCTGCCTGTCGCCGCCGTGAAGGCCGACAAGGTGGTCGACGTCAAGCAAGGCGGCTTCGTCAACGTTGACTGCGGCCAGATCGTCGAGTTTCGCGACGGCGCCAAGACCTTCACGTGGAAGTTCGACTCCGCGCAACATCGCGCCGTGAACCTGCCCGTCATCGCACCGGAAGGCTTCGCTAACGCGAACTTCACGGTCTACGTCAGCCGCAACGAGTCCGAAGGCAGCTGAGTTCCATCGGGCTGTGCCCGAATGCCCACTCGTGTCCCCTAAAGGCTAGACCGACGGTTCCACCGAACCGTCGGCCTCTACTAGACTGCCACCCATGCGTCGCTGGCTCTCCATCTTCTTGCTGGTGCTGATGCCCTTCCAGTTCACCTGGGGTGCAGCGGCGGCCTATTGCGAGCACGAGAGTTCAAGTGAAGCCAGCCACTTCGGTCATCACGTGCATTCGCACGCTGACGCCGGTCAACTGGCCCAGGGCAAGAAGCCTCTGCCTGGCGACAAGACCAAGCCCGGAAAGGTCGGCTTGGACAACGACTGCGGAACGTGCCATCTCAGTGCTGCCAAGCCGGTCTCAGGCAGCAGCATGGCGCTCGCAAATCTCAGCGCGCAGGTCATGCGCGGACTGAGCGAGCAAGTCTTTTCGACCCGCGCTCCAGATCATCCGGAACGCCCCAATTGGCGCATCGCCTGATTCGGCGATCGCAGCGGGTTCCTTCCTGTTCCTCCTCTAGCGGCTTGAGCCGCGCTGCCTTCGTCGAATCCTTCGAGTTGTTTCCACAACCCTGGAGTTTTCGATGCGCAGATTGCTTGTGCCGCTTGCTTGTGCGGCACTATTCCAAGTTCAAGCCTTCGCCCAAGCTGGCGAATCCCGTCCCGCAACCCCTGAGGCCGCGGCCTCTGCCGCCGCTTCGGCGGCCGGTACGGTCTACCCTCAATCCGGACTGACGCTCGATGCGGCCGTGCAAACGGCGTTGCGTCAGAACCCGCTCTTGCGCTCGTTCGGGTACGAGCTCGAGTCCAACGACGGCGCGATTCGTCAGGCTGGCCTGATCCCGAATCCCACGCTCGGCCTGAGCACCGAGGACACCCGCAAGGCCACGCGTACGACGCAGGTGACGCTCAGCCAGACCATCGAGCTGGGAGGCAAGCGATCCGCTCGCGTCGAACTGGCTCAACGCACCCGCGATGTTGCAGCGCTGGAATTGGAGACGCAGCGTGCTGAAACGCGCGCCGGCGCCATCCAGGCCTTCTTCGACGTGTTGATCGCGCAGGAACGCGTGAAAGTCGCTGAGGAGTCTCTGCGCATCGCTACCAACGGCGCGGACGCCGTGGGTCGTCGCGTGACTGCGGGCAAGGTGTCGCCTACCGAGGAGACGCGTGCCCGTGTCGCGCAATCCACCGCGCGGATCGAGCAACGCCTGGCACAGGCGGACCTCACCGCAGCGCTGAAGGCGCTGAGCGCGGTGATGGGGGTACCTCAGGGATCGATCTCCTTGGTTGACGGCAGCCCTGACGCGCTGCCGGTTCTGCCTGGTGCTGAAACCCTTGGTGACCGCATCCAGAGCTCCCCGATCCTGCGTCGGGCCCAGATGGAGGTTCAGCGCGCGGAAGCCGCCTTCAATCTGGAACGAGCTCGCGGCGTCCCCGACGTGACGGTGGGGCTCGGCGCGCAACGCGCTCCCGACATCGGCCGCACCCAGCCGCTGATCAGCGTCTCGATTCCCATTCCGCTGTTCGACCGCAACCAGGGCGCTCAGTTCCAGGCGCTGCGCAAGCGCGACGCGGCGCAGGCGATGGCCCAAGCGGAAGAGCAGCGTCTGCGCTCCGAGGTGCTGCAGGCCGTTGACCAGCTCGACGCGCGCACCGACGAGATCGAGGCATTGCGTCGCGATGTGCTCCCCGGCGCCCAGACCGCCTACGAGGCCGCGCGCCGCGGTTTCGAGTTGGGCAAGTTTGGCTTCTTGGATGTGCTGGATGCGCAGCGCACCTTCTTGCAGGCGCGCGGGCAGTACTTCACCGCGCTCTCTCAAGCCCACCGCCTCTCCGCGGAGATCGATCGCCGGCTCGGTAGCGCCGACGCTCGTCCCTGAACAACGATCCATCAACGAGTTTCCAAATGACCTCCAAGAACGAACTCAAGGAACGCCTGCGCAGCGGCGCCGGCAAGAAGCAGGCGATCGCCATTGCCGTGGTGCTGGCGCTTGGTGCCGCGGCCGCCGTCGGGCTGATGACCACCGGCGGGAAATCCGGCGGCGAAGAGTCGCACGCACACGAAGAGGCCAAGGGCCATGGCGACGGCGAACATCACGGGGAAGCCAAGGCCGGTGGCGAAAAGGGCCACGACGACGCCAAGGGGCATGGGGACGGCGAACACCACGAAGAAGCCAAGAAGGGCAGCCGCGGTGGAGAGCTCATCTCCAAGGGCAACGTGACCGTCGAGGCGCTGCTGTCCGAGGATCAAGGCACGCCGCGCTTGAAGATCTGGGTGTCACAGGCAGGCAAGGATGTCGCGCCAGCTCAGCTGCAGGTGACCGCACAGATCAAGCGCCCTGGCGGCGAGGAGCAGAAGCTGACGTTCGCGGCTCAGAAGGACGCGCTTGTCAGCGCCCAACCTGTTGAAGAGCCGCATGTCTTCGACGGCGTCATCCAAGTTGTGGTCGGCGGCCAAACCCAGTCGTTCCCGTTCTCCCCCAGCGAAGGGGTGATCGCGTTGTCCGCCGAGCAGCAGAAGTCTTCGGGCATCGTGGTCGAAGCCACCAAGGCCGCTTCGCTGGCGGCCAGCTACCAGCTGCCGGGCGAGGTCAAGTTCAACGAGGACACCACCGCGCACGTGGTCCCACGCGTGGCCGGCGTTGTCGAATCTGTGCCGGTGGCGCTGGGACAGACGGTTCGCAAGGGTCAGGTTCTGGCCATTGTGAACAGCACGTCGATATCTGACCAACGCGCCGACTTGCAAGGTGCGCAGAAGCGCCTGCAACTGGCCAAGATCACGTACGAACGCGAAAAGAGCCTGTACGAAGCGAAGATCTCGCCTCAGCAGGATGTGCAGATCGCCGAGCAAGCCATGCGCGAGGCGGAGATCGCGGTGTCGAACGCCAGGCAGAAGCTCCAGGCCGTCGGCGCCACGCTGGATAGCGGTGCCCTCAACCGCTATGAACTGCGTGCTCCCTTCGACGGCACGATCGTCGAGAAGCACATCGCGCTGGGCGAGCAGGTGCGCGAGGACGCGAATGTCTTCACGGTCGCCGATCTGCGCACTGTGTGGGCCCAGATCAACGTGCCCGCCAAGGACCTGCCGCTGGTGCGCGTAGGCGACAACGTGGTCGTGCGCGCGGCGGCGTTCGAGCAGTCCGCGGTCGGCAAGGTCGCCTACGTCGGCTCGCTCATCGGCGAGTCCACCCGCACGGCCCAAGCCCGCGTGACGCTGGAGAACCCCAAGACCGCATGGCGGCCGGGCTTGTTCGTCAACGTCGAGATGAAGAGCGAAACCTTCGACGCGCCGGTGACCGTGACCTCCGAAGCCGTTCAGACGATGGAAGAGAAGCCCGTCGTGTTCGTGAAGACCGGTTCGGGCTTTGTCGCCCAGCCCGTCAAGGTGGGCCGCACGGACGGCAAGCGGGTCGAGATCGTCGAGGGCCTGAAGGCCGGTGTGCCCTACATCGCCGTCGGCAGCTTCGTTGCCAAGGCCGAGGCCGGCAAGTCCACGGCTTCCCACGCCCACTAAAGAGATGACGCAACATGTTTGAACGCATCATCCGCTTCGCCATCGAGCATCGATGGCTTGTCATGCTTGCCGTCTTCGGTATGGCCGCACTCGGGGTGTTCAGCTACCAGAAGCTGCCCATCGACGCCGTGCCGGACATCACCAACGTGCAGGTGCAAATCAACACCGGTGCACCCGGCTACTCGCCGCTGGAGACCGAGCAGCGCGTCACCTATCCGATCGAGACCGTGATGGCCGGCCTGCCTGGCCTGCAGCAGACCCGCTCGCTGTCGCGATACGGTCTGTCCCAAGTGACGGTCATCTTCAACGACGGCACGGACATCTACTTCGCCCGCCAGCTCGTCAATGAACGCATCCAATCCGCGCGGTCTCAGCTGCCCGAGGGCGTGACGCCCAACATCGGGCCGATCTCGACGGGGTTGGGTGAGATTTTCCTTTGGACTGTCGAAAGCGAGCCGGGCGCAAAGAAGCCCAACGGTGAGCTGTATACGCCGGCAGACCTGCGCGAGATTCAGGACTGGGTCATCAAGCCGCAGCTGAAGAACGTGACGGGCGTGACTGAGATCAACTCCATCGGCGGCTTCGCCAAGGAGTACCACGTCGCCCCCGATCCGTCCAAGCTGTCCTCGTACGGCCTGACGCTCAGCGACGTGGTGACTGCGCTTGATCGCAACAACGCGAACGTCGGCGCGGGCTACATCGAGCGCCGCGGTGAACAGTACCTGATCCGAGCCCCGGGCCAGGTGCGCTCGATTACCGACATCGGCAACATCGTTCTGCTCAACGCCGGCGGCGTGCCGGTGCGCGTGCGTGATGTCGCCACGGTCGAAATCGGCCGAGAGCTGCGCACCGGCGCCGCGACCGACAACGGCCGCGAGGTCGTGCTCGGCACCGTCTTCATGCTGATCGGTGAGAACAGCCGGACGGTCTCGCAAGCGGTTGCCAAGAAGATGGCCGAGATCAACGCGAACATGCCCAAGGGCGTCCACGCGGTCACGGTCTACGACCGAACCAAGCTGGTCGACAAGGCAATCGCCACCGTCAAGAAGAACTTGATCGAAGGCGCGGTGCTCGTCATCGCCATCCTGTTCTTGTTCCTGGGCAACATCCGTGCGGCCATCCTGACGGCCATGGTGATTCCGCTGTCGATGCTGTTCACCTTCACCGGCATGGTGAATCAGAAGGTCAGCGCCAACCTGATGAGTTTGGGGGCCCTGGACTTCGGCATCATCATCGACGGCGCGGTGGTGATCGTCGAGAACTGCGTGCGGCGCCTGGCACATGCGCAGGAGCACAAGGGACGACTGCTGACGCGCTCGGAGCGATTCCACGAGGTGTTCCTCGCGTCCCAGGAAGCTCGTCGTCCGCTGCTGTTCGGACAACTGATCATCATGATCGTCTACCTGCCGATCTTTGCTCTGGCCGGTGTCGAAGGGAAGATGTTCCACCCGATGGCCTTCACGGTCGTGATCGCCCTGGTCGGCGCCATGATCCTGTCGATCACGTTCGTTCCCGCAGCGGTCGCGCTGTTCATCGGCAAGAAGGTTGCTGAGAAAGAAAACTGGCTGATGAGCTGGGCGCGTCGCGTGTATGAGCCGCTGCTCAACTACGTGATGGGTGCCAAGGCAGTCGTGTTGACCTTCGCCGCAGTGATGATCGTGCTGACGGGCTTGATCGCCGCGCGGATGGGCAGCGAGTTCATCCCCAGCTTGAACGAGGGCGACTTCGCGATCCAGGCGCTGCGTATTCCGGGCACGAGCCTCACGCAGTCGTTGACGATGCAGCAGCAGCTGGAGTCGACGCTGAAGGCGAAGTTCCCTGAGATCGACCGCGTCTTCGCTCGAACCGGTACTGCGGAGATCGCGTCGGACCCGATGCCGCCGAACATCTCGGACGGCTACGTGATGCTCAAGCCGCAGGACGAGTGGCCTGACCCCAAGCGCACGCGTGACGACCTGTTGGCGGCCGTGCAGGCCGAGGCGGCCAAGCTGCCGGGACAGAACTATGAGTTCTCGCAACCGATCCAGCTGCGCTTCAACGAACTGATCTCGGGCGTGCGCTCCGACGTCGCGGTGAAGATCTTCGGCGACGACATGGAGGTCCTGAACGCGACCGCTCAGAAGATCCAGGGGCTGTTGCAAGGCATCCAGGGGTCCTCGGAAGTGAATGTGGAGCAGACCACTGGGCTTCCGATGCTGAGCGTGACCGTCGACCGGGAACGCACGGCGCGCTACGGACTCAACGTCCAGGATGTGCAAGACACGCTCGCGACCGCTGTCGGCGGACGCGACGCGGGGATCATGTTCGAAGGCGACCGCCGCTTCGGCATCCTGGTGCGATTGCCCGAAGTGCTTCGCGCCGACGTGGAGGCCATCAAGCGGCTGCCTATCCCGATGCCAGTTGGTGCTGACGGCGCACGCCGCTTCATCCCGCTCAGTGAGGTCGCTGACTTCACGACGGCACCTGGTCCGAACCAGGTCAGCCGCGAGAACGGAAAGCGTCGGATCGTGGTGAGCTCGAACGTGCGTGGTCGCGACCTGGGCAGCTTCGTTGCTGAGGCCCAGCAGTTGATTGGCGCACAGGTTCAGGTCCCGACCGGCTACTGGATGGTCTGGGGCGGCCAGTTCGAGAACCTGCAGTCGGCGACCCAGCGTCTTCAGATCGTGGTTCCGGTCTCATTGCTGCTGGTGTTCGTGCTGCTGTTTGCCATGTTCGGGAACATGAAGGATGGCTTCATCGTCTTCACCGGGATCCCGTTCGCCTTGACTGGCGGCATCGTGGCCTTGTGGTTGCGAGACATCCCGCTCTCGATCTCGGCAGCAGTCGGATTCATCGCGCTTTCTGGGGTGGCGGTGCTCAACGGGCTCGTGATGATCTCGTTCATCCGCAACCTGCGCGAGTCAGGCAAGGGACTGGACGAGGCGATCCACGAAGGCGCGCTGACACGTCTGCGTCCGGTGCTGATGACAGCGCTCGTGGCCTCGCTTGGCTTCGTTCCGATGGCGCTTGCCACCGGCACCGGCGCCGAGGTCCAACGTCCGCTCGCCACCGTGGTGATCGGCGGCATCTTGTCTTCGACGGCATTGACGCTGCTGGTTCTCCCCATCCTCTACCGCCTGGCACACCGGCGCGATGAGGAAGAGGAGCAACTGGAGAGCCAATCCCCGGCCGCCGAGCACGGAAGCGCCCATTGAGCACCCTCTGAGCGCCAGCGGTCCCGCGCGAGGCTGAAATGCCGCGGCGCGGGGCCGCTGGGTATCGCTGTTGCCGAGGATGGGAATCAAACGAACAAGGAGATGACCCATGTCCAAGGACCACGACCACTCTGCCGCGGCAGGAGGCAATGAGCGCTCGCTCTGGATTGCCTTCACGTTGACCTTCGGCTTTCTGATCGCCGAGGTCATCGGCGGTATCGCGACGAAGAGCCTGGCGCTCATCTCGGACGCTGCCCACATGTTCACTGATGCGGCTGCCCTTGCGATCGCGCTGGCAGCCATACGCATCGCCAGACGGCCGGCAGACAAGAAGCGCAGCTTCGGCTATCACCGCTTCGAGATCCTGGCTTCTGCGTTCAACGCCCTACTGCTCTTTGGAGTGGCGATCTACATCCTCTATGAGGCCTGGCAGCGGCTCAATTCGCCGGCCGAGGTTCAGTCGGTCGGCATGCTGGTGATCGCCTCGCTCGGTTTGATCGTCAACCTCGTGAGCATGCGCATGCTCATGGGCGGCAAGGATGCGAGTCTCAACGTCAAGGGCGCCTATCTAGAGGTCTGGAGCGACCTGCTGGGATCGGTCGGCGTCATCGTCGCGGCCATCGTCATTCGTTTCACCGGCTGGGCGTGGGTCGACAGTCTGGTCGCCGTGGGCATCGGTCTTTGGGTTCTGCCTCGGACGTGGGTGCTCCTGCGCGAGAGCCTGAACATCCTCCTTGAGGGTGTGCCCGAGGGAGTAGACGTGACGGCGATCGAGTCGGCGATGACCGCAACGTCCGGCGTCACGGGGATCCATGACCTGCACATCTGGGCGCTGTCCAGCGGCAAGACGAGTCTGAGCGCGCACGTCGTGCACGACGGCTCGGTCTCCGTGGGTCCCCTGCTGACCCAACTCCGCCAGATGCTCAAGGAGCAGTACGAGATTGCTCACGTCACCTTGCAGATGGAGACCGAGGCCTGCAGCGACGCGCTCGATCAGAGCCATTGGGTCGAGCCGCGCACCGGGCTTGCGGAGAAGGCTCTGAAAGCCTCCAAGTAATTCAAGGAATGCGGATGCTTCGCTTGGGTCATCGGTATGAACCCGAGCGTCAGCGTTCGCGAGCGAAAGTCTCAGATGAGCACGGGCTCTCACGAAACCCTTCATGTGATGTTCAAGTACCTGGCCATCGTTGGCTGGGGAATCGCGCTCGTGTACCTGACCTACACCTCGATCCGGGACTACATGTCGCTGAAGGATCGTCGTGCTGCGAGAAGGGCCGAGCGGCTTGCGAAGCGGTCCAGGAAGAAGCGACGGTAGTTCGCTGACGCCCCTCATGCACTCAAAGCCGGAGAACCAGATGGCTGAACGAAAAGATTCTGAACAGGCCAAGTCCCAGTCGCTGGAGGCCAACTCGCCTAGCGCGTCGACTCTTCCGTCGCCGGATCACAAGCATGTGAAGGGCGAGAAGCATGACCACGGAAGCGACGCCGCCGAAGACCATGGCGATCACGATCATGGCCATGAGGGCGGCATCTTCGGCAGCAACACGGAGCTGATCTTCTCGCTGCTGTGCGGTGCGCTGTTGTTGGCGGGGTGGCTGCTCGGCAAATATCAACTGCTCTCGTCCACGCTGGAGACGAGCCTGTACGTGGCGGCCTACGTCTTCGGCGGCTTCTTCACGCTGCGCGAGGCGGTGGAGAATATTCGTAAGCGGCGCTTCGAGATCGACACGCTGATGCTCGTTGCCGCAGCCGGCGCGGCCGCGCTCGGCGAGTGGGCTGAAGGCGCCTTGCTGTTGTTCCTCTTCAGTCTGGGGCATTCGCTCGAGCATTACGCGATGGGCCGCGCACGACGTGCGATCGAGGCGTTGTCCAAGCTGGCGCCAGAAACCGCGCTTCGCAAGCGTGATGGCACCACGCAAGAGGTGCCAATCGCTGAACTGGAGCCCGGTGACATCGTGGTGATCAAGCCCAACGAGCGCATGCCGGCCGACGGCTTTGTGATCACGGGCAAGTCCAGCGTGAACCAGGCGCCTGTCACCGGGGAGAGTATTCCCGTGGACAAGCAGCCCGTGGAGGACGCGCAGCAGGCGCTTGCCGCTTTCGACCGCGTCGCGGCAACGAGTCGCGTGTTTGCGGGCACGATCAACGGCTCCGGATCACTGGAGGTGATGGTCGCCAAGCGATCCACCGAGTCCACCATGGCACGCGTCGTGAAGATGGTGACCGAGGCGCAGCAGCAGCAGTCCCCCACCCAGTCTTTCTCGGCGAAGTTCGAACGCATCTTCGTGCCGACTGTGCTGGGCTTCGTCGGCGCGCTCTTGTTCGCAGGCTTCATCATCGACGAGCCCTTCAGTGCGACGTTCTACCGTGCCATGGCAGTGTTGGTGGCTGCTAGCCCATGCGCGCTTGCCATCTCGGTCCCGAGCGCCGTCCTGAGCGGCGTTGCTCGGGCGGCGCGTGGCGGGGTTCTCATCAAGGGCGGCGCGCCGCTGGAAAACTTGGGGGTCTTGACCGCGATCGCGTTCGACAAGACAGGCACGCTCACGGAAGGCAAACCCAAGCTTGTGGATGTCCAGGCTGCGCCTGGCGTGGAGCAGGATGAACTGCTGGCCGTGGCACTGGCCATCGAGAGCCACAGCGATCACCCGCTGGCAGCCGCCATCGTGTCTGGCGCGAAGGAACGGATGCAGGGAACTGCTCAGGCCCTGAGTGCCGAAGATGTTCACAGCGTCACCGGCAAGGGCGTCACGGGACGCATTGGCGCCGACGACGTGTGGATAGGCAAGGCCAAGCTCTTTGTGGAAGATGTGGGTGGTCTTCCGCCGGAGGTCTCCAGCATCGATCAGCAGCTGATCGAGAAGGGCCGCACGACCATGATCGTCAAGCGAGGCCAGCGCTTCCTGGGCGTCATTGGCGTCATGGACACGCCTCGCCCGGCCGCCGCGGACGTCATGAGCAAGCTTCAGAAGCTTGGCGTCAAGGACCTGATCATGATCTCGGGAGACAACCAGCGGGTGGCCGACGCGGTGGCGAAGTCCGTTGGCCTGAGCGAGGCCAAAGGCGAGCTGATGCCAGATGACAAGGTCGGCTTCATCAAGCAGCTCAGCGCCAACGAGGGCAAGGTGGCGATGGTGGGCGATGGCGTCAACGATGCTCCGGCCATGGCCAGTGCGACCGTCGGGATTGCCATGGGCGCGGCCGGGTCGGACGTGGCGCTGGAGACTGCTGACGTGGCGTTGATGGCGGACGATCTCTCCAAGCTGCCGTTCGTGGTCGGCCTGTCGCGCAGGGCGAGCGGCGTCATCCGGCAAAACCTGTGGGTATCCCTGGGCGTTGTGGCGGTCTTGATTCCGGCCACGCTCTTCGGCTTGAATATTGGCACCGCGGTCCTGTTCCACGAGGGGTCTACCCTCATCGTGGTCATCAACGCGCTTCGCTTGCTCGCCTACGGCGACCAGAAGGCGTCGGCCGCATGAGATCGACGAACAACAACGAGATCCGCTCATGAAACTACTGATCGTCGAGGACGAGGAAAAGGCCGCTGAGTACCTCCGCAAGGGGCTCACCGAGGAAGGCTATTCCGTGGAGGTCGCCCACGACGGCGTTGACGGGCTGCACATGGCCTCGGTCAACAGCTACGACTTGCTCATCCTTGACGGGCAGTTGCCGGGCATCGATGGGCTCGCCATGCTGAGCGCGATCCGTCAGAGCAGCGATGTGCCCATTCTGATGGTCACGGCCCGCTCGCGCGTCGAAGATCGCGTCAAGGGCCTGCAAAGCGGCGCTGACGACTACCTCACCAAGCCCTACGCATTCTCCGAACTCGTGGCCCGGGTTCAGGTTCTCCTGCGCCGGCGCACGGGAGGTCGACAGGTGACCGAGGAGTCCGTGTACCGCGTAGCTGATCTGGAGGTGGATCCCATCCGTCGCAAGGTCAGCCGCGCTGGTCAGCGGATTGATCTCACCACCAAGGAGTTCGGTCTCCTCGCGCTGCTGATGCGACGCAAAGGCGAGGTGCTCTCCAGGACAGAGATCGCTGAACAGGTCTGGGACATGAATTTCGACAGTGACACCAACGTGGTGGAGGTGGCCATACGCCGTCTGCGCGTGAAGATTGATCAGCCGTTTGATCGGGCCCTGATCCATACCGTGCGCGGGATGGGGTACGTCATCGAAGACCGACCCGCATGAGCGTCGCAATGCATACGGGAAGCCTTCGGGCACGTCTCCTTCGTCGACTCGCTGTGCAGTCCATGGCGGGGCTCGGCGTCGTGTGCGTGGCGGTGTACGTGGTGATTTTCCTGACGCTCGATCAACGTCAGAACCAGACCCTGAGCATGAAGCGCGAGGCCGTTGAACATCTGCTCAAGGAAGGGCGCGGCGCGCACGACTTGGACAGCGTCCGTCATCTGCTGAACGACTTTCTCGCTGGGCACGACGAGCTCACGCTCAGCGTGGCGGACAACTCGGGCCACATCTTTTTGCCGCCGCAGCGCGCTGCTAGCGCCGACGTCAAGGTCGAGCGATTTCCAGTGCCGCTGCCTCCCGATCTCGGCGGGGCGGGGACCGCCTCGCTTGCCTTCGACCAGAGTAAGGACAAGGAGCTGCTCCTGCGGCTCGCGTGGACGCTCGGTTTTGCGGCCGTTGGGGGCTCCCTGGTGCTGTCTGCAGCTGCGGCATTTGGGGTCAGGCGAGAGCTCGCGCCCCTTCGTGCGCTTGTCAGGCAGACCGCAGCTGTCCGCGCCGACCGTCTGGAGCTGCGACTTGACGGCCGCGACCAGGTCGAAGAGTTGCAGCCGCTGATCGCTCAAACGAACGATCTTCTCGATCGCCTCGCCATCGCCTACAGGCAGATGGAGTCGTTCAACGCTGATGTCGCACACGAGCTGAACAATCCGCTCTCGATCCTCATCAACAGCTGCGACTTCGCGCTCCGGCGTCCCCGCTCGCCCGACGAGCTCAAGGAGACGCTTCAGTCAAACCTCGAGGAGCTTCGTCGCATCGCCAGGATCGTGGCGGACATGCTCTTTCTTGCGAATGCACAGCGAGGCGCTCAGGCCAGCCGCGACGAGGTCACGGAGTTGGCGGAACTCTGTGCAGAGGTGCTGGACTATCACGAAGGCTCCCTGCAGGAAGCGGGCGTTCGCGGCGTCGTGCGCGGGCGTGCCCGAGCCAGCGTGGACACTGGCTTGTTGCAGCGCGCGATCGCCAACCTGGTGGGTAACGCTCGCCGCTACGCGACCCGCGGGACGGAGGTGGTGGTCGAAATCGAGCCACGTGGCAAAGAGATTTATATCGGCGTGATCAACGAGGGTCCGGAGATCCCCGCGGAACACCTGCCAAGGCTCTTCGACCGTTTCTACCGCGTCGACCCTTCCCGCACCGGCGCCAGCAAGAACCATGGCCTTGGCCTCTCCATCGTCGCGGCAATTGCGCGCATGCATGGAGGCAAGGCGATTGCAACTTCCGAGCGCGGCGAGACGCGCATTGGCTTCACGATCTCCTCCAGCGCGGTACCCACTTGATTCAACGCAATACTCTCGTCCTTGATGAGGTCAGCCTCCCACGGCGAGGCCAGAGCGCGGGCCTAGTGGTTCGCGTTCCCCTGTCATGCCTGCCGAAGGTGCGTGCGCGGGAGACCGCACGATGCTGAAGACTGAAGACGAGAGGAGTTCGATCGACACGGGGCTGCGCATGTCTGAGCAGGCGGCCGTTCGAGTGACTAGGGAGCTGCGGGACCTGGACAAGCTGATCCTCACGCTTCCTTCGATGTTGGTGCACAGCAAAGTCGCCACGTTGAAGCGGCAAGCGGAGGCGATGAAGAGGTTGAGCTCAGTGCTGATGCTGACGATTCTTCTGGATCGCCCATTTTCAGAGGTGCTTGATGCGTCCGACGAACTGGCCAGGTCTGTTCGCCCCTTTGTCCAGCTCGCTTCCAAATCGAGGTTGTCGTTGAGCGCTCAGCTCGCCACGAGGCTGCTCTCGGATCTCGGTAATCAGCTGCGTGCAGACTTAGCCACGGCGCTATGCAGCGAGAGTGCCAATCTCATGCGAGACCCAGGCTAGTTGTTGCCTGCAGAAGGCATCTTCTCCTTCAAGAGGATGCTCAGATTGGGGATCACGTTCTCATCGACGTGATCCAGCATGGCCTGCGTAGCATGGTCATCTACGCTGGGCAGATCGATGCCGACTTGTTGAGACCAGATTCGGATCAAGCCAAGGAATATCATCGAGAGGGTTTGGCCATCATCCATGAAGCGCAGCAGGAACATCTTGAGGTTCTGCCTGCCTGCGTCCGTATGAAGGTCCAGGCCGCCCGGCACGTCGAACAAGCGGTGCGCGATGATGTTGCGGCTCTCCAGAAATCGCTCGAAGCGCTCGTCGAATGTCGGGTGTAGGTCCACCCGCTCTCGCAAGATCCGCAGTAGCTGGCCGAGGGTCGCCTTGCTGGGGGTGACCTCGCTTTCGATGCCGTAGATGGGGTTAAGCGCCTAGGGTAATCCCGTGCCAGCGCTGGTCTGCGAGTCGCCGAGTTGTTCAGTTCGCCGTCCGAGGCTGAAGCGACAGAAGGAACAAGCTCGCGAATGCCAGAAGACCAAGGCTGGCCGACAGCACCAGGGCTGCTGCCCCCCAATGGTCTATCGCGCTGCCAAAGGCCCATGGTGCGAGCGCTTGCGCCACTCGTGCCGGAACCATGATGACGCCCTGTCGATGGCCATAGCCTTCAGGACCGAAGACCACCAACGGCAGAGTCCCCTTGGCGATGGTCAAGATACCGTTCCCTGCCCCATGAAGTAACCCGAAAAGCGGTGCTGCGGGCATCCCGAGCACGCCGAGCAATACGACCCCAAGCGGATGCATCACCGAAGCAAGCCTCGCGGACAGCATCGGATGCAAACGACGCAAGAGGCCGAATTCAAGCAGTCTTGCCCCAACCTGGGCCGGTCCGATTAGCGCTCCGACGAGAACCGCCGTCTCAATGCTGGCGCCTCCAGCCTGCAGCACGCGTGGAAGATGAGCCGCCATCGCCGTGCTGATGAACCAGGTCGTCGCGAACACCCATGCGAGCACCAGCGAAGCGCGCAAGGACGACCGTTCGTCGCCGACCGGCGCGGGTGCTTCGTTGGCGGGGCCCTGCGCGGACTCAGCCTCCTTCCGAACCCGAGGAAGCAATGCGTTCAGCGGAAGCCCGGCGCAAAGATGAAGCGCAGCCCAGACGAAGCATGCCGCCCGCCATCCATGGTGCACCTCTAGGTAGGTCGACAGCGGCCAGCCGACTGTGCTGGCGAATCCGGCGAAGAGCGTGACGCCGGTGATGGCGCCGCGGGAGTCGTTCCCCCACAGTCGAACGAGAGCCGCGAAGGCGGCCTCGTATAGGCCGCTCCCCATCCCAATGCCAAGGATCACCCATGCGGCGAACAGCGAGGTCGGTCCAGAAGCGAGCCCGAGGAGCACAAGGCCTAGCGCGAACACCAGATTGGTGGCCATCAGCACCGGCCGACCGCCGACGCGGTCGATGGCCCGGCCGGCTTGCGGTCCCAGCAGTGCCGATACGACCAGCGCCGCGGAGAACGCGGCGAACACCGTCGGGACGGTGACGCCCACATCCCGCGCCATTGGCGCAGCCAGCATGGCCGGCAGGTAGTAGGTCGAGGCCCAGGCCAGGGTCTGGGCCAGCCCCAACGCGACAACGGTGCTCGAACGCCTCATGCTCGTCGCGTGCTCAGCGGCAGCAACGGGAGACGGGAGGCTTTGGCGTCGCTGCTCCTGTGCCGCAGGATGACGGCCCGCAGCCTCCCGCCTTCCCCATCGCGGGCTTCGGCTTCGCAATCGGCGACGGCGCTGAATCCCCGCAGCAGCCAGCACCCGTCGCAGCGACGCCTGGCACGCCAATGCCGCAGACGCCAGTCTCGGGCAGATCGAGTTCCACACGGTCGGCTGCTTCGATGTCGCCGGCAATGGCGGCCACCACGGATCGCGCCTGCTCGAAGCCCGTCGCCATCAGGAAGGTCGGTGCGCGGCCGTAGCTCTTCACTCCGAGCGTGTAGAAGGCTGGTTCTGGATGTGCAAGTTCCCGATGTCCATGGGGACGAACCGTCCCGCAGCTGTGAACGTTCGGGTCAATGAGAGGGCCGAGCGCTTCGGTCGATTCCAGCCAGGGATCGAGCTTGACCCGCAGCTCGCTTGTCAGCGAAAGGTCGGGGCGCTGGCCGGTCGCGCAGATGATTTCATCAACGCCATCCACCTGGACCTGTCGGTCGTCGGCGCTCAACCCGATCACCGTCAGCGCATCGTCCTGCTCGCGAATCTCGGTGATGCGCAGACCGCCGAAGAACGCCAGCTGTCCGGCATCGCGCAGGCGCCGAAGCGATGCGCCGAGCTGCCCGCGAGCAGGGAGCGCGTCGGCATTGCCTCCGCCGAAGACGCGGGTGAGCACAGGCGAGCGCACGGCCCAGGCGAGGCTCGCGCCCGGCACTGTCTTGGCAAGCTCAGCCAGCGCAAGCAGCGCGTTCGCAGCGGAATGCCCAGCGCCGACCACCAGCGTGCGCCGGGCCTCATAACGATGGCGATGCGCACCCAGTACATCAGGGATACCATAGAAGATGCGCGAGGTGGCCTGGGTTTCGCCAATGGCCGGCAAGCCGCTGGCGCCGAGCGGATTGGGCGTGCTCCACGTCCCCGTCGCATCGATGACCGCTCGCGCCCGGAATTCAAGGCGCTCGTCGCCACGTTGGGCGCGGATCACGAAGGCGGCTTGGTCACGACCGGTGCTCTTGACCTTGTCGAAGCCCTCCCTGCTCACCGCCAGCACCTTCGTGCCGAGATGCAGCGCCGCCGCGACCTCGGGCAGCCGTGCGAACGGTCTCAGTACTTGCTCCACGATGTCGCGCGCCAGCGGCAGGCCGTCTGGATCGGGTGCCGTCCAGCCAGTGGGCTTGAGAAGTGCGGCCATCGAGCCGTCGACGTTGTAGCGCCACGGCGAGAACAGCCGAACGTGACCGTACTCCTGCAGGTTGCTTCCCACCTCGCGGCCCGCTTCGAGCACCACGAATGGCAAGCCGCGCTCGATGAGCTTCGCCCCAGCCGCCAGACCAACCGGACCTGCTCCCAGCACCGCGACCGGCAGACCCGGCTCGGGTGTTGTGGCAGCCTGGAGCGACAGGCCCATGAGCGCCGCACTCGCTGGGCAAGCGCCCCGGAACTCGGCGGACGCTTTCAGCGCCTCGGGCGCTTCCTTGGCGTCCAGCCGCCGGAAGCCGAATCGCTCGAAGTACTCCGGCGCGGTGACCGTCAACAGGAAGACGCGGCGGATGCTTCGGCTTCTGGCTTCATCCAGGAAGCGACCGACCAGCGCCTTGCCCACGCCCCGCTCCTGCAGCCCCGGCGAGATCGCGACCGAGCGCAACAGCGCGATGTCTCCATAGATCTCCGCGCCGGCGCTGCCAACGACCTCGCCGTTGGACAGCGCGAGCAGGTACGCGTGCAGATGCTCTTGCGCGCCGTCCAGCGGAAGTTTGTTGGCCTGGAGCAGCGCGGCCAACGCGGGCCAGTCGGTGGGCTTCGCTTGGCGCAGGGTGATGTTCGCGTTCAACAACATGATTTGTCGTCCTTGGCGTCTGGAGGCGGCAGGCAGCACATGGCCGCGTCGTCCTCGCGCAGCGCCTTCATGAGAATTTGCAGTGACTTCTCGACAGCGGTCCGGTCGCGCTCGCTGAGCTTGGCCATCAAGGCTTCGGCGTGACGGTCGAGGGTGGCGTTGAGCTCATGGACCGTGTGTTCGCCGTCGGCGGTGAGCGTGACGAGCCAGCTCCTTGCGTCGGAGGGGTTCGGCTCCTTCGTCACCCAGCCATGCGCGACCATGGCCTCCACCGCACGGGACACCCAGCTCTTCTCCAGACTGACCCGCACGCCAAGCTCGGACAGCGGCAGCGGGCCCGAGCGTCCCAGCTCCGTCAGCAGATGGCACTGCGTGTTGGTGGTGCGGCAGCAGTCGGCGACGACGCGCTGAGCGCGTGTGTACATCCGGGTGACCTCGCGCAGAAGCTCGACAGATAGGCTTTGGCTCATATCGTTGTGAAAGCAACTATTTGGCCGCATGCTAGAAATCGCTCTTTTGGTTGTCAATAGCAACTAGATGACCAAGAGAACGGGGCCGCAGCCCCGCACTCGCGCTCAGATGGCGCTCTGATTGACCCGCTCGGACAGCTTCTCGGCCGTCTCCTTGCGCTCGCTGTACCGGTCGACTAGGTAGTCACCCAAGTCGCGCGTGAGGAGCGTGAACTTGAACAGCTCCTCCATGACGTCGACCACGCGGTCGTAGTACGAGGACGGCTTCATCCGACCTTCCTCGGTGAACTCCGCGTATGCCTTGGCCACCGAGGACTGGTTGGGGATGGTCAGCATCCGCATCCAGCGGCCCAGCACGCGCATCTGGTTGACGGCGTTGAAGCTCTGCGAGCCGCCAGAGACCTGCATCACCGCCAGGGTCTTGCCCTGCGTCGGACGGACAGCGCCGGAATTCAAGGGGATCCAGTCGATCTGGGACTTCATGACGCCCGTCATGGCGCCGTGACGCTCTGGAGAGCACAGACCATGCCCTCCGCCCACGTGGCCAGCTGACGCAGTTCTTGGACCTTCGGATGCGTGTCCGCGGCATCATCGGGAAGCGGGAGACCGGACGGGTCGAAGATCTTGACCTCGCCGCCCATGGCTTCCAGCAAGCGGGCCGCTTCAAAGGTCAAGAGTCGGCTGTACGACCTGGCGCGCAGGGAGCCATAGAGCATCAGGAATCGCGGCCGATGCTCAGACGGCTCGCGCACCGTCAACCGCCCCTGGTCGGGTACATCGAAGAGCTCCGACTCCAAGACCGGGAAGGTCTGGTCCAGTTCAGGCACGCTGCGCTCCTTGTTCATACCAAGCCTGCGAGCGGTTCACGATTGCGACGACGGCGAGCATCACCGGCACCTCGATGAGAACGCCAACGACGGTCGCCAGGGCGGCGCCGGACTGGAAGCCGAAGAGGCTGATGGCCGTTGCCACGGCCAGCTCGAAGAAGTTGCTGGCGCCAATGAGGGCCGACGGGCCTGCGACGCAATGCTGCACACCCATCTTGCGGTTGAGCCAGTAGGCCAGCCCCGAGTTCAGCACCACCTGGATGAGGATGGGTACGGCCAGCAAGGCGATTACCAGCGGCTGCTGGATGATGCGATCCCCCTGGAAGGCGAACAGCAGCACCAGGGTCAACAGAAGCGCCCCGATGGAGCACGGGCCGAGCTTGGCTGCCACAGCTTGGAAGTGGCCGACCCCGCGCTTGAGCAGCAGCTTGCGCCACAGCTGCGACAGGATGACCGGCAAGACGATGTACAGGCCGACCGAGGTCAATAGCGTGTCCCATGGCACCGTGATCGAGGACAGGCCCAGGAGCAGCGCGACGATGGGCGCGAAGGCGACCACCATGATGGCGTCGTTGAGCGCGACCTGAGACAGGGTGAAGTACGGGTCACCTTTGCACAACTGGCTCCAGACGAAGACCATGGCGGTGCACGGCGCCGCGGCCAGCAGGATGAGCCCAGCGATGTAGCTGTCGATCTGGTCTGCTGGCAGCCAGGGGGCGAAGAGCTGGCGCACGAAGATCCAGCCCAGTAGCGCCATCGAGAACGGCTTGACGGCCCAGTTTATGAAGAGTGTGACGCCGATTCCTCGGGCATGGGCTTTCACCTGCCCCAGCGCTGCGAAGTCAATCTTCAGCAGCATCGGAACGATCATCACCCAGATGAGCAGGCCCACCGGGATGTTGACCTGCGCGACTTCGAGAGAGGCAATCGCCTTGAACGCGCCGGGGAAGAGCTGGCCCAGCGCAACGCCGACGACGATGCAAAGGCCAACCCAGACGCTGAGGTAGCGCTCGAAGAAGCTGATGGCAGGCTTGGCAACGGTGGCGGCCGGCTTGAGAGTTGCGATAGTCATGGTCGGGATTCAGGACTTCGAGATGGCATCGAGCGCCTGCTGCAGCTCGGCGTTGGACATGGTCTTCAGCGGCAACTGCGCCAGCTGGAGCATCCGGTAGCCGATGGCCTGCCGCGTCAGTTCGAAGGCCTGAGGCTTGTCGGCCTCTGGCGCGTTCGACGGGTCGGCGTAGCCCCAATGAACCTTGACGGGGCTGCCGGGCCAGTAGGGACACTGCTCAGCCGCAGCGCTGTCGCACACGGTGATGACGACCCGCATCTCGGGCGCGCCATCGGTGACGAACTCGTCCCAACTCTTGCTGCGATAGGCGCTGGTGTCGATGCCGGCCTCGCCCAGCGCCTGGAGGGCATACGGATTGATGCGCCCGCTCGGCGCGCTGCCGGCGCTGAAGCCTTTGATGTCCTTGCCCAGACGCTGGGCCCAATGGTTCAGCATGCCCTCGCTCAGCACGCTTCGCGCCGAGTTGTGGGTGCACAGGATGAGAACGTTGGTGGTCATGGCTCAGCGCGTCCCGATGTCTTTGACTTCCTTGTGGATAGCCATGGCGTCCAGGCTCTGGAGCGGCAAGGACATCATCAGTTCCAGCCGGCGCTTCATCGTGACCGCCGCGGCGCGGAAGGCTTGCTGCTTCGCGTCATCGCTGCCTTCAACGGCAGCCGGATCCGGCATGCCCCAGTGCGCGGTCAGCGGCTGACCGGGCCACACGGGGCAAACCTCGCCAGCAGCCTGGTCGCAGACGGTGAAGACGAAGTCCATCTCGGGAGCGCCCGGCTCAGCGAACTCCTCCCAGCTCTTGCTGCGGAAGCCGTCCGTCGGGATACCCAGCTCGCTCAGTTCCTTGAGAGCCAGCGGATGGACTGCGCCCCTGGGATGGCTACCAGCCGAGAACGCCTGGAAGCGGCCACGCCCCAGGTGGTTCAGCAAGCCCTCGGCAAGGATGGACCGTGCAGAGTTGCCCGTGCAGATGAACAGCACGTTGTAGACCCTCGATGTCATGAAGATTCCTTGTTCAGCAGTCGCAGCTGGATGTAGCCGTTTCCACGGCGCACGACGAGCCATGGCAACAGTTTTCAGTGAGGTAACTCAGCAGGTCGTTCATCTGGGCGTACGCGGCGCGGTAGACCAAATTTCGACTCACCCGCTCCTGCGTTACCAGTCCCGAAGCGACCAGTTCCTTAAGGTGGAACGACAGCGTCGCGGGGGCTACGCCGAGCGCTTGCTGGATGGCACCGGGGGTTAGACCCGTATCGCCCACCACGACGAGCGCGCGGAAGACCTGCAAGCGCAGCGGCTGGGCCAGTGCGCCGAGGGCGCGTACGACATCTGTTGATTCCATATTTAAAGAATACTCGAATCGATGAAACACAGCAACACCTGAGAAATTGATCTGGTGAGATGTCTGGCAGTCCCATTCGAGGACCTCTCAGGCGCGCTTGGTAGGCGCAGTCCGAAGTGCGCCAGGTGCAGGTGCTGGAGCGACTGGAACCGGGGATCCCGGTCAGCGTCGCTTGAGTTCCGTCACCGTTGCCTTGCCCTTGATCACTTCTGCTTGAAATTCGACGAGATGGCCGGCCGTGAGGCCATCGAGCAGCTTCTTGTCGGCGAAGTCGACGCCAATGGTCATGCCCGGCATAGCGAGGTTGGGTATGTCGCCGTGTCGCCGTGTCGCAGGACGATCAATCTTTTGGCCAAGTCGACCTTACGCACCCCACCCAACACCAACGGCATCGCTGCCGAAGCTGCAGCCTTGCTAGACATCGGCATGGCTGTGGAGTTTGAAGCGCCTTACGCCTGCGCATTTGCGCCCAGCAGCGTGATCCGCGCTGCGACAAGCACGTTGTTGGCATTCATCGACAGGATTCCTTCAAAGTTGAGTTGGTTGGAGAGGACGGGAAGTGGCCGACCGGCTTGATATCTCCCCTGCCGACGTACGTCGCCGGCGCAAAAGGTACCAAGCAGCTGGAACCACGAGCATGCTGAGCAGGGGCGCCGTCACCATGCCGCCCACCATGGGGGCGGCAATGCGCCCCATGACCTCCGATCCTGTCCCACCACCCAGCAGGATCGGAAGCAGGCCGGCCATCACCACAGCGACCGTCATCGCCTTGGGACGTACACGAAGGACGGCACCTTCGCGAATTGCCGCGAGCAGCGTGGCTTCGTCGTCCGCTTCGCCGGCCGCCAGGCGCTGCGCGTGGGCGTTTTTGAGGTACACCAGCATCACGACGCCGAACTCCGCCGCCAAGCCGGCCAAGGCGATGAAGCCCACCGCAGTGGCGACAGACACCGCATGTCCAAGTCCCCACACCAGCCAGAAGCCACCGACCAGCGACAGCGGCACCGCCGCCATCACCAGTAGCGCATCACCTGCGGAGCGGAACAAGACGTACAGCAACACAAAGATCACAGCCAACGTCGCCGGTACCACCAGCTTCAGCCGCTGCGTTGCGCGCTCCAGGTATTCGAACTGACCGGACCAAGACAAGGCATACCCGGCCGGCATGACCACCTCTTGTCCAACCGCGGCTTGCATGTCTTGGACGACGGAGCGCAGGTCGCGCCCCCGAACGTCGACGTACACCCAGCCCGACAGCCTGGCGTTCTCGCTGCGCAGCATGGGCGGCCCGTCCGCGACTGTCACACGGGCGACGTCCTGAAGGAGCACGGTGGTCCCCTTGTCTGTCACGAAAGGCAGCTGCCGCAGCCGCTCCAGCGAGTCCCGGATTTCGCGCGGGTAGCGGACATTGATGGGATAGCGCTCGCGCCCGGCCACCACCTCACCGACGTTCTCTCCGCCGATGGCAGTCGAGACGATCGACTGGACCGCCGCCACAGAAAGTCCATACCGCGCCGCAGCCGCGCGGTCGACGTCGATATCGATGTAGCGGCCACCGGTCAGGCGTTCAGCCAAGGCCGACGAAACGCCGGGCAAAGTTTTCACCGCAGCCTCGATCTGCGTCGTCAGTTTGTCCAGCGTGGCCAGGTCAGGGCCGGACACCTTGATGCCGACCGGGCTCTTGATGCCGGTGGCCAGCATGTCGATGCGATTGCGGATGGGTGGAACCCAGACGTTGGACAACCCCGGAACCTTCACGACGCGGTCGAGCTCCTCGACGAGCTTCTCCGGTGTGAGACCCGGCCGCCATTGGGCTCGTGGCCTGAATCGGATCGTAGTCTCGAACATCTCCAGCGGAGCCGGATCGGTCGCCGTGTCGGCGCGGCCGGCCTTGCCGAAGACGCGATCCACTTCGGGTACGGTCTTGATGAGCCGATCCGTCTGCTGCAGCAGTTCCGCGGCCTTGGAGGCGGATATCCCTGGTAGCGCAGACGGCATGTAGAGCAGATCACCTTCGTCCAGTGGCGGCATGAACTCGCCGCCAAGACGCATCAGCGGGATCACGGTGAGCGCCAGCACCAGCGCAGACGCCAGCAGCGTCATCTTGGGGAACCTCAGGACGACCTCCAGCGCCGGTCGGTAGAGCGCGATGAGCAGTCGGTTGATCGGATTGGCGTTCTCCTGCGGGATGCGCCCCCGGATCAGGAAGCCCATCAGCACCGGCACGAGCGTCACGGACAAGCCCGCCGCCGCGGCCATCGCATAGGTCTTCGTCAGCGCCAAAGGCGAGAACAGGCGGCCTTCTTGCGCCTCAAGCGTGAACACCGGCAGAAACGACAGCGTGATCACCAGCAGCGAGAAGAACAGCGCAGGTCCCACCTCCACGGCAGCCTCCGTGATGAGGGCCCACCGCTCGACAACACTGGCAGATCGCCCATGCCGAGCCTCGAAGTGTTCCAAGTGCTTGTGCGCCGCCTCGACCAACACGACACTCGCATCGACCATCGCGCCCAGCGCGATCGCCACGCCGCCCAGGCTCAGGATGTTGGCACTCAGGCCCTGCCAGTGCATCACGATGAAGGCGGTCAGTACGCCGACGGGCAAGGTCACGACTGCGACCAAGGCGGAACGCAGGTGGAACAGGAACACGGCGCAGACGACCGCGACGACAATGAACTCCTCGATGAGCTTGTCGCGCAGATGATCGATGGCGCGGTCAATGAGCGTCGACCGATCGTAGGTTTCCACAATCTCGACGCCTTTTGGCAGGCCAGGCTTGAGCGCCTCGATCTTGGCTTTGACGGCTTCGATCGTGGTTCGGGCGTTCTTGCCGGATCGCATCACGATCACGCCGCCGGCGACCTCACCCTCGCCGTCGAGCTCCGCAATGCCGCGCCGCATCTCGGGACCGACCTGCACGAAAGCGACGTCCCGCAGCATCACCGGCGTCGCCCGCGCCACGCTCACCGGGATGTCGCGGAAGTCGTCTAGCGACCTCAGGAAGCCGCGCGAGCGCACCATGTACTCGCTCTCCGCCAGCTCCACGACGGATCCTCCAGAGGCCTGATTGGCACTGCGCAAGGCGGCCAAGACAGCCTCCTGCGTCACGCCGAGCGCTCGCATGCGGTTTGGGTCTAGGACGACTTGGTACTGCCGGACCATGCCGCCCAAGCTGGACACTTCGGCCACGTCCGGTACTGTCTTGAGCTCGAACTTCAGAAACCAATCGTTGAGCGCGCGCAGCTGCGACAGGTCGTGCGCACCTGTGCGATCGACCAGCGCATATTCGTAAACCCATCCCACGCCGGTCGCGTCCGGGCCTAGCACCGCTGTGGCCCCAGCCGGCAGTCGCCCCTGGACTTGACCAAGCGCTTCGCTCACACGGGACCGGGCCCAGTACGGATCGGTCCGATCATCGAAGAGCACGTAGACGAACGAGTCGCCGAAGAAGCTGTAACCCCTCACCGTTTTGGCGCCGGGCACGCTGAGCATCGTGGTGGTCAGCGGATATGTGACGAGGTCTTCGACGACCTGCGGGGGCTTGCCCGGGTAGCTCGTTCGTACGATCACCTGTGCGTCGGACAGATCGGGGAACGCATCCACCGGCGTGCGCGCGACGGACCAAGCGCCCGCGGCGACCAGCATCGCGGTGGCAATGAGCACCAGGAAGCGATTCCCGATCGACCATCGGATCAGCGCAGCGATCATGGCGCACCACCCATCTTGCGCACCGAGACCAGCTCCCATTGCGTAGAACTGCCTTGTTTGAACTCGAAGTGGACCGTGTCACCGGGCCTCACTCCAGAGAAAGCATTAGGTGCAGGCTTCCCAAAAGCCATGGTCATGGCGGGCCACTTCAGCGCAGCCACAGGGCCGTGTGACAGCGTGATGCTGTCGGCGTCGACGCTCTCAATCGTGCCTTCGGCGGCGTAGGTGCCAGTGGCGACTGGGACGGCCGGTAAGGAGGACGCAGCCGTGGCACTGAGCGTGCTGGGGGTACCAGGCGGGGGGGCCATGCCTCCAAGTGCCGACTTCAGGTTGGCTTCGGAATCGATGAGGAACTGGCCGCTGGCCACGACTTCTTCACCGGGACGCAGGCCCTGCAGGATCTCCACGTCGCCCCCCAGCTCCGAACCGAGCTTCACCTCGCGCCGCTCGAAGGCGCCGCCGTCCTTGCGGGCGATGACCAAGGCCCTGACGCCCGTACGGATGACGGCTTCGGCTGGAATGACCAGGCGCGATGCGGTGGCAGCTGCAATCTTCAATCGCAGCAACATGCCGGGCACCAGTCTGCCGTTCCTGTTGTCGACCTCGAAGCGCGCTTGCAACGTGCGCGTGTCGGCGCTGACCTGCGGCAGGATCTCCTTGAGTTCACCTTCGAAAGTCTGTGCCGCATCGGACTGCAGCGTCGCACTGACCCGTTGACCGCGGACGAGCTGCGCCCCCTGTGCCTCAGGCACCTCGACCACCACCCACACGCGCTCAAGACCTGCGATGCGGAACAGCGTGTTCCCGGGGCTCACCGCTGCACCGTCGCGCACACCGAGCTCCGCCACAACGCCGTCGGCAGGCGCGTCAAGGGTGAAGCGAGCCTGCGCCGTGCCGGCGTCCTCGCTGCGACGCAAGAGCGCTTCGGGGACGGACATGGCTTTGAGGCGATCTCTCGCGGCATCGATAAGTTCCGGCGCGGCGCCGGCGCGCTTAAGCGCGAGGAGCTCGTTTTGCGGCCCCAGCCACTCCGGCGCGAAGATCTTGGCGAGCGGCTGCCCCTTGTGAACGATGGACATGGGCGCTCGCACGAACAGGCGCTCGACGTAGCCAGAGATGCGCGTCTGAACGGCAACGTTGAGTCTTTCGTCGAACTGCACCGCGCCCACTGCGTCAATCGACGACGACACGTCGGTCATCTTCGCCGCGACCATACGGATGCCCAAGTTTTGTTGTACGCCAGCGGAGATCTTGACACCGGCGTCAGCGGCTTCGTCGGCGTACACGGGCACGAGCTGCATGTCCATGAAGGGGGACTTGCCCGGCTTGTCAAAGCGACGTCCCGGCACCATCGGGTCGTGCCAGTACAAGACCTTGCGATCAGCATCGGTGGTGGTGCTTGCCGTTCCTTCACCGAGTCGACCGAGGTCCCTGCTTGGCAAGTTGAGCGCTCGGCCGGCGTAAAAGCCTCCAACTGCCAAGGCGACGCCGATCGCAGCCAGAGTGAGAACTGATGCGCGATTCACGGAAGGTCTCCTTCGCTGATGGCCTTGAAGGCGAGCGACGCCTGTGCTCGGCTCAGATCGCGCTGAAGCGCGAGTAGCTTCCTATCGGCTTCGAGCTCGGCGTGGCGCGCATCGAAGAGCGTCGTGAGCGGCGCCTGATTCGACCGATATGCGGCCAGAGCAACGACCGTGCGTTGCTGTGCCGGGAGAACGACTGACGTTCGATAGCGCTCGACGCGCTCGGCCAACCGAGCGGCTTCTGTGCTGAGCCCCCGGTACTCCGCCACAGCGACTCGAGTCGTCTCGGCAAGCTGGGCCTGAGCCTTCTCCACCAGCGCGAGCTTGGCCGCGAGTTCGCGGTCCTGCCGCTGCGCCGGCGCGATCGCCAGTGGGATGCTCACGCCCACCGAGACCATGTCCGAGTATCCAGATCGCTGCCCGTAACTCACTTCCCACGACCAGTTGGGGCTGCGATTGATCCGGGCCGAGTCTGCCTCCGAACGCGCCATATCGACGTCTCGCTGGGCGGCAACGACGGCTGGATGCCTACTCACATAGGCGTCTTCGCTGGGCGCCGTACAGCCGCCCGCTGCGGCCACGTCATCCACGGGAACGCCCACCCAACGCTCCAACGCGGCGCGGGCGACGTCCAGCTGCTGGCGCGCTTCAGCCGCAGCATCCTCGGCCAAGCCGCGGGCGCTTGCCAGCGCGAGGACCTCTTGGCTGGTCGCGCTGGCTGAGCTCAGACGAGCCCGCGCCGTCTCCAGCTCGTCATGCGCGTGGCGTTCGTCCTGGACGGCTAATCCCAGCGCCGCGCGCGCGAAGTAGACGTCCAGGTAGGCCATGCCGGTCTGTAGTCGGACGTCAGCCAGCGACGCGTGAGTTGCGGCGACCTCTCGATGAACTGCGGCGTCTGCGGCGGCCTGACGTGCGCTGCGCTTGCCTGCGGACACCCATTCCTGCGAGATTCCGACACGCTTCATCGTCATCGAGTCTCGACCGCTGAAACGGTCGCTGCCCGAGATGGGCAAGTTGTCGATCCCGGCGCGCAAGACGGGATCGGGCAACTGGGCGGCGGCGCGAGCCGTTTGCGCGGCGCTGGCAGCACCAGACCTGGCAGCCTGCGCGGCTTGCGACCGCTCGACGGCCAGGCTCAGCGCTTGGTCCAGCGTGAGAGAGTTGCCGCGGCTGTGCAGCGGCAGCAAAGCGACGGCCAGGGCGGCCATGCGCACAATGATTCTTGGGTTCACGAGAGCTCCGAACGAAGGACAGTGTGGCCAGATGGCGGACATGCCGCACCGGCGCCAGTCAATCGACGGAGCTGATCAGACTCGGAGTCTGAGTGTGGAAAGAAAGAGTGGATCGGCTGGTGCCCGATCCTCCGTCGGAGTCAAGCCCCCGACGGGCACGCTAGCGTCGCCACCAACATCGACGCTGACCATCAGCATCGAAACCACGAGCGCAGGCGCAAGCGTTGGCACCTTGACCGCCTCGAACGACTGGGGAGCCCCAGACGAATGCTCCGCGCATAGCGCGGGCTGATCCATGTCCATGCCTTCGCAGGGCACCCCGGACGCCACCATCTCAGCCATGGCCGTCATGTCCTGCTCCTGAGGGCAGACATAGCTCGCCAGCGCCAGCTGCGAGAACAGCAGCGACAGCGCCACGTAGCACGTGACGGTCAGGCGATGAGCAAGGCGTCGCAACATGAGTGGTGAAAGTGTAGCGGCAAGTTCAAAGCCGCCGCAGGCGAATGCCGGACAAGGCTCCTATCGGCCGACGCCCGCAGCTTTCGGGCGCGCATTCCTGAGGAAAAACGCCAGAACAAGCAGAAGCACGGCTGCCTGCGCCGTCAGGCCGATGATTGAGGGATAGACCCCCAGTAGCTCCAGACGCGGCGCGGACAGTGCACTGGGCGCGATCCAGCCAGCCTCTTGCAGTGCGGCCACTCCCTTGCCGGTCAGGACCACGGCCAGGATGGCAACGAGCCAAGAGCTCACGGAAAAGAATATGCCGATGGGGAGCCGAGCGCTGTATCGAAGGAGCAGCACCGTGATGAGCGCCAAGCAGAGTACGCCTACTCCCAAGCCTGCCAGGATCGCGCCGTCATTGCCTTGGCCCCACAGCGCCGCATAGAAGAGGATCGTCTCGAACACCTCGCGGTACACCGCAACGAAGGCGAGTGCGAACATGAAAAAAGCAGAACGGCGGTTCAGCGCCGCGGACATGCGCTCCCGCAGGTACGCCTGCCACTGACCAGCGACGCTCTTCTGGTGCATCCACACTCCCACGCTCAGCAGCACTATCGCCGCGAAGAGGCTCGACAGCCCTTCGGTCACCTCGCGATTAGCTCCGCTGATCGACACCGCGTAGGTTGCGATGGCCCAGGTCACGCCCCCAGCTGCAAGCGCGCCAACCCATCCCGCATGCACGTATGGAAGCACGTCTGGGCGCTTGGCCTGCTTGAGGAAGGCGATCATCGCCACGACTACGAGCAGGGCCTCGATGCCCTCGCGTAGCAAGATCGTCAGGCTCCCGAAGAAGGCCGCGCTGGCATCCGCCCCCGATGCAGCCAGAACCTGGTCCGCTTCAGTGAAGAGTGCATCAATACGCGCAGCGGCTGCTTCAACTTCCACAGCCGGGGCCTTGGACGCGATAAGCGATCGGTACTGCCCCATGGCCACTTCGATCTGATCCTTGAGTGCGCCTTCGCGGGCGGCCAGCGCCTGCTCGTACGGCTCGACGCCATCCAGGTACGAAGACAGGGCCAGTTCAGCGGCATCCTTGAGCTTGCCCGCTTTAAAAGCAGCGACGCTATGGTGCAGTCGCTCGCGCGCCAAGCCGAGATTTGCGCGAGGCGCGGCAAGCGCCTCGGGACGCGCATGCAGATAGGCCATCGTTGCAGCGGCCTGCTCCGCTCCGATGGAGCCAGCAAGCTCCGCTTCCGTCATGCGGACAAAGTGGTCCAAGCCAGCCACTTCGCCTCGGGCCTTCTCCGACTCCTTCCAGAGGCGCTCCCCTTGCTCACGCTGCTTGTCGTCGTGCGCGAAGGTACCCAGGTACATCGCCACCGCCCAGCGCTCGTCCTCTGATAGTTGCCCGAACGCGGGCATCGCCGTACCCGCAATGCCTTGGCTTGCCGCTTGATACAGGGCGAACACGCTGCGCTGGCGAGCTCGACCTTGATCCGTAAATGCGATCGGCCTCGGGTCAAGCTGCTTGGCAAGCGCGCCATCGCCGTTGCCGGAAACGCCGTGGCATGCCGCGCAGCTGGCTGCGTACACTGCAGCGCCAAGCTTCAGGTTGGGCAGCGCGGTTGGTGCCAATGGGACTGGGTAGACCGCAATCAGGTGGTTTGCCAGTGCTTTGGCCAGCCCGCCGACCTTGCTCGCTTCAGACTTGGCGGCGATCTCGGCCTGCAACGCTTCGCTTTCCCGCAACAGCGTCGCGCGCTCGGGCTTGTTCTCTAGCGCGGCAATCTTGTCGTGAGCGGTTTGAGCGAACTCCCTCATCTCGTCGTACTCGGACTGCGCCACGACCTTGCCGTCTTGCACCGCACCCGAGTAATCGACGGCCAAGTAGTCGAGGATCTGCCAGACCCGGCGCACGTCGGCCTCGGCCGCATGTGCCGCGCCGCCTGCCAGGGCGGTGAGGCAGACCAAGGCGGCCATGAGGATCTTCCTGACCAAGTGGAGACCTACACCTGGACTGCCGTGACTGCGACTCATTTTTGTTCCTGAACGAAAAGTTGGCCCGTCTCGCGGGCCTTCAAGATTGCGTTAAGCGCGGGGCGGCTTGAGCAGCCGCAACCCGTTGAACACGACGAGGAGGCTGGCTCCCATGTCCGCAAACACCGCCATCCACATCGAAGCACTGCCGAACACCGCCAAGACGAAGAAAACTGCCTTGATGCCCAGTGCCAGGGTGATGTTCTGCCAGAGCACTGAGTATGTCCGCTTGGAAAGCCGAATGGTTTCAGCAACCTTGCGAAGGTCATCATTCATGATCAGGACGTCGGCCGCTTCCTTCGCGGTGTCCGTGCCAGCGGCGCCCATGGAGAAGCCCACAGAGGCGGCTGCCAGCGAAGGGCTGTCGTTGACTCCGTCGCCGACCATACCCACGTCATTCGCCGCAGCTGTCTCTGTGACCCAGGCCTGTTTATCTTGAGGCAGCAAGTTCGCACACACCTCTTCGACGCCTACTTCATGGCCGATGGCTTTGGCGGTCGCCTCGTTGTCGCCGGTGAGCATGACTGTGCGCACGCCCATGGCCTTGAGCTCGGCGATCGCTTGGCGGCTCGTGTCCTTGGTGGTATCAGCCACGGCGAACAGCGCAAGCACTTGTGTCTCACTGGCGAGCACGGAGAGCGTGCGCCCCTGAGACTCGTGCTTGAGCAGCATGGCTTCCAGTTCGGCGGAGCACTGACCGCGCTCGTGAATCCAGCGATGGTTCCCCAGCACGTAGTCCATGCCGTCAATGGTGCCTCGAACGCCCTTGCCCAGTTCCGCGCCGAAGGCCATCACGTCGAGGGACTCGCCCGGAAGGCCTTCGACGACCGCCTTGGACACTGGGTGATCGGATCTTGCCGCCAAGCTCTTGGCCATGCGCAGCACCGCATCACGCTCCACCACATTGGCAATGATTTCACTGGCCACCAGCTTGGGGCGGCCTTCGGTCAAGGTGCCCGTCTTGTCCAGGCCAAGGACCGCCAGCTTGCGCGCTTGCTCCAGGTAGACGCCGCCTTTGATCAGGATGCCGCGACGCGCCGCGGCGGCCAAGCCGCTCACGACAGTCACCGGGGTGGAGATCACAAGCGCGCATGGGCAGGCAATCACGAGCAACACCAGGGCCTTGTAAAGGGCCGTCAGCCAATCCCAGCCCAACAGCATCGGCGTGCCCAGTGCGATCGCGAGCGCCATCACGAAGACTGAAGGTGTATAGATGGCGGCGAACTTGTCGACAAATCGCTGCGTCGGCGCGCGCTGCCCCTGCGCCTGCTCAACGGCATGGATGATCCGCGCGAGGACCGTGTCGGTTGCCGGATGGGTGACGCGGAACTCCAGCGAGCCGCTTTGATTGATGGTCCCGGCGAACACGTCGTCATCCGGCCCCTTGTCGACAGGCACGCTCTCGCCGGTCACTGGCGACTGGTCCACCGCGCCGTGGCCTGAAGTGACCCGGCCGTCCAGTGCGAATCGTTCGCCCGGTTTGACGCGGACCAGCGCTCCGACCTTGACCACATTAGCCTGCTGAATTGCCCAAGCACCGTCGGATTGCTGCACCTCGGCCTGCGTAGGCGAGAGTGAGAGCAGGCCGGCGATGGCGTTCCTCGCCCGGTCTACCGATCGCGCTTCGATAAGTTCTGCCAACGAGTACAGGGCCATCACCATGGCTGCCTCGGGCCATTGGCCGATGAGGAACGCTCCGATGACCGCAACGCTCATTAGCGCATTGATGTTCAGCTGCCCGCGTAGTAGCGATGAGAACCCCTTTTTGAAGACGGATAGTCCTGAGAGCGCGATCGCTGCCGCCGCGATACCCATGCCGACGGCTTTCCAGCCGAGGGCGTCGGATGCGAAGAAGTGCAAAGCCTCGGCGAGCGCCGCCACAGCCAACGCACCGACAAGCCTCAACAACTCGACGCGCTGAGCTCTCGCGGTGAGCTCAGCCGATGGTGGTTCACTTAGCACCTCCGACTTGAAGCCGTTGGCCAGCAGCGCTTGCATCACAGCTTCCTTGGCTGATGCCGGCGCATCGACCGACAACGTGCGCGCGGGAAGGTCGAACTGCAGTCGTCGCACCGCCTCCAACCCTTCCAGAGCGCGACGAATCTGAGCCTCTTCCGTCGGGCAGTCCATTGCCGGCACACGCAGCAGCAGCCCTTGAAACTCGGCGGCGTTCTCCTGCGCGGCATCGGTGGCGAGCGCCACCGGTGCAGCGCAAGCGCTGGAGCAACAAGAATCGGTGGTAGCGCACGCGTCTACTTGGGCGACTGCGCTGGCCGAGGGCCCGGTGGGCGGATATGTCTCGAAGCCCAATTGGTTGATCGCTGCAATCACGTGCGGCCAGGTCGCTTCAGGCGCGTCAACAGCCAGCCGGCGCTGCCCCAGATCGAATTTCATTGCTCTAACGCCGGCGATCCGCTCCAAGGCGGCGCGGATTTGGCGCTCCTCGTTTGGACAGTCCATGGACGGGATGCGCAGTTCGAGGCGAGCTTCGCGGGGGTTAGCCGGCAGGCTCGTCGGCGGGGCCCCCGGGGCAGCTTCAGAGCAGCCTCCAGAATAGGAGGTTAACCCAGACGGCACTGCCGTCGCGGTGGGCGCGGAGGTCTTGGTCGGCGAAGAGGTGCTCATCCCTGTATTGGAAAACCTCTACCAACTACAGAGTCAAGCCCATGGCCCCTAGAATGTTGATGACTTTCACTCGCTGTCAGTGCCCCCGATGAAGATTGGCGAACTATCCAGCGTGGCGGCGACGCCCATCGAGACGATCAGGTTCTACGAGCGCGAAGGACTGCTGCCGGCGCCTGCGCGGACCGCCGGAAACTTCCGAATCTACGAGGCGGCCCATTTGGACCGTCTGCAGATGATTCGCTACTGCCGCAGCCTGGATATGTCGCTTGACGAGGTTCGGGCGCTGCTGAGTTTTCGGGATAAGCCTGCTGCCGCTTGTGGAGACGTCAACGTCTTGCTCGATCGACACATCCAACACGTTTCGACCCGCATCGAGGAGCTTGGGCTGCTTGAGCGCCAGCTGATGGATCTGCGCAGGCAATGCGGTGACGAACGAACCGCGCAGGACTGCGGGATCCTTGCGGGGATGAAGGAAGCGGCATTGGAGTCGTCGCATTCGCCAGAGGGCGTGCGGCGCCCAGGACGCGACCACTGAGCATCGGGAGCGCTTGGGGAGCGACGCATGACGGATGTGCCTGGCAGATCTAGCGTCCAATCCCGTCGTCCGCAGCGCAACGGGCCAGCCAGTCCTCCATGGCTACGAAACCGCAATCGCCCTCGTGATCGAGGGCGATCCAGCCGCCGCATCGGTCGCTCAACGTCTTGAGTCGCTGGAATTCTTCGGACGAGAGACCGCGTCGATACGTCCCGCCCTGTGCACCGACCAGGTCCTGCCACACCTCCGCGTCGATGCCCAACATCCAGCCAGCCCGGTAGCGACGCTCGGAGATCTCGCAGATGCACTCCGCAAGAGCTCGCTGGTCAGAGGTCAGACCATCCATGGTCATCAATCCGGGAGTCTGCCGCTTGAGGCCAGTGCGCGTTCAATCTTTGCCTTCACCGCGTCCTGGGGAGCGTCGATGTAGCGCAACGCTGAGTTCACGTCCCGCCACCCCACGTGCTCCATCAGCTCCTTCAAATCCCACCCGTTGGCGGTGGCCCAGCCAGCGAAACCGCGGCGGAGGGAGTGGCTGGAGTAGGTGTCGGCTTCCAGAACGCCGGCCTCTTTAAGAATGCGACGCAAAAGTGGCAGCACCGCATGGCTGGCCATATGGTTCCGGGAGATGTTTCCCCAGCGGTCGATGCCTGGGTAAACCGGACCGGTGGTTCTGCCGCTGAGCTCGATCCAGTCGAGAAAGGCATCTACCGGGCAAAGACGGGACAAAGCCGGGCAACGGAATGCCCGGTCATCGTCCTCGTGAGATGTTTTCGTGCGGCCCGGCCTGCAGGTCAAGCTTTGACCGCGCACGGCCTGGACTTCCTCGATGCGCATGTTGGCGAGCTCGTCGGCTCGAAAAGCCCGCCAGAAGCCGAGCAGCAGAAGCGAACGGTCGCGTGCGTGGCGCAGTGCCTGCACGCGCCGTCCGCCTTCGAGGGCGGAGTCCCTGGCGCGCATCAACCAATCGCTGGCCTGCTCCAGCACATCGAGCTGAAGTGGACGCGCGCGGCGCTGGGGGGTGGCGTGTCTGGCCCGGATTCCCCTAAGCACCTTGAGCACCAACGGCGATCGCGTTGGGTCCGCGAAGCCGTTGTCGGCGTGCCATCGCGCCAGGGCCGCCAAATGCAGCCTGAGCGTGCTGATCTTGTAGACCGCTGCGTGCTCAGCCAAGTACCTGGCCACGGTATCGATCGTCGCTGGGAGCAGCCCCTTCCAGTCCACCTCGAAGTGGCGGATCGCGGCTGCGTAGCTGCGCACCGTGTTCTCACGGTCGGCCGCACTGAGGTACTGCTGGACGTCGCCGTTCATAGGGAGTGAGCGTTTTTACCGCGCGACGCGCACGGCCGAGAAGGTTGAGGCGCCGCGTGTAGCCTTCGATGATAAGGACAACGGAGCGAGGATCCTTACGGGATCTACCGGGGGTCGACGTCAGGCGCTACGTTGATCGATGGCGACTGCTGCATCATCTGCACGACGTCGAACAAAGTGTGGCGAGCGACGCTTTGGCGCTTGTAGTCGACCACATAGAACACATGGAAGTCAAAGTGCTGGGCAGGCAGATCTTCGGTGAGCAGGACGATCCTGGCAGCGCCGCCATAGAGGCTGCAGCAACGGACCAGTCCCCTTGCGCCGGTTGCCGGATTCGGCATGGGGGACAGCATCATCCAATGCTTGCCCGCGAAGAGGTAATGGAGCCTGGGCAAAAGCCCCTCGGCCTCCGTCCACGGTGACATACGCAGTTCGGGATTACCGGTTCGGATGGACGACCGCAATGCATCGAACCTTGGGTCGCAGCAGAATGCGCGCCCTTGCTCCAACGCCAGGAGGTTGAAGCCGATCTTGGCGATGAACCGAGCCAGGTCATCGTCCGTGGGCGAATGCCCCGATACACGAATCTGAGGCTGCGGGATGTCGGTCTCGCGCACCAAGGTCGACAGTGACTTGGTGAGCGCGGACAGATTGCGGCGGATCAGCGTCGCAAGGGTCGCGGCTGCGCCCACATCTCGCCCGTTGACTTGGATGACCAAAGAGCCGTTGTCGCGCTCAAGCATCCGCGCCCGGCCACCGGTCTCCGCCTGTGGCAGTTCCATCCAGATGGTGTCTTTGCCAGGCTTGCCTGTCGTGCTCCCGCTCGACGCCGCATACCTGTCCACGGACCAGGCAAGCTGGGCAAAGGTGAGCGACTTTTCAGAATCGGCATCCTTGACGACCAGCTCGACGCGATCGCCCAACACCCGCCCCAGGCGCTGCAGGAATTCACCGACCTTCCGGCGATCGCTGCCGTTGCCTTCGAGCTGGACACCATCGAGGGTGAGCTGAGGCAGGATCTGAGGCGATAGACCGGACCCCAGTTTGTTCTCCAGTGCTCGGCCATCTTCTGTCAGCAGTTTGGCCGACGACGATTCGAAGGTTGGAGCTCGGGTCTTGCCCCCGCGCGACCGACCCTGCGGCTGAAGTGCCAGGCGACCCAGGCCGATCTCGCCGCGTCGCAGCACGCGCACCTCCAACTCCCGCGAGAAGAAGTCGTTGCAGGTCCTGCACACCAGGTCTTCCAGGACAAATGCGTCGCCCGCGCCAAGGCCGGCGGGGATTGCATGCTCGACGTTGAAGGGACCGACCTGCCCGCAGTAGATGCACGCTTGACTCACGACATGACCGCTTCTCAACTCCTGTCGGAATTGCGTGCTACCTGGGGCTTTGCGCCATGGCGGAAATAGCCGCGCGCGCGCCTAGGCGCGCCTCTTCTGCCGTGGGATGCTCCCCGAGTAGGGGACGCGAACGACATCCTCGTCCCCGCCCTCGCGAACACCCAGTCCGAGGACCAGGACTGCTCGATACAGGTCCTGGCCGACGCAGTCGACCTCGACATCGGCCCAGTACGGTTCACCCATCCTCACAGCCTCATATGAAGTGCCATCGTGCTTCGAGCTGTCTTGGGCCGCTCGACCGATGCGCGCCATCGCTTTGCGCGCGGCTGCGCCCGCGAGCCCTCGCATTATGGAGTCCGAGCGCTACCGATCAGGGCCGTGCATGTCTCGCCACAAACAGGAGCGAGGCGCCTTGAGCAGTTAGAGCAGCAATGTGGCTCATGTCATGGTGCTCGCCAACCGATTCCGAAGACGCGGTACTTCGATATTGATTATGGCGTTTTCCCATAATTCTTCTTCCCTCTGATCCTGCCAGGTTGCATTTGCAGCCAGGTCAGGATGAGAAGCCCGCTCCACAGTGAGAAGTACAAGTTGTTCCTTGAGGAGTTGAACGTCCTCAGGGCCGATGCTGGCCTGAGCCAGATGGAGCTGGCGGAGCGCCTGCAGATTGGCCAGGACATCGTCAGCCGCTGCGAATCTGGACGACGGCGCGTCGACGTCTTCGAGCTGGCCCTGTGGACACACGCGTGCGGCACGACGCTTGAGGCATTCGTCAAGCGCCTGGACGAAAGAATCCAGCGCCACCAGCTTCCCAGTCTCTTGTAGGGCGTTGTCGCCTCACGGGAAGTGCCGAAGCACGACCGCAAGCATGTACCGGCGCTGCGCCGAGCATCCGCTGCCGGCTTGCACCCGATGAAACAGCAAGCGTGCCTTCAGGAGCGCGCTGGCGTAGTCGTCAAGCGCGTCAGGATCAGCGGCATCGAACTGCCGCATGAATTCCTGCGTCGGGTAGTCGGCAAGCGCTGCAGCCGCCGCATTGCGCCAATCCGCGGGGAGATCCGGGTCCAGTGACAGCTCCTCCAGCGCCTCTCGTCCCCACCCGAGATTGCGACGCCGCTCTTCTGGCGTCGTCAACGGAGCTGCCCCCACCGCCACGGCGGTGGCTGATACGCTGCATCGCCCATTCGTGGACTAGTCTTCGCTCATGGGGGGGCGCTGCAGCAAATCGCTGAGCCGAGCGTGTGCCGACCGCGATGCCCGCCTGCTCCCTTTGCCCGCCTTGGGCCGCATACGTAACGCGTCGAGCCGTCTCAATTCGGCGTCGAGCTCCTTCAAGAAGCGCAAGAAGCCGTAGTCCAGCGCCTCCAGCCAGTCGCGCAAGCCGATGATGTCCAGACGGGTCTGGCCGCTTTCGACGTAGCTGACCGCACCTTGGCTGCGACCTATCAGCAGCGCAAGGTCGGCCTGCCGCAGGCCGCGGGCTTCCCGTAGCTTGCGGAGCTTGTCCAGAAGGATCTCGTTGTGACGGCTGTGCAGAGTTTTGACCATGGAGAGCTCTCAGCCTCGCACCGTATCCGACCCCGCGCCGTATCAAAAATTTGGTTATGGACGTGCTGGCCGAACAATCGGTGCCATGTCAACCATCCCACCGCCGGAGCCGTATGGTCCCTGGCAACAGACCGATGTTTCTCTCGCTCCCGCAGTATGAGTTCCCCATGCCCGAAGGCCTCAACGTGCCCGGAGGCAAACACTGGCGGGTCGTCGAGATGACGCTGCACTCACCCTGGTTTCTTCTCACGGTGGAGCGGCCAGATCCAGGCGATCTTGGATGGAAGCCGACCCATACCTTGTGCATAGCGTGGGACACGGACTTGGCCGACGCAATCAAGGCCGTCGATGCCGCGAGTGTGCGCGGTCTCGTGGCGATGATTCCGGCCTGGGCGTCTCCGACCGGCCAGTGGTGCTCGCGGGAAATCAACGAAGTTTGGCTCCGCAGCGACGAGTCGGGCAAGGTGGTGACCTTGCGAGATGTGGCGGGGAAGACGCTGGATGTGGGTGTGCCCATGCAGACGCCACCACCCGATCGGAAGGCAGAGCTGCTACTGCGGCTCAACACGCGAGCTCCCAAGTTGCGCCCCCGAGTCTGCGTGACGGGGCGTGGCCGGCCCCGCGTGGCACGGGCGGAGTAAACGACAACGCGCGCAAGGATGGAAATCCATCGCCGCTGTTTGAACCAACATCAACTCCAGACCAGATGAGCACAGAGCGCTTTTTCGAGATCCGTAAAGGGATCATGCTGAACTTCTTCACAGGCCGCGAGCAGTACGACGAACTGATCGAGCCCGGTCAGGGGCACCTGATGTTCAACGACCACTCCATCCACTGGGTCATCGACGGCGAACGGCGCAGGTCCGACACCGTCAACTGGGCCATCCAGTTCTGGCTCAACGACGGCTCCATCGTGGAGAACCCGGCGTTGGGTACAGTCTGGGCGCCGCGCGGCTAATCGTGCGCCATTCGCATCAAAGCGTGATCGTCGGCGCGCGCACGGTCGGTTTCCATCGAATCGTGTTCACAGACTTTGACGGGGTCCTGCACTCTGCGCAAGGCTCCAACGGCCGTATGCTTCCGTTCGAGTGGCTGACCATCCTGGCTGATGAGCTCGCAGCGTTTACGGATGTGGGGGTATGCGTTCATTCCAGTTGGCGCGAACAGTTCGCCGATGACTATCTGAGGGACTTCCTCGGACCACTGGCTTCACGGTTTGCTGGTGCGGTTCCACGCGGCGCAAAGGCCGCGGCCATCGCTCAGTTCTTGCACGCGCAGCCGCGGATCGTAGACGCACTCGTGCTCGACGATGAGCCTGACGAGGTGCGCAATTGCGGAGCGATGATCCTTGCCTGCGATCCTCAGCTGGGCATCTCCTGTAGCCAGACCCGGCGGCGACTGCGGGCCTGGCTTCGGAGCACGCCCAGCCCGATGTCATAGCCGAGCTCGGGCGTTGGATCGCGAGTGGTCGGCGATCGGAGTCAATCCAGCCCTTGAAGTCACTTGTGCTGCTGGAGCCACGCGTCGAGTTCCCCGATCTCCTTGGACTGATCGTCGATCATCTTTTGCGCCATTGCTTTGAGTGGCGCAGACTTGCCGCTCTGCATCTCGACCTTGGCCATCTCGATCGCTTGCTGATGATGCATCTTCATCATCATGGCGAAATCCTTGTCGGTGTCGCCGCTGAGCTTCATGCCCTGCATCGACCTCATTCCCGACTCCATCGAGCTCTTGAGCTTGTCGGAGGGAGAGTTGGCAGCCTGCGCAAGCGCGCCGCCGATGGAGCACACGCTCACGACTGCAATCAGGATCAGCTGTCGAGCTCGGGAAGTTTCAGTTCTCATGAAATGCTCCTACGAAGAAGTTGAAGGACCAACCACCTCACGAGGTGACGTGGCTCTTTTGATCCGGCAAGGCGCACTCCCAACATCGCGGCTCGGCGCTTCATGACAGCTTCGTAATGGCGGCGACAGGTCCTTGTGGCCCCCGACTTTCTACAGTGATCTCCATGGCGCTCGAGTTCGACGCCAAGTCTGCGATGACCACCCGGTTGCTCGCAATGCAAACCACAAGGAGTTCACCATGTTCCGCACCCTCACGCCCTTCGCCTTGGCCGCCGCCGCTGCGCTCACCGTGACCGCCGCACCCGCTTCTGCCGACAACGGTTTCACGCAAGGCAATAGTGAGTCGGGAGGCGCCTACCATGTCATGCCTTCCGCGAAGACACGTGCGCAGGTCCTTGCCGAGCTGGCGCAGGCCCGTGCCGACGGCTCGCTGGCCAAGATCAACAGCGAAGCTGGGTACGCCCCCGAGTTTGAAGCCGCCTCTGGCTCCTCGCGTGCAAAGGCCCCCAGCTCGGTCGTGGCCGGCCAGTCCTCTCGCCTGGAGTTCGATGCACCGGCCGCCGGCGGCGGGCGCACACGCGCTGAGGTGATCGAGGAGCTCAAGCGCGCACGAGAGGACGGCACGCTGGACAAGATCCATAGCGAGGCAGGTTATGCACCCGAGTTCGAGCCTGCGCCGGCGCGTCGCTTGGCGCCGAGCAAGGACATGAAGACCTCGGCGACCGGTGAGCAAAGCAGTGCGCTGAAGTTCGAAGCGCCCGCCGCAGGTGGCCGCACTCGGGCCGAGGTGCTCGAAGAGTTGCGCCTCGCACGTCAGGACGGCAGCCTGCGGCGCATGAACACCAATCGCGGATACTGAATGACGAGGCGCTCGTCGGGAAGACCGGTGGGCGCCAATCTATCTGGTCTGGCCGGCAAGGTCAGTCGCCAGTCTCTTCGGACGAGGACCGACGCAACCTTAGCGCGTTGAACACCACGCTGGCCGAGGACAGGCTCATGGCGAGCGCCGCGATCATCGGCGACAGAAGCCAGCCGGTGAAGGGATACAGAACGCCGGCAGCCAGCGGCACGCCCAGTGCGTTGTAGAAGAAAGCAAACCCCAGGTTCTGCCGCATGTTGGCAACGGTGGCGTCGGAGATCGCCTTCGCACGGGCGATGCCGCGCAGGTCCCCCTTGACGAGCGTCAACTGGGCGCTGTTCATCGCCACATCCGTGCCAGTGCCCATGGCAACCCCCACATCCGCCTTGGCAAGTGCCGGAGCGTCGTTGATACCGTCTCCCGCCATGCCCACGACGCGCCCTTCGCCCTGCAGGCGTTCAACGAGCGCCAGCTTGTCCGCGGGCTGCACCTCACCGTGCACTTCGTCAATACCGAGGCGACGCGCTACCGCCTGGGCCGTTGTCAGTCCGTCCCCAGTGGCCATCACAACCCGTATGCCTGCTGCCTGAAGCGCGCGCAATGCCTCGGGAGTGCTCTGCTTGATCGGATCGGAAACCGCCAGCAGCCCCAGCAGCACCTGATTGCTCGCGAGGTACATCACACTGCTGCCGCGAGTACGAAGCTCTTCAGCTGCGGAACTCAGGGGCGCGACATTCACGCCGTCCAGCTGCATCAAGGCTGTATTGCCCAGGGCGAGGCTCTTGCCTTCGACTTGGCCGCGTACGCCGATGCCCGTCGAGGATTCGAAGTTCGTCGCAGCCACGAGCACAAGGTTCTGAGCTTTGGCGGCCTGCACGATCGCCTGAGCCAACGGATGCTCGCTGGCCTGATCAAGGCTGGCCGCCAGACGCAAGACTTCTGTTTGGGACTCCCCGGGCGCGGCGACCACTTGTTCAAAGGCCGGTCTGCCCTCGGTCAGCGTGCCTGTCTTGTCCACGACCATGGTGTCGACGCGTCGTAGGTGCTCGATGGCCGACGCGTCACGGAACAAGATGCCTTGCGTCGCGGCCTTACCCGTGGCCACCATGATGGACATCGGCGTAGCCAAGCCCAGCGCGCAGGGGCACGCAATGATCAGCACGCTCACTGCGTTGATCAACCCGTACTGCCAGCCTTGCTCTCCGCCGAAAACCCCCCAGCCAAAGAACGACAGCAGCGCGACGCCAATGACAGCCAAGACAAACCAGCCCGCCACCCGATCCGCCATGCGTTGCATGGGGGCCCTGGAGCGCTGAGCTTGAGCAACCATTTGCACAATCTGAGAAAGCATCGTTTGCGACCCCACGCGTTCGGACCTCATGATCAGCGCTCCAGTCGTGTTGATCGTGGCCCCGATGACCTTGTCGCCAACGCGCTTGGTGACCGGAACGGGTTCGCCGGTAAGCATGGATTCATCGATGGCGCTTTGCCCCTCCTCGACGATGCCGTCCACAGGCACCTTTTCGCCCGGGCGGATGCGAAGTCGGTCTCCGACATGCACATGGGTCAACGGTACATCCTCCTCGCCGCCGTCCGCCGAGATACGCCTGGCGGTTTTCGGTGCGAGGCCGAGCAGCGATTTGATGGCTGCGGATGTCTGCGAGCGAGCGCGCAACTCCAGCATCTGCCCCAGCAGCGTCAAGGAAATGATGACCGCGGCAGCCTCGAAGTACACCCCGATGCGGCCGTGCGCCATGAAGCTGGTCGGGAATGCCTGCGGCGCGACCGTGGCCACCACGCTGTAGACGAAAGCCGCTCCTGTGCCCAGCCCGATCAATGTCCACATGTTGGGGCTGCGCTGTCGCACTGACTCGGCGCCTCTTACCAAGAACGGCCACCCTGCCCACAGAATGATGGGCAGCGACAGCACGAGCTCCACCCAACTCTGCTTCGCCGGAGTGAGCCAGCCGAGCCGATGCCCCGCCATGGCCAGGGCCGTGACGACGACCGTCAGCGGAAGCGTCCACCAGAAGCGACGAGCGAAGTCCCGCAGCTCGGGGTTGTCATCGTCCGCCGCCTCAGGAATCAGCGGCTCAAGCGTCATGCCGCATTTGGGGCAATTGCCGGGATGATCCTGGCGGATCTCGGGGTGCATGGGGCACGTGTAGATCGTCGACGTCGATGGCGGGTGAACGTCAGGCGCATCGGGCGCGCCCACGCGAGCAGTGTGCTGGTGAACGTGCCGGTGTTCAGACTGCGGAGCAGGCCCGAACGACGACGCCGCGCCGCTGGCCTCGTGGTTGTGGGGCTGTGTCTGTTGAGCGTTGCCAGCATGCACCTGTGCGCCAATGCCGGCGCCGGCTCGATGCGTTGGGACGGCCCCGGCTGACGCGACCAGGTGCATACCGCACTTCGGACACCGTCCAGGGCCGCTCTGACGGACCTCCGGATGCATCGGGCAGGAGAAGTCCGCCGCGGCGCCGGCTTCACCAATCGTTGGAACCGTCGCCGGCTTCAATTCGTGATGGGTGGGGTACTTGCTCATTTTTTTCTCCTCCGGTCTTGAGGGAGAGTCCGCGCCGTGCAGTTGCGTCGCGGACTCGAAGTACGGCAGTTTTGGTCAGGACATCGCTGCGGGGCCGAGGTATTTGCCGCTTACGGCCTGCAGCCACCGCAACAGCTTGCGGGGCTGGATGTGGTCGCCCCTTGCGGGGCAGCCGGCTCGCTTGGCGTGTATCCCGCCTGCTCAAGTGCTGTTTTTAGCTCGCTCGCTTGCGCTTGGCCGGAGTCAATCCGCACCAGCTTGGCGGTCAGGTCCACCTCGACCCGAGCTTGCGGGTCGACCTCCTTGACCGCCTTGCTGATCTTGCTGGCGCAACTGCGGCAGCTCATATCGGGAACTTCAAACGTAAGCATGGGATGCTCCTCGGGTCGCTCCGGAACAACTCCGGCAAGTGACACTCTGCAGCTTCCCATCGTGGGAAGGTCCAGCGCATTTTTCGGGCCCGCTGTCCAGAGTTGTCATTTCGGGACCTACCGTTCAGCGAATCTGATCAAGCCTGCCGCCCCAACGCGTCCTTGCGCGCCGAGACCTAGGCGTTGGTTGAGCCGGTCATGCTGCGACACAGTGCTGCGCAGTTGCGGCAGGCTTGCGCGCAGGCTTGGCAGTGATCCATGTCGTGCTTGCCGCATTCCTCTGCACAGCTGTCGCAGATTTCCGCACATAGGGCGCAGATGGAGCGAGCGTGCTCACTGCCGCGAGCCATCGCCGCGGAGGCCAGCTGGCAGATGGCTGCGCAGTCGATGTCCAGCGCGATGCATCGCGACATCGCATGCACGTCGCTTTCTTGGAGGCACGCACTTGCGCAATGGTTGCACGCTGCCGCGCACTCGTCGCAGGCGTCGATGCACGACGCAAACTGTTCGTGGGCCATGATGATTCACTCCTTGTAGTCACCGACGATTCGGCCTAATCAGCGAGCAAGGCACAGTCCCGGGCCACCGAGTCGATATGGAGTCGCATGCCGCTGCTTGACGCTCAAAAACACGCGCACCCCTGCCTGCCGTCCCGGATGGGTTGTGACAAGCAAGAGGGTGAGCAGGATGTGCGGGCGCGGCGGCTGAATCTGCCCCCGTATGTCAAAAGGTCTTCACGCCATGGCTCACTGGACCTTTCGCAAGACGGAGCGCGCTGTCGCGGTGGATGTGGTCTTGTTGGCCCACATCCAGCAGTAGTGCTGATCCGCAGCAACTTCCAGCGAGCCCTCGGCCTTGGTCGCGGCGTCGTGCTTGGCGGGGTACCGTGCCTCCTTGCCTTCGTGGTAGTGCACGTTGAAGTTCAGCGGCGCGTCCGAATCGAACTCCCACTGCACCTTTTCGCCTTGACGCAACTTTGTGCACCACTCCGCGAACTTGCCCGGAGCGACTTGGAATTCACGCTGCGACGAACCATCCGGCTGCCACTGCACGTCCACCAACTCCGCTCGCACCGTGGTGAACAGCATCATGAGCACAAGAAAGGCGACAACGGCTTTGAGAGGACTCACTTGGCGGCCTCGATCTGCGTGACGACCAAAGCGCCGGCGCGCTTCTCGGCGGCAAAACGAACCTTGTCACCCACCTTGAGCTTGTCGATTGCGGCCGGGTCCGAAACCTGAAACACCATGGTCATCGCGGGCATCTCCAGGTTCTTGATCTCGCCGTGTTTGAGCGTGATCTTCTTGTTCGCTGTGTCAATGCGGCGAACTTCGCCTTCGGTCATCGCCGACGCTTCGGGGGCCGTCTGCGCTGAGGCAGGCGAGGAGGATTGCTGCACGGCCTGGTCGCCCGCGGCGTGAGCCCCGCCGGCGGTCATCAGCACGAAAGCAGTCAATGCAAAACGCACAAAGTGGGACTTCATAACAACTCCTTGGATCAACGGTGGTAGGACTGGAACACGCGCGTGGAGCCGTCTTTGAGGACGAGCAACACGTCGTAGGGTTGGGTCTGGTTGTCGAAGTCGGGGCCATTCATGCCGGGGCTGCCCAACGGCATGCCGGGCACGGCCAAGCCAATCGCCACGGGGCGCTCTCTGAGCAAGCGCTTGATTTCCTTGGCTGGCACATGACCCTCGATGGCGTAGCCCTCGATGCGCGCGGTATGGCACGAGCCCAAAGCGAGGGGGATCCCAAGTGACTTGCGAGCATCGGTGTTTCCGCTGTTGTGGATGGTGCCGATGCTCATGCCCTGCGCCTGTAGGTGCGTCAACCACGCCTTACAGCAACCGCACTCGGGGGATTTCCACACTTCGACGGCCCAGGCAGCCGGGGACGGTCGTGCAGCGGCGTGTTTAACCGCTGCAAGGCCCAAGCCAAGACCTGCCCAGACGGCGCGGCGCCGATTCATGAGACCGGTCATGGCTTGCTCAGTGTGCGTGGTCGGTGTGGCCGTCCGCCTTGGCGCCTGCCTTGGTAGCACTCACCTTTGCGCCGGATTTGGCAACGGTGACCGCGCCCTTCATCCCCGCGTCGTAGTGCCCGGGCTGAAGGCACGCGAAGTCGACCTTGCCCGCCTTGGTGAACTGCCAGATCACTTCGCCGGTCTTGCCACCAGCCAGCGTGATCATCTGCGGATCTTCGTGCTCCATCTCGGGGTTCTTGAGCATGGCCTGATAGTGCTCCTTGAGTTCTTGCTCGGTGCCGAGCACAAATTCGTGTTTGACCTGTCCAGAGTTCTTGACCTTGAAGCGGATGGTCTCGCCTTGCTTGACTTCAACGCTGGCCGGCGTGAAGCGCATGTTGTCGGTCATGTCGACGTTGACGGTGCGCGTGACCTGTTGAGCTTTACCAGGTTTGCCAATGGCACTGTCTTCGTTCCCGTGTCCGTCGGCATGGTTGCCGGACGCAAATGCTGCAGTGGAGCCGATTGCAACCAGAACGGCGGCGAGCAGGTGTTGGATCTTCATGATTGATTCCTTAACAAAACGGTCTTGCTTGGGGGTTGGAAAGTGGGGGCGCTGTCAGTGGTTCTCGTGGCCGCCGCTGGGCTTGCGCACGCGCATCTCGACATTGCCTGGGGGTTTGCGGGCCAACGGCATGGTCTGGCCTCCAGCGCTGAAGGACCGCGCCGGCTCCGGCAGTACACCGGTGAACTCGTACGCGACCTCGCCCTTGGGGTGCTGGTACCAGCCTGGATCCTTGAAGTCGCCGCGCTTTTGGTCCGCACGAACCTTCATCACCGTGAACATGCCGCCCATCTCGACCGGGCCGAACGGGCCTTGCCCGGTCATCATCGGTAGCGTGTTGTCCGGGATAGGCATCTCCATCTCAGCCATATCCGCCATGCCGCGCTCGCCCATGGCCATGTAGTCGGGGATCAGCTTGTTGACCTGCTTGACGATGCCCGTGTGGTCCACCCCGATCATGTTGGGCAGGCCATGTCCCATTGCATTCATCGTGTGGTGGCTCTTGTGGCAATGGAACGCCCAGTCGCCAGGCTCGTTGGCGACGAACTCGATCGCGCGCATCTGTCCGACAGCAACGTCCGTCGTGACCTCATCCCACCGAGAGCTCTCGCGGGTCCAGCCGCCATCGGTGCCGGCGACCACAAACTCGTGACCGTGCAGATGGATCGGGTGGTTCGTCATCGTGAGGTTGCCTACCCGGATGCGCACGCGCTCGCCCTGACGCGCCACCATCGGATCGATGCCCGGGAACACGCGCGAGTTGAAGGTCCACAGGTTGAAGTCGGTCATCTCGCTCACCCGCGGGGTGTAGCTGCCCGGCTCAATGTCGTAGGCGTTCAGGATGAAGCCGTAGTCGCGATCGACCGGCATGAACTTCGGATCCTTCGGGTGCACGATGAACATCCCGTACATGCCCATGGCCATCTGCACCATCTCGTCCGCGTGCGGGTGATACATGAAGGTGCCGCTGCGCCGCACGACGAACTCGTACACGAAAGTCTTGCCGGGCTGAATGTGGGGCTGATTGAGGCCGCCAACCCCGTCCATCCCATTCGGCAGACGGACGCCATGCCAATGGATCGTGGTGTGCTCTGGGAGCTTGTTTGTGACGAACAGGCGAACCCGGTCGCCTTCCACGAGCTCGATGGTCGGACCGGGCGAGCTTCCGTTGTAGCCCCACAGGTGCGCCTTCATACCGGGCGCGAACTCACGGACAACGGGCTCGGCGACCAGATGGAACTCCTTGACGCCATTGTTCATGCGCCAAGGCAGGCTCCAGCCGTTGAGCGTGACCATGGGGTTGTAGGGACGGCCGGTGGTGGGATAGAGCGGCGCTGCGGAGGAGGGATTGGATTGATAGACCGGCTCGGGCAAGGCGGCCATGGCCACTTTGCTCACGGTCGAGGCCGCCACGGCGGCACCCGCCGCGGCGGTACCCGCCAGAAATCGGCGTCGGCTGTTTGTCATATGCATCTCCGTAGAAATCAGTGACCCGCGTCGCCGCCAGCAGGCGCGGCAGACGACGCTTGGAAGGTGATCGAGTCCACGGGCTTGCCGATCAGCGTGGCTTGCAGAGCCGCGTCGGCAAGCCAGAAGTCGCGCTGCGCTTCCAGGGCTTGGTTGACGCTGGAGATCTGCTCGCGCGCGTCGGCAATGAGTTCGAACACTCCGATCAGCATCCCGTTGTAGCGAAGCTGGTTCTCCTCGGAGATCGTCTTACGCAGCGGCACGACTTCCTCCATGTAGTGACGAGCCACATCGAAGGCGGTGCGATAGGCACCGTAGGTCTCGCGTACTTGAGAAGTCGCTTCGACCGCCAGCTGCGCGGTGCGATTGACCGCCGCCATGTAGGTCGCCTGCGAGCGCGCGCGCACGGCGTCGCCGAAGTCGAACAGCGGGATCGGGAGCTCAACATCAAACCCCTTCTGAGGAGGTTGCCCGGTCTCGCTGTTTCGCACTGCGGCCACGTGCAACCCGTTGATCACACTCGTCACGCGACTGAGCCCGAGTTCACGGGCCGTGGTTTGCAGATCCGCCCGCGCCATGCGGACATCGAGTCGTTGGTCGATCGCCTGCTGCTCCACCTGCGCCTCATCGCGTGGGGACTTCGGCAGTTCGGGCAAGCGCTCCGGCAACTTGAGCATGCGCGCTTGTGCCGCGTCCAAGCCGAGACTGCGCACGAGCGCTTCGCGGCTGCTTTGAGCGCTTTGCCGCGCTCTGGCCAGTTGCGCCACCGCCTCCGCGGCGAAGGCTTGCTCCCGGGCCCGTTGAAGCTTGCTGAAGTTGCCAACCGCCTGCATGCGCCTGGCCAACTCGGCGGTCGCGTCTGCCGCGACCTTGACTTGCTCGGCGTACTGGACCTGCTGCTGGGCCGCGACCGCGCGGATCCAGTTCTGACGGGCTTCAGTTGCCGCCTGGACCACGTCGCCCGCAAGTCGCAGCTGTAGTTGCTGCTGCTGGAAGCTGGCAATACGCATGCGGCTGGGCAGCAGCAGGAGGTCGAACAAGGAGATTCCCAGCGACCTGCCAATATCTAGATCTCGATCAGCACCTTGCCCGCGCACCAAGCGCTCGAAGGTGAAGACTGGATTGGGCAACCGCGCACCTTGTGCCGCGGTGGCAGACGCAGCCGCGCTGTCGTACAGCGTCGCTTGTAGCGCAGGGCTGTAGGCCAGCGCCAACCGCACCGCATCGTCGGCGGTCAATGGCTGGGCCAAGATCGTTTGAACGTCCTTCGCCGCTTGTTCGCGGGCTTCAGAGGAACGCAGCCATTTCACCTCGGCGCCAAGTCGACTCTGTGTGAGGGACTGCACCTCGCCGAAATTGCTATCAATGGCGGTGCTGGCGCATCCGGCGAGCAGGGTCACTGCAAGCGGAATGGCGGCCCAGCGGATGCGTCGCGCGACGCGGCTCTCCCGGCTGTTCATGCGCGGTCTCCGGTAGTTCATTGATGTTGGGAATGGCCACCGCTCGCCTTGGGCGCCGGTGCGGACGGGGATTGCGGCGTCTGGACCGCAGCGGGGCGAGGCGGCTTGACCTCGGACGCCGTCTTATCAGGCCGCCCAGCAGACTGGTGCGCCGGGGCAGTCGCTGCGCTCGGCAGCGGCGCGTCCGCGCCGGCCGCTTCTTTGGCATACGTACGCCAGCCGCCAATCTGGCCCACGCGGTCGTTGGACGCTTTCCAAGACTGAACGGGCTCGTCCGCAAATCGACGGTAGTTCTCGAAGCTTGAAACGTAGCGCTGGTCGCTAGCTGTGCGGCTGGGCGACGAGGCCGTCCCGACCGCGGCTTGAGCAGCTGGAGGGGGTTGCGGTTTAGAGGCCTGGGGGGAAACCTGCGGCGCTGGCGCAGCGGTATGACCCGAGTGTTGGGCGAACGCTGGCAACGCAAGGACAAATGCCCACGCGCCAAGGGTAGATCGGCAAAACATGTCGTTCCTCGTGAACTCCGTCCTGGAGCAGGACAGACTCGCCGCGCCTAGTGCGAATCAAGGGCGCAGCAACTCAGTTCGACGTGTTCGATGCGGAGTCGTGCTCAAGGCGAGCAGATCCAGCGTCGCACGCGGCGAACGTCTTCAGAGGAAGGACGTTCGTGGTGGACGCTCAGGCCCGGCGGTGCCGAATTCTGGGTCTGGCGTGACCGATGGCAGGTGCCGATCCTTTTCCACTTCGGTCGGCGCTAAAGCGGGAGCCTCAGATGGCAGCGCGGCAGCGCCGCAGCAAGAAGCACATACGTTGCACTTCCCGGTGACTTTGACAGGAGTCTTAGCGAGAGCCTTGGTAGCGTCGACGCGCTTGTCTTCTTCGTGCGAGCCCGAATGCTCGTTCGGAGATCCCGAATCCTGTGCGCTCGGCTCGTCATGCTGTGGAGCGTGGCTGGTGTGCACATGCGGGGCCAGTTCCCCCCCCCGGCCGAACTCCTCGGAGTGCTGGTGGCCTCTCTGATCCTGGACAAGCGATGCCCCGACTTGATGATGATCCATCCCGCAGCAACGCATGGCCGCGGCCACCGCGCCCTGAAGAGGCACGGCCAAGGCCAGCAGGCATACGAGTGCAGTTCGGACCAGCAGGGTCATGTGAATCAGTTTAGAGGGGCAAGGACGTAGTGTGGAAGGGGGGCAATCGGGAAGCCAGAACCCGCTTGCGGGTTCCTCATATAGAACCCACTCTGCCGAACCAAGGGAAAATACTTACTTCTGGAGTTCCAGGATGCGGATTGCGCCGTCCACCTTGTCTGCCTTGAACTTCACCTGATCACCGGCCTGAAGGCCGGCCAGGACCGAGGCATCTGCGCGGAACACCATCGTCATTCCGGGCATCCCCAGGTTTTCAATGGGGCCGTGCTTGATCGTGAGCTTGCCTTGGCTGACATCGACCTTCTTGATCTCGCCCAGCGTGAAGTTGCCGGACGGGGGGCGCTCGTCAGCAGTGCTGGTCGCGTCGTTGGCCGCCACGGCTGCCCAAGGCGCCAAGGAAGCCGCCGCGGCAAGCGCGGCCGATAGGGCAAATGCACGGACATTCATGAACTCGCTCCAGTTAAGAGCCGCCTGCACAACATGTACGGGAAGCATGGCAGCCACTCTACAGGGCGAGCCCCCACGGCTTGGGGACGGGAAGATTACAGACCGGTAATGTGGTCGTCCTCGTTGCGAGGGGCATCATGCGTCACACTCGATCCATGCGAATCTTGGTGATTGAAGACGAGTCCCGCCTTGCCAGCTATCTGAAAAAGGGCCTGAGCGAGAGCGGCTACGTGGTGGACGTGGCAGAGGACGGGATCGATGGGCAGCATCTGGCCGTCGAGGGTCAATACGACTTGGTGGTGCTGGACGTGATGCTCCCAGGCATCGATGGATTTGAGGTGTTGCGGCGACTCAGGGAACACAAAGCCACGCCTGTGCTGATGCTCACTGCGCGGGACAAGGTCGAAGACCGCGTGCAAGGCCTCAAAGGGGGGGCGGACGACTATCTCATCAAGCCGTTCGCCTTTACCGAACTGCTCGCACGCATCGAGGCGCTGCTGCGTCGCGGCGCCAGCCACGCGTCGCAGCCGTTGACCTCGCTGCGCCTGGGAGATCTGGACGTCGACCTGGCCCGGCGAAAGGTCACCCGCGCGGGTCGAAGGCTTGACCTCTCTCCGAAGGAATTTACGCTACTCACCGTAATGCTTCGTCGTCAGGGAGAGGTCCTGTCACGAACCGTTCTCGCGGAACAGGTATGGGACCTGAACTTCGACAGCGAGACAAACGCGATCGACGTGGCGGTACGGAGACTGCGCGCGAAATTGGACGAGGGTTTTGACAGGCCACTGTTGCACACGGTCCGTGGGATGGGCTACGTGCTGGAGGATCGGGGTTGACGGGCGACACGTCGCGGCAGGCCTTGCGCGCTCCCCTCACGCGCGCGCCGCGCTCGATGGCGCAGCGCTTGACGCTCGCGTTGACGCTGCTGGCCGTCGCCGTGTTCGTCGCGGTCGCGCTGCTGCTGCACAGTGGTTTGCAGCAGGAGGTGGAGCGGGCCCGGGATCACGATCTGGAAGGGAAGATCGATGTCGTGGAGCATCTGCTGGAGGAAGTCCGCGTCCCGGCGGACGTGCCCGCGTTGACGCATCACCTCAATGACGTCCTGATCGGTCATGGGCAGATGCGCATCTGGCTGCTGGACCGAGACGGCCGGGTGCTCTACGGCGGCAGTGCGCCCCCCGAGATGTCGACGATTGCGGGCAGATTGGAAGTCCGCCGGGAGGACGGCTTGTCGATGCAGGCGCGTCAAGTCTCGCTTGAGGACCATCCCGTCCTGGGCAAACAAGAATTGATCGTTGCGATCGACTCCCGCGACCAGGAAGCGATGCTGCGGCGATACGGAACTCGTCTGGCCATCGTGTGCGGCGTCGGCGTCGCACTCATTGTGATGGTCGCCGGATTGATCGCCCGTAGATCGCTTCGCCCGGTTCAGCAGCTGTCCGAGGAAGCCGCAGCACTCAATCCGCGTTCGCTCTCCGCGCGATTGACGCCCGTCGAGACTGCGGAGCTGCAAGAGCTCGTCCAAGCCTTCAACAGCGCGCTGGGCCGTGTGGAGGCGGCCTACAGTCAGCTCGAAGGCTTTAGCGCGGACGTGGCCCATGAACTGCGTACGCCGCTGGCCACGATGATCAGCAGCGCTGAGGTGGCCTTGATTCGAGAACGCCCCGCAGCCGAGCTGCGCGAGGTGTTGGCCACGAACCTGGAGGTGCTGCGTGAGCTGTCGAGTTTGGTCAACGACATGCTGTTCCTGGCCAAGGCGGACCAAGGGCTGCTGGCCGACCAACTTGTCTTGCTGGACCTGCGAACCCAGGCTCAACACATCTCCGACTATTTCGAGCCTCTCTTCGAGGAGCAAGGCGTGCGGTTGCTCGTGGAGGGGGACGCTCGGGCCGCAGGCAATGCAGGGCTGGTGCGCCGTGCGCTCGTCAATCTGGTTGGCAACGCGGCGCGATACACGCCGCATGGCGAGGCGATCTTCATCGAGCTGGCGTCGCCGGCGCCCAACCTCGTGCGCGTTTCGGTGCGCAATCCAGGACCGGCCATCCCGCCAGAGCTTTTGCCCCGGCTGTTTGATCGCTTCGTGCGAGGCGATCCCGCACGGGGGCAGTCGAGCAATCATCACGGCCTGGGTTTGGCCATCGTGCGGGCCGTGGCGATCATGCACGGAGGACGGGTATTCGCACGCTCGGAGAACGGCTGGACGGTCGTTGGTCTGGAATGGCCACCATCGGGCGTCCACTGAGGCTGCGCAAGTCCAAGGCGTGACGAGCGCGGCCGTCGCGCAAACGCGCGGTCTGTAACGCCCGATGCTGAAAACTCCACCCACTACATCACCGGTCTGCGGCACTCGCTGACCGGCAAATGCGGCCACCTCGTGGGTTCCGGTTCGTCTTGACGTCGTCTGCGAACACCTACCGCCGATCCCCGCGAGTACGCCAGTCTGGCTGCTGCTCGCGAATCCTAGAGCTGGCCAGGTACGAGGTCTGCCGATTTGGCAACGGCGAACTAGGCGAATGCACGCGTTGCACTTGGTCGACGACTTTCAAGGGCGCTATTCGCGATGCACCAGGCTCAGCTGACGGGCACCGCCACCCGAGGGGAAAACGCTCACCCCGCTGCGTACTTTTGCAGCCAAGCGTTCACCAAGCGCAGTTTCGCCGGTCACATTTCATAATGGACTATTAACAAATCTCATGGCTGACGCCGATACGCGGCGTGTTCTGTCGTTTCATATTACGTACCATTGCAATTACGTAATACATACGAAATTGGTGACGGACATGGCACGACCCGGTGTGAGCAAGGCGGAAGTACAGCGGGCCCGGCTGGGGATCATGAAGGCGGGTAAGCACCCCTCGATTGATGCGATCCGGATCGAATTGGGGAACACCGGCTCGAAGGCGACGATCTATCGGCACCTGAAGGAGATCGAGGCGGACGAAGGCGGCGTCAGCAGCCCCAGCGCCTCCCTAAGCGAAGAGCTTCAGGCCTTCGTCGTCAACTTGGCGTCGCGGCTTGAATACGAAAGTAGGGAGCGCATCGAGGCGCAGCAGGCAGGTCACGCCGCTCACGTCAAACGCGCCGCCGAGGCGCTGGAGCGATCACAGGCGGAGGCTCGCGGCGCGCGCTTAGATGCCGAACGCCTGGCCTCGGAACTCGCCAGCGAGCGGGCGCGGCGCCACGAAGTTGAGGCCGACCTGGCAGCGGCCAAACTCGCACTCGCCCGGCAGACCGCACAGCTCAGCGCCCAACTTGACGGCGTGCGGGAACAGTTGAAGTCCGCTCAGTCCCACGTCGCCTCGCTTGAAGAGAAGCACGGCCATGCCCGGGAGGCCCTGGAGCATTTCAGGGAAGCGTCGAGAGACCAGCGGGACCGAGAGGCGCGCCAGCACGAGCAACAAATTCAGTACCTGCAGGGAGAACTGCGCAACGTTTCCGACGCGCTGGCAGCAAAGCACGGGGAACTCCGCAGCGCCTTGCAAGAAAAGGCCGACGCCTTGGGTCAGCTGACCGGCGTGCCCGCTGAGAAGCGCCAACTCGATGAACTCCTGCGCGAGCTCCGCCCCGCCGCGCAGCGGCTGGCCGCACAGAACCAGGTCGTTGATGATCTGCGGGCGCAGGCGTCGCAGGCCGGCAGCCAGTACGAAGCGCTGCTTGCTCGGGCCACTGCGCTGGGTGAGCGCAACCTTGAACTGGAGCGCGAGCTGGCCGCTCTCGGCGCCTCCGCGCAGGCGCAAGATCAGTTGATGAAGGACGTGCTGGCCCGCATCGGAGCCGCCGGCAATCCGCCAATCCTCACCCAGGCCGAGTCCTGACGATCTGCCGTCTAAACGTGATCACCGCCATGCGTCAATTCTTGGATCGACTTGCCCGCGCGATGGGCTACTACACCTTGCAAGATGTGAGCGTTGCGGAACGCCGAGCGCGCGAGGCGGTGCTGCCACCCCTTCAGCAGGCCGACCATCCAGATGGAGATGGCCTCACCGATCCAGCGTCCGAAGAGGCCAGCGAGCCAAGCGGGCCCGTCGGCCATTTGAAGTACTTTGTCTCGTATACCTTCTCATCGAGTCGCGGCACGGGCTTCGGCGCATGCGAGGTCTCGTTGAGCCATCCCGTGCGCTCGCACGCGGACACCCAGGCCATTGGACAGGCGCTTGCCCGTAAGTTCGCCAAGGACCCAGGTCCGAAAGCCACGGTTGTGATCCTCAACTGGCGTCGATTCGAGGACCCGGAGCCGCCCAGCGGCAGCCATGTAGGCGTCCCGGCCGAAGAGGCGCCAGTGATCCTGAGGCTCGTCGCCTGAACGCCGCGACGCGACACCTCTTTGGCTGACGGATGTCGCAAAAATGGGTCTCAAGGGGGAAGAGACATTGATCCATAAGAAGACCGTGTTTATTCTGGGCGCCGGCGCCAGCTACCCGTATGGCTTCCCGCTGGGCGCACAGCTTCGCCAGGACATCATGAAGGTCCCGGTGAGCTATCTGCACGATGTGAAGTTCCTCGGGAAGCCGCGGCCGCTAGACGTCGAACCGTCGACCCGGGAGTTCTTCCAGGCCTTCATCGAGTCCAAGGCCCAGTCCATCGACGCCTTTCTGGCCAATCGCATGGAATACGCCGAGATCGGCCGGGTGGCCATCGCGAAGGTGCTGCTCGGCTACGAGGTCGTGCACCGGCTGTTCGATGACTCCAACGAGGACGACTGGTATGCGGCGGTGTTCAATGCCATCCGTTGCCCAGCCGAGCAGTTGGTCAACAACCAAGTCTCGTTTGTCACCTTCAACTACGACCGATCGCTGGAGCTCGCGCTCTGGAGTTTCCTCCGCCACACGTACAAGCTTTCAGAAGATGAGGCCTGGTCCGCCATGGAGCAGTTCCCAATCGTCCATGCGTATGGTTGCCTGGGAAGTCTGAATCCCAAGTCGCCGCTGTTCGTGCCGTACGGTCTGGGCGGACTCAATGAATCGGGGATCCAGTCGGCCGACGACCAGCAACGCCAGCGCCTGGTGGCAAAGGCAGCCGCGCAGATTCGTGTGATCCCTGAGCATCGCAGCGATCTGCACTCTGAAGGTTTCGACCGGGCCAAGAAGATCATCACCGAAGCCGAGCGCCTCGTATGCCTCGGCTTCGCCTTCGACGACTTGAACGTGTCGAGATTAAGCCCGAACCTGCAAGGCACCATGAACGTTCTAGCGGATGCCCTTGACGGCGATGCGCCTCGCTTCGCCGGCACGGTGTATGGCTTGAAAGACGCCGAGATCCGGCGCGTGGCCAAGTTGATCACGCCTGCGTCCAAACGCTTGTCGACCCTGCAAGGTCTGCACGCCATGAAGTCCACCGAGATGCTCCGACATACCGGGATCCACATCTGCGACTGAAGGTCCACCAAGTCCTCCTTGGCAATGGCCACTCACAGCGAGCATCACTTCATTCCGCGATTTCTCCTGGGCCGCTGGGAGGGCGGTGCTGACGAGCGTCTGTCGGCCATGCGGTGGCTGCGTGGAAACATCTCAGAGAAGCGGTACAAGGCCAGGTCGGTGGCCAAGGAGCGAGACCTCTATGCCATCGGACGTGCCCGTGGCGAGCCAAACCAAGTTCTTGAGCGCGAGTTCATGAGCCTGCATATCGACGAGCCCGCGTCGCAGGTACATCGCGTAATCCTGGATGACCAACTGGGCCGGCTGACTGAAGAGCAGCAGTACATCTGGACGCGCTTCCTGGTTTCACTGGTCCTCCGCGGCCCTGGCGCGGTGGAGCATGTGCGCTCCCGCGGAATCGAAGCTCTCGGCGCCGAATTCGACGCCGATCCGGATGCCTTTATGGACGCTCGCGGGCATCAGCCGGAAGCCAGCTTGCGGCGATTCGTAGAGAAGAATGCTCCGGATCTTCTTCATGATTTCGGGACACGCTCGCTGCCTACGCTGATCCAGACATCGACGCTCAATCGCACGATTTTCGAGGCGTCTTGGGTGACGAGGAGGTTCTCCAGCACCCCTGAGAGATTGCTCATCGGCGATCGTCCGCTCACGCTCTTTGGAGCGCTGAACGACAACTTCATGCTCTATCTACCTGTTGCCCCCGATCGAGCTTTCATGGCGTTCAACTCCCGAGAGACTGCTCGCCGTTTGGCCACGCGGAACGATCGGGCCCTACTCAGGGAACTGAACAGATTCATGGTCGAGCAGGCAAGCGTTTATGTCTACGGCACCGACATGACACACCGGCGGCTTCTGGAGTCTCGCCTGGCCAAGGTAGCCGCAAGCGCGGGTCTTGGCCTGGGGCCCCGTCCGGTGGCTGTCGGTTCTTGCCGAGATGGCACCCTTGCGCTGACGCGCCCTTAGGCCGCGTGTGCGGCGCCGTATCCTGCCGTCGCCGAGCCGACTGAGCACGCCGCTTGTGAGCACGTCGATCACCGATCCTGGGGGCATTGTTGTGTCACCGCAGCTTGCTCAAGCCGATCCATCGACCTTCCTCGAACTTTGTTGCAAGATGTGTCTACAACAATGTAGGGAGGAACAGTGGACTACACCATAGATTTTTTGCCCGTAGGCGACAGTTATGGCGACGCCATCGTTGTGAAGTACGGGGATGCCGAGAATGGCTGTCTATTGCACGTCGTCGACGGGGGGCGTAAAGACACGGCGCAGACGATAATCGGTCACTTGGATTCGTATTACCCAGGTCTATACATTAATCACATGGTCTTGTCTCATGCGGATAATGACCATGCGTGTGGATTAGTAGGCGTGTTGAAGAAATTTCGTGTCGCCAATCTTTGGATGAATCGACCATGGCTTTATGCGGGCCAAGTGCTGCATCATTTTCATGGCAACTTCACCCTTCAGGGGTTAATTGACGACATTAAAGGTCGCCATCCTTATCTGGTCGAGATTGAAGAACTCGCACAGGCTCAAGGCACCGTCATTCATGAAGTCTTCCAAGGTGCGCGGATCGGCGATTTTGTGGTGCTCGCACCCGCTAGACAACGGTACATCGATTCAATTCCGGACCTGGATAAGTCGCCCACATCTTATCGCGCCGAAGATGCTGCGGCGCCTTTTGGCTTACTGAAGTCGCTCGTGGAGGCTGCGAGAAAATGGCTTGATGAAGACTGGGGCGTCGAAACGCTTTCGGAGAATGTCAGTACATCCGCATCGAATGAGAGTTGCGTTGTGCAATATGCGCTGCTCGACGGAAAAGGGATTCTTCTCACGGCGGACGTCGGGCCCGTGGGGCTCTCTGAGGCTGCTGTTTACGCCGCTGCTTTGGGTCTTCCCAATCCGGGTTTCGTGCAGATTCCTCACCACGGCAGCCGGCACAACGTGACGCCCTCGGTATTGGATGCGTGGCTTGGGCCTCGCGTGCCCAAGGGCACCGTCGTCGGCACGGCCTTCTGCTCCATTGGCGCCAACAAGCCGGACTACCCGAGGGGCCAAGTGAAAAATGCCTTCATTCGCAGAGGCTTCCAAGTGTTTTCCACGCGCACTCGGTGGATCTCGCATTACAAGGGAAAGGGACACGTTGGGGCGGTGCCAATAGTGGCGGAAGATTTCGCATCACAAGTCGAGGGGTTGTGATGGAATTCCTGAAGATTTTTGACGCGTATTCGATAAGGGCACGACTATTTCCTGCCATCATCGCTTCGGCGCCAGCAATGGCGGCGCTAGCATTATTGATTTCGTGGAAGTCTTTTGGGCTTTCCAACGCAATTGCCACGATCGGAATCCTCGTGCTGCTGTTTGCAATCGCAGATTTTGCAAGAACACGTGGAGGAGCAATTGAGAAGAACCTCTTCGCGAAGCACGGCGGCATGCCGTCAATCACCTTATTTCGGCACTCGGATACAACCATTGATGCAGGATCGAAGGCGCGCTATCGCAGCTTCCTCGCTGAACAGCTGAATACCCCGTTTCCCACTCCAGAGGAGGAGGCCAAGAACCCTGAGGCCGGAGATGCCGTTTACGAACAAGCTGGCGTTTGGATTCGGCACAACACCCGAGACGTCAAGAAGTTCTCTCTCCTGTTTAGTGAAAATGTCGCCTACGGTTTTCGCAGGAATTTACTTGGTTTGAAATGGATAGGATTGGCGCTAAATCTTGTGGTCGTAGCGGCGTCTGTCCTGCTCCTATCGAAGGACGGCTGGGCCTTTGACACGAGCTACGCGCAGCGCATTTTGGTCGTGTTGGTCGTTGCATGCTTCCATGCGATGTACATGCTCGTCGCGGTTCGGGAGGCCGCTGTGTGGGATGGCGCGATGGCGTATGGGCGGCAATTGATCCTTTCCTGTGAAGCTTTCATATCCGGCAAGAGTCCTCCTGCCAAGAAGCGCGCACCAGCTCGAAAGCGAACTGCTAAATCCGTTGATGCGGACCCTACCAAGGCGGAATGATTTCCGAGGCCGGAATCTTGGCAGGGAAGGAATGACTGGTGGCAAAGCCGTCTATCGGACGCGCCCTGTTATGGGCGACAGCACTCACCGACTGCCGGGACTGCCTCGACTTGGCAGACCGGCTCAGCCGCTTGCCTTCGGCTCCGGAGTTGCTGCCGGGCGAGGCGCGTAATGCAGCCAGGCATCTCGTCCGATTGGCGGTCGTGTATTTCGGCCAGTTGTACACGCCGGGATATGAGGACAGATCCTCCGTAGCATCGAACCAAGACATGGCTGTCGAGCTTGTGCAGCTAGAGGCCGACGCGTTTCCCCACCACGCCGACTTGGCCAAGTTCCAGGCCCTGAAGGCCGTGCTCCTGGATCTGCGTCATGGCACCATCGCCCACGCCGATGGGAGACCATTCAGCGTGCAGCACGGCACCTACTCGGCTCGGGCAACAACGCCCATCTTGGACGCCTCATTGCAGGCCGAGTTCCGAGACTGCTGCGCCCAGCTGATCTTGGCTCTGTTGCGTCGAGCCGCGCGGATCGCCGAAGGCCCTTGACGGGGCCGCTTGCTCGCAGCGCGACGAGCAGGTTGGCGGACGAGCAGCGCCTAGGGCTCGGGCAGCGAGTTTCGGAAAAGCGCCCTTCGGGTCGGTCTTTGGTCTCCCTAGCATTCTGGGCATGAGCAAGCCGAACCGCGCCTCGCGCAAGCCGACCGCCCAACCCACCGAGTTCCAGCCATCAGAGGGCGACCATGCCTACCTCTGGTACTTCCGGAATGACGGCGCCATCAACCGCCTGCTGGCGATGGTCATCAACAAGGTAGACAAGTTGCCGTGGAGCAGGCTCGCTGCGGTGCTTGCGCTGTCGCTGGGCATCCAGCCAGGTGTCGAGCTTGTCGACCGTGCCGCTAGGCGCCTGTCCAGTCCTGAACAGCACGCGGCAGCAAATGAGGAGCCGACGAATGAGGCTCATCTGACCTCGGTATGCCTTCCTGCGCGAGCCTCCCCAGTAGCTTCGCAGCCGCGGGGGAAGCAGGCCTCGCGGCCAGTTCGGACAGGAACCAGCAAGGAGTGCCGGCGCCGGGAGGCGGTGCTGAATTCCGCCGCGAGAGACACGAGTCAGCAGGGCCGGGATCCTGGAGGGCGACCGTAGGCGGCGGCGCAGATTCTCGATGCGCTTGGCGTTCGGACGGATGTATCGAATGCCAGAAGCTCGCCTCGTTTTTCCTGCAGGAACTGGGGTTTAAGAGCTTCGAACTTGTTGATAAATCAACGACTTACGTTTTTCCGCCGCGCGAGCCCGCGTCGTTTTTCGTGCAGAGCATGGGGTTAAGGCTGGGCGCGGTATGCGTCTCTTGAAAGTCCACGGCCGTGGGGTCGCCGGCTAGGGCGCTTGCGTGTTGACCTGGCGTCATGCCACCCGGGTCCGCTTGCGCGGCTGCTTGTCGAGCAGCGCATCTGTGAACGGATCGAAGTTGAAGGATATGATTCCGCGGAAGTTGATGTGCTCGAAGTGGACCGGACCCATCCGGCGGATCCAGGAGTCCTCGATGGGTTGTCTGTTCGCTCTCCAGTAGTCGATCACATCCTGCATCTTCATGGTGTTCCAGGCGATCACCACGTTCGTGAGCAAAGTGTGGGCGCCGGAGATGGCCATGAGCTCATCGCTTCGTCGCCCTCGGCTCACCCCCACTCGGCCGTGATACACCGCGCGTTGCAGGAAGTGAACTGACTCCCCGCGGTTGAGCAGGGCGTGCATCTCCCGCCGGAACTCGGGCTTGGTGAAGTAGTCGCACAGGAAAATCGTGCGCAGCAGTTTTCCAAGCTCGTCGGCAGCGGAATGAACCACATCTCCCTTCGCGGCGCTTCCCAGCCGCGACAGCGCCTCGCGCGCGGTCAACTTGCCCTGGCGAATGGAGGCGATCAAGCGCATCAGTTCGCTCCAGCCCTCGCGGATCCGCTTGAGCGAAGCCTTCCCGACATTCAGCCGCTCCAGGTCCTCGGGCACCTGGGCTCCCCAGGGGAGGTAGATCTTGCGCTCAGACAGACGCTGCAGGCGTACGCAAAGATCGAAGCCCAGCAACTTGGAAACTGTCATGGCGGCGTTCGTGTACCCATGGGTGTCCACCGCCAGCAGCTGCAGCCGAATCTGGTCCTCTCGGCGCGAGACGTTATAGGCCTCGACCCCGTGGACCGCGCTGCCCGCCTGTCGGTCGTTCAGCACGATCGGCTGGTCGTAGAACAGGCTCCACGTATCGCTCATGTGCACATAGATGCCCACGCCATGGGTCTTGCGCCGATGCTCAACGCGCGCCGAATGCAGATGGCGCGACGTGTCGATTGTCATCGAGTCGGCCGACGCCTTGTCCCCATCCCCCCAAAGCGAGGCGATCGGGAACGACTGCTGGTACTCGATGACTCGGTTGTTGGCGTCGCGCAATCGGCCGCGGGCCTCGATCGCTCGCATCGCAGTGGTGATGTGCGATACCTGCAGGCCCGGGATCATCGCGCAGACACCTTTGGCGGTGTTTTCAGTGCCATGAGCGAAGAGGGCTCCGTACAGAGCCTTCAGTTCATCGAGATCCTTCGCGCGCCGACCCAGCAACGCCTCGCTCAATCCGGTCTTGGCGTCGATCTCGACCAGCATCCCGGCGAACTGCTGATCGCCAATCTTCTTGAATAGGGTATCGCGCGTGTTGGTAACCTGAGGTTCGACTTCGAGCGCCTGAATCGGGTCGATGTGCATTTCACCCCGGGAGTCCACTGTCACGACCCCCGTACGCACCGCTTCGTTGAGTTGCTTGAGGCACTCGTCGACGCGGGAGAGCACGCGCTGCAGGTACTTGTCGGGATCGTCCGTCAGACTCAGCGCGCGAATCAGCGACTTGGAGCTGGCGCTCCATTCCTTGGGCGGAATCAACTGCTCCTCGCGGCTGCGATGCCTGGTGCTGTGGGCGACCCATAGCTTGCCGCCTCGAACTCCCTTCCGGATGGCGGTCATGGCGCATGCCTTCAACGCTGCAAGCGCCTTCCTACGGTCGGGACTCGACAGCAAGTCGTGCCACGACGGATCAGCCATCGAAATTTCGAAGTCCTGCGGTAAGGATGTGGCACCACGCTCAGCCAGTGACTGCAGCGTGGTCAGCTGTTGCATCGCCTTGTCGCCGTCAACGCCCCGAATGTCCAGTACCGAGAGCGAGTGAAGCAACGCCGTTACTCGCGGTGCATCGTCGTCAACCAACGACTGGCGGATCATCGCGGCCCGCGTGCCGGCGAAGTCGTGCTCTTCCTTGGGCAAGAGCGCCCGCAGGGCCGCCACGATCTCTTTGTCCTTCAGCGACGGGTCATGCAGCACTTCCTTGAACTTCACACGCTCCGCGCGGAGATCGACGGAACTGACGGCTTGCTTCTTCTGGACACGCCCCGAGGCCTTGCGATAGAGGTCAACCACGCAGCGTCCACCGACGTCAGCGGCCTGATCGTTGAGATCCAGGAGCACCACATAGCTGAAGGCACACAGCTGCAGGATCTGCTGCTGCTCGACCAAGCGCTTTGTCTCAGACGGCGGGCGGCCAACTACCTCGTGGCCGTACGCCCGCAATCTGGTGAGCGGGATGCCTTCTAGCTTCCACGTTTCGACTCCCCACTTCTTGACGCAGTGGATCTTGTCGGTGATCTCTTTGAGCGTGGCGCGTCCGTGCTTGCCTGGCGGCTCGCGTAGCCATTCGAGTACCGTCACGCTGCCAGGGCCAGGCCGCTTGGAATAGAGCTCGCGCAGGGCCGCGATGCGCTGATGCGCCGGCACGCCAGACATGACGGCTTTGATCGCTGCCGCCTCCTGTGCGGCAAAGGCTTTGCGCGCAAGGTCGCGGATGGCGCGATCACCCGGCAACACGTAGCGCTTCTCGTAGAGCCACATCTCCGCCTGCTTCACCAGGTCATCAAGAGACACAGCAGTGGCGGCGAGCTGATGAAGAGCGTCCAGCAATGCAGCATGAACCGGCTCGTCCGCAATGCTGAAGTCCGCACGCTCTCGTGCCCATTGCTTGTGGAGACCGCTGGTATGCGCGTCCTTGTACAAGGACGCAAGCGACGCAATGTCAGGAGCCCGCATGCCCATCGACATCGTCATGTATTGGAGCAGAGCCTTGGGGATCCCGGTCATCGCGTCGGGCAAGCGCCCCGTGGCCCGCAGCATCAGCAGTTGATACGCCGCACCGATGCGAGCGTTCCCACGAAACTCATGCTTGAGTTCGTGAAGATCGTCTGCGCTAAGGCGAACGACTCTTCGACCTCGCGAGAGGAAAGCCCTCTGGGCAACACATCTCGCCCGACGAACCGTAGGTGGAAACTCGGCACTGATGTCTCCTGCGGCCCAGGCGGTGCCAGGCTTTGCGCGAAAGACTATCCAACCGGTTTGTCAGCTGCGCGACGGGGAAGACGAGATCCGGGTTAACCCGATGGCACTAACCCCAGTGAGTACATCGAAACCGAGTTCACCCCTGCTGTGGCGTCGCAGAATTCCATCAAGTTGCTCTGGCGACACGAGCGGCTCGTCCCGGAGAACGAACGTGAGGCAGGTGCTCATCAGGCGCTCCACGCCCTGTCCTGCCACCACCGCCAACCCCAGCGTCTTCAGCACGTCGTCCTGTTCGGGCGTGTATCCCGATGCAATGTTGCTGCTCACCTTGGCACCTCCGTCGCTTCATTCTGCGCTGGATGTCCTCATCTCGCAGCGTCTGGTCCCAAGGACGGAGAACGGCGGCGCACCGCGGGCGCGAGCTAACAAACTTGTCATCACTACGACAGGTCCGTTGAAAGCGACAGATTTCTAAAGTGCTGTTCATGGTGGATGCGGTAGGTGCTCTTGTTGAGCACGGCTCCACCGGAACAAGGAGATCTGTATGAACCGAACCGTTGCCATGATCGCTGTCGCTGCCAGCCTGTTCGCCGGCCTGAACGCGCCGGTCGCAGCACAGACGACCGAGCGTCTGATGAACGGAAATTCCATCTACGGCGTGCCGTTCGCAGGTCAGAAGACCGATTTCGTCGTCGACCTCGATTCGCGCAAGGCCATCAACATCGAATGCGGCCAGACCGTGCAGTTCCGCCAAGGCGGAAAGACCTTCGCCTGGAAGTTCGACGTCGTCGGGCACCGCGCGGTAGACCTGTCCAAGATCGCTCCGGCGGGGTTCTCGAGCAAGCCGTTCAAGGTCTACGTCGACAAGAACGAAGGCGAACGAGCCTGAAACCCACGAAGCCGCACCAGCGGCTTCGCCTTTTTGGGGGATGCCATGGATGGGATCAAAGACACGAGGTTCGGCGCCGCCACGGCGAAGCAGGCGCAGGATTCAGATGAGTGGCGGGCGCAGGCGCTGGTATTTCGCGGTAAGCGCCAAGCCATGCTGGCGAGCAATATCGCCAACGCTGACACGCCCAACTACAAGGCGCGCGACATCTCGTTTGCAGACGTCCTGAAGGCCTCAAGCCAGGCCGAGGAACTGACCGACCAGGATGGCAAGGAAACGAGCGTGGCTCGGGAAGTGCCGCTCATACCCTCGAGCACGCTGGCGTTCGCAGGCTACAGACAGCCGTTGCAAGACAGCATCGATGGCAACACCGTAGAGGTCGAGCGCGAGCAGGCTGAGTTCGCTCGCAACACGATTCTGTACACCCTGGCGATGGCATCGCTGGATGATGAGGCCACGGAGTTCAAACAGGCAGCTGCGCTGCCAAATGCTGCGTCGCCCACGAGGCGTGGCTGATCACTGATCAGTTCGCGACTGACCTGTGGGTTCGTCGCGGCCGGTTCAATCGCCTCGAGTCATCGCGGCGAGGGCGTCGAGCGCCGCATCTTCGGCAAGCTCCGGGCGGTCGTATTCCCCCTCGATCGGCACGCGAATAGGCGGCCCTAGTTCGGGCGGCGGGGTGAGCACCAGCACGGCCACGAAACGCCCGGACTCGTTGCAGTCGACCTCGAGGTTCGAAACCCAGCCCTCGTCCATCAGCCCTCCGATCGGTGTTTGCTTCCGAAAGCCAAATGGTAGGCCCAAAGAAAAGGGGATGCGCGATGCGCATCCCCTTCGCCTTTACCTTGCAGAAAGCCTAGCCTTAGAAGCTGTGGCGCACCCCCACTTCCGCGCCGGAGGAGTTCTGGCCGCCCAGCATGCCCGCCGGCGTCGTGTACAGCACGGAGCTGCGAGCGGCGCCCTTGTTGGTCACGCGAGCCACGGTGCCGTAGAGCGCCGTGCGCTTCGAGAAGTCGTAGACGTAGCCCAGCGCCAGGCGGGTGCTGTCGTCGCCATCGGCGAAGCCGGAACCAACCGCGCCGCCGGAGCGGTTGGCGTTGGTGTAGCCCACGCGGATCTGACCGACGGTCACCGGAATGGTCGCGCCCACCGAGATTTCGGTCGACTTGCGTTCGCCCCACTTCTTCACGTCAACCAGGGTGTGCAACACGCCCCACGGCGACTTGTAGTTGAACAGCAGGTTGTAGTTCTTGAACTTGGACAGGTTGGCGCCGACATCCGTCGTGCCGTAGGCACCGCCGACCAGGAAGCTCTTGTCTTCGTAGCCGATCCGGCCGCCGTAGTACTTGTTGCCCACGGTGCCTTCGCCTGCGGCGACATGGAACTGACCGTAGACGCCACCCAGGTTCTTCGGCAGGAAGTAGCTCACGCCGTTGTCCGTACGCTGGATCGTGGTTGCACCACTGCCCAGGTTCGCGCCGCTGCCATAAACAAAGATGCCGCGAGATCCAACACCCACGATGCCAAATTCATCGTTGAGCGTGTTGTTGTAGGTCGGGGTGGTGTCCCGGCCTAGGCGAACCTCACCGAAATCACCCATCAGGCTGATCGTCGAACGGCGGTTCCAGTACTTGCTGGCGTTGGAGGTGCCGGTGTCCAGATCGATGCCCGATTCCAGGTGGAAGCCAGCCGACAGTCCGCCGCCCAGTTCTTCAACGCCACGAACGCCCAGCCGGCTGGTTGTGTTCCCACCGGACGTCACGCCCTTGACCGTACCCGCGTTGCCGTTCTTCACCTGGCGCACGGCAACGTCAGCGACGCCGAACAGCGTGACGGACGAGGTTTGCGCGAAGGCCGAGCCGGCAAGCGCGCTGCATGCCAATGCCAAGAGGACTGGCTTATTCATGAACTTCTCCTATTCGATGGTCGATGCATAGAGACGCGATTCGCCTCAAGCACGACGCAGGCTAGGGAGAAGAGCAAGGGAAATCCACGAGTTCTACCGATTGAGCGGGGGCGTACTCGCGCACGGTGGTCCAAACGGTCGTGAGACGTGTCGCTCAGGACACAGCCGAAGCAGCAGGAAATTTCTGATGCGAGGTCACATGTTCGACACGTCCCAGACTGACCAACGCCATCGACGTTGAAGCTGACGAACCGGTAATCAGGCCGTCAGTTGTTGGTCAATGCCTGGTCTCTAGTCTCTCGTCTGCTCGCGATGTACCGGCGACGCGAGTGTCCCGAAGATGCTCAGCAAAGGCGCCAGTACGAAGAAAGGCGCTCGATGAGAAGACAAGACATTCAACTGATTTCCAGGGCAAGGCGAGGAGACGCTGCGGCCTGCTTCGAGGCCGGGCGCTTGTACCTCGAAGGGATGAAGGGATTCCCGCGGCACGTGCCGCTCGGACTCGAGTACTTGAGTCAGGTCGAGACCCTCAGGGAGGACGAAGCTCAGCGGCTGATCGTTGAGGCGCTCGACCTGCATGAGATCGCCGTACACGGACGTGTCTCCACGCTTGAGCGGGCTGCTCGCTTTGGCAGCGGAGAAGCGCAGCTCCGGGTCGCGATCTGGAATCTGCTCACGCAGGTGGATCAAAGCGAGGCGGTAGGCTGGCTTCGGCTTGCCGAGAGGTCTGGTCAAGACGGCGCAAAGGAGGCGCTGACGCTACCCGCCTCCGCGGTTGACTCAGACGACGCCGCGGTGCTGCGCGTGAAGGCCCTGCTGGGCGTGCCAAAGATTGGTTGGCCGGAACTGATCGCGCTGGTGATGGAGCGGGCCCTCATGAGGAAAGAGCCTCGCCTTCTGCTGCGAGCCCTCGCAGTGAGCCTGGTCCTCGGGCAGTTGTCCAACTCCACCCTTGCCGATCAGGTGTACGCCGCGATCAGCTTCGCCAAGTCGATCCCCGATGTGCGAATCACGGTCGATACCAAGGCCATCGAGGTACTGCTGGATGACTGCGTGGATCGAGGGAACTGCGCTGCGGCGTTGCTGCTGGGCCAGGCGCTGAGCGGCAACAACGTCGGATCGATTGGCTGGGACATGCTGGTGCAGGCGCCGAACAGACGCAAGGCTTCCGCACTGCTCATGCGGGCAGCCGATGCAGGCTACGGCGAAGCGTGGACACGCCTCTATGAGCTGCATGCCAACAACCATAGCTCCGTGGCAAATCCTCCGATGGCGCGATTCTTCTTGGAGAAGGCTGCTGCGAGCGGGGACGTTTCCGCGCAGCGCCGGCTGGGCGCGACCATCCTGCGCGCCGCTGCATCGCTACGCGATGCGGAACAGGGGATGCACTGGTTGTATCTGGCCTCGCAGTCTCAAGACTTCCAAGCCCAGGCGCTGATCCGCACTTTTATCCTCCCTGTTCAAGGGTGCGAGGCCGACGCGGCACGCGGCATCTTCGAAGTGGCCAAGACCAACGGCGCCTTGGCCGCGCGGTTGAGGGTAGCAAGGGACTTTGGGCTGACCAAGCTGGAGGCCATGACGGTGGACATCGTCGAAGGACTTCGGCCTTGGGGCTTGGTGGTGGGGAAGAACCCGTTTATCCAGCATGCACGACTGTCTTCGCCGCGGGCTATCCCTGCGCTCTCCTCATCGACCCTGCAGACACTGAAGCGCAGCGCCGGCTACCTGGCTGATGGCGGCGTTCAGGGCTCAGGACCCCGTGATGTGGAGCTACGGCATCGCGCGGCCCGGTTGAAGCAAGCGTTGGACAACCACGGGCTGTCCGAGTCTCTCTACTTCGCGAAGGCGAGCTCTGACGCGCTGGATGCCATGCGCGGTGGACCTCGATGGGCGCGCCAAGTGAAGTTGCAGCTGGATGCTGCCATGGGACACGAGGAAGAGGAGCTTGGCTGAGATGTTCAACGCTGCCTGGTCGCCGGCGCCCCTCCAACTTGTTCCTGCTGCGCCGATTCGTCAGATGGCTGGTGCAATTTCTGTGGTTGTGCCGGTCTTCAATGAAGCGGCCAGCCTGAGGACGTTCCACGAGCGACTGAGCTCCGCGCTGCTGTCTCTGGATCGCCGCGTGGAGATCTTGTACATCGACGACGGCAGTACCGACGGGACGCGCGACGCATTGAACGCGCTTCGTGCGCTAGATCCCCGCGTGGGTGTCGCCTCCTTCAGCCGAAACTTCGGCAAGGAGGCGGCGATGACCGCCGGGCTTCACCTGGCGCGCGGCGAAGCCGTGATCCTGATCGATGCCGACCTCCAAGATCCGCCTGCGTTGATCCCCGAGATGATTCGCACTTGGGAGGAAGGTGCCGACGTCGTCACCATGAGACGGAGATCGCGCGCAGGAGAAAGCTGGCTCAAGACGTTCTCGGCGTACGCCTTCTACCGCGTCTTCAACATGCTGTCGGACACCGCCATGCCGCCCGACGTGGGGGACTTTCGTCTGCTGAGCCGACGCGTCGTGGACGCCATCAATCGGCTCCCGGAGCGCAACCGCTTCATGAAGGGCTTGTTCGCATGGGTCGGATTCAAGGTTGTCACGATCGACTATGACCGAGACGCGCGAAACCAAGGCCACACCAAATGGGGGTTCCGAAAGCTCTGGCGCTTTGCGGTGGAGGGGATTGTCGGATTCTCGACGGTACCGTTGAAGATGGCCACCTACGTGGGCCTGACCTGCGCGGTAGCGTCCTTCGTCTACGCGGTGTACTTCCTTGCGAAGACGGCGCTGTTCGGCGAGCCGATACATGGGCTTCCGACTCTGATCATCAGCATCCTGATCCTCGGCGGCCTTCAGCTGATGGCCATCGGAATCCTCGGTGAATACGTGAGCCGCCTTTTCATCGAGTCCAAAGCCAGGCCGCTGTACCTGATCGAGGAGTTCCGTCCTGCGGTCTCATCCCCACCCCTGTGGGTCGCCGGAGCCAGGCCGTGGTGAGCCAAGCCTTGGAAGTACTCGAAGCTGCCCACACCCCTCCCAGAGCGATATCGACCACGTTCTGGGTGGTCGTCTTGGTGGTGCTCTGCATCGGCCTTCGCCTGCTGACGCTGGGAAGCTACCCGCTCTCGGACAACACCGAAGCCCGGTACGCGGAGATTGCGCGAATCATGATGTCGGGCGGCGACTGGATCAATCTTCATCTGCCAGGGGATGTCGTCTTCTGGGGCAAGCCGCCGTTGTCGACCTGGTTCTCCGCACTCGGTCAACTGGCGCTCGGTGCCAACGAGTGGGGTGCTCGCCTGCCCATGCTGGTGCTCGCCATGATGGTCACGCTGATCGTCTGGAGATGGTTGCGCGACTCCAGTTCCCGCGAGGCCATTCTTGGCGTCGCCGTGTTGTGGGGAAGCGCGGTGTTCTTTGTCAGTGCCGGCGCGGTGATGACCGACATGGCTCTGACGGTCGCTGTAACGCTCAGCATCGGCGGCTTCTGGTGGGCCATTTCCGGGACCAACTTGACCAGGGTGCGTCTCGGCGCCTTGGGTTTCTTTGTTGGGCTTGCCTTGGGGCTGCTGGCGAAGGGTCCGGTGGCGCTTGTTTTGTCCTTGTTCCCAGTTGGGGTGCATGCCCTGAGTTGTCGCGGCGCCTTCAGAGACGTGAGGTCGCTGCCCTGGATGAAGGGTGGGCTCCTGGTCTTGGGCATTGCGGGACCTTGGTACGCGCTGGCGGAGCTTCGCAGTCCCGGATTCTTGGAATACTTCCTCGTCGGTGAGCACTGGAGCCGGTTCACGCAGCCGGGATGGACCGGCGACCTCTATGGCACCGCTCACGAGCAGACCAGGGGAATCGTCTGGGCATACCTGGCGGTGGGATTCTTGCCGTGGAGCCTGCTCCTGCCCTGGCTGCTGATCGGCAGGCGCCGGGCCGCGAGGCGGGTCGCCGCCGACACGCGATCGGAGAGATCCCCGGACACGGCGCTACTCGTCGCATGGGCGCTGACCCCAGCGCTGCTGTTCTCGGCCTCGAGGAACATCCTCTGGACGTACGTGCTTCCGGCCGCGCCTGCGTTGGCGATCCTTGCCGGGCGCTGGCTTGCGCGAGATCCGAGGCAGCGCGTCGTTCACGGGCTCGTCGCGACCGGACTCGTCATCCTGACCGGCGCAGCCGCTGCGCTGCTTTCGAGCCAAGGGTCGATGGGCGCCATCCGATCGGCATCCGGCGTGCTGCTTCCGCTGCTGTCTGGCGGCCACAAGGCTTCGGAAGTGACGTTCCTCAATGCACTTCCGTACTCCGCCAGTTTCTACACGGGCGGCAAGGCGCACGACGTGGTCAAGGACGAAGAGCTTGACCTTTGGCTTCGCCGGGATCCGAAGCTCGGTCCGCTTCACGAGCACGAGTTCCTGGTGACCACCGAGAAGTCCTGGCGCTCCCTGTCCGAGGGCCGCCGCTCCCAGCTGCATGTGCTCTTCGATGCCGATGGTTATGTCCTGCTGGTCCGCGCAGGGCCGGCCGGATGAATCGCGGGACGCTGCCCAACGCGGCGCGCGCACGCGAAGCCGGCGTGACACCTCATCAACTCGCCGCGCCTTTTGGTCGCGGCCTCTGCGCCGCGGCCGTCACGGCGAAAACGTCGACGCGCGGCACATCAATTTTTGGAGATTGATCAATGTTCATAGCCATCGGGTGGGTGCTCGCCTTGGCTTGCATCTTCGGCGTGTTCATCGCGCACGGGGGGAATATCGGTGTCGTGCTCAAAGCCTTGCCTTTCGAGATGACCACCATCTTCGGTGCGGCGATCGGCGCCATGTTGGCGACCAATCCTCCCAAGGTCATGAAGGCGACGGTGAAGGGTCTCGCGGCCTGCTTCAAGGGAAGCAAGTACACCAAGGCGCGCTACATGGAGCTGCTGGCGCTCATGTACGACATCCTGCAGAAGGCCCGCAAGGAAGGCCTGATGTCCATCGAGAAGGACGTCGAGGATCCGCAAAGCTCGCCGCTGTTCCAGAAATACCCCACGGTGGGCAATGACCACCATGTCACGGAGTTCATCACCGACTATCTTCGGATGATGGTCTCGGGCAACCTGAACGCGCACGAGATCGAGTCCCTGATGGACGCTGAGATCGACACGCATCATCACGAGGCCTTTCTCGCCGTGATCGCGGTGCAGCGCCTGGCGGGCGGGCTGCCGGCCTTCGGCATCGTCGCCGCTGTGCTGGGCGTGGTGAACACCATGGGCTCGGTCGGTCAGCCGCCGGCGGTGCTGGGCGGGATGATCGGCTCGGCGCTGGTCGGTACTTTCCTCGGGATCTTGCTGGCCTACGCTTTCGCTGAGCCGCTGGCCGGCGCGCTCGAATCCAAGGTGGACGAGGCCGGCAAGGAACTTCAGTGCATCAAGACCACGCTCCTGGCTTCCATGCAGGGTTACGCGCCGCAAGTGGCCATCGAGTTCGGGCGCAAGGTGCTCTATTCGACCGAGCGTCCGTCGTTCGCGGAACTCGAAGGTCACGTGAAAGGCAAGCGGTGAATCCCCACAAGGGTCGGACGGGCCTCGATCGGCTCGTACATGCGTTTGGGTACTCGCTGCAGGGCCTTCGAGCTGCGTTTGCTGGCGAGTCCGCCTTCAGACAGGAGGTGGCGGCTGCGATCGTGCTGATGCCACTTGCGATCTGGCTGGGGAGCAACGGCGTTGAGCGGGCGCTGCTGATGTCGTCGATCTGGTTGGTGCTCATCGTGGAGCTGCTGAACTCGGCGCTTGAAGCCGCGATCGACCGGATCTCCTTCGACCACCATGAACTGTCCAAGCGGGCAAAAGACTTCGGCAGCGCCGCAGTCTTGCTCTCCCTGGTGCTGGCCGCCTCGGTCTGGGCCGCGGTGCTTGGGAGCCGCTGGCTATGAACAGAGACCTTCGTGATGCGATTCCCCAGCCATGTGCTGTCCTGCAAGTCCAGGTGCACTTGACGAAGTGCTGGTCGCCGCATCCAAGCGCCTCGCCAAACTCCGGAGCGTTCTGATGTCGCGTTGGCATTTCGATCTCTGCTTCACCCCGGAGCCGGGCGTCGCAAAGGTAGCCCTCACCGAGCAGGCCGACGTGTTGGAGATGCTCGTCGAAGGACTGGGCAGTAACATGTCCTTCGCCGGCTGGCGCATCTATGGGACCGATCTGGGTCACCGTGTCGAGGTTCGACTCTGGGGGAATGCGAGCTGGAGGTGATCGCCAGACTCGACGCAAGAGTCAAGGATTCAGATCGCTTCGTGCGCGACCTCTGTATTTGCGCTCAGGCTCTGCACTGTCGCCTGTTCAGCGTGGACCTGAGCGAGGACCTCGAGCCGGATCCCGATGTTGTCAAGGAAGCCCTGCGTCGATCGTCTGCGTGGCGCGTTGCCGCGGCAATGGGGCCGGTCGTGCATTGAGGTGTGGATCCCGCGCGGCCTGGGATATGAAAGCGCGGTTTGACCACGGAGAGCCGGTTGGACCTCCCACGTCGCCAGCGGTGGCGTTCTGGAGCCCGCCCACCCCTCGAGGAGCGAAGCCGCCCGCGACTTCGTCCTCGATCTTGAGCCAGCCAATCTAGGTCTTGGTCAGTCTCTTGGCTTTGCGCGTCTTGTAGTCAATGACGTGTTGGGTAGAGATCTGGATCTCCAACTCTTGGAAGACCTGTTGCTTCTCCGCCTCGGAGGTCTTGTACATGTGAATCCGAGTGAACACGATGTAGCGCAGGACGCTTTGTGCAAACGCCTGCTTAGATACGCGGCTGTTGAGGGCCTGCAGCTCGTCGAAGGGAATGCGGCCCGGCGTCTCCAACGAACTGCTCATGGCTACCAACTGGTTGGCGATGGTGTCGTTGCTGTCGACATACCGCTTGATAGCTGGCGCCATGCTCTTGGAACCCACGGCCGAACCAATGCGGCGAATGAACCAGAACGAGAAGCGTCCGATCACCTGAAAGATCCGAACCTTGACGGCGCGTTCCCGGTCGATCGTGTTTGTCGAGCTGAGTTCTTGGATCGCCGCGCCGAGTTCCGCAATGATGTGGTCGGGCACCTCGGAGAAGGCCTCCACGAACACGCGCAGTCCACGCAGGCCTCCCTTGAAGAGTGAGTCGATGAGCTTTTGCTTCGCGTCCGTGTCGATCGTTCCGAAATTGGCCTTCATTGCCATGCCCAACAGCTCGATGCCCTTGATCAAGCCGTTGACTTCGGCCAGGAGCTGTAGCGCCTGGCGTTGCTCATCGGATGCGATCCCCGACTCGAGTCCGCCGTTGGCGGCGTCATCAAAGGTCTGCTCGATATCGTGGTCCTCCACCTGCGCCTTCTCCCGTCCAACCTGGGTGTGCGCTTCGTTGAAGACAAGTACTGGCGCCTTGTCGACCATCTTGTCCAGTGCCTCAGTGTCCTGCTGGAACTGAAGCGGGGCCGTTTCTGCGAACCGAGAGTCAACTGCCTCCCGCAGCGCATCGAAAACGAACTGATCGTTGCTGTGGTGGGCCAGGAACAGCATGGCGTTGCCGTTCTCGCGCACATGCAGGTTCTGGCAGCAGCGCTTGATGAAGCCGAGCGTTTCTTCATTCTGCAAATTCTTGGCGAGGTAGCGGCCAAGGAAGAAGAAGTAGCTGTATGGGTAGCGGAACCCGACCTCGTCACCCAGCTCAATGAATAGATCGGCGTCGAGCAACATGCGCTTGCGATCTTCAAACTTGAGCTCCAGATCGAACTTGGTCTCAAAGGCGGCATGGAAGCTGCGAAGCTCCTTGTCGGACACCTTCTCCTTCTTGACGGAGTGAAGGAACCACGCGAACTGCGAGCAGTAGTTCAAGATCTCGTGCACATGCTCCTGTCGAACGCGCGGCTCCAGCGCCTGCAGGATCATGTACTCGTAGTAGTGACCCAGCGCGCTGTTCTCGAGTTCCCCAGCTCGCCCGACTTCGATGCTCTGCAGCAGGATCAGGACGTAGATGGGGAACGAAGGGACTAGGCCACGTCCTACCACCCTGGAGATGATCTTGTCCGCGTGTTGGGCCTCTTGTTCTGATCGCTTCGTCCGATCGTCCAGACCGAACCACTTGGACACCAACTGGAAGCGCAACCGGAATCCGAACTCGAGCAGCTGCATCTGCACAAAGCTGCGCAGCGAGCTGAAGTCCGCGGTCAACAACGCTTCCTTCAGGTCGAAGGCGGGGTCGACCGTCGCGATGATCTTCAAAAACTGCTTGTCGAAAAATTTGAGCACGTCGGACATATAGCGGTCCGGGAACTCACAACGATCCAAGTTGTCGAGCAAGAGGATGCGCTGCTCGGGCTTGGCTTGAAGCACTTTGCTCGCAGAGTCGGGAGCGTATTGATCGTTGATGGAGCGTTCGAGCAGGCGTTTGAGATCTCGGTCGGATGAGCTCTTCATCGACCGGCCGTTGATATAGACCGGGTAGAGCTCGCGCTCCAAGGCATCGGCGTACAGGCGTTTCAGCAGCGCGGTTTTGCCGCTGCTTTGTTCGCCCTTGACGAGCGTCGACGCCGTGGGTGATGCAAGCTCCTTGGAGAGTTCCTTGCTCGAAACGATAAGCGGGTTCTCTTCGCTGTCGTCTTGCTGCTCCAGCTCGGGGTACACGTACAGGTCAGCCAGGTCGACGTGCTCGCGCCCTTGATGGGAGACGTTGGACCCTAGGTCACTGATGAAGTCCTGCCACTCGGGGTTCAGGTTCACCACGTTGGCCTTGTTCGGCAGTGACAAGGTCAACGGTTGGCGCGTAGCGAGATACGCTGTGCCGTTCCACGCGAATTCGGTGGTCTCAATGTTGTTCGCCTCGAAGTCGATCAGCGAAGCGTTGAAGCCAGACACGTTCGAGTTGTGCCGATCCTGAAGGACGGCGCCCTCCACATATGCCGTCAGGCCCGTTTCGCTGTCCCGATTGGCACCTGCGTTGCTCTCGTGCTCGTGCCCTGTAAAGCAGATCTCTGCACACTCTCGAGTGAAGCGACGGAACTCGCGATACTGATGCGAGGAGATCCAGTGTGCTGGATGGTGCATCAGCAGGATCCGAAGTGCTCCGGTGGGATCCGCACACTGCTGATGAAGCTTGGTCGGGAACCCCAGGCTCCCGGGTGCGGTGCGAAGCTCGCAGCTCCAGGCATTGTTGACACAATGCACATGGAGCGACTTCCCGCCGACGTCGATCTCGAAGGTTCGCCAGATCGGGGAGTGCTTGATCGCGCTCCCAGTCTCGACCTTCTTGGCGAAGTCTTCGTAAGCGTCGAACACACTCACACATTCTTCGACGTCTGTCAGCTCGATATTCGATGCATGCCCGGACTTGAGCGTGTTCAGAACGAGCGTGCGAATCCGCGCTCGTGGTGATTCGAAGTCCGCGTCATGGTTGCCAGGTACGGTGATGACTTCTGGCGGCCGACCATGGCGACTTTCGATGTCGGCGGCGATGCTGTGGATGAAACCCGTCGCTAGGTCGTACTCAGTCGACTTTCCAGACTGGGCGATATCGCCCGTCACGATCAGTACCACGCGCGTGGCCAGCGGCAACAGAGGTTGCACCGCAGCCGCTATCTCGGCAGTGCGCTTGAGCACCGCATCGGTAGGCTCAAAGAAGTGGATGTCCGAGATCTGAATCAAAAGCACACGGGCCGCCGTGCCGGGGGCGGAATCGCCAGACATAGGTCTCCTCCAGACTTGTTTTCTTCATAGTTGCCGACCCGACGGGCGAGCCTTGCCCGTCTTCTGGTCGACCACAGCGCAGATACGCTGAGACCATGAAACTCGCAAGTCGATGTGGCTGCCTGACGCTGTGCAACGACCACGGGCGCGGCCTCAAACGTTCTCCCCTAAGGAGAAACGTATTCGGTCGGCCAATCCCGACATCTGTTTGGCCGCGGCACCTACATGAGGGGTGCGAGGGTGCGGAGGCAGGCTGGGCAACACCCGCTGGGTTGGTCTTCCGCACGGAACTCGTGAGGCAGCCAGCAGACGCTTCGGCAGTCTCTCAACGTTCATCTCATGTCGAGTCGTAGGGCCGCGCGTGGGGTGCCGCTAGCTCTTCGCTTGCGAGGCAAGCACAGAGCGCTGTTGGCTGAGCTCGTCGTGAGCAGGCAGCGCGCGGTCAGCAACGCCTCGCCGGACACGTCATGCGCTCACGTGACATCACGGCAGGTGACAGAACCATCAAACCCTGAGAGAATAACCAGTAGTCCATTAATCTAAGTAGAAAAACCACTGTGAATCAACAAGTTATGAAATCAGTGGACGAAATCGGTGCGATGCTAGACCAGCTAGTCCACGTCACGAAACTTGCGCTCACCGAGCGTGAGGACGATCTGCGTCTGTACGTCGCACGCATGATCAGAAAGCTGCGTTCCTCGCATCCGGACGCCGCCAGCCAGCTCGAAACTGTTCTCAAGACTAGACCTGCTGCGCCAGCGGCGACACCTTTTCGGCGTGGCTCCGCGGCTGCGCCAGATGCGTCGACAGGCGTGCCTGTGGACGAGGAGTCGCGGCTCTCACTGTTCAAGGTGTTCGCGCCTGAACAGACCGACATCGCACCCATCCACGGTGAAGAGATTCGCTCCAGTCTGGAGCAGCTTGTCAATGAGCGACGACTAAGCGCGCAACTGGCGCAGAAGGGGCTGCAACCTACCCGTTCCGCGGTCTTTGTCGGTCCGCCCGGCGTGGGCAAGACGATTACTGCGAGATGGCTAGCTCAGCAACTCAATGTGCCTCTGTTGATCCTGGATCTCACTGCGGTGATGAGCAGCTTGCTTGGCCGTAGCGGGACGAATCTGCGATCTGCGCTCGACTACGCCAAGCGCATCCCTTGCGTCTTGCTGCTGGATGAGATCGATGCGATCGCCAAGCGCCGAAGCGACGACGCAGATGTGGGAGAACTCAAACGGTTGGTGACCGTCATCTTGCAGGAGATTGACGAGTGGCCAAGCACCGGGCTGCTGTTGGCTGCGACAAACCATCCAGAACTGATCGACCCGGCCATGTGGCGTCGGTTTGAGTTGGTCGTGGAGTTTCCAGCCCCCTCACCCAAGGATGTGGAGCAAGCGGTTCAACGCTTCCTTGGCGCTGACGCGACCTACCTTAAGAAGTGGGTGACCACCCTGGCCCTGATGTACCGCGGCGATTCATACAGCGACATCGAGCGCGACTTGAATCGTCTTCGCCGGGCTTTGGCTCTGGGGACAGGGAAAGTTGAGGACGTCGTGCGCCACCTCGTTGCCAGCAAGGCCGGCACGATGGAGCACGCCGATCGAATTCTGTTGGCTGTCGACTTGGTCAAGGTCGGCAAGTTCTCGCAGCATGCTGCCTCAGACCTGACCGGTGTGAGCCGCGACACGATACGGAGTAGGACCGCAAATCCTTAAAGACGGGTAACACCAGGGAGGGTGAGTAGATGCCGAATTTTCTGATCGGACACGGAGAAGCGCTGACTCAGACCATCACGGGTCCATCGCGCAACATCGACAAGGCTGAGGTGTATTCGCTCGACCGGGCGCGCGAGCGGTTGAGCGAGAAGCTCGGCGCCCTGGCCGAGTCGGTGGCGGCGCTTCCTGCGCAGGCCTGCCCCGAAGACATCACGGTCGCCAGGTTCACGCTCAACCCTTCCTACATCGCGCGTTCCTACTTCCCCAAGCACATGTTCAGCGTGCTGGGCATGGTGTCGGTGGGGAGCCGTGCCGTCCGCCTGGTGCCCGAGGCCTGGAAGCGCAAGGTTGAGCCTCACGAAACCTCGACCACGGAGATCTTCGTCGCTGCCAAGCGCAACACGCTCACCCAATTGAACCAGTGGGCGCAGACGCTGCAGGCTGGAACGGAAGAGGCGTTGGACTTTGCGCACCTGGAAACCGTCGCGCCATTCCGATCGGCCGAGCGGTTGCGGGGGGTGATGGGGAATGCACGATCGGACAAGGTGAGGACCTACGAGGTAGGTCTGCACCTGATCCCGAACGACTCCACCCAGCTCATCGAACGATGCTTCGAGGCCTTCGCCTCTGAGCTCGGTGTCGAGATCGAGGATGACCTGACCTTCAACGCGAGCAACCTCTGGTTCGTGCCCGTGCGCGGCACGCAGGCCCAGATTCAGCAGCTCGCAGAGTTCTCTTTCGTCCGTGTGATCCGTCCGATGCCCGTGTTGCGTAGCATCCGGCGAGAGGCTCGGGCGGGATCCGCTCGTCTGCACTGCGAGCTTCCCAACGACGAGCCGCTGTCCGCCGAGCCCCGTGTCGCCATCCTCGACGGTGGGCTGCCGGACTCCCACCCCATCGGTCGATGGGTTCGCAACTACCGCCTGATGGATGAAAAGGCCAAGAGCACCTCCGATGGCATGGAGCATGGGCTCAACGTCAGCTCGTCGTTCCTGTTTGGCCCACTGCAGCCTTCCGGGATCGGACCCGCACCGTACTCGTACATCGATCACCTGCGGGTCGTCGACGATGTGAAACAGGATCCGCTGGAGCTGTATCGCTCGCTGAAGTTCGTGGAAGAAGTCCTGCTCTCCGGCGCCTATGAATTCATCAACCTGAGCTTGGGACCGGCGTTGCCCGTCGAGGATGACGAGGTGCACGCTTGGACGTCCGTGATCGACGACCTTCTGAGCGACGGGAAGACCTTCATGACCGTTGCGGTGGGCAACACCGGTGAAGACGAGGACGCGGCTGAGGCACGGATCCAGGTTCCGTCGGACTGCGTCAACGCTATTGCTGTCGGTGCGGCGGATAGTCCTTCCGCAGGCTGGGCTCGCGCTCCTTACAGTGCAATCGGGCCGGGTCGCAGCCCCGGCGTGATCAAGCCGGATCTGCTCGCCTTCGGCGGCGGCGCGGAGCGATATTTCCACGTCCTCACGCGCGGATCGCGGCCAACCTTGGTGCCTGAGTTCGGCACCAGCTTCGCGGCGCCCTACCTGCTGCGCAACGCCGTCGGAGTGCGCGCCGTGCTGGGCAACGCGTTGTCGACGCTCGCCATCAAAGCGCTGCTGGTTCACGCCGCGGATCCGAGCGAGCACGACGTGGGCGAGGTCGGCTGGGGCAAGATTCCTGAAGACCTCATGGACATCATTTCCTGCCCGGATGGGGTTGCACGCGTCGTCTATCAAGGTGAGCTCAAGCCGGGCAAATACCTGCGCGCCGCGCTGCCGATCCCGGCGGGTGGCCTGAAGGGGCGCATCGAACTCTCGGCGACCTTCTGCTACGCATCCCCAACGGATCCGCAGGACTCGGCCTCATACACGCGCGCCGGTCTGGAGGTTGTTTTCCGGCCGAATTTGACGAACGTCAAGGAAGGCAAGCAGGCGGCGGAAACCCACTCGTTCTTCGCCCGCGCGAAATACGCGACCGAGCATGAACTGCGCGCCGACCAAGGCAAGTGGGAAACCGTGATGCACAACAAGGTCGGCAAATTGGGCAGCAGCCTCGACCAGCCGGTGTTCGACATCCATTACAACGCGCGGACGGCGGGCGGCACCGCAAAGCAGCCGCCGAAGATTCCCTACGCCCTCGTGCTGACGGTCAAGGCGCCGAAACATCCGGATCTCTACAACGACATCCTTCGCTCGTATGCCAGCCATCTCGTGCCCATCCGACCGAAGCTCGTGGTGCCGGTGAGGACGCGCAATGGCTAAGAAACCCTTCAGCCTGGCCAACGGAAGAAGTTGGTCGACGCGCCAGGAGGCCATCGCGCACTTCACGGAGATGCTGGGACGCTACAAGGTAGACGAGACGGTCCCACAAGGCACCGACCACGACGACCTGTTGGCCTTGCTCCAGCACTACGACCGGGATGTGCCGCAAGGTCAGGAGACGAAGATCGGCATCGGCGTGGAGCGCTTTGCCAAGGGGCAATGCCGCGGCGAGGGATTCACGCGGCCATGCTTCTTCGTGCACCGTGCCGATGGGAGTTCTGACGACTTCAGCTTCATCAAAGCCGTCAGGTCCTGATCATGATCGACCTCCAGACTCGCATCGATTTGAGGCGGGAGTCATTGGCCGAGCTCAAGGCAGAGTACGCCGAACTGTGGGACTCTTGGAAGGTCGTTGAATCCAAGGCCCAGCCGATCGCCGCCCTGGCTGGGGTCTTTCTTGCCGGTGCGTTCGCGTATGTGGGGCAGCTCAAAGGAGCGAGCACGGCGGAGCATGTGATCTTGCTCACGATCGTGGCGCTCCTGATCGCCGGCATCGTCTTCGCCTTGAGCGCCATCTGGATCACCGATGTTTCGTCCCCGTATCTGAGTTCAGAAGGCATCGACGAGATCGATGACCTGCTGGGTGCGAGTGCGGACTCGGCCGAGCTCCAGCTGCGGCGGGAGCGGATGATCCAAGCCGCGATCAAGCGCTGGACGGGTGCGTGCAACGAGACAAGGTCGGCTCTCGTCAACAAGCGCCAGCTGCTCAACCACTGCCTGCTGACGCTGTGCAGCGCAGCGGGCTTTTGCGTGCCGCTGGTGCTTCTGATGATCTACGGCCGAACCGGCAACTGAAGAGAATTTCGGGGAGGACAAGATGCGCTGCTCAAACAAAACCTGCGCGCTGGACGCCATGGACGGTGCCAACTACTGCGAGCTTCACCTGAAGCTCAAAGGCGCGCCACGGCCAGGGGTCGATACCGCGCGCTCAGCCGCGGGTGGACGGATTCAAGAAGGCGCCGAGAAGGGCGGTACCTCCTCGGGAGCTGGCGCCCGCAGGCCGGCGTTCCGGCGGCCAACCGAAAACCCCACGCTGCTGGGTAAGGCGACGTCGATCAAGGTCGAGAGCGTTGCTGCCAAGCGGATCTCCGGCAAGGGAGAAGCTCACAGTTCGGCGAAACCGACGCGCTCGCCGACGAAGGATCGCAGCAAAGGTTGAAGGCGCGACACGCAACTTTTCAGTGTCCAGGCAGTCTGGAGGTTGGCCCGCGTTTCACCGGACATGATCGCTCCGTGCCGCTGAACTCAGGCAACGTGGCCCGAGACAGCTGATCATCGAGTCCCCTTCCCAGGCTGGCTGGTCGATCACGCAATCACCACTGCGGAAGCTCGAGAGCCGCGCTGACTCAACGGCGCGTGCCACGGCAGCACACGAAAGGTTCAATCGCCAGCCTGCTGGAGGGCCGCCACCCCGAGCGCGTTGATCTGTGCTGCCAACTCGCCGAGGCGCGCCTGTGGGCCAATTCGGAAGCCAACAAAGTACCAGGCCACGCTACCGAGGATGAACCCACCGATGGCGCTCCAGAAGGCGGCGAAGATCCTGTTGTCCAGCCGCGTGGCGGGAGAGGCGAAAGCAAGCAGGGCCAGGACGAGGCAAGGAGCGAATGCCCAGATCAAGAAGCTCTTCCCCTCGGCCACATCCAGTCGCCAACTGCGAAGTGACTGCCCCAGCACCATGATGTCGCAGGCCACTTCACCGGTCGTGTGATTCATCGCGCCAAACATCACGCCATCAACCTGCGCAGACGGAGCGCCGTACACGAGAGAGACGCGGTGGCCGGGTCGAACGGCGATGCCAAGGCCGGCGGAGCGCATGAAGCTCTCTTTGCCCTCGCTATCGAGCAACCAGAATCCGCCCTTTTTGCGTGGCGCGCCGGTAGAGCCGGAGGGGTCGAGCACGGTGCCCGACATGGTGGCAATGCGGATGCTCTGGCCATTGGCGAGCGCAGCTTCTTTGAAGTTCATGATCGCTTGACTGAATGCGTGGCGATTGTGACTTAAAAGCGGGTGACGTATAGGCGATGGGTGTGAAGACTTCCACACGTGTCCACACCTCGTCACCAGCCCAAGGAGATTGCCGTCAGCGCGCGTGAGCAGCTGGCGCTCAATCTCATCCGGCTGCGAGCACAAAAGGGGTGGTCACAGGAAGCGCTCGCGTTGGAGTGTGGGCTTCATCGCACCTTCGTCGCTCATGTGGAGCGGCTGCGCAGGAATGCGTCGCTGGACAACATTGAGCGCATGGCGCAGGCCCTTGGGGTACCGATACGCGACCTCTTTGCGCCGGTGTTCCACGAGCAGCGGCAATGACGTAATCGCGTGATCGCGCGCTCAACGCGGCGACACGGGTGAGTTGCCTAGTTCAACGCCCGATCTACCTGCTGAGCCTGCCTGCCACGGCCGCACCGACGCAGGTGATCGTGGTCCCAGGCGCAAAGCAGAGTCCGAGAGCGAACACGGCAAAGCCCACGGCCAGGGCTACATAACAGAAGCGCTCGCGTACGCGAGGCGACAGAAGCTTGAGCACCGCCACGACAAGCGGCTCTCCCTCAGCGACATTTGAACGGGAGGGGCGGGACGTGTCCCCGCTGGCTTGCGTTTTCATATGACTCCGTGCTTCTCGGCGTTTGCGATACGTAAGACGTACCTCCCTCGCTCGAGGGCTGCCACTCAGAAATGCTGCGGAGACGAATCTGCCATCCTTGGCACGAGTCCCCCGTCATGTGGGTCCCGTCCCTTGATTGAAGTTCGAGCTGGCGGCGGCATGCCGCCAGCCTTGGGTCTGGAAGGTCAGCGCGAGAACTCGCTGCCCTCGATGCCGTCGTAGAACCAGGGGCCCACCCTGAGGGTCAAAGACCGATGCTTGCGCATCAGCGTTGCGCCCAGCTTCGGCGAGGCGTGACGGGAGAAGTCGAACTCGTACCCGTAAGCCCCGTCACCGCTGTGGCCGGTCAGTTCAATCGGTTCGACGTCGACCAGTTCCTGCGCCTCTTCACGGGAAATCTTGAGCTCGGCGGCCAGTGCATCCGCGCGTGTCCACGCCAGGCGATCCCCACCCTTGAACTCGCGCCAGGCTTGTCGCAGTGCCTTCTTCACATGCGAGCCGCAGATGTCGAGGTGTTCTTCGAGCTCGCGACGGGTCGCCAAGCCGATGGGGAAGGCAGCGTCGCGAAGGATGTCGCTGGCTAAGTCACCGACCGGATCGTTGCGACGGCGCTGATGGTCCAGCCAACGATGGAACGGCGACCTCGCAGCCTCCCGCGCGTCGCGCGCGGCCGTCGCCAGGGCGGACAGGATATTGGGAGCCGCTTGAGGCCGAAAGTTGAGCCCGCGCTCGTCCCTGGTCAGCGCGTTCCAGCTTGCCAAGTCTCGAAGGAACCGCTCCCCGTCCTTCCCATCAGCGTGGTGGCTGACGGGTAGCAGGTGGTCGTGCGGCCAGAAGACGTCGCAGCGCGCGCAGTAGCACTGCGATGGATCGGTTTCACGAATGTCCCCGTGCAGGTAGTACCGGATGCTGCGAGGTGACTCAGGCTGTGGAGTTCGAGCGCGAGAGGCAAGTACCTCCGCGCTGTTGCTGTGCTTGGCCAGTAATGACCAGTTAGCAAAGCCGTTTTTGACCGCGACGCGATCCAGCGCTTCGCTGTGGGGGATGGAGGCCTCGCGGCCGAGCTTCTTGGCTTCCCTGCGGAAGCGCACGAGTTGGGTGGGAGGGAAGGACATAGTCATGGCTTGACTCCGCGGTCGCGGCAGCTCAGATGCGCCCACACACCGAGCCGGCGGCGACCAGTGGATGGTCAAAGCCTGTCTCGTCATCTTGAAGATCACGCTGTCGATACGACTTCGCCTCGTGGGCGGGCTGGCCGGCGTGCGGGCCATGGACTGAGGATATCAGACTTTGCCTGCCACCCTGCTTGGCTGCCCGGCCGCGTGGGTCAGTAAAAACACTAGATGTAGGGTCTTGAACTCAAATTCTCCACTACCTATAGTGGTTGAACTGGATTTAATCCCAGCCTTCAGCCCGTTTCGTTAGGAGCCTTCATGAGCAAGAACACCAAGCAGACCTCCCCTCGGGTGGCCTCTCTCGCTGGCAAGACACTGCAGAGCGATTCCGCCAGTGCGCTGCAGCGTTCGCTGGCGGGTTCCGCACTGCGCCAAGCCGGCTCAGCAGCGCAGACCGGAGCAAAAACGGAAGCGAAAGCTGGCGGTGCGCTCGACAATGCGCGGTCATCCACTACGACGAAGACGCTAGTTGCCACCGTCGTGGTGCAGTCGAACCGCAAACGCTGATTACTCGCGTTGCCGGCGATGCGAAGAAGGGCATAGCGACCTGCGCGCAGATATCGCTTCACGCTGCATGAAGGTCATCGCGTCTCAAATGGCCTGGGATCGCAAGAGGCAGAGGGGCGGCTAAGCGATTTTGGAGCTGTAGGCGATGAGCAGGGCGCTAAATGTTCTGTCTCTGAAGATGGCTCGACCTCGGTACTCACGTCGGGTTCTTCAGACGGAAGTGCGTCCTTCAGATCTGCGGGGAGGAATGAGCCGACCTGGCCCTCCTGCAACTGAACCAAGAGCATGGCGTTGAACTTGTAGACGCGCACATTGAAGTCGTCAGATGAACGCTTCAAGGCACGCACCCGTTCCGGCGTTGGTTGCTTGATCGTGACGATCGCCAAGCGGTGCAATTCCCGCAGCCCACCAACGATCTCGTCCTCGAGCATCTGTCGAGCAGATGATCCGAAGTACATCAAGGTCATCACGAGGTTTCGATTGAGGCTCTCGTTCCAATCGGCGACAGCTTCTCAATACTTCGCTCGCGCGTTGCGAATTTCCACTTTGGCGGCTCCGTCGAGAGCGCCCTGAAGGTTCCTCAACCGAAAGAGTATGCGGTCTATGAGTCGGCTGAGGTCTTGGTACGACGACATGGCCTGCGAAAGCTGTTCCTGTTTCCGCTTGGAAAGGTCCTCTCGCTCCCAAGACGACTGTTGGTACAGATGGGTAGCTGCAGGCTCGCTTCGCTGGATTTCGAGGGAGCATGAAGGTTATGACGAAATTAAACAAGCCTGAAGGGATGCCGCTTGTCATGGCATTCAGCGCCCCGCTGAAGCTCATCACAAAAGATGCGGGCGACCAGTGGAACCCAACCCTGGAGGACATCAACCGCTCCACATACGACTACTTGAAGCTGAATCGGGCTAGCGGCTTCATCGATGGCGGCGTTGCACCCTACATGATGCTCGTTGGATTCGACGGCAGCCTTGCTATGCCGGCTTTGCCAAAGTTTGCCCAACCGGACGTCGCGCTGAAGATCTTCAACCGCGTATTCCTCGAAATGCTGCTAGGTGGCATCTATACCGAGGGCGCTGCACCCGCCGACATTTGCCCAGGCGTCCTTTTTCACACCGGCTACATCCGAATGCTGAGCGGCGCTAGCCGAAATACATCGTTGCACTCCGGACTTCGCGACAAGAGCGCGAGCGTGAGCGACAACATCGTGCTGTTACGTCAAATGCCCGTCACGCTTGCGGCCCTCGACGCTGCTATCAAACGTGGCCGGAAGATCCTTGCGCAATGCGAGCCTCTGGGAGCCGAGATCGCGCTAGCTGGTACGACCCACTATGTTGCGGGTGCTCTGGCCGAGGCGCTTACATGCCTCTGGACATCGATTGAGCAGATCGTCAGCCGTATCTGGCGCGCTGAAGTAGAGGCAACTAGCCAAGGTGACGAGATCCCAAGCCGCGGCGGCTTTCTGAAGGACTATCGAGTCTGGACAACTTCCGCACGCATCGAGCTGCTATTCCAGAAGGGGCTCATCATGGCCGAGACTTATCGTCACCTCAATCTCGCCCGCAAGGCCCGTAACGAGTTCATTCATCGCGGAACGCAGCCAGACCTGATTAATGCAACGGCAGCGCTACAAGCGTTGTTTCAGCTCATGTCCGCGTGCGCCTCCGGCTACAAAAACATCCGGCTCCTCGATGCACCTTGCCAGCAAATAACGTCGCGATGCATGCGGAGGCCTACCACAGATGAGGAACGCAACTTGCAGCCAACGTATTGGAGAGACGTCGCACGCGTCCCTGGAGAATCTCAGTTCAAGGGCACGTACGAGCCGTTCGACTTGAAGCTAGAGCCGATTTCCTCTTTCGATCCAGCACGCGCAGCCAAGGACAGACGCGAGCGGTCCAAGATCGATGAGGGAGCCTCGCTCAAACGGCCAGCCTCCTCTGCGCCAATCAAAAACACGGGCACAAGACCTCGAAAATCGCCCCGCAAAGGCAACCAGGCATAGCCACCGAACGGGTGGAGCGTGGGAACGTTGACGAACTTTCGATGCAAACCTAAGGTTTGTACGGCGAGGCGACGGCAGCCCTGATTCGTCACTAAATGAAGGGGCCATCGATCCTGCGACTATTTGCGCTTCAGAAACCAGTGGATCAGCTCTCGCCTAGCGCGCCAAAAGGCGTCGGCCTCTTGCTCCAGCGACTCTTCGACAGTCTTCAGAAAGCGCTTGCCGCCCCAGCGATCCACTGTCTGTTCCATTAACGCTACGAACACGTTGTTGTCGGCTGCTATCGACGCGAAACCGCGCGGCCACAGGTGCCGGTCCAGGTACGCGCCGGCAACCGCGTTTCTCAGCCGGCCTAAGCGGTCCCAACGCTTGTCTTCCGACACCCAGGATAGCCGCAGTTCGATTAGCCCCCAGTCGTCGTCACTGAGCGTCGAGTCGGACACAGCCGTGTGGAGCGGCTCTAAGGTCATCTGCAGCAGCTCCCCGACGCTCCTCGAGCCGCGGCCCAGTGCTCGGGCGAAGGCGTGCAAGGAAAAAGACTGGGCAAACGCCACGTTGCCGACCTGTCCGAGTTGGAACAGATCGTAAAGGCCGGCGATCAGGCTGGTCTTAGGGAGAGCAGTCGGTTGACCGATCCGGTCGAAGTCCACCTCCACCCCGACCACTTCCGCGCGTTCTATAAAATGCGATATTCTGGATAATGCGTTCTATGAAAAGCACGATCGCTCCTGCATTCCCTCCTCCGCCCGCAGTAGCGGACTTGGCCGCTCAGCTGGGCAAGCGCATTCGCGCGGCTCGCATTCGGCGCAAGTTACGCCAGCAGGACCTAGCCGACCGAGCCGGCCTAAGCCGCACGGCCATCGAAGCGATTGAGTCAGGCAAGCTCTCGACCGGCCTCGGAACCTATCTCCGTGCTTTGTGGGCGATGGGCTTGGCCGACGGCCTGGACTTGGTAGCCGACCCGGGGTTGGACCGCGACGGGCTGGCCCTGGAACTCAACGCGCAAACCATGCGAGTGCAGGTGCAGAGAAAGGTCGACAACGACTTCTGAGGGCGAGCGAACCAGCATCGAAGCGCCAGATGAGCGATGACTCTCGGACGTCGACGCTCACTGTCAGCTTGTGCCACCACCGTTGCTCCGGCTTCGCGTTCCAAACGGGCAACTGCCATCCGACGTAGCGTCGGCGAATCTTCGGCCACAACAAACTTCACACTTCCTCCCGGTGAGACACGAACCATGTTCGAGTCCTCCGTGCGTGCACAGCGGCTAAACGTTCGATGACACGAGGGGTGTTGGAGCCGTCCTGCCTAGGTAGTTTGCGGACGGCACAGCGAACGAAGGCTAGGCGGATCGCTGATTCAGCCGCCTGGCTGTGTTCGAAGAAGCGAGATTCGGGCACCTTGGCCGATTTGGTCGTCGCCGGCGTGGATGTGGGGGCGCGCCTGTAGGGGCTACCGCCCCCCTTCCCCTGCAGCACAAAAGCTCCTGCTGCCTCCGACGCAGAGCCGCCGACCGTACGCTCGGGCAGCCGCCGTCTTCGTCTCCGGGCGGTTGTGGAAGAAAGCTGTCGGGAACCGAACTCTGAGTCGCATCAATTTCGATGCAGTCGCATTTATTCAAACTTGCGACACCGGGCCCACAGCGACGGGCGGAACTGCCCGTTGGCGCTGAGCAGCGCCGCCGACTCCAGCGCCTCGGCCTCCGACAGCGGCGGCAGCAGCGTGGGCAGTCGCTGCGCCAGCATCGACTTGCCGGTGCCCGGCGGGCCGACCAGCAGGATGCTCAGGCCACCGGCCGCGGCGATCTCCAGCGCCCGCTTCGGGCCGGCCTGGCCCTTGATGTCGCGCAGGTCGACCGGCGTCTCGCCTGGCGGCGGCGGATCGCGCTGCACGCGCGGCAACGGCTTGTCGCTGCGGGGCTGGAGGGCGTTCACGAGGTCGAGCAGGTGAGCGGCCTCCCGCACGACCAGCCCCTGCACGAGCGCCGCCTCGTCGGCGCAGCCGCGCGGCAGGACCAGCTCGCGGTCGAGCTTGGCGGCGCGCAACGCGAGCGCCATCGCCAGCGCGCCCTTCACGGGCCGGAGCTCGCCGGACAGGCCGAGCTCGCCGGCGCACTCGAGGTTGGTCAGCAGCTCGGCGTCGATCTGGCCGCTGGCCGCGAGCAGCCCGAGCGCGATCGGCAGGTCGAAGCGCGCGCCTTCCTTGGGCAGGTCGGCCGGCGACAGGTTGACGGTGATGCGCTTGTTGGCGGGGAACTCGAGACCACTGCTCTGCAGCGCGGCGCGCACGCGCTCGCGGGACTCCTTGACCTCGAGGTCGGCCAGGCCGACCAGCGTGAAGCTGGGCAGGCCATTGGCCAGGTGCACCTCGACCTCGACCGCCACGGCCGACAGGCCGTCGAGCGCGCGGCTGTGAATGATGGAGAGGGACATCGCCACGGTGATCGCGGGGCTCGTTCAGCGTTTGGGCAGGCCCTTGAGCACCGTCGCGATCGCGTCGGTCGTTGCCTTGAGCAATTCCACTCCGGGAAGATTGGTCCCTTCACGCTTGTCCCCGGTGTCGTCCTTGACTGCATCTCCGGGTACGGACAGGGAAAACGTGGCGCGAATCAATCCCAGGGTCAGGACGACGTCGGCGACCAACAGCAGCGAGAGGACCGTGACGACAGTCGGTGGCCAATCCCTCGATGCCTCTTGCTGTGCTGCACGAGCGGCTGCCGGCACAGCGCCGCCGCCGGGATTCGATGCCCGCCTGGCACCGGCTTCCTGGTGCGAAGCGCCGTGCGCGCCGGCGAGGAAAGTCGTGATCACGTCGCGAAGACATACGGTCAGCAATGCCACGACAAGAAGCGCCAGCCCAAGTGCGAGCGATCGAAAGACAAGCCTTGCGCGAGAGTCGACGGATTCCCTTCGAGAACTCGGCTTCGCGAGCGGTTCAGGCGCATCGACAAGGGGGGCCGCCGACAGGTCGGGCGGCTTTGTTGAATCCAGGTCAGACATCAAGGCATCTCCATCGGGGCGATTGGCCCCTTCACCTGCTGCGTCGCCACTGGTCGTACCGATAGAGCACCACGCTCTCCGGCACATCGAACGCCTCCACGATCCGTTCCAGACTCGCCATCCATCCGCTGGTGAAGCACCAGCGCAGGGCATCGGTGGGAACCAGGAGCGTGGCGGCAAACTGGTTGGCCGCGCGGTCTCTCGGATCGGGCGCGTTGTTGCCGAAGGAACCCCACGCCTCGAGAGGCGGGAATCCGTGGCCGAGCACGATGTGGCCGAGTACGTGGGCGATCGTGAAGCGCTGGATGTGCGGGGTGTCGCATTCCTTGAAAGCGATGCAGACGCGTCCCTGGTCGTCGGTACACACCTGCGATTGCTCGGTGGCCCGCAGGTACACCAATCGGATACCGAGTCGCTGTGCGATACGCCCCGGGAGGATGGGCATCGCGTCATCCCAGTACTTCGCGATGAGCCAGTCCGCCGCGACTCCCGGCGCAACGCCCGACAGATCGATCGGCGGCTTCGCCAGCATCGCGGCATTCCCCTGCATCCCCATCTCCTTCGCACCCATCCTGTTCATGAGCCTGGCAGTGTCCCCAGCCGCCGGTTTCACGCCTAGCACCCTGTTGGGGCGTTTCCAGGGTTAACCACTCCCCCTCCCGCGCCTGCTTTTGGTGCGTCTTGATGCTTGACGGGGCGACTCCCCCCGCCTTTCGGGGTGGCGTGAGCCGGATTGGGGCTCCTTCGAGGGGCAACCGTTCGCTTGGCACAAAAGCTGCAAAGCCTCGCCCAAGCAGTCGCCCCGAGTCGCCCAACCATCAGGAGCCCCCGCGCATGAAGCCCTCCGTCGCCGTCCGCGCCGCCGCCATCGCCCTCGTCGCCGCCACCGCCCTCCCGGCGCTGGCCCAGGAGGCCAACCCGCTGTCCTTCAACGTCAGCGTCACCTCCGACTACCGCTATCGCGGCATCTCCCAGACCCGGCTCAAGCCGGCGCTGCAGGGCGGCGTCGACTACGCCCACTCCAGCGGCTTCTACATCGGCGCCTGGGCCTCCACGATCAAGTGGATCAAGGACGGCGGCGGCGACGCCAACGTCGAGATCGACACCTACGCCGGCTACAAGACCGAGGTCGGCGGCGGCGTCACCGTCGACGTCGGCTTCCTGCGCTACAACTACCCGAGCAACAAGCTCCCCACCAGCGCCAACACCAACGAGCTCTACGGCGCCGTGTCCTACGGCCCGGCCACGCTGAAGTACTCGCACAGCGTCAGCAACCTGTTCGGCTTCGCCGACTCCAAGAACAGCGGCTACCTCGACCTGAGCGCCACCTTCGACGTGGGCAGCGGCTTCACCGTGACGCCGCACATCGGCCGCCAGACGGTCAAGCACAGCAGCGACTTCAGCTACACGGACTACGCCCTGACGGTGAACAAGGACTTCGAGGGCTTCACCTTCGGCCTGGGCGTCGTCGCCACCAGCACCGACGCCTACATCGGCGGCAAGGGCAAGGACCTGGGCAAGAACGGCGTCGTCCTGTCGGTCAAGAAAGTCTTCTGAACCCCCATCCGGGACGGGCCCAGCACCGCCGTCCCGCGCGCCCGCATCGAGGAGAAAACGTCATGAAACTGATCACCGCCGTCATCAAGCCCTTCAAGCTGGACGAAGTGCGCGAGGCCCTGAGCGCCATCGGCGTCCAGGGGCTGACCGTCACCGAGGTCAAGGGCTTCGGCCGCCAGAAGGGCCACACCGAGCTCTACCGCGGCGCCGAGTACGTCGTCGATTTCCTGCCCAAGGTGAAGATCGAGGCGGCCGTCGCGGAAGGCGTCGTCGAGCAGGTCATCGAGGCCATCGAGAAGGCCGCGCGCACCGGCAAGATCGGCGACGGCAAGATCTTCGTCTCCCCGCTGGACCAGGTGATCCGCATCCGCACCGGCGAGACCGGCCAGGACGCGCTCTGACCCGCGCCTGATCGACCCCGACCCCGCCGCGGCCGCCGAGGGGAGGCCGCTCCCGCCGATCCCCAAGATCCAACGAAGAGAGTCCCGATCATGAAGAAACTTCTCGCCTGCCTGGCCCTGGCCGCGGCAGCCTTCACCAGCCTGGCCCCCGCGGCCATGGCGCAGGACGCGGCCTCCGCGCCGGCCGCCACCGCCAGCGAGACCGCGGCCCCC
>NZ_JAOCCU010000039.1 GCF_029840635.1 Mitsuaria sp. GD03876 | reverse complement strand
GTCGGGGGTGAGGGTCACGCGATGTGCTGGACCTTGAAGACCTGTCGCAGGTAGTCCAGGAAGGTCTGGTCATCACACAGCGTCTTGCCCGGCGCATCGGACAGCTTCGCCACCGACTGCCCGTTGCATCGCACCAGCTTCATCACGATGTTGAGCGGCTTCGGCCCGAGGTCGTTGCTCAGGTGCGTGCCGATCCCGAATCCCACCGGCACTCGCCGCGCGAAGTGCGTGTGCAGCCGGAACGCCTCGTCGCAATCCAGCCCGTCGCTGAAGACCAGCCGCTTGGTCCGCGCGTCGATGCGCAGCGCCGCGTAGTGCGCCAGTGCCTTCTCGCCCCAGACCACCGGATCGCCGCTGTCGTGGCGCAACCCGTCGAACAGCTTGGCGAAGTACAAGTCGAAGTCCGCCAGGAACGCGTCCATGCCGATGACATCGGTCAGCGCGATCCCCAGGTCGCCGCGGAACTCCTGCACCCAGCCCTCCAGCGCCGCGTGCTGCGACAGCCTCAGTTGCACGCCGACCGCCTGCCAGGTCTGCAGGTACTCGTGCGCCATCGTGCCGATCGGGACCAGGCCATGGCGCCGCGCCAGCTCGACATTGGACGTGCCCTTGAACACCTCGGGGATCTCGCGCTTGAGCGTCGCGACCACCTCGTCCTGCCACTCGCCCGAGAAGCGCCGGCGCAGGCCGAAGTCGAAGAACTCGAACGGATACGCCTCCCCGCCCAGCGCGCCGGGCACCGCGGCGGCGTAGTCGCGCAACCGATGGACCTTCGCCGCGAGACGCGCCCGCCCTTCGGCCAGCACCGTCTCGCGCTCCCCGCCGCACAGGCGGCGGAAGTACAGCTCGTTGACGATCGCGAGCACGAAGATCTCGAAACCCATCACGTGGACCTGCGGGCCCTTGGCGACGATGACCAGTTGCCCGGCCTCGGCGCCCTCCCCGGGTCGCGCGTCGATGAAGCGGCGCTGGAACCGGAAGATGCGCAGGAAGTCGATGAAGTCGGACTTCATGAAGCGCAGCCCGCCGAGGTAGGCCAGTTCCTCGTCGCTGAAGCTCAGCGTGCAGAGATGGTCCAGTTCCCGGTTGACCGCGTCGCAGAGCTCGCTCAGCGGGAAGGCCGGCGTGTTGCGGCAGACGAAGCGGTACTCGGCGTCATTGGCGGGAAACGCATGCAGCAGCGTCTGCCACATCGTGAACTTGTAGAGGTCGGTCTCCAGCAGCGAGCGGATGACAGGGGTGTCGGTCATGGCGTCGTCCCCTTCTCAGGCCGACAGCGCGCCGAGCGCCTGCGCCACCGTCATCGACCGCACGCCGAGCGCCTGGGCGCGTTCGGCGAAGGCCCGCGCGCCGGCCTCGAAGCCGCCGACCGGGCTCATCGCGTCCTCGAGCAGCACGACGCGGGCGAGCCGCTCGGGGCTCATCTCGGCGAACAGGTCGTCCGCCGTCGCGGCGACGCAATGGCTGCTGGCCTCGCCGGCAATGAAGGTCAGACCCGGGAAACCGACGATGCGGTCGACCAGCGCGCGGTTGGTCTGCGTGCGGGGATCGCCGGCGACCGGCACTTCGGCGCGCACGGCGCTGTACTGCTCGGTCATCGGGTTCAGGCCCTTGAGCACCTTCTCGACGGTGCGCAGGCGGGTGGCTTCCCAGCGGCCCAGCGCCGCGGCCAGCTCGCCGTGGATGTTGTGGCCCCAGCCGCCGACGACGCAGTGCGTCGGCCACACCATCAGGATGTACTTCCTCGGGCTGGCCTCGAGCGCGTCGAGGTAGGCCAGCACCGCGTCCCGCAAGGCCGGGTCGCGCGGCGCGAAGCGCCCGGCGCGGACGTCCCCGGCCTTGATCTGCGTGAACGGGGCGACCGGCTGGGCTGCGCCATCGGCACCGGCTTGTTGCCAGAACGCGGGGCGTTCGATCGCGTAGACCGGGTGCGAGTCCAGCGTCACCACGATGTCGTCGATCACGCCACCCGCCTGGTCCACCAGCGCCGCCAGGCGCTGCAGGTCCGCGTCCGCGCCGGTCACCGGCAGCGCGGCGCCGGGGATGTCGCAGAAGTCGTTCTGCGGGTCGACGATCAGCAGTTGGGCGGACTGGGTCATGAGCTACTCCGTTCGTGTCGTTCGGGATGTCGTGCCGCCAGCATAACCGACTTCGTGCCGTTTTGCACTAAGCGATGCAACAGGCCTTCGGGTGAATGCAACGAGGCGTTCCGCCTGAAATCATCCACGGATCGCGGACCGTTTGACGCCGTCGTCGCCGGATCGTCATAATTCGTGCCCTAGCGCACTAACCAGAAGATCGCCGCCGTGGAGTTCGAACGCCCCATCGTCACCGTCGACATCGTGTTGCTGACGCTGCTGGACGGCGTGCTGCACGCCGGGCTGACGCAGCGGGACAAGGCGCCGGCGCTGGACGCCTGGACCCTGCCCGGCGGCTGGGTGCACACCGACCGGGACCAGGATGCCGACGATGCCGCGGCGCGCATCCTGCGCGAGAAGGCCGGCCTGGTGTCGCCTTACCTGGAGCAGCTCCGGACGTTCTCGGGGATGCATCGCGACTCGCGCGGGTGGTCGCTGTCGGTGAGCTACTACGCGGTGGTGCCGGGCTCGCTGCAGGCGGCCGGCGAGCGCTTCCGCTGGGCGGCCGTCGACGGCCTGCGCTCGCTGCCCTTCGACCATGCGCAGATCCTGCGCACGGCGGTCGAGCGGGTGCGATCCAAGACCTTGTACTCGTCGCTGCCGGTGCACCTGATGCCGGCGGAGTTCTCGCTGGGCGAGCTGCAGCGGACCTACGAGCAGGTGCTGGGCGCCGAGCTCGACAAGCGGGGCTTTCGCCGCCGCATCGAGGAGCTCGACGTGATCGAGGAGATCCCAGGCGCCTTCACTAGCGGCGGCAGCCACCGGCCTGCGCAGCTGTACCGGAAGAAGGCGCACGCGCCGGCGCTGAAGGTGGCCGCCAGCAACCTCGCCGTGGGGTGAGGCCCGCGATCCTCCCGACGGCAAGCGGTCCTTGCCCGGGAGGGTCCCCGGGTCCGGCCGGGAGTCCGGTCAGGGGGCGAGGTAGAAGTCCATCGGGATCAGCTCGACCGCCCAGCCGCCCTCCTCGCCCAGTTGGGCGGCCGGGTGCATGGACGCCAGGCGCAACGCCTCCTCGGGGCTGTCGGCGTCGATGATGAACAGGCCGCCGACGACTTCCTTGGCCTCGGTGTAGGGCCCGTCGGTGACCTGCGTCTTGCCGCCGCGCGGACGCAGCGTCTTCCAGGTCTCCAGGTCGCCCAGCGACGCCGAGACCAGCATCTTGCCGGTGGCGCGCATCTTCTCGTCCAGGGCGGGGCACTGGCTCACCAGCGCCTTGACGTCGTCCGGGGACATGTCCGCGAACTTTTCCGGGGTGAAGTAGGCAAGGCCGAGGTATTTCATGACGGGTCCTTCGAGGGGTTGATGTCAGGACGACGATCGGGCGGCGCCGGATTCGACACGGACAGCCCCATGTCCTGGATGGCGCGCACCAGCGCGGAGAAGTCGACCGGTTTCCGGAAGTGGGCCTCGAACCCGGCGTCGAGCGCGCGTTGGCGATCGGCCTCGCCGGCGAAGGCGGTCAGCGCGATCGCGCGCAGTCCCGGCGCCGGCGATCGAGCGCGCACGCGCGCGATCAGCTCATGGCCGGTCATCTCCGGCATGCCGATGTCGGAGATCAGCAGGTTCACGCCCGAGTCCGGCAAGCGCGCCAGCGCCTCCGCGCCGCTGCCGGCCTCCAGCACCTCGGCGCCGTGCAGCGCGAGCGCGCGGGCGACCATCTCGCGCACGGCCTCGTCATCGTCGACGACCAGGATGCGGGCGCCCGCCAGCGAGGTCCGGTCGGCCGCGCCCGCCTCGGGCGACGCGCCGGCGAAGTCCCGCACGCCGATGACTGGCAGGGTCACGACGAAGCGGGCGCCGCGGCCCTCGCCCGCGCTCTCGGCCCGCACCTGGCCGCCGTGCAGCTCCACCAGGTTGCGCACGATGGACAGGCCCAGCCCCAGGCCGCCATGGCGCCGCGACATCGAGCCGTCGGCCTGCCGGAAGCGTTCGAAGACGAAGGGCAGGAAGTCCGGCGCGATGCCGATGCCGGTGTCCTCGACGACCAGGTCCGCGCGCTGCTCCCCGCCGCGCAGCTGCACCCGGACCTCGCCGCCGCGCGGCGTGAACTTGATGGCGTTGGAGACCAGGTTCGCCACCACCTGCTGCAGCCGCGCGGCGTCGCCCATCACGGTCGCGCCGGCCTCCACGGTCACCTCGGTGGACAGGCGCACGCCGGCGCGCTCGGCCGCCGGCGCCAGCAGCTCCACCGCCGCCAGCGTGAAGCTCGCCGCCGACACCGGCGCGACCTCCAGGCTGAGCTTGCCGGTGGTGATGCGGCTCATGTCCAGCAGGTCCTCGATCAGCTGGGCCTGGGCCCGGGCGCTGCGCTCGATGACGTCGATGCCGCGCTTGAGCTCGGGCGGCTCGTCGCCGAGCTTGCGGCGCAGGATGTGCACCCAGCCGGTGATGGCGCTCAGCGGCGTGCGCAGCTCGTGCGACAGCGTGGCCAGGAACTCGTCCTTCACCAGGCCGGCCTGCTCGGCGGCGAGCCGGGCGGTGCGCTCGCTCTCCAGCAGCCGGGTGCGCTCGGCCATCGCCTCGCGCGAGGCGGCGTAGAGCCGGGCGTTGTCGATGGCGATCGCCGCCTGGCTGGCGATGCCCTCGGCGAGCCGCTCGCTGCGCTCGGTGAAGACGCCGACCTCCTCATGGCCGAAGAACAGGCCGCCCAGCACCTCGCCGGAGCGGCTGATCACCGGCACCGCCAGGTAGCTGCGCACCGGCAGGTGGCCGGCGGGCTTGCCGTGGTGCGGCGCCCATTGCCCGTAGCGCGGATCGGCCATCACGTCGTCGAGCCGGATCGTCGGCTCGCCGCGGAAGGTCGGGCCGAAGAGCGGCGTCGGGCGCGGATGGCCGAGGCGCTCGAAGTGCTGGCGCTCCGCGCCGGACAGCGAATACAGCAGGTAGGCCTCGCCCTGGTCGTCGATGCCGTTGTAGAAGAAGGCGCCGAAGCGCGCGCCGGTCAGCTGCGTGGCGGCATCGGTGACGCGCTGCACCAGCGCGCCGATGTCGAGCTCCGCCGCGAGCGTCGCGCCGGTGCGGTTGAGGATCTCCAGCGTGCGCGCCTCCTCGCGCAGGGCGGCCTCGGCGCGGGTGCGCTCCAGCGCCTCCCAGCAGCGCGCCACGACGACCTTGACCAGCGCGACCTCGTCGTCGGTCCAGTGCCGCGCCACGCTCTGGTGGACCGCCATGGCCGCGACGAAGCGGCCGTCCTTGTGCAGCGGCACGCAGATCACCGACTGGATGCGGGTGCGCGCGTAGGCGCCGCGGTCGTCGTTGGCGGTGACCGGGTCGCGGTCGACGTCGTGGTTGACATAGGCCTGGTCGGCGCGCATCAGCCGCAGCACCGCCTGGCCGAAGTCGGCGAAGCGGTAGGTGCCGACGATGCTCGGCACGCCGTCGTTGAAGTCGCCGATCAGGTCGAAGGTGTCCTCGTCGGCGCGGACCGTGGCGTAGGCGCAGCGGTTGGCGCCGAGGTAGCGGCCCAGCCGCTCGGCGGTGAAGCGCATCACGTCGGCCGGATCGACGAGCGTGCGCGTGCCCTGCGCGAGGTCGTCGAGGAAGGCCAGCCGCCGTGACACCAGCACCTTCTCCGTCGTCTCGGCGAAGGTGACCAGCACGCCGGCGGCGCGGCCGGTCTCGTCGCGCACCGCGCTGTAGGAGAAGTTGAAGTAGACGTCCTCGGGGTAGCCGAAGCGGTCGATGGTCAGCTTGAAGTCGTCGAAGCCCACCGGCGAGCCGGCCAGCACCTGCGCCCACATCGGGCCGATCGTGGGCCAGATCTCGGCCCAGGTGTCGGGCGCGCGGCCGCCGAGCGCCGATTCGGCCTTGGCGCCGAGGATGGGCAGGTAGGCGTCGTTGAAGACCTGCGTGTAGCCGTCGCCCCAGGCGAGGTACATCGGCAGCCGGCACTCCAGCATCGTGGCGACCACCGCGCGCAGCGCGCCCGGCCAGCGGTCCATCGGTCCGAGCGGCGTGCGGCTCCAGTCGAAGTCCCGCACGCGCGCGGCCATGACGCCGCGGATGGGGTCCAACGCGGCAGTGGCATGAAGGGGGTCCATGGCGCTCCATCGGTTGGCCGGGCCGCCGGTGCGGCACGGCATCGGGCGGGGGCAGGACGGCGCAGTGTAGGCGCGCGCCGCGCGGTGCCCGGTCCGCCACTACCATGCGCAGCTTCGGGCCGGTCCTCGACCGGCCGCCACGCCACGCCGTTCATGCAGGGAGCCGTATGAAGGTCAACCGAATCGTCGCCAACGTGTCAGCCTCGGATCCGTCCGCGGTGGACGAGTTCTACCGGGACCTGCTGGGCCTGGAGCTGGCCATGGACCATGGCTGGATCCGCACCTACGCGGGGACGGCGAAGATGACGGTCCAGGTCAGCTTCGCCAGCGAGGGCGGCGCCGGAACGCCGGTGCCCGACCTCTCGATCGAGGTCGACGACCTGGACGAAGCCCTGCGCCGTGTCGGCCAGGCCGACATCCCGCTGGAGTACGGCCCCGCCGTCGAGCCCTGGGGCGTGCGGCGGTTCTTCGTCCGGGACCCGCTCGGCAAGCTGGTCAACATCCTTCAGCATGAATGAGGATCGGACATGAAGCTCTTCGTCGCGGTCCATCTGGACGGTTCGCAAGCGACCGCCGCCGCCGTGGCCTTCGAGGACTGGAACGCCGCGGAAGCCACCAAGACCTACCTCTCCCCCATCGCCCAGGTCGACAAGGCCGTCCGCGGCGAGCTCGACCTGCGGGCGCTGCCCTGCGTGATGCAGCTGCTGGCCGAGCACAAGCTCGAGCCCGAGCTGCTGCTCATCGAGGGCTTCGTCCATCTGGACGGCGATGAGACGCCGGGCCTGGGCCAGCACCTGTTCCAGGCGCTGGGCGGCCGGGTGCCGGTCGTCGGCGTGTCCAAGAAGGGCCTGCCGGGGCTGTCGGCGCAGTTCGAGGTGATGCGGGAGGACGAGACGCCGCCGCTGGTGGTGACCAGCGCGGGCCTCGACATCGGCGCGGCCAAGGTGCGGCTGCGCTCGATGCACGGCAGGAAGCGGGTCCCGACGCTGATGAAGCTCGCGGCGCGGCTGGCCAAGAACGCCGAATGACGCGACGGGGCGCGGCCTCGCGTCCTACGCGCTGCCACGCTCCAGGCTGACGCCGCCGCCCGGCCCGCGCGCCTAGGCTCGGAGCATGGGACTCCACCGACTGATCGGGCGCCTGGCGATGGCGCCCTTCTCCAAGGCCCTGCCCGCGATGGGCGACACCGAGCGCGCCGCCCTGGAGGCCGGCACCGTCGGCTTCGAGGGCCAGCTCTTCGCCGGCCAGCCCGACTTCGACGCGCTGATCGCCCAGGGACCGAATCGCCTCATTGACGAGGAACGCCGGTTCCTCGACCAGGAGGTCACCACGCTGGTCGGCATGCTCGACGACCACGCGATCGACCAGGCCGGCGACCTGCCGCCCGAGGTGTGGCAGTACCTGCGCGAGCACCGCTTCTTCGGGATGATCATTCCCAAGGAACACGGCGGCCTGGGCTTCGGCCATTACGCGCATGCCGAGGTCGTGACCCGCATCGCCACCGTCAACACCGCCTGCGCGGTGACGGTGATGGTGCCCAACTCGCTGGGGCCGGCGGAGCTGCTGCTGCGCTACGGCACGCCGGAACAGCAGCGGCACTACCTGCCGCGCCTGGCCGACGGCCGCGAGCTGCCCTGCTTCGGCCTGACCTCGCCCTACGCCGGCTCGGACGCCGCCTCCATCCCCGACCGCGGCGTGCTCACCGAACGCGTCGTCGACGGCAAGACCGTGCGCGGCTTCAGCGTGTGCTTCGACAAGCGCTACATCACGCTCGCGCCGGTGGCCAGCGTGGTGGGGCTGGCCTTCCAGGCGGTGGACCCGTCGCGGCCCGAGGGGCAGCAGGAACTGGGCATCACCTGCGCGCTGCTGCCGGTGCCGACGCCGGGCATGGACATCGGACGGCGCCATCGCCCGATGGACTCGGCCTTCATGAACGGACCGATCCGTGGCGAGGACGTCTTCGTGCCGATGGACTGGGTCATCGGCGGCGAGGAGCGCGTCGGCCAGGGCTGGCGCATGCTGATGGAATGCCTTGCCGCGGGCCGCGCGATCTCGCTGCCGGCGCTGGGCGCGGCGATGCAGCAGACGGCGCTGTTCGTGGTCAACGGCTACGGCCAGGTGCGCGAGCAGTTCGGCCTGCCCATCGGGCGCTTCCACGCGATCGCGGGCATCACCGCGCAGATGGCCGCGCGGCTCTACGCCACCGACGCGGCGCGGCGCTACACCGCGGCGGCGCTGGATGCCGGCGAGCGCCCCAGCGTGGCCAGCGCGATCCTCAAGGTGCAGTTGACCGAGGCCGGCCGTCGCGCGGTCAACGACGGCATGGACGTGCTGGGCGGCAAGGGCATCATCGCGGGCCCGCGCAACCTGCTTGGGGTCGCCTACCGGCACGCGCCGATCGCGATCACGGTGGAAGGCGCCAACCTGCTGTCGCGGGCGCTGATCATCTTCGGCCAGGGGGCGACGCGTTGCCATCCGTTCGTGCTGGAGGAGATGGCGGCCGTGCAGGCGCAGGATCCGGAGCGGCTGGGCCGGGCGCTGATGGGCCACGTCGGCCATGTGATGCGCAACCTCTGGCGCAGCCTGGCCCGCGCGCCGCTGCGCGGGCGGGTGCCCGACGACCTGCGCGGCGAGGCGCGGCTGATCGCCTCGCTGTCGGCGCGCTACGCGTTGACCGCGGACCTCGCGATGGGACTGCTGGGCGGCAAGCTCAAGCGGATGGAGCTGCTGTCGGCGCGGCTGGGCGACGTGCTGTCGGCGCTGTACCTCGCGGCGGCCTGCGTGTGGCGCTACCAGGTCGAGAACGAGCCGGCGATGCGGCCGGTGGCGCGCGCGGCGATCCGGCTGCAGCTGCATGACGCCGCGACGCTGCTGCGCGAGCTCTACGCCAACCTGCCCTCCGGCGTCCTGCACGCGGTGGCACCGATGCTGCTGCACGGCACCGGCCACCTCGCGCCGCTGCGCGACCGCGAGGCGCTCGCGCTGGCCGACGCGCTGCGCAAGGAGCCGGTGCTGATGCAGCGGCTATGCCCGGACGTCTCGGCGCCCAAGCGGGGCGGGCTGCTCGACCTGATGCGCGCGCTGGAGACCGCCCGCCAGCTGGGCGACGAGGTGCCCGCGCTCAACAAGGCGCTGCGACGGTCCGGCTCGCTGGAGGAGGTGGCGCGGGGATCGCGCGATCCGGAAGCTGCCCTCGCCTACCTGCGGGCCGCGGACGAGGTGATCCGCGTCGACGAGGACGACCCCGCCGCGCCTTAGGGCGAAGCGGGGTCCCTGCCCGTCCTGCCGGGCGTCGACGCCGTCAGGGCATGTCCCGCAGCGGCCAGACCTCCACGACACCATGGGCCACGGCGCAGGGCGTCTTCGAGACGAGCTCGATGGCTTCCTGCAGGTCCTTGGCCTCGATGACAGCGAATCCGGCGATCGGCAGCGTGCTGCGCAGGTAGGCGCCGGACGAGGTCAGGACGCCGGTGCCGCCAGGGTTGCGGACCTGCACGGGCGAGCCGGCGATGCCGATCAAGGCGCCGTCGGCCTTGAGCCGCGCGTCGTGCGCATGCGCGGCGTCGCGAACGGCCGGGTCCGTCCGGTTGTATCCGTCCTCGTCGCCATATCCCACGGTGATGAACTTGGCCATCGATGCCTCCGTTTGAAGCCGATCACGGATGGGAGCAAACCGGATGCCTTGGAGGAGAGAATGCGCACCGGCGGCCCGCGGAGTGCGGGACCAGGGGCTTGTTCGACCACGGCGCCTGCGCGGCCGCGAGCGCCGCGCAGGCGATTCCGAACTCCACGCAAGTCCTTCAGCAGTAGAGCCGGACAACGAATCAAGACTGATCCCGGGAGACCCCATGCCCCTTCGAGGCCTTCTTTTGACGATGGCTGCCGCCCTGGCAGCCGGATGCACCGGCGGCGCGGACCGCGTGGAGGTGACGATCCTTCCTGACAAGTACGTCGTCGGTGCCGTGACGTCCGAGTTGGCGACGCCCGCGGTCGACGAAGTCGTCCGGCTGAAGCCTCGCGAGGTGCACATCCATGCCTGCACGTCGACGCCGTCGAGCCGCATCATTCAATTCAACGTGGAGTTGAATGCGCGACTCGAGGCGAAGAGGACGCTGTCGCTGACCGCGCCAGGCTGCTGACGCGACATGTCGGACGCTCCCCCATCCCATCGTCGCTGGCGTAGCAGCTGGCTCGCCGTTCTCGCTGGCGTCGTCGTCCACTTCGGCACCGCCACGCTGCTGGTCTACGTCCTCCTCTTCGCAGCGGACTTGGCCAGCACCATCGTCGACCCTGCTCATCTCGACTGGCGGCATCGTCTGAACGACGCGTCGACTGGCGGCTGGTACGTCCTCCAGGCCTTCAGTTTCCTGAGCGGCGTCGCCGCCGGACTGGCGGCGGCGGCGCTGTCGCCGCCCCGGTCCCGGGTCGCCTTGGGCGCCCTGCTCTTTCTAGCCTTGCTCTCGGTGTTCTTCGCGCAGCTGCCAAGCCCCCACTCGATCCTGGCGATCGGGATCTGGGCGTTGGCCACGCCCCTCGGGCTGCTCCTGGGGCATCGAATTCACCGCCAACTCTTGCACTGACGGCCGCCCCTCCCGCGTCGACCGAGCGGGCCGCCTCCCCCCCACCCAAGCAAGAGTCCTGCCACGGCGATGGTTTCGCCATCGTGGCCGTGTCCCATGACTTTACTTGAAGCCTCAACTATCGAGGCCTACTGTTGTTCCGCAGTGCTTTAAGCCTAAAGCAAATCTGCAGCGGACGGCCCCGATGGCTGCTCGCCTTCACAACTTCGATATCCACGAAAGCGAGATCCATCATGAACGCACTGGCAGTCAGCATCGTCCTCATCCACGGCGGCTTCGTCGACGGCTCCGGCTGGGAGCCCGTCTACAACATCCTCAAGAAAGACGGGTACTCGGTGACCATCGCCCAGCATCCCACGACGTCCCTGGCCGACGACGTCGCCTATGTCCGGCGCCTCATCGCGCAACAGGAAGGCCCGGTCCTGCTCGTCGGCCACTCGTACGGCGGCGTGGTGACGACCGAGGCCGGCAACGACCCGAAGGGCAAGGGCCTGGTCTACATCGCGGCCTTCGCGCCCGACAAGGGCGAGTCCGTCGACTCCCTGATCAAGAACCCCGTGCCCGGCGCGCCGGTGCCGCCGATCCTCCCGCCCAAGGACGGCTTCCTGCTCCTGGACCAGGCGAAGTTCGCGGCCTCCTTCGCGGGCGACCTGCCCGCCGACAAGGCGGCGTTCATGGCCGCCTCGCAGGTGCCCTGGGGCGTCAACGCCCTGGCCGGCGCGGTGACGCAGGCCTCGTGGAAGTCCAAGCCGAGCTGGTACCTCGTGGCCAAGGACGACAAGATGATCCCGCCGCCGGCGCAACGCGCCATGTCGCAGCGCGCGGGCGCCACCGTGGTCGAGGTGCCGGGCAGCCACTCCGTCTACGTGTCGCAGCCGGAAGCCGTCGCGGCGCTGATCCGCCAGGCGGCCCAGGCGACCACGAAGTAAGCCTCACGGCGGACCGGGCGCGTTCCCACGCGGCCCGGTCCCGCTTCACTCCTTCGCCACCGCCTCCACCTGGATGCGCAGGTTGACCTCCATCTTGAAGCCGTAGTCCTTGCCCGCGCCGAGGCCGAATTCCTCGCGGTTGAAACTGCCCGACGCGTCCGCGCCGCAGTAGTCGCGCTTGAGCATCGGATGCGGCACGCACTTGAGCTGGTGCACCGTCAAGGTCATCGGCCGGGTCTTGCCGTTCAGCGTCAGTTCCCCCACCACCTGCGACGGCACGCCCGCCTTGGCGCCCTCGAAGCGGCCCTTGAAGGTCGCGTCCGGGTTCTTGTCGACGTTGAAGAAGTCCTTCCCCTTCGCCCAGCCGTTCATCGCGTCCAGCCCGAAGTCGATGCTCGACAGGTCCATCTTCACGTCCACGCTGCCCGCGCCGGTGGCCTTGTCGTACACGATCGTCCCGGCGCTCTTGTTGAGCTTGCCGCGCCAGTAGGACAGGCCCATGTGGTCGGCCTCGAAGCTGGGATAGGTGTGCGCGGGGTCGATGTCGTAGGTCGTGGGCGCGGCCTGCGCGGCGACGGCGGCGAACAGGGCGGAAACGAGCAGCAGCGATTTCATGATCGGTCCTTGTGAGGAAGCTTTGGCAGGGGCGCCACCCTGACGACGAGCCGGGCCGGCGATTTTCGACAACAGGTCTTCAGGCGGCTTCAGCGTTCCAGGTAACCGAAGGTGCCGTGGTCCCGGACCTCCTCCGCCGCCAGCCGCGCCGCCTTCATCGCATGCCGGAACAGCGACATCGCCAGGCTGACCCGCTTCACGCCGGCCTCGCCGAGCTCGCGCACGGTGAACGAGCGCCCCGGGATGCCGGCCATGAAGTTCACCGGCCTGCTCACCGACGCGCACACCCGGCGCACCGCGTCCAGGTCCGGCAGCAGCGGCGCGAACAGCACGTCGGCGCCCACCCGCTCGAAGGCCTGCAGCCGGCGGATCGTGTCGTCGAGGTCGTCGATGCCGTGCAGGAAGTTCTCGGAACGCGCCGTCACGACGAACGGGAAGGGCAGCGCCCGCGCCGCCTCGACCGCCGCGGCGACACGCGCCACCGCCAGGTCGAAGTCCAGGATCGGCCCGCCGCCCTCGCTCGACGAGTCCTCGATCGAGCCACCCGCCGCGCCCGCCTCCGCCGCCAGGCGGATCGTCAGCGCGCAATCCTCCGGCCGGTGGCCGAAGCCGTTGCCCAGGTCGGCGCTCAGCGGCAGCGGCGTCGCGCCCGCCAGCAGGCGCACATGGGCCAGCGTCTCGTCGCGGGTCAGTTGGCCGTCGCGCTTGCCGACCGCCTCGGCCGCCGCGGCGCTGGAGGTCGCCAGCGCGGCATACCCCGCCGCCTCCAGCATCCGCGCCGAGGCGATGTCCCAGGCGTTCGCGATGACGAAAGGCTCGGGACGCTCATGCAGCGCGCGCAGCGCGGCGGCCTTGTCGGCCAAGCTCGGGGAAGTGCTCATGGAGGGCCTCGTCGGGGGAACAGAGGCCCGGATGCTAGGCCGCGCTCCTGTCGCCCGCTGGCAGGAACCGGACGCGTCCCTGGAAAGCAGCGCTCACGGACCCACCCCGCCTCTCCCCTTCCTCCTCCCTCGCCCCTTCTTCCCTCCCCGCCTTTCCCCCGCCTCCCCTCGGACTCCCGTCGCCTTGCCCTTGCCGGCCCCCCCTCAGGGTGGCGTCCACGCCACGGTTTCGCCGCTCTTCCCCAGGAGGCTCGCCCGGCGCGCGCGTCCAGCGCACGAAATCCGAACCCAGGGATGTTGCGAACTATTCGCATTTGCTAACGTATCGCGTTTCGCGTCGCCGAGGGCCCCTCGTCCAGGCCCTCGCTCCCCCACTTTCCCCGTCTCCGGTCCTCCCCTCATGTCCTCCACCGCCTCCCGCGGCGCCGCCCCGCGCCTGTCCCTCGTTGCCCTGTCCGTCCTGGCGCTGCTGGCGCCGCTGGCCGCAAGCGCCCAGACCGCCGCCGCCGCGCCGGCCGACGCCGCGTCCGCCGCCGGAACGAGAAAGCTGCTGGACGAGGTGGTCGTCACCGGCGTGCGCAAGAAGACCTTCGCGCCGACGACGGTGCAGGTCGGCGCCTTCCGCGACCAGGATCCGCTGGACGTGCCGCTGACCAACAACGTGATGCCGCGCGACCTGCTCGACGCGCAGGCCGCGCAGGGCCTGTACGACGCGCTGAAGAACACCGCCGGCGTGACCCGCTCGCAAGTCAGCGGCTCGACCTACGACAACCTGTCGATCCGCGGGATCATCGTGGAGAACCGCGGCAACTACCGCCTCAACGGCAACCTGCCGGTGGTCAACCTGATCGACATCCCGCTCGAGAACAAGGAGCAGGTCGAGGTCCTGAAGGGCGCGTCGTCGATGTACTACGGCATGGTGCCGCCCTCGGGCATCGTGAACTTCGTGACCAAGCGCGCCGGCCCCACGCCGGTGACCTCGCTGACCACCACCGTCAACGACCACGGCGGCATCAAGGCCCACGTGGACATCGGCCGCCGCTTCGGCGCCGACGACAGCATGGGCCTGCGCTTCAACGCCGCCACCAGCAAGGAAGAGACCGGCATCGACCGCTACAAGGGCGATCGCGGGCTGGTCGCGCTCGCCTACGACTGGCGCGCCACCTCCTGGGCCAACCTGAAGGTCGACGTCGAGCATTACCGCAAGAACGTCAGCGAGCAGGCCGCGATCTCGCTGCCCACCGCCGTCAACGGCGTGATCTCGCTGCCGCGCGTGCCCGACAACAAGACCAACCTCGCCGGCGACTGGGCCCGCTACGACGCCGAGGCCACCAACGTGCTGGTGCGCGGCGACTTCGCGCTCAGCGACGACTGGGTGCTCAGCGTCGAGACCGGCCGCGCCAAGACCTCGCGCGACCGCAACTACACGACCTTCGGGAACTACAACAACCAGACCGGCGCCGGCACGCTCAACGTCTCCGTGCTCAAGGGCCAGGCCTACACCAACACCAACCACCGCGTGGAGGCGATCGGCCGCTTCGACACCGCCGGCATCGGCCACGAGTTGACCTTCGGCGCCACCTACAACCGCCGCGAGTCCGACGGCTGGGTCAACGGCACCGCGACCGCGCCGCAGAACCTGTACGCGCCGGTGGACATCGCCCCGGTCAGCCCGACGCTGAAGCAGGCCGGGTATCCGTCCGAGATCAACGACCGCGGCCTGTATGTCTTCGACCGCGTCTCGATCGGCTCGCAATGGCAGGTGCTGGCCGGCCTGCGCAAGACCTTCTACCGCAGCGAGGCGAGCAACCCGTCCACGCCGGTGCCGACCTACCGCGCCGACAAGGTCACGCCCAACGTGTCGGTGATGTGGAAGCCGATGAAGGACCTGAGCGTCTACGCCAGCGCGCTGCGCGGCCTGGAGGAGACCGGCACCGCGCCGTTGAACACCGACAACGCCGGCCAGGTGCTGGCGCCCGCCGTCAGCAAGCAGCACGAGATCGGCGTCAAGGCGCGCCTGGGCAGCGTGCTGGTGCAGACCGCGCTGTTCCAGACCGACCGCGCGCTGGCCACGACGGTCAACCGCGTCTACCAGGTCGGCGGCGAGACCCGCTACCGCGGCCTGGAGTTCTCGGCCAGCGGCGAGATCGGCCGCGACTTCGCGCTCGTGGTCTCGGGCATCGTCCTGGACGCCGAGATCACCAAGGTCGGCTCCGCCAATCCGCTGGAACTCGGCAAGACGCCGGAGAACACGCCGAAGAACACGCTCAGCCTGTTCGGCGAGTACCGCGTCCCCGCCGTGCCCGGACTGGCGCTGAACGCCGGCATCTATCACGTCGGCAAGCGCGCGGTGAACAACGCCAACCAGGCCTGGATCTCGGGCTACGAGACGCTGTCGCTGGGCGCGCGTTACCAGACCACGCTGCTGGGCAAGGCGGTCAGCCTGCAGGCCAACCTCGACAACGCCACCGACAAGGACTACTGGAGCACCGCCGGCAACAGCCTGCTGGGCGTCGGCGCGCCGCGCACGCTGCGCCTGACGGCCAAGGTCGACTTCTGATCGACGGCGACGGAGCCCCTCGGCCATGGCCTTGATGACCGCCCGCCGCGCCTGGATGTGGCTGCACCGATGGACCGGGCTGACGCTCGGGATGCTGCTCGCCGCCGCGGCGCTGCTGGGCACGCTGATGACGGTGCTGCGGCCGCTGGACGAGGCGATGCATCCGGAGCTGTTCCGCGCCCTGCCCCGCGTGGCGGCGCAGCAGTCCGGCGCCACCGACATCGCGCCCGCGCCCGAGGCGTCGAGCACGCCCTTCGAGACCGTGCGGCGCCGCATGGCGACGGAGTTCGGCGCGAAGTCGACGATGACGATCCGCCCGCCACGCGAGGACGGCGAGTCCATGCGCGTGCTGGTGCGCGGTCCGGGCTGGGAGGGCACGCTGTACCTGGACCCGGTCACGCTGGCCGAGCTCGGCCGGCGCGGCGAGGCCGAGGGCCTGGCCAACACCGTCTTCGAGCTGCACAGCGCGCTGCTGCTCGGCGACACCGGCAAGGCGGTGCTGGCCTTCACCGCGCTGGCCTACCTGGCGCTGCTGGTGACCGGACTCATCCTGTGGTGGCCGATGAACGCGGCGCAGTGGCGGCATGCGTTCAAGCTCAAGCTGGACAAGGGCACGACCCGCGGCCTGTTCGACCTGCACCGCTTCGGCGGCGCGGTGCTCGGGCTGCTGGTCGCGGTGGCGGTCGCCAGCGGCGCCTGGATGGCGTACCGGCCGATCGGCGGCTGGGTCAACACGCTGGTCGGCGACGCCGCGCCCAAGCCGCCCAAGGTCGGCAAGGACCACGGCGAGCGCGTGCCGCTGGACGTCATCGTCGCCGAGGGCCGCGCGCGCTGGCCCGATGGCCAGCTGGGCTACGTCCAGCTGGGCGCGTCGGACACGCGGCCGGTGCGGCTGCGCTTCCGGCTGCCGGGCGAGCCGCATCCGAACGGGCTGTCGTCGATCTGGGCGCATCCGGTGGACGGGCACGTGCTGGGACAGCAGCGGTGGGACCAGCTCGACCTGGCCGGCCGGTCGACCGCGTGGATCTACCCGCTGCACGCGGGGGAACTCTTCGGGATCGCGAACCGCGTGATCACCGGCCTGGTCGGGCTCGTGCTGTTCGGCATGGGCGTCACCGGCGCCTGGCTGTGGTGGCGCCGGCGGCGCTGAGCCGCCGCGCCGCCCTCAGCGGATCAACTCGTCGATCGCCGCCGCGACCGCGTCGCTCCCCGGCCCCGGGTCGAAGTAGTGCGTGTGCGCGCCGCTGCCGACCGAGAAGTCCTTGCGGATCCCGTCGTCCATCGCCACCGCGCCCGGCGCGTAGAACTCGGAGCGGTGCTCCGCGCCCTCCGCCGGCGCCCAGATCCAGCGCCCCACGTAGTCCCCCGCGGCGAACGCGTTGGTCCACCGGTCCACGCCGAGCTGGTCGAGCTCCGGCCCGGTCCGCACCCAGTGGTAGAGGTCGGGAAAACGTGCCGCGTACAGCTGCCGCAACGGGCTCCCCGCGGTGAACAGCCGCAAATCGATGTCCCGCAGCCATTGCCCGAGCCGCCCCGCCCGGCTGTCCGGATCCTGCCGGGCCCGGAAGGTCAGGTAACGCAGCAGGTCCGCGGTGATCACCGTGCCCTGGCTGTGCGACACGATCACTACCCGCGTCGCACCGTCGCGCTTGAGCTGCTCCAGCAGCGCGACATACCGCGCGAAGATCCGCGCCCGCGGGATCGCGTCGCGCGGGAACTCGCGCAGGTAGTTGTCGACGTCCAGCATCGCGTCCAGCGGCGCGCGCAGCCACGGCACGTACTTGGACAGCGTCCGCCCGAACAGCGTCAGCGCCCCCAGCGCCGACACCGACCCGATCACGAAGGGCCCGAGCAGCGATTGCGACGCGAAGCCGGTGCCGGCGATCGCCTGCTTGAGGTCGGCCGCGGTGAACGGCGGCACCAGCCGCAGCAGGTCCAGCAGGTAGACGCCGCCGATGTAGGTCGTGACCAGCGCGCTGACGATCGCCAGCAGCGCGATGAAGTCCTCCAGCCGCCCATAACCGCCGGTCAGCCAGCGCCCCAGGTTGCCCGCGGTCCCGACGCCGCGCCGCACCTCCGCCAGCACGCTGGGCACCAGCGTCACCAGCACGTAGGCCACCAGCGCCAGCAGCAGCATCGCCAGCAGGAAGAAGGTCGCGGTGCTGTAGACGTAGCGCAGCGTCAGGAAGCTCTCCGCCGGCAGCGCCCGGTACACGTCGGCCACCCGGTGCTGGAAACCCCAGCCGTCGGTGCCGACCTCGAACTGCAAGTCGAACAGCCACGGCCGGTAGCCCCATTTGCCGGCAGCCCGCTCGAGCACCTGGTGCCCGGCCGCCCAGATCACCATGCCCACCGCGGTGAACGAGGTCACGGACACGAACAGCCCCAGCCGCGCGGTGGCGACGCTGGCGCGGGCCGCGTCGCACAGCCCCGCCTGCCGGACGCCGTACCAGGTCCACGGCACCAGCAGCGCCGCCGCGGCGATCCACCAGACATAGGTGCCCAGCAGCATCACCTCGAAGGCGCGCAGCGCGGCCGCCGTCCACCAGACCCACGGATCCTGGTGCGGCGCGAGCGGCAGCGGCGAGGGCGACACCGGCGCCTGCGGCGCGTCCGCCAGCATCACGCTCGCCACGGTGCCCAGGCTCACCGCCAGGAAGACCAGGCCGACCTGGCGCGTCGAGACGAAGCGCCGGTCGGCCAGCTTCAGCCCGGCGTCGCACAGCAACGCCAGCGCGACCAGCACGGTGACGCCGAGCACCCAGGGCGCCGCCACCAGCTTCAGCGCCGCGCCGGAGGCCAGCGCCATCAGGGCCAGCAGTCCCCGCCCGGGTCCCGAGCGCACATGCCGATAGCACATCCACCAGAACGCCAGCGCCGGCAGCGCCACGGCGATCAGGGTGCGGACCTGCTCGGCGGTGTCGCCGCGGACATCGTCGTTGAGCACCGACATCACCACGATGAAGGTCCCCATCAGCAGCGTCTGCAGGAACAGGTTGGACAGCAGGTGCGCGAAGGACCAGTCCAGCGCCGTCTGCAGCCGGCACAGCCGCGCCCAGCGCCGGCGGACGTCCACCAGCGCCGCGGCCTCCTCGGGCGTGGCGGTCGCCGCCGTGGTGTCGGCCGCGTGGCGCGCCTGGTCGATCGTGTCGCGCGCCAGCTTGGACAGCCGGAACAGGATGGTGAACAGCTCGGTCAGGATGGTCGGGAGCGCGCTGGACAGCCGCGACAGGTCGGCCCAGTACATCTCGTGGAAGTCCACCCGGCCGGTGCGGCGCGTGGCGGTGTCCTCGCGGCTCATCCGGATGCGGCGGGTCTCGAAGTGCTCGTCGGGCGACTTCCCCCGCTGCGCCTTGAACAGCAGGTAGTCGGTGAAGGCGATGCCCTGGTCCGGCACGCCGTCGCGCGGGTCGCCGGGCGCCCGGGCCACGCCCTTGGCGGAATGCGCGGGCTGCACCATGGCCTGGTAGCGCAGCGCGCGGCCGCGGTCCGCCTCGCCGTCGCGCGCCGCCCGGTCCATCCAGCCGGTGCGCAGGAAGTCCGACCGCAGCGATTGCCGCAGCGCCTTCATCCCGGTGGGCCGGTCGTCCGGATCGCGCGACGCCGGCACCCGGCCCTCGAGGACCGGCACCGCCATCCATCGGCAGTCGCAGGTGGCGTCGCCGTAGCGGACGCCGGCGGGCGCGCGCGCCGTCATCAGCGCCGTCAGCGCGCGCACCGTCTCCCCGGGCGCCTGGTCGGCGACCCCGTGCACGGCGACCACGGCGACGCGATGTTCGGTTGCCGCGTCCGCCGCCCCTGGCTCCAGCGTGCGATCGGTCATGGCGATGGCCTCGAGGATCTCGAGCCCCTGGCGGTGTCGAGGCCCCCAGGATGGTGCGAGCCGGCGCGGGTGTCATCCCCCATGAATGGGACAGGGCCGGCCCGCCCGGGCCGGTCCGCCGCCCCTGCCGGCGTGGGGGACCGCACGCTGCGGCACCCCGGGCCGGCAGCTTTTGCCGATGGCGGCGCCGTCGGGCAAGACCCGGCCCCGGCTCGCCGCCGGGGCGTCCCCGAGGGGGGCGACGGCCCGTCCGGGCCCCAGGAACCTCCCCTGCCCCACGCCCTGCGACACCGCCTTCCCACTTCCGGTGCCCCCCGACCTGATGCCGCTGTACCACCTGCCGCCCTCGCCGGTGTCGCCCTCGCTGGCGACCCTTCCGCCCGCGCCCGCCGGCGCCTCCCCGTCCGACGAGGACACCGCCGCCCCCACGCCGCCGCCGGGCCTCCAGGCCCTGGAACGGCGCTGGGCCCGCTCGGTCGCGGCGCATGCGCTGTGGTCGCGCCAGGCGCCGGTGGTGCCGCTGCTGCTGGACTGGCTGCGCGACGCCGACCCCATCGCCCGCGCCCTCGGCCCGGCCATGTGGCGGCACTTCGCACAGCATCTGTTGCAGCACGCCAGCACCCGCGACCTGCGCGCGATGGGGCTGGACGAGCGCGTCGAGGCCCGGGTGTGGACCTCCTGGCCGGAATGGCGCACGGCGGGCTTCCGCATCGCCGACGCGCCGGGCCGGCTGCACCGGGCCGTCGTCTGGTGGGAGGACGGGCGGCTGCCCGAGTACCCCGAGGACGGCGGCGTGTTCCAGGCGCCCTACGGCGCGGCACTGTGGCTGGACGGCCGGCTGATGCCCTATCCGCAGGAGCTGACCTTCGGCTGCTCGATCAACGGGTCGGGCGAGTGGATCGACGATCGCTACTTCGTCGTCGACGTCGACGGGCCGCCGGAGCACCCGGACTACGTCGAGGAGAAGGCCAACGGGCGCGGGTCGGTGCTGAGCCTGCTGGTCGTCGACGCCCGGCACCGCAGCTGCCACCTGCTGAACCCGCGCGCCCATGAGCCCTGGCTGCGCCCGCGCATCAGCGTGCAGGCCGACGGCCGCTGGCGCATCGACCCTGGCATCGATCCCGACGCCGAGACCGCGACGGCGACCGACCTGTACGACGAGGACGCCGACCGGCCGTCGGTGCCGTCGCGGCTGATGCTGCCGTCGGACCTGCCGCCCGCGTCGATCGAGGCGGAGGTGCCGGACGACGAGGCCGAGCCGCGCTCGCTGGCGCCGGCCTGGCGCCACGTCGTCGACGCGTGGAACGCGGACGGCGCCCGGCTGATCGGGCTGCTCGGCGAGATGAACTACGAGCTCGCGCTGGACAGCTTCCGCGACGCCGCGCTGGGCTGGTAAGCCCGCGCCGGTCATTCGCCACGCGATGGGCGGGACTCGCCGCCTGGGGCCCCGCGACGCGCGCCGCCCCCGTGGTCGGAGAGCCCCCCTCAGCGCGGTGCGAGCCTCGTCGTCATCGATGCCGGCGGGCTTGGCCGCGCGAAGGCGACGCGTAGACTGGCCGCCGCCTCCCCGTTGAAAGCACGACCATGAGCAAGACGTACAAGATCGCCGTCATCCCCGGCGACGGCATCGGCAAGGAAGTGATGCCCGAGGGCCTGCGCGCGCTGGACGCCGCGGCCAGGCGCTTCGGCCTGCGGTTCGAGTTCACCGGCATCGACTGGGCCAGCTGCGACTATTACCAGCAGACCGGCCAGATGATGCCGGACGACTGGAAGGCGCAACTGCAGGACCAGGACGCGATCTTCTTCGGCGCGGTCGGCTGGCCGGCGACGGTGCCGGACCATGTGTCGCTGTGGGGCTCGCTGCTGAAGTTCCGCCGCGAGTTCGACCAGTACATCAACCTGCGGCCGGTGCGGCTCTTCGAGGGCGTGCCCTGCCCGCTGGCCAACCGCAAGCCGGGCGACATCGACTACCTGGTCGTGCGCGAGAACACCGAGGGCGAGTACACCAACCTGGGCGGCGTGATGTACGCCGGCACCGAGCGGGAGATCGTGATCCAGGAGTCGGTGTATTCGCGCTTCGGCGCGGACCGGGTGCTGAAGTACGCGTTCGAGCTGGCGCAGGCGCGCGAGCGCCGGCACCTGACGGTGGCGACCAAGAGCAACGGGATCGCGATCTCGATGCCGTGGTGGGATGGGCGCGCGGACGCGGTCGGGGCGGGGTATCCGTCGGTCACGGTGGACAAGCAGCACATCGACATCCTGTCGGCGCGTTTCGTGCTGCAGCCGGGGCGCTTCGACGTGGTGGTGGCGTCCAACCTGTTCGGCGACATCCTGTCCGACCTGGGTCCGGCGACGACCGGCACGATCGGCCTGGCGCCGTCGGCCAACCTGAATCCGGAGCGCGACTTCCCGTCGCTGTTCGAGCCGGTGCATGGCTCGGCGCCGGACATCTACGGGCAGAACATCGCCAATCCGGTCGCGATGATCTGGTCGGGCGCGCTGATGCTGCAGTTCCTGGGCGAGCAGGCCGCGCATGACGCGATTCTCTCGGCGATCGAGCGGACGCTCGCCTCGGGCCCGCGCACGCGGGACCTGGGCGGCACGGCGAGCACGACCGAGATGGGCGAAACGATCGCAGCGCTGATCTGACCACCGCCCCGCTTCGATCAACCTCCAGCCTTTGAGGCCCCCTTTACCGCACCGCGGGAGAGGGGCACACGCGGGCTCAAAGCCAGCCGGCCCTGCGGAATCGCCAGAAGAGCAGCCCGCAGGTCGCGGTGATGACGCCGAGGGCGGCGGGGTAGCCCCATCGCCACTTGAGCTCCGGCATCACCTCGAAGTTCATGCCCCAGATGCCGGCGAAGGCCGTCGCCGCCGCGAAGATCCCGGCCCAGGCGGCCAGCCGCTTGGTGATCTCCGAGTCCTCGATCGCCGCCATCGACAGGTGCACCTGGATGGCGGTGGTGGCGGTGTCGCGCAGCGAGTCCAGCGCCGACTGCATCCGCTCGAGGTGGTCGTAGACGTCGCGGAAGTACTCGCGGGTGTCCTCGCAGATCGGCGGCACGCGGCCGCGCACCAGCTTGCCGACGGCGTCGAGCAGCGGCGACACCGCGTGCTTGACGATGGTCACCCGCTGCTTGAGCGCGTAGACGCGCTTGATGTTCTCGCGGGTCACGCCGGGCTCGAAGATCTGCGACTCGATCGCGTCGAGTTCCGCCTCGAGCGCCTCGATGACCGGGAAGTAGCGGTCGACGACCGCGTCCATGATCGCGTACATCACGAAGCCGGGACCGCGCTTGAGCATGTGGGGCTCGCGCTCGGCGCGGGCGCGCACGCCCAGCAGGCTCTGGGCGACGCGGTTGCGGATCGACAGCACGAAGTTGGGGCCGGCGAAGATCGAGACCTCGCCGGTGCAGAGCTCGTCGGTCGGCGTGAACTGGACGGTCTGCATGACGGCGAACAGCATGTCGCCGTACTCCTCGACCTTGGGCCGCTGCTGCCCATGCAGCGCGTCCTCGACGGCGAGCTCGTGGAGGTCGAACTCCTCCTTCATCGCCAGGACTTCCTCGGGCGACGCGTCGCGCAGGGCGACCCAGACGAAGCAGTCGGGCAGCTTGAGGTAGTCGCTGATCTCTTCCGGCCGGATATCGGCCAGCCGGCGGCCGTCGCGGTAGGCGACACAGTTGATGAGCATCGGGCGTCTCGCTTGTTATGGAATGCGGCGTGATCCGCCCGAGGGTAGCCCGGGCGGGATCAAGATGGCATCAAGAGAAACAGCACCTCGTCGCCGTGGCCGTCGCGCTCACCGGTGGGCCGCCAGCCGAGGTGGCGGTAGAAGCCGTGCGAGCGGTGCGCCGGGTTGTCGGAACAGCCGAGGAACAGCCGCCGATGGCCCATCCCTTGGAGATGCGCGACGGTCCGCGCCAGCAGCGCGCGCCCGAGGCCCTGGCCTTCGTGCGCCGGCAGCAGCGCGAGCACGACGATCTCGCCGGTGCCGGCGTCGCCGAAGCAGTAGCCGGCGAGCTGCCCGTCCGCCACCGCGACGAAGCCGGGCAAGGTGCCGTCGCGCACCTGGCCGGACCACGACGCTTCGGTGATGCCGAGCTCGGCGAGCCGCGCCGCGGAGATCGCGTTCTCGCGGGTGCGGCCGCGCAGGTCGATGCAGGCGGCGATGTCGGACGGGATGGCGGGGCGGATCGGGAGGCTCATGGGGGCTCGTGATTCAACAGCTCGAGACAGGCGGTGTACACGAAGATCCGGCCGCCGGCGGTTCCGCACAGTTCACGGACGATGCCGAGGTCGATCAGGGCGCCGACCGCCCGATGCAGTCCCTCGGGTGCCAACGCCGTCTTCTCGACGAGCGTCTCCTCGCTCGCGACCGGGCATCCGCTCAAGACGCGATGGACGAGGCGGACGTCATTCAGACTCGCCCGTCCGGGCTGGAGACGCTCGCCGTCCATCGTCGTGAGCGCCGTCAACGACAGCGCCATGTCGAAGGCCTGCGTGGCCGCGATGCTCACCCCCGTCGTGAAGAACCACAGCCACTCTTCCCAATCCCCGTGCAGGCGGACGTTCTGCAGAAGCTCGTAGTAATCGTCGCGATGCGACCTGAAGAAGAGCGACAGGAAGAGCACCGGCTCGCACAGGATGCCCTCACGCACGAGGATGAGGGGAATCAGCAGTCGTCCCAGGCGCCCGTTGCCGTCGAGGTAGGGATGGATCGTCTCGAACTGCAGGTGCGCCAGCGCCGCCTTCGCGAGCGGTCCATGGCGCCGCGGCTGGTCGTTGAGGAACTTCTCGAGATCGGACAGGCAGTCGTTCAGGCGATGCGCGGGCGGCGGCACGAAGACGGCCTTGTCCGCGCGCGGACCGCCGATCCAGTTCTGCGTCCGGCGGATCTCGCCGGGCGCCTTGCCCGTGCCGCGGCCATGGCGCATCAGCGTCGCATGCATGTCGTTCATCAGCCGCGTGCACAGCGGCATGCCCGCCTTCAGTTGCGCGAGCCCCTGGTCGATCGCCGCGACGTGGCAGGAGACTTCGCGCGCATCGTCGATCGGGACACCCGGCGCGCCGTCGGCCTCGTAGAGCATCAAATCCGACAGCGAGGACTGCGTGCCCTCGATCCTCGAGGACATCACCGCCTCCTTGCGCGCGTAGCTGTACAGCAGCGGTGCCGCGTCCGGCATCACCAACGCCGCGCCATCGAGCCGACCGAGCCGCACGAGCGCCTCGTCCAGCCGATCCTGGAGGTCCGTGTCGACGATCAGCGAAGGGCGCGGCGGCAGCGGCGCCGGCACGAACGCCTGGCACGGCGCGCCGCCGGCGATCGAGTATTCATAGGTTCCGGCCAGTCCACGTCGCATCGCGCGCTCCTTCGAAGGAAAGCCCGTGATGCTCCGCGCGGAGGCGATCCGCGCAACGGCAGATTGGCGCTATGCCGCTACCCGTGCAGGTCGCCACTCGACCAGCCGGCCGCCCGCCATCACGCCGATCCAGTCGCCCATCGCCTCCGCCTCGGCGGCGTCGTGGGTGACCATCAGCGCGGTCTGGCCGGCCGCGCGCAGGATCGCGCGCACCTCGGTGGCCAGGCGGTCGCGGGTCGCGGCGTCCAGGTTGGAGAACGGCTCGTCGAGCAGCAGCAGCCGCGGCGACGGGGCCAGCGCCCGCGCCAGCGCGACCCGCTGCTGCTGGCCGCCAGACAGCTCGTGCGGCATCCGCGCGCCGAGCTCGTCCAGGCCGACCAGCGCCAGCAGCTCGCGCACGCGGCGCTCGCGCGCCTCGCCGGGCAGCCGGCGCAGGCCGAAGCCGACGTTCGCCGCCGCGTCCAGGTGCGGGAACAGCGCGATCTCCTGGAACAGCAGGCCGACGCCGCGATGCTCCGGCGCGACATGCGTCATCGGCCCCGACAGCGTGCGTCCGTCCAGCGCGATGCTCCCCGAGCTCAGCGGCTCGAAACCCGCGATCGCGCGCAGCGCGGTGCTCTTGCCGCAGCCCGACGGGCCGAGCAGGCAGGCGATGCCGCCCAGCGGCAGCGACAGCGACAGGCCGCGCAGCACCGGCGCGCCGCCGGGATAACGGACATGGAGATCCTCGAGCGCGAGCGTGGTCATGTCGCCTCCTTCGTCGGGATGAACGCGGCCGACGGACCGTCCGCGTGAATGTCGATCGAGGCCGAGGCAAACCCGGCGGACGGCGCCGGCACGACGGGCGTCGCCGGTGCCGCTGGTGCGGTCGTTGCTGTCGGCGCTGTCGTTGCTGTCGGTTCCGTTGGTGCCGTCGTTGCCGTCGTTGCCGTCGGTGCTGTCGGTGCTGTCGGTGCCGCTGGTGCTGTCGGTGCCGTTGGTGCCGTCGTCGCCGTCGGTGCCGTGGGATCGCGGCTGAGCAGCAGCACCGCCGGCAGGCCCACCGCCACGATCAGCAGCGCGGCCAGCGCGCCGTGCTCGTAGCTGCCGCGCGCGGCCTCGGCATAGAGCAGCGTGGGCAGCGTCTCGAAGTTGGCCGGCCGCAGCAGCAGCGACGCGGGCAGCTCCTTCATCACGTCGATGAAGACCAGCAGCGCGCTCGCCGTCAGCGCCGGCCGCAGCAGCGGCAGGTGCACGCGGCGCAGCGTGCCCAGCGGCGACTCGCCCAGGCTGCGCGCGGCCTGCTCCAGCGCCACCGGGCAGCGCGCCAGGCCGGCCTCGATGCCGCCGATCGGCAGCGCCAGGAAACGCATCGCGCAGGCCGCGACCAGCACCGCGCCCAGGCTCATCAGCGGCAGTCCCGGCAGCCCGAGCGCGCCGGCGATCCAGCCGTCCAGGGCCAGCGCCGGCGGCAGCAGGCCGATCGCCAGCACCGTTCCCGGGATCGCGTAGCCGATCGCGGCGCTGCGCAGCCAGGCCGCCCGGCCGCGCGCCGCGGTGCCGGTGCGCCGCGCCGCCCAGGCGATGACCAGCCCGGCGCCGACGGCGATCGCGGTCACGCCCAGCGCGAGGCCGGCCGAATTCATCGCGCCGGCGAGCACCTCCGCCGACAGCCCGTGGCCTTCCGCCGCCCGTTTCCACGCGAGCACCGCCAGGTGCCCCGCCGGCAGCACGAAGCCGATCAGCACCGGCAGCGCGGCCGCCGTCGTCGCGAGTGCGGCGCGCCAGCCGCGCAGACGCCGCCGCGGCGCGGCGCCCATCGTCCGGACGGCGCCGGCCAATTGGCGTCGCCGCCCTTGCCGTTCCAGCCAGACCAGCAAGGCCACCACCGCCAGCATCGCGCAGGCGATCTGCGCCGCGGCGCCCAGGTCGGAGCGCGTCACCCAGGTCGTGTAGACCGTCGTCGTCAGCGTCGTCACGCCGAGGAACTCGGACGCGCCGACGTCGTTCAGCACCTCCAGCAACACCAGCCCGACGCCGACCGCCAGCGCCGGCCGCGCCATCGGCAGCGCCACGCGCCGGAACGCGCCCCACGGGCCTTCGCCGAGCAGCCGCGCCGCCTCCATCAGCCGCGCGGGCTGCGTCGAGAACATCGCCCGCATGCTCAGGTAGACATAGGGATAGAGCACCGCCGACAGCACCAGCACCGCGCCGCCCATCGAGCGCGCATCGGGCAGGCGGAACTGCCGCGGCGAGTCGAACCCCAGCAGCGCCCGCACCGCGCCCTGGAACGGGCCGATCGGATGCAGCAGGTCGACGTAGCTGTAGGCCGCGATGTAGGTGGGCACCGTCAGCGGCAGCAGCAGCGCCCAGTGCAGGACGCCGCGGCCGGGGAAATCGGCGCGGGTGACCAGCCAGGCGCAGCCGGTGCCGACCACCGCCGTCAGCGCGCCGACGCCGACCAGCAGCAGCGCCGTCTGCGCCGCGGCGCGCGGCAGCACGTGCGCGGCCAGGTGGGACCAGTGCGACACGCCGGCGCCCAGCGCCGTCCACGCGAGCGCGGCCAGCGGCGTCAGCACCGCCAGCGCGATCGCCGCGGCGGCCGCGCCCCAGACCGGGCCGACCGCGGGCGGCCGGCCGAACACGCCGCTCACGCCGTCACTGGTCGAAGGCGACCTTGTCGATCAGCAGGCTGGCCTGCTTGCGATGGCGAGCGATCTCGGTCAGCGGCAGCGGATCGGCCTTCAGCGGGCCGATGGCCGACTGGATCAGCGGATCCAGCGCCACGCCGGCGCGCACCGGGTACTCGTAGTTGGTCTGCGCGTAGAGCTGCTGCGCGGGCTCGGAGACCAGGAACTCCATCAGCGCCTGCGCGGCGGCCTTGTTCGGCGCGTGTTTCGCGACGGCCGCGCCGCTGATGTTGACGTGCGTGCCAGCGCCGCGCGCGGAGAACGTCGGCTTCAGCACCTGGATGCCGTCGCCCCACTTGCGGGCGTCGCTGCCCGGCTTGGCGGCCTTCATCTGGCCGACGTAGTAGGAGTTGGCCAATCCCACGTCGCAGATCCCGCCGAGGATGTCGCGCGCCACGTCGCGGTCGCCGCCGGTGGGCTTGCGGCCCAGGTTGGCCTTCACGCCGCGCAGCCACTGCTCGGTCTTCGCCTCGCCGTCGTGGGCGAGCATCGCGGCCACCAGCGCGGTGTTGTACGGGTGCTGGCCCGAGCGCGTGCAGACCTTGCCCTTCCACTTCGGGTCGGCCAGGTCCTCGTAGCGGATCGCGGCCGCCTTCAGCGACGGATCCGCGTACAGCACCCGGGCGCGCATCGACAGCGCGGTCCATTGGCCATCGGCGGCGCGCAGGTTGGCGGGCACGGCCGATTCGATCTCGGCCGACTTCAGCGGCTGCGTCACGCCGCCCTCGACCAGGTCGATCAGGTTGCCGACATCGACGGTCATCAGCAGGTCGGCCGGCGAGCGCGCGCCCTCCGCCTTCACCCGTTCCAGCAAGCCGTCCTTGACGAAGACCGTGTTGACCCGCGTTCCCGTCTTCGCGGTGAACGCCGACAGCAGCGGCTGCACCAGCGCGACCTCGCGCGTCGTGTAGAGCGTCAGCTCGCCGCCGGCCTTGGCGTTGGCCTGGGCCAGCGCCGGCGCCAGCGCGGCGGCGGCCATGGCCACCGCGGCGGCGGCCTGGAGGGGACGGAGGGCAAGGTCGGAGCGGCGCATCGTCGTGTCTCTTTCTCGATCGTCCGGGGCGGACGGGGAACCGAATCGCGTCGATGAGAATTCTTCTCATCTGCGGAGGCCGCACTGTAGGGGCCCGGTTCGCCGGTCGACAAGGAGACAAAAGCTGCGAGGCGCCGCAGGAATCGCCGTCCCCGCGTTTCAGCCTGCCTTCAGGTGGCGCCGTCCTGCGGCAGCGCCCGCACGCCGGCGGCGACCACGTCCGAGATCTCGCTGATGACCTGGCGCAGCCAGCGCTGCGCGGGGTCAGGCTCGGCGCGGACATGCCAGACCTGGCTGATCTCGATGCCGCGCAGCGGGAACGGCAGGTGTCGGCAGGCGAGCTGGCCGGCGAAGCCGGTGGCGGGGACGAAGCTGTCGGGCAGCACGGTGAGCAGGTCGGACTGCTGGACGGCCATCGCGCCGGTGAAGAAGCTGTTGACCGTCATCGCCACCGTGCGCTTGCGGCCCATCTGCGCCAACGCGTCGTCGACGAAGCCATGCGGCCGGCCGGCGAAGCTGACCCGCAGGTGCGGCGCGGCGCAGTAGGCGTCCAGCGTCAGCGCGCCGGGCGCGGCCAGCGGATGGTCGGACCGCATCACGCAGACGTAGCGGCTCGCGTAGAGCGGCTCGCGGCGGAAGGCGGCGCTGTCGTCCTCGACCTGCAGCTGCTCGGTCAGCTCGGGGAAGAAACCGACGGCGAGGTCGGCCCAGCCCTGCTCCAGCAGCTCGCGGGGGTCGCGCGTGGTCAGCGGCACGACGCGCAGGCCGACATGGATGCCTTCATCCAGGAAGCGCCGCGCCAGTTGCGGCACGACCAGCGCGGCGGTCGCGTCGGCCATCGCCAGCGTGAAGCTGACGGTGTTGCCGGCGGCGCGCGGGTCGAAGACCTGGGGTTCGAGCGCCTGCTGCAGGCTGGACAGCGCGCGGCGCACCACCGGCCAGAGCGCCTGGGCATGCGGCGTGGGCTCGACGCCGGTGGAGGTCGGGATGAAGAGTTCCTCGTGCGTCGCCTCGCGCAGCCGGCGCAGCGCGTTGCTGACGGCGGGCTGGGTGATGGCCAGCCGGTGGGCGGCGCGGGTGACGTGGCGCTCCTCCATCACCACGTCGAAGACGCGCAGCAGGTTCAGGTCGAGCGTCCGGAAGTTGACGGGGCGGGGGGCGGTCATGCGGCGGGATGCTAATTCCGTCACGGGGCATTTCCGCCAGTGATGACCCGATTCCGAAGCGCAATTGGCGGGGTCTACGTAAAAACCGCAATATCTCGACCACGGCGCCAGGACCTTCGTCCGGTGCCTCCAAACAGAAGGGAATCCGCCATGACCACCACCACGCTGAATGTCCACCTGATGGCTGCCGACGCTGCCCGGGTCCGCACCGCCAACGCGGCCGGCGAGCGCCTGGTGAGCCTGGCGCTGCGCGCCGGCCGGGGCGTCGTCGAGTTCGTGCACGCCGTCGCCGAGCTGCGTCCCCGCGAGACCGTCCTGCGCGCCGCGGCCGAGCAGTCGGCCGACCGCCCGGACCTGGCCTTCTCGCTGCGCCGCGTCGCGCGCAACGGCTGGATGATGTATTGAGCACCGTGTTTCTTCAGGACGTCTGACCCACGTCCGCTCCTGCAGGGAAGGCCGGGCCGCGAGGTTCGGCCTTTTTCCTTGGCGGGTCGGATCCGGCGCGTCAAACGCCCGCGCGCCGCTGTTGCGTCCGCGCCGCGAAACGGATGTCGGACGACATCGCCGGCGGCCTCCAGGCGGGGGCGCGAGTCCGGGTCGGTCAATTCGGTTGCTCGTCCCGCGCCGGCCATCCGCGTTTTGGCGGGATCGGCCGATCCGCCTCGCACCATCGACGCCTTGTCGTTGGAAACGCGAGGTGTGAGATGAGCGAAGCGATGGTGATGAAGGACGTCGTGCGGCCCGGGGCGCCGTATGGCCGGATGAACGACCAGCCGATGGCGGCATGCCTGCTCAAGGAGCCGGCGGACTCGACCTACCTGGCGCCGCGGCCGAAGCCGCCGGCGTGGTCGCCCGGCTCGCTTCGCCTGATCGGGTCCTTGAGCCTCCCGCCGTCCCGGCGCGAGCCCGCCGTCTATCGGCGCTCGTTCATCGACGACTACGTGCCCAACGAGTCCAGCCTGCTTCCGGCGGCGCTGGCCCGCCAGCTGCACGCCGCGGCCTTCTGGCGAGAAACGCTCCCCTACGGCACCTGCGGCGCGCGGATGATGAACGAGTTCCTGCTGGACTTCAGCTGGTCGTCATCGCGGCTCGAGGGCAACCCGCTCTCGAGGCCGGAAGCCGCGGAGGTGCTCGGGCGCCCCAGGCCGGGCGCTGGCGACGCGCTGCCCGCGAGCAAGGACGAAACGATGGTGATCAACCATCAGCTCGCGATCGACGTCATGCTTCGGTACGCCCGCCCCGCCGGGCTCACGCGCCGCCTGGTCGAGCAGATGCATGCCGCGCTCATGAGGAATCTCCTGGGGAATCCCGACGACCTCGGACGGGTCCGGAGGCACAAGGTCGAGATCGAGCACAGCGTCTACAGCCCTTGCGCCATTCCAGCGCTCCTGCAGGAGGTTCTGGAACACGTCGTCGCCAAGGCCTCGGTCACGCGAAACCCGGTGGAGGCCGCCTTCTTCCTGTGGGTCAACCTCGCCTATCTGCAAGCCTTCGCCGACGGCAACAAGCGCACCAGCCGGCTGAGTGCGAACGTGCCGCTCCTCCTCGCGAACTGCGCACCGCTCACCTTCGTCGACGTGGATCGCTCCGATTACGCGACCGCCATGCTCGGGGTCTACGAACAGGGCGATCTCTCCGCCGCGATCGATCTCTTCGAATGGACGTATCGCCGATCGATGCGCCGGTACCTGACGATGCTCGAACGGCAGCCAGGACCAGATCCCCACCACCAGCGGCACTACCACGCGATCACGCAAGCGATGCAAGCCGTGGTCATCGACCGGAAGTCCTTGCCGGCGGCGGTCGCCGAGTTACGGCTGCACGCTCCTGACGACGCTGTCGTGTCGCGGATCCTTCGCCAGGCGCTGACGGCCCTGCACGAGAGCAGCGGCGCGGCCTACCGCCTGAGCCCCGAGCAAGTCATGTCCTGGATCGCCGGCGGCCGTCCTCACTAGGCCCTGCCGATTCGGCGATCCCGCCCGCAGGTCGGACGGTGCGGCGCCCGGTGGGTGCCGCCCGCACAATGCCGGCCATGCTGAACGTCTCTGCCCTCGAGGCGGCCTCGTACGCCGGCGCGCATGCGCTGGCGATCTACGCCGCGCTGCTGCTGCTTCTCCTCGCCATCACCTGGGCGACCGCCCGCGTGCTGCTGCCCGACCGCGGCGACCGCACCGTCGCGCTCGAACCGCTCTCCCCCGTCGCGCTGGTCCTGCGCTTCGCCATCGGCTTCGCGTTCATCGTCGGCGGCGCGATGCTGTTCGCGGAGATCGCCGAGGCGGTCCACGTCGAGCACACGCTCGGCCAGCTCGACGAGGCCTTCATCGTCGCGATGATCGACCGCGTCCCCGACGCGGCGCTCCACGCCTTCTACCTGCTGACCTTCCTCGGCAACCGCGAGACGCAGATCGCCATCGGCGTCCTGGGCGCGATCGGGCTGCTGGCGCTGCGCCGGCGCGGGCTGGCGCTGGGCTGGTCGCTCGCGCTGCTGGGCAATGCGGCGCTCAATCCGCTGCTGAAGCACGTCTTCGAACGCGCCCGCCCCGTCCACCCGACCCACTGGCTCACCGAGGACGGCTTCAGCTTCCCCAGCGGCCACAGCTCCGGCACGGTCATGACGATGGGCATGCTGGCCTTCCTCGCGGTGCGGCTGCTGCCCCGGCGCTGGCATGTGCCGGCCTGGATCGCGGCGGCGGCGCTGGCCTTCTCGGTCGGCGCGAGCCGCGTGTTCCTGCGCGTGCATTTCCCCAGCGACGTGCTCGCCGGCTTCGCCTCCGGGTCGGCCTGGCTGACCGTCTCGATCGTCAGCATCGAGCTCGCGCGCTGGGCGCGTCGCCGGCGCGGCGCGCGTCAGGCCAGCGCGGTCGAGCTGACCCGCTGAAAGACGCCCGCGGTCTCGTCGACGTCCCAGCGCTCGACGACCGCCATCCGGCCGGGACCCGTCCGGATCACGTTGACCGAGTTCGGGATCCCGCCGCGCACGCGGGTGCTCAGCGCCGTGCCGGCCTGCACCGCCCACAGCCGGCCGGGCAGGCCGCGCAGCACCTCGTGCAGCGGCAGCACGTAGGGCAGGTGGATGTGGCCGCCGATCACCGCGTCCGCGCCCGCCTCCGCCCATCGCCGCATCGCCTTCATGTGCCCGCGCAGCAGGTTGCCCACGTCGGAGCGGCGCGTCACCGCCACCGGCTGATGCACCGCGATCAGCCGCGCCTGGCCGGGCCGCGCGCGGGCGATCCGCTCGGCGGTGCGTTCGATCTGGCGATCCGACACCTCGCCGTTCTTGTGCCGGTAACGGCGCGTGGTGTTGAGCGCGATCACCAGCAGGTCATCGGTCTCGAACTCGCTGTCCTCGGCCGGCCCGAACGCGCGTTCGTAGCGCTGGTACGGATGCAGCAGGCGCGTGTGCAGCGCATACAGCGGGATGTCGTGATTCCCCGGCACGGCCAGCCGCGCCGGCACGGCGAGCTTGTCGACGAAGGCCTTCGCCCGCGCGAACTCGATCGGCCGCGCGCGCTGGGTGATGTCGCCGGTGAGCAGCAGCAGGTCCGGCTTCAGCTCGCCGCACAGGCGCTCGAGCGCGGCGGTCGCCATCGGGCGCTCGGTGCCGAAATGCGGGTCCGACAGCTGCAGCACCACCGTCATCCGCCGGCCTCCATCGGCGCGGCGTTCGCCTGCGCCTGGACCCGCTCTTCGGCCAGGCCCTCGGGACGGATCAGCATCAGCGGATGCGGGGCGACCTCGAAACGCAGCGGCAGCTGCATCCAGAGCACCTCGCCGTCGGTGGCGACCTTGACGCGTCGCGCGCCGAAGCGCCGGCTGCGGACCGTCAGCGAATTGAAGGCGAAGTTCACGATCTGGTCGGCGTCGCGCAGCCGGCCCATGGCGCCGCGCATCAGCAGCTTCAGCAGGCCCCAGCGGCCGACCGGCTTGAGCATCACGCCGGCGAGCGCGCCGCGGTCGATCGCGCGCGCCTCGGGCAGGCCGACCTGCTCCATCTGCAGCGCGTTGTTGCCGACGAACACCGTTGGGGTGCGGACGTTGCGCGACTGGCCGTGGAGCTCGATGGTCAGGCCCAGGCTGCGATGCCCGCGCAGGATGGTCGCGAGCACCGCGCCGGCGGCGACCAGCCGGCTGCGTCCGAACTGCTGCTTCCAGACCTCGCGGTCCTCGAGCGATTGCGGGTAGAGGCCCAGGCTCGCGTTGACGATGAAGACGCGGTCGTTGAGCCGGCCGACCTGCACCGGCACGGCGCGCTCGGTCAGCAGCACGCGCAACGCGCCGTCGAGGTCGGCGGGAATGCCGTGGGTGCGGGCGAAGTAGTTGAAGGTGCCGCGCGGCAGCACGCCGAAGGCGCAGCCGCTGCCGAGCACCGCCTGCGCGACGCAGTTGATCGTGCCGTCGCCGCCCGCGGCGACCACGACGCCGCCGGCCTCGCGCGCGCGCCGGACCGCTTCGCGGGCGATGCCGCCGAGCTCGCCGGGCGCCGTGACCGGCATCAGTTCGCAGACGCGGTCCGCGGCCCGGCAGGCGGCCTCGACAGCCGGGCCGACTTCATCCCGGTCCCCACGGCCGGAGGCGCGATTGAACACGACGAACAGCGGCGGGGATCGGGACGCGACGGACTCGGTCATGGGCGATGAGGCGCCTCGACGGCGCGGCGGATCGGAAGTCGGAACGATAACCGGCCGGGCAAGCAGCGGTCCCGCGCCATCGGACGCATGGCCGGCCACACGCTAGGCTCGACAAGCAGCAATGAGGTACTCGTTCTCTTGTGCCGGTGTCGGCTGCGGAAGAGCGAGGCTTTCACACCTGTAGAGCGCAACGACCTCGTCCAGTGCATCCATTGCTTCCATCAACGCGTGCGTCACATCCTCGCCCTGCGTGATCAGCTCGGGGAGATCCCGACAGGTCACTACGAAACCGCCCTCAGCATCTGGTTGCAGATGCACCGCGTACTGCATTGGCGTCATCGTTCATTCCGTATGAGGATTTGGGGAGGGCTACTGTCACCTCGATGTGCCGAGCCTTCAATGACCAGAACTCGTGGGCTCCGCCATCTGGCTCGCCACTCCTGTTGATCGACACAACGAACGATCAGGAGCAGCGTTCTATCTCGCCCCGATGACCGGCGCCATCAGCATCTCGATCAACGCCCGCACCCCCGGCAGCGAGGGCGCCTGGCTGGAATGGCACAGCATCAGCGTGCGGCGCGCCCAGGGCTCGTCGAGCCGCGCGATCCGCAGGCCGTCGGAGAGCTGGCGCAGTGCCGCCTCGCGCGGCATGACGGCCACGCCGGCCCCCGCCTCGACCAGCCGCGCGATCGCGTCGAAGCTCGACACCCGCACCCGGTGGTGTGGCACGCGGCCGCCGCGCGCCGCCTGCGTCTGCAGGAAGCGGCTCAGCCCGCTGTCCGCGCCGAGCCCGACGAACGGCTCGTCCAGCAGGTCGACGAAGCGCACCTTCGCCGGTCCCCTTCCCCGCTTGGGCGCGGGCAGCAGCGCGATCAGTTCGTCCTCCAGCCACGGCCTCGCCGCCAGGCCCGTCGTGTCGACATGGCTGGCGACGATCGCGACATCGGCCACGCCCTCGCGCAACGCCTGCAGCGCGGCATCGCTCGACATCTCCTGCAGTTCGACGTCGATGTCCGGATGCGCGGCGAGGAAACGCCCGAGCCGAGGCGGCAGCGCCTCCGCCATCGCCGCCGTGTTGCCGAGCAGCCGCACCGTGCCGCGCAACCCATGGCCGAAGGCCGACATCGCCACGTGCAGCGAATCGAGCTCCGCCAGCACCCGGTGCGCCTGCCGCGACAGCGCGCGGCCCGCGTCCGTGGCGACGGCGCCGGTCTTCGAGCGGTCGAGCAGCCGCACGCCGACGCGGTGCTCCAGCGCCTTCAGCCGCGCGCTGGCCGCGGCGAGCGACAGGTTCATCGCGGCCGCGCCGGCGGTGATCGAGCCCGAGGCGACGACCGCCTCGAACAGCTGCAGGTCGAAGGGATCGACGCGGTAGTCCAGCGACCGGGCGGCGGCGCGGCGGGCGGCAGGCAGGGGGGAACGGGCTGCGGTCATCGAGGGCCATCCTCTTGCGAACGCGAAGGATATCCGCCGCACATCGAGATCGACAGCGCCTCGGTGCCCCCGGAAGATGCGCCGCATGGACACCCCTTCCTTCGCGGCGCTCGCGCCCTGGCTCGGCATCGGCCTCGTCTTCGTGCTGGCCGGCGGCGTCAAGGGCATCACCGGCATGGGCCTGCCGACGGTGGCGATGAGCCTGCTGGGCCTGTGGATGGCGCCGGCGCAGGCCGCCGCGCTGCTGGTGATGCCGTCGCTGGTGACCAACGTCGCGCAATGCCAGGGGCCGGCGTGGCGGAAGCTGATCGCCACGCTCTGGCCGGTGTGGCTGGGAATGATCGCGACGACCGTCTGGAGCCCGGACCTGAGCACGCTGGCGCCCATCGACGCGCGGCTCGCGCTCGGGGCGATCCTCGTCGTCTACGGCCTGTGGGGCCTCTGGAAACCGGTCGTGCCGCAGGTGTCCCGCGGCGCATGGGGCATCGGCCTGGCCGCCGGGCTCGCGACCGGCTTCGTCACCGCGTCGACCGCCGTCTTCGTGCTGCCGCTCGTGCCCTACCTGCAGGCGCTGCGCCTGGACAAGGACACGATGATCCAGGCGCTCGGCCTGTCCTTCACCGTCGCGACGCTGGCGCTGGCCACGCGGCTGCATGCCTTCGAAGGCGGCACCCTGCTCTCGGTCCCGGCGTTCGTCGCGCTGGCGGCCGCGGTCGGCGGGCTCGTGCTGGGCGCCGCGGTCCGGGCGCGCATCAGCGCGGCGACCTTCCAGCGCGCGTTGTTCCTCGTGTTCATCGCGCTCGGCGCGGCCAACCTGTGGCGCGCGCTGTGAACGCCGGCGCGGACCACGACGGACGCTGCGCGCTGGCCGCGCTGCTGGAACGCGCCTACCGTCTCGCGCTGTGGCTGCAGGACGCGGAACGCGCCGCCGGTGTCGAGCCGGCGCACCCGGCCGAGGGCGCCGAGACGACACCGTCGGCCTTCGCGATCCAGGTCGCCTCGTCGGAGCTGGTCGACGTGCTCGACGAAGCCCGCGCCTGGCTGGTCGCCGAGGCGCGGACCCAAGCAAGGGCCGAGACGACGCCCGCCGTCCCGCTCAGCTCAGCCGGAACGCCGACGCCAGTTCGTTCATCCGCTCCGCCTGATCGTTGAGCGACGCGGCCGACGCGGCGGCCTCCTCGACCAGCGCGGCGTTCTGCTGGACCATGCGTTCGACGTCGGTGAAGGTGCCGCGCAGCTGCTGCAGGCTGGTCGCCTCATCGGCGATCTCGTGGGCGATGCGTTCGATCTCGGCGCTGACCGCGCCGATGCCGCGCTCGATGCCGGTGATCGCCTCGCCGGCGGTCAGCACCTCGGCCTGGCCGCGCTCGACGCGCGTGACCGATTCGCCGATCAGCACCTTGACCTCGCCGGCCGCGTCGGCGCTGCGCTTGGCCAGGTTGCGCACCTCGGCCGCGACGACCGCGAACCCGCGTCCTTGCTCGCCGGCGCGGGCCGCCTCGACGGCCGCGTTCAGCGCCAGGATGTTGGTCTGGAACGCGATCGCGTCGATCACCGAGACGATCTCCGACATCCGCTTCGAGCTCGCGCCGATCGAGCTCATCGTGTCGACGAAGCCCTGCACCAGGCGGCCGCCGGCGGCGGCGCTGGCGCTGGCCTCGTCAGCCAGCGTGCGGGCCCGCGCCGAGGCCTGCGCCGTGCCGTCCAGCGTCTCGGACAGGCCCTGCACGTTGCTCGAGGCCGCCTGCACGCGCGCCGCGGCGTTTTCGCTGCGCACGCTGAGGTCCTGGTTGCCGGCGGCGATCTCGTCGGCGGCGCCGTGGATCTCGCCGGAGGCGACCTGCATCTGCGTCACCAGCCCGCGCAAGCGGTCGCGCATCGAGCGGATCGCATCGAGCATCCGGCCCAGGTCGTCGTTCGTGTGCCACGACGATTCGGCCGTCAGGTCGCCCTGGGCGATGCGCTCGGTGAGCTGTTCGGCCTCGTGGATCGGACGCCAGACGCCGAGCAGCGTGCGCCAGAGCAGCAGTCCCATCGCGGCGAGGCCGCCGATGACCACGATCGACGTCAGCAGCAGGCGGTGCGCGACGGCCGACTCGCTGTCGTCCAGGCGCTGGGACAGCGTGTCCATCACGCGCGCCGACAGCTCCGACTGCAGCACGGCGCCCTTCTTCAGCGTCGCGACCAGCTGATCGAGCGGGTAGTTCACGTCCTTGGCCGAGGCGTCCAGCGCCTCCAGCACGACCTGGCGCTGCTGTTCGACGCGCCGCAGCGTCTCGGCGTAGTCGGCGGCGCGTTCCGCATCCGCGGCGGCGGCTTGCCGCAACGCCGCGTTGAGCTGCCGCAGGTCCGCGCGATAACGGCCGGCGGCATTGCCGACCGCGGCGACGTCGTCGACGGCGGCGGCAGTGGCGATCGCGCCCAGCTCGGCCAGCGTGTCGGTCAGCTGCGGCGCGACCTGCAGGCCGGCCACGACGTTGAAGTAGGTCGCGCCCTCGGGCTGCATCACCAGGCCGGACTGCGCGTTCAACTGCGAGACGGCGTCGAACAGGCCGTCCATCAACGCGCGGTATTGCGGCGACTGGACCTGCAGCATCTGGTTCACGCCCTTGCCGTGCAGCGCCTTGAACTGCTCGCGCAGCTGGTTGGCCTGCGCGATCAGCGCGTCGCCATTGCGGACCGGGGCGAGCTCGACGACGACGGCATCGAAGGCCTTGTCCAGCTTGGCCGCGGCGGCCTCGCGGGCGGCGGCCTGCTCGGGATGCGAGGACGCCGTCGCGGAGGCGAGGCGGTGTTCGGAGAGATCGGCGATCACGCGTTGCCACGCCTGGTGGGCGGGCAGCGCGGTGCGCTGGGTCTGCACGGTGCGCAACGCACCGAGGAGGTTGAGGCCGAGCTGGGCGGTCGGCAGGAGGCAGACGGCGCCGCACAACAGGGCGACGGCGACGAGGCGGTGCTTGAGGGACATCGGGCGGGACCTGGGGAGGCCGGTACTTCAGGGCGCCGCGAGTCTTGCAATGGATGGTTACAGTTCCGGGAAAACCAGGAGCGCCTCCGAGGAGGCGACCGGGAAGCGGGGTTTTTTAACGCTGGCGCGGGAGCGCGTGGCGGCAATCGCACCGACGGACGCGGGCCTCGGCAACGGGCGTGCCGGAGGGCGTGCCGGGATGTCGCGGGAACGCGGTCGTGCTGTCCCTGGAAACGCGCCGGCGGCGCATGGACGGGTGGCGAGGCCTCTCCTACCGTTGGAGGCGCGGTATTTCAGCCATCCACCGCACAGGGAGAGATTCAATGAAGACCTTGCTCAAGCGAATGGCCGGCACTCGTTTCGCGCGCGCGCTGGCCTGCGCCGGCGTGCTGCTGGCCGCCGGGACGTCGGCCATGGCCGAGGAGTTCCGGTACGTCTACATCGGGAACGACATCCCGATCCATTACAGCCATTTCCTGCTGCCGCCGGAGTCGCCGTTCTACGACTACTCGACGACGGGCCGGATCATCGTGGAGGTGGTCGACGACGCGCCGCTGACCGCGGGCACGACGCTCAGCGACGTGAACTGGTTCCGGCTGTCGGTGCAATCGGACAAGGACCCGGGGCACCACTTCGCCATCTCCACGCCGCTGGTGCCGGGAGGCACCGTGTGCTGCAGCGTCTGGCACGAGCTGTCGGGCGACCTGAGCATCGGCGGCGTCGATGCCAGCGGCCGGCCGACCAGCTGGAACATCTGGCTGCAGGACTACTACATCCTGCCGACGGGGCGGCACGACGTGACCCGGATCGCGACCTCGAACGCGCAGGACGGCTTTTCCGCGGGGAACCAGGACGGTTTCGCCGCGGGCGGCGCCGGACTGGGCGGTGGCACCTGGCTGGTGATGCCGGTGCCGGAGCCGTCGACCTACGCGCTGATGATCGCGGGGGTCGGGCTGCTGGGGGTCATCGCGAGGCGGCGGTCGCGGGTGGGCTGAGGCCGTCGTCGGCCTCCTCGATCCAGCGCGCGATCGCGGCGAAGACGACCAGGCCGAACCGGATGTTGAGCCAGGTGTCCCGCCTCGCGTCACATTGACGTAGGTAGTGGCGCCCGTAGGGCATGACGACGAACTCGAGGCCGAAGCGGCCTCGAGGCGCGCCGCCATCGTCGGTCGTCAGCAGGGAGAGGTCCAGGTAAGGCTTGCCGGCGCCATGCGTGGCCTCGACAACACCGCGCACGGGCCTGCCGACGAGTCGGCCGAGCGGCATCTCGAAGCGATCCTTGCGACGGCCCCGCGCTAGGGTGACCGGCAGGCCCAACGCGGTCGCCGACGCGCGCACATGGTCCTGCAGGTCGGCGCGCGTGGCGTCTGGCGCGACGGACGCGATGCCTTCGATGAGGTGCCGCCGCTCCTGCTCGACCTGGTCCATCGAGCGGCGCTCCGAGGCCTGCATGCCGACGGGGTCGACATGGGCCTTCGATGCGAAGACCGAGAGCCGTGGATCGATGGAGGCCGGCAGGGTCGCGGCGCAGCGGGTCTCGATCCAGGTGGCCTGGCGGACCATCGCCACCGTCATCTCGTCGAGCAGCGGAGAGACGTAGTCCCGCAGCGTCCGGTCGCGCGCCTGCCAGAGCCACGCGACGCCGTTGACGGAGAGCCTTTCGAGCAGCACCTCGGACAGCACGTCCGAGATGGGCGGCAAGGCCTCGGGAAAGTCCGCGCCGAGGTGCTCGATCACATGGAGGATCCGCGCCGGAACGGCCATGCCGGCCGCCGTCAATGCGTCGACGATCGCCCGCTGAAGTGGGCATTTCACGCCCATGTGCGGGGGACGCCAGGCTCGTCGAACCGAATCACATGTAGATCTCGTTGACGTCCTCGCCGTCCGGCCAACGCGTGCAGGTGCCCGTCCCGACGACGCTGATCGGTTGCTGCGAGGTCCGCGCGGCGAGCAGCAGCGCCAGCTGGCGCTTGCCGGCGGGCGAGTTCTCGTCCTTGATCATCCAGTAGTCGCCAGTGTTGCAGCCCGGCCGCTCGACGCGCGGGCCGTCCAGGACGAAGTAGACAAGGCCGTCGGAAGCCCGCAGGGTCACGGTCTTGATGCGGCCCGACTGGCTGCCGGCGAAAGCCGACGAGGCGGTCAGCAGCGCGAGCGCGCCGATGGCGAGGAACTTGGTCATGTGTATGTCCTGAATCGGTGGCGGAATGAATGTCAGGATTGCATCGACAGGCAGCGGTTGGTGACAGGGCTCGCTTCAATCCGCCATCTGGATGAAGTACGCGCTCGGCTGATTGCTCCAGGAGCCGATCTGCGAGCATGACGTCAGCGCGGGGTCGTTGTAGTAGATGGTCACCGGCTTGGCGGCCAGGCGGTGGACGAGCAAGGTGGCGTAGAAGCCCTTGCAGGCCGTCGTGTTGATCTGGAAGTTGCCCTGCGCGGTCGAGCTGCAGATCGTGTGGATGTTGGTCCCGTTGGCGATCACGACGGCCCGGTTCTGGTCGTAGCCGAGATAGCCGATCTGGCCGGTGCAGGAGATGGCGTTCGCCGCCAGCGGATTCAGGACGAGGACGCTCGCGGCCAGGCCGGCCAGCGCGCGTCGGGCGCGGGTATCCATGGTTTCCTCCCTGGGCTCCTCGAGGAGCGAATTCTTCTGGGCGCGCATCATCGCATCGATGCGTGACGGCTAGACGTAGACCGGCGCCGGCTGCCGGCGGCACGACAACATCGCCTCGTGGCTGACGTACGTCCACGACAGCACGACGAAGGTCTGGCTGTCCATCTCCAGGATGTACTGGCACTTGTTGAAGTGGCTGTAGATCATCACCCGGCGATGTCCGTCGTCGCTGACCAGCTTCCGGGACGACGCGTTCAGCGCCAGCCGCGACTCCCCCACGTACACGCCGATCATCGCGTTGAGCTGCGGCTCGATCGAGAAGGTCGTGGCGCAGCCCGCCGACGCGGCGATCCAGGCCGCGACGACGAACCGGCGCCCGATCGGTGTCACCGCTTGTGCCCCTTGGTCACGATCGGCAGCGTGTGGCTCTGCTCGATGATCGGCCCGGCCGCCAGCGGCGCCGCCAGCATCAGGCTCGTCGTGTAGTTCGTCGCGAAGTCCACCCACTTGTCCCAGCCCAGGTAATGGTTGGCCTTGAATGCATTGCCGATCATGCCCTCCCCGTTGAGCACCTGCTCCGGCGTCAGGACATACCACCAGTAGGAGTTGGCCTTGTCGTGCGGCCCCGCGAAGGACTCCAGCACCATGTCCGTGACGCTGCCATTCGAGTAGGGGATGCCGAAGACCGACCCCGGCCCCGCCTGCCAGCACCCCAGGACACTGCATTTCCCGTACTTCTCGTCGGGTGACGCCAGGTCGTACACGCGGCCGCCCGCGAGCTTGAACTTGTCGCCGAACATGCCGCGGCTCAGGGTGTCCCCGCCGTCGTTGTTGCCGTTGATGCGCGACTGCTCGATCATTTCCTGGCGCAGCGTGTAGTTGATGTAGGACATCGCCGAGGTCAGCGCGCCCGAGCGCAGGCCGTCCCAGAAGCTGCCGCCCTGCACCGCGCTGCCCACGCCGCTGGCGACCGCGGTGGCCGCCACGCGCGACACCGAATACCCCGAGCCGAACGCCGCGCCCACGCCACCGGTCACCGCGCCGGCGACCCCGGCCCGCAGCGCCTTGCCCACGTTGCCCTCGGTCGCCACCAGCGCGCCGGCGAAGCCGCCGGCCGCGCCGGCCACCGCCCCCGCGGTCCAGGAACTCATCGCCGACGCGTACGCCGACGCATACGCATGCTCGAACGCCAGGAACGCGCCCTGCGCCGTGCTGCTGCTGGCCGCGGCGGCCGTCGCGGCCTGGTAACCCGAGGTCGCCGCGACATTCGCGCCGTACTGCTCCAGCGCCCACTGGCCGGTGTAGTACGCCACCACCACGATGATCACCGTGCGGATGATCTTGTTGTTCCAGATCTTCTTCCAGAGCTTGGACAGGAAGGAGTACCCCGACGGATCGGTGCACACCAGCGGGCTGTTGTAGCAATAGCCGTAGCGGTCGTAGTTCTGCAGGTTCAGCATGTCCTGCACGAACGGATCGACCTGCATCATCCGACCCAGCGTCGGGTCGTACAGCCGCCCGTTCATGTGGACGATGCCGAAGTCGTCCAGGTGCTCATGGCCGGTGAAGCCACGGTCGGTGCCGGGTCCGCCGTCCGTGCGCCAATCCACCACCAGGTTGCCGTAGGGGTCGTAGCGGCTGTCGGTGTAGCGGCGCTTGCCGAAGGGGTCGTAGGCATAGCGCGCGGTGACGTTGCCGGCGTGGTCCGTCGTCGCGATCAGGCTGCCGAGCTGGTCCTTGTGCCAGTACTCCAGCTTGCGCGCGGCGACCGATCCCGCCACCGGCGGCGCCGTCGCCGCCGCGTCCAGAACCGGCAGCGCGCCCGCGGTCACCAGCACGCCGATCACCTGGCCGCCGGCGTTGAGGTAGTGCCGGTTGCTCGGCGTGCCGTCGGCGGCGACCTCGCGCTCGAAGCTCAGGCCGCCCGCGTTGTCCGGATGCAGGTACCAGGTGACCCGGCCGGCCTTGGTCTCCTTGATCCGCTGATGGCCGTCGTCATATTTCCAGCTGCTCGCCGGGCCGGCGCCCGAGATCGCGTCGGCCATGTTGAAGCTGGTGTAGCTCACCGTCCGCCACTTGCCGCCGCTCGCGGACGTGGCGTTGCCGTTGAGGTCGTAGCCGAAGTTCTGGCCCTGGTTCTGGACGCCCAGCACCGCATGCGGCCGGCCGTTGGCGACGCCCTGCGCGCCGTAGCTGTAGTTGCCGACGTCGCTCTTGGACAGCAGCAGGCCCAGCGCGTTGTACTGCAGCGAGACCGTCCGCCCTCCGCCGCCGCCGGACACCGCATAGGCGGTCAGCCGTCCCAGCGCGTCGTACGCGAAGCCGTCGGACACCTCCACCACGCCGGTGTCGCCGATGCGGTCCAGGCGGCTGGTCAGCAGGCCCACGCTGTCCCAGACATAGGACTGGTTGACCACCGAATTGGCCGCGCCCGGCCCGGCGGTCAATCCGGTGACGCGCCCGGTCTGGCTGTCGAAGAGCCCGCGCGTGGCCACGCCGTTGCCGTAGGTCGCCTGTTCCTGGCGGCCCCAGGCGTTGAACGCGTTGGCGGTCCACAGCACCGTGCCCGCCGCCAGCGTGGCCCCGTTCATCACCGCCTGCGTGTCCAGCTTCACCGTGTTGAGGAAGCCGCGCGCGGTGTACTCGTAGCGCAGCGTCACGCCGGTCGGATAGGTCTGCGTGAGCACGCGGCCGGCGGCGTCGTAGCTGACCGCCGTCGCCGCGCTGAGCTCGCCCGCGACGTCGGTCCGCTGGCTCGCCACGCGGCCCACGCCGTCATACGTGATGCGGCGGCTCACGCCGTGGCTGGTGCTGCTCTGGCAGAGCTTGCCGTTGCCCTTGGCGCAGCTGTCGTAGACCCAGGCGCTGGTGTACTCCGGCTCCGCGCGGCTCACCATCCGTCCGAGCGCGTCGTAGGCGAAGGTCGTCCACCCCGCCACCGCCGGCGCGGTGCCGGCCGAGGCCACGGCCGGGCATCCCTGCGGCGCATGACCGCCGCGCATCGCGGACGTCTGCTGCGCCTTCAGCTGACCCAGCGCGTCGTAGCAGTAGACGGTCACGCCGCCGTCCGGATCGTTGATCGAGACCTTGCGGCCGCCGGTGTCGTACTCGACCACGATGCGGTTGTTCAACGGATCGCGGGTGACGACCAGGTTGCCGAAGGCGTCGTACTGCTGCAGCACCTGGGCGCCCATCGCGTCGGTGCTGCGCACGATCTGGCCGTCCAGGCCCTTCTCGTCGATGCGTTGCCGGCCCTTGTCGTCGATGGCGGTGACCCGGTTGCCGTCGAAGGCGAAGCTGGTGCGCGCCATCTGCCGCGATCCGCGCCCCGGCACGCCCACGGTGCCGCCGTTGCCGCCGGCCTGCTGCGCCGTCGCCGGTTCGGCGGTGTGCACCGTCACCGCGCGGCCCAGCGCGTCGTACTCGGTCATCGTCAGCCCGTAGGCGCCGCCGCCGGTGATGGACGCGCCCGTGGCCAGGAAATACGGCTGCGTCGAGGTCACCGCCACGCCGAACGCGTTGTAGTCGGTGTCCTGCACGACCAGCCGCGACGTGCCCGCGAAGGCGCCGCCGTCGAAGCCTTCCGCCACCGTCCGGATCTTGCGGCCCGCGCGGTCGTAATAGATGCGCCCGAAGCCCGACACCGCGGTGCCGCCCACGCGCGTCACCGTGTGTTCGTAGCGCACCGCGTCGGCGGGCTCCTCGCCCGCCTGCGGCGACGGGATCGCGGGCGAGCTGCCGTTGTGGCAACCGGCGCTGTTGAGCGGCGCGTTGCCGGTGGTGGCCGCCACCAGGCCGCCCGCGCCGGGGTCGTAGACCTTGGTCCAGCAGTAGTAGACAGCGGTCGCGGTGCCGTCCTGGCGGGTCTCGAGCACCTTGCGGCCGAGCTCGTCGAGGGTCCACGACGTCGCCACGCCGTTGGGCCCGGTCATCTGCGTGGCCACGCCGAACCTCGGGTCGTAGACCCGCGTCTCGGGATGGCCGAGCGCGTTGGCGGCCGACGTCGAAAACGCGCCCAGCGGCACGACGACATTGGGCACGCCCGCGACGGTCAGCGTCTGCGTGCCGTAGTCGGCGGTGGAGCCCCGCGCGGGAAACTGCGCCAGCGTCGACGCGCCGGCGCAGCTCGAGGTGGTCTTGGCCGTGCGGTTGCCGAAGGCGTCGCTGTAGGCGTAGGTCGTCGTCGCGCACAGGTTGGGCTGGTCCGGCTCGACCGTCTCGCTCTCGAGCAGCCCGTTGGCCTTGTAGGTGAAGGCGCTGGTGCGGATGTAGCTGTAGGGGTCCGCCTGGGCGGCGGTCATGCCCGCCAGGGCGATCGCGGCGAGCGCCGCCGAGCGCCAGGCGCCACGGCCGCCCTCGGACCGTCCGGACATCGCGAGCCGAAGTGCACGCATGTTTGCTCTCCCTGGTCCGACGCCGTCGGACATGTGGTTCTTGTCGAGGTTCCGTCGGGGGGCGCGTCGCGCGCTCAGTCGTCCAGCAGCAGTTGCAGGATGGCCGAGAGCACCGCCGGATTCGCCGGCGGGTTGACCGCCTGGCTGCCGCTGGTGGCCGTGGCCGTCGGCGAGCTGCCGGCGCTCGCGGTCAGCGTGTCGACGAGCCTCGGCACCGCGTTGGCCACCGTCGCGCGGCTGAGCCGGCCCAGGATCCAGTTGTCGCCCGAGATCTTGTTGGCGCAACCCGCCGAGTCCGGCGCGCAGTAGGTGTTGGTGCTCGTGCGCGTCGCGGTCTGGCCGGGCAGGCCGGCGACCGAGCCCGAGGTCGTCGCCACGACCTGGGTCGCGTCGCCGAAGTCGTTGTAGTCGCTGACCGTCGTGACCACCGGCAGCGCGGTGCCGTTCAGGTCCCAGCCCGATTCGATGCTGCGCCGCAGGTAGGGCCGCGTGACCTTGGCGGCCGTCGCGCAGGGCGCGTCGATCGTGGCCGAGTCCGGATTCGCCCCCGACGTGCGGTCGCAGTAGAAGTTCTCCGTCTGGCTGAGCAGCGCGGCATTGGGGCTGCCCCAGCCGCCGCGCCGGGTCTGCGTGCGCTTGGCCACGCCCGCGTAGGGCTCGGCGAGCAGGAAGTCCGTCCAGATGCTCACCGGCTCGCCGTTGGCCGCCGGGTTCTGCTGCACCGTGCGGCGGAAGCCCAGCAGCCCGCGGCCGTCCACCGCGGCCTTCATGCCGAGGTAGCCGAACTCCGTCCGCACCGTCTGCGCGCCGGCGCCCGACTCCTGGTCGAGCGACGCGACGATCTGCCCGGCCATCATCACGTCGGCCAGCGGGTACTGCGCGCGGTCGGGCGTCCCGGCGTCGTTGACGACGCGACCGCTGCCCATCGGCTCGTAGTTCACCGTCGTCTTCAGCCCCGTCGGCGAGATGAAGCTCACCAGCCGGTCGGGCGTCGCGGTGTCGGACAGGACGAACAGCTTGTTCTTCTTGCTCAGGTCGCTCAGGTCCGGCGCGTTGCGCGAGATCCGCAGGAACTCCACCGAGCCCAGCCCGCGGAAGTCGCCCATCAGCAGGTCGTAGGTCCCGTCGCTCTGGCCCAGGATCATCGAGTTCATCTCGCCCAGCGCGCTCATCGGCGCCTCGCCGAAGGTGCCGTCGCCGTTGGACAGGTACAGCCGGTTCAGCGCGGCGTTGTCGTGCCAGCGGATCAGGTCGTCGCGGCCGTCGCCGTTGACGTCGGTCGCGTAGACGCCGAAGTTCTGGCCCACCACGTTCTTGCCGTTGCTGCCCAGTTCCTGGCCCGCGGCGCGGAGGTTGAAGTTGGACACGCCGCCGGAGTAGCTCGCGTACGCCACCGTCAGCTGGTTGCCGGTCGCGGTGATGGCCGCCTTCAGGCAGTCGGCGCGGCCGTCGCCGTTGAAGTCCAGCGGCGTGGTGCAGGTGTCGTCGCCGAGGTAGCCGCCGTCGCTGAAGTTGCCGCGGCCGTCCGAGACCCAGTTGCGATAGTTGCCCGGCGCGCCGGCGGCGAAGAGGTCGGACAGCCCGTCGCCATTGGTGTCCCGGACGAAGGACCAGGAGTTCAAGCCACCGAACCGGCCCGGGTCCGAATACAGCGGCGTGTTGTCGACGTTGGACGGCGTCAGCGCGAAGCGGCCGTCCGGTTGCGCCAGGTAGACCTTGGTGCAGCCCGCGCAGCCGGGCATGACGTCGGGCGGCATGTAGTCCTCGAGCGGATCGGTCGGGTACTTCGCCTGCAGGACCGTCGTCACGATGTCCAGGCGCCCGTCGCCGTTGACGTCCATGAAGTAGTAGGTGGCGCCGTCGGACCAGCCGCGGCCGGTGCGCGGCGTGTCGTTGCAGATCACCGCCAGCGCCAACGCGACGTCGTGCATGCCCGGGGCCGTGCCCGCCGACGCGACGGCGCCGCAGTAGTCGCGCGTCTCGATGTTGGACACCTGGCGCTTGAACGCGATCTGCGCGTTGCCGGTGTCCAGCAGCTGCTGGACGGCGAAGGTCCCGCCGCCCTGGTTGATCAGGAACTCGGCGCGCGGCGTCTGGCCGCACGAGCCGCCGCTCGCGTTGCGGTCGTTGAACACGCGGACGATGTCCACGAGCCCGTCGCCGTTGGCGTCCGCCACCGTCGACGACACGCAGCCGTCCGCGCGGTTCAGCGCGCCCGCCGAGGTCAGCGAGGTCGTCACGCCGCTGAAGCCGCCGTCGCCGTTGCTCTGCAGCAGCTGCGTCTCGCCGGCGTTCTCGGCCCAGCGGATCAGGTCGGTGCGGCCGTCGCCGTTGAAGTCCCCCGCCATCACGCCGTACTTGCTGTCCATCGAGGAGAGCTTGGTCGACGCCAGGTTGAAGCTGGTCGACGCCACCCGGTAGGCGCTGCCGGGGGCGTAGTTGAAGCGCGCCGGCGGCATGCAGCGCGTGCCGGCCTGATCGACGCACTCGGCGATCGCCACCACGCGCGCGCGGCCGGTCAGGCCGCCGTTGGCGTAATCGATCCGCACCCGCTTGACGAAGACGCCGCCCGTGGGCGTGACGCCATCGGGCACGAGCTCGGCCGCCGGCGCGTTGACGTAGGTGTCGATCGCGTCGAGCCGGCGCCGGCTGATGTTCTTGGCGCCCTGCTGGTAGGACTCGGCCGCGTCCAGCAGCCGCTCGCTGTAGCGGAACACCACCTTGTTGCGGGGGCGCTGGGCGCCGTTGCCGGTGTACTGGATCTCCTTGACGTTCCACTCCCGGCCGATGCCCGCGCCGCCCCAGATCTTGCTGCCCCAGGCGACCTCGCGGTTCTCGTACTTGAAGTCGATGTAGTTGCCGACGGCATCGCTGATGCGCGCGACGGCCCACACCATCGCCGCCGTCTTGCCCTGCGCGAGCACCGAGGCCTGGGTGTTGGCATCGGCCGCCGGGGAGTTGCCGTACTCGTAGACCTGGCCGGACTTGGTCCACACCTTGAAGTGCTGCGGGCCGTTGGCCGTGTCGCTGCCGGTGGTGCCGTAGGCGCGCACCCGCACGAAGCTGTCCTTCTCGGTGCGGTACTCCCGCCAGCCGCTGGACAGGCCCCGGGCGTCGTCGACCTGCGGGAACGCGACGACGTTGCCCGCCGCGTCCGTCTGGATCAGCCGCTGGCCGTCGAGGCACAGCTTGTCGGCCGGGCCGAACACCACGCCCTGCGGCTGCCCGTCGGTGTAGCGCGTGCCGGGACAGCGCGTGATCGTCGAGATGCCCTGCAGCGACCAGCCATGTCCCACCGGACCGTTGAGCCCGCCGCCGGCGTACATGAGGCTCAGGTTGGGCTGCATGCCGCCGATGCCGGGCGGCACGGTGATCGCCTGCCCGTACGCGGGGTTGCCGGAACTCGAGACGCTGACCTGCGCGAGCGCGCCGGTCGCGGCGAGGACGCTCGACAAGGCGCCAGCCAGCGCCAGCCCGACGCGCCGAGGCGCGCTTGCCATCCGATCCATGTGATCCCTCCCTGGGAGCGGGCCGCGCGGGGAAGCGCCGGCTCGATCGCCTCCTCGCGCAACTGCGGACGCTTGGGGAGGCGGATGGCGGATCCTAGGCCGACGGGATCCCGGCGGTATTAGGGAACCCTCCTCCCCCTGACGGGGGACACCGATCAAATCGCCATCCAGCGGTGCCAGTCGTTGCCAAAATCCGCGCCGGATTTTTCAAACACGACACCCCAGGGAGTTCTCATGAAACGCGCATTGATCCGTTCCACCCTCGCCGCGCTGGCGCTCGGCGCCACGCTGCATGCCCCGCTGGCGCAGGCCGGCGTCCACTGCACCGAACGCGTGAGCATGGCCATCCTGCACAGCAACGGCGGCATCTTCTTCCAGACCGACAACACCTGCAGCAACGGCTGGTGCCAGATCAACTGGGGCACGCCGGAGAAGAACAAGAACGCCCTGGCGATGATGCTGTCGGCCAAGCTGGCCGACCGGCCGCTGACCTTCTACTGGCCCACGCTGGACAACTGCAGCGCGAAGAATGCGGTCTACGGGTCGCCCGACTACATGGTGCTGTATTGATCGGCAGCGGCGCGCGGGCCGGCTCCGGCCCCGCGCCGCTCACGACCAGGTCGACCGGATCACCGCCTGGCGCCGCGTGCCCGACGCCTCGGCGCGCACCAGCGACCAGCGCTGCACCGTCTCGCCCTCGTTGAGCAACTCCAGATAGGCGAGCAACGCCTTGTAGTCGTCGAACTCCAGCGTCACGTCGGCGCCGCCGCGCGCGGCGTTGAGTTCGATGCCGGTCACCCGGACGCCGTCGACGGCCACCGTCTCCAACGCGCGCAACACCGGCTGCATCGGGAAGGCCGCCGTGCGGGCGACGGTCAACGCATCGCGCGCGTAGCTCGGCGGCACCGCCGACGCGGCCGCTCGGTCAGCCCGCTCGCGCAGCGTGGCCTGCAGCCGCGCCGTCTCCTGGGCATCGCGCGCGGTCGCCGCGGCCAGGTCCTGCCGCCGCTCCCACGCCCGCCAGGCACCGACGCCCAGCCCCGCGGTCACCAGCGCGCAGGCCACGGCCCAGGCGGTCAAGGCCGCCAGCGGCCGTCGCGCGGGCGCGAACTCCACCTTCAGCGCCCTCATGCCGAGGCCTCCTTGCTGAATGGCAATGCCTCGGCCACGCCCTGGCCTGGCAAGGCGCCGCCCTCGAATTCGACGAGCGACACCGACTCCGCCGGCCAGTCATGCGTGACCAGCGCGCGGTTGAGCACCGCATCCGCCGGCTCGCCGTCGAGCGTGTAGGTCTGCGCCACGCGATACGTGTCGCCCTCGGCCAGCAGCAGCACCAGCGCCTCGCTGTCGGCGACGGCCAGGCCGTGCCGGCCGCCAGCCGCCCCCGCAGCCGGCGACGGCGATGCAGTGGCTGACGCTGACGCGGCGCGCGCCGCGTCGATCGCCATCGCCCACCACGGCCGCACGCTCTCCAGGCGACGTCCGGCCAGCGATTCCAGCCCACGCAACCACGCCGCGTCGATCGCGACCGCCAGGCGCGGCGACGCCTGACCGGCATCCAGCCACACCGGGCTGTCGGACGGCAGGCCGGTCGACTCCTCGACCAGCGAGGCCGCGATCGCGGCCCAGTCGGCCTCGCCGGTGACGCCCTCGACCTCCGGCAGCAGGTAGGGCCGGCACACCGCGCCGCTGACCGCGACACGCAGCCGCGTGCCGGCCGGCACGTCCTTCCAGCCGGCCGCCAGCGCGGCCAGCGCGGCCTCGCGGCCGTCCACGCGCGCCGACGCCATCAACACCCCGCCCTGCGCCAGGCGCACCGCGCCCTCGCCGGCATAGGCGATCGCCGTCCGCACCCCCGCGCGCCTACCAGCCCACCACACGCTTGATCTCCTCGGAACTCGTCTCGCGCCGGCTCACCATGTCGGCGCCCAGCTGCGACAGCGTCCTCACGCCCTGCCGGTACACATGCTCCCGCAACGCCGACACCGGCGCCCCGGTCGTGACCAGGTCGCGGAAGCCGTCGTCGATCGTGTGCACCTCCGCGATCACGCGCCGGCCCTTGTAGCCGGTGCCCGCGCAGGCATCGCAGCCGACCGCCCGCGGCATCGTCTCCGGCCGCGGATGGCCGGTGTCGAGGAACCACTGCTGCTCGCGCGCCACCGCCGGCCGGTCGGCCACGCAGTGCGGGCACAGGCAGCGCACCAGCCGCTGCACGATCACGCCGTTGAGCGCGGCCATGAAGCCGAACATGTCCAGGTCGAAGTGCTTGAAACGCCCGGTCACGTCGAACACGCTGTTGGCATGCACCGTCGTCAGCACCTGGTGGCCGGTCAGCGCGGACTGCACCGCGATCTCCGCCGTCTCCGCGTCGCGGATCTCGCCGACCAGGATGCGGTCCGGGTCATGCCGCAGGATCGCGCGCAGGCCCTTGGCGAAGGTCAGGCCCTTGCGCTCGTTCACCGGCACCTGCAGCACGCCGGCGAGCTCGTACTCGACCGGGTCCTCGATGGTGACGATCTTCTCGATGCCGTTGTTGACCTCCGACAGCGCCGCGTAGACCGTCGTCGTCTTGCCGCTGCCGGTCGGCCCCGTGACCAGCAGCATGCCGTGCGGCAGCCCGGCCAGCTCGCGGATCATCGCGGCGCCCGCGGCGTCGAAGCCCAGCAGGTCCAGCGACACCTGGTCCGCCGGATCGCGCAGCTGCGCCTTGTCCAGCAGCCGCAGCACCGCGTCCTCGCCGAACACGCTCGGGATCACCGACACCCGCAGGTCCAGCTCGCCCACGCCCAGCGCGACGCGGAAGCGGCCGTCCTGCGGCAGCCGGCGCTCGGTGATGTCGAGCTGCGCCAGCACCTTGATGCGGGAGATCGCCTCCTCCGCCTGCCGCGTGCCTTCCATCCGGCCATGCGGCATCAGCACGCCGTCGCGGCGCAGCCGCACCGTCACGCCCTGACGGTCGCATTCGAAGTGGATGTCGCTGGCGCCGACCTCGTAGGCGCGGCGCAGCGCCTGGTCGACGAAGGCCACCACCGGCCCCTCCGGCGCGTCGCTCCCGGCCTCGCCGGCGGGCGCGGCGGTCGCGCCGCACCACTCGTCGAGCTGCGCGCGCGTCGCCGCGATCGCGGGCACGCGCCGGCCCATTGCCTGCGCGGCGCGGCGCAGCGCGTTGTCGTCCCAGGGGTCGGCCATCGCCAGGCGCAGCCGGTCGGCGTCGCCGTCCAGGCGCACCGGCACCGCGCGCAGCTGCCGCGCCAGCGCCGCGCCGGACGCGCCGAGCAACGCCAGGTCAGGCACCGCGCGCTGGCCGGCCGCCAGCATCTCCATGCCGCCGGTCTCGCGCAGCAGCGCGCCCAGGCGGTCGCGCCACGCGGCGTCGCGCAGCAGGTGGTCGAGCACGGACTCGGCGCCGGCCGGGGCGGCCTGGCGCCGCGCGGCCTGCAGCGCGGCGCGGAAGTCCTGGCGGGGATCGGCGGTCATCGGCGGAGGTCTCTCATCGGAAGTCGGGGGATCGGCGCTCAGCGGATGCTGCTGGCGATGTCGAAGATCGGCAGGTACATCAGCACCACGATGCTGCCCACCAGCAGCGACACGAGCAGCAGCATCAGCGGCTCGACGATGCGCGTGGCGCGGTCCATGAACGCCGCGAAGCTGCCGGCATGCCGCTCGGCGATGGTCTGCAGCACGCGCTCGAAGTTGCCGGAGCGCTCGCCCACCGCGAGCAGGCGCTGCGTCACCGTGTCGGTCAGGCCGGATTCGGAGAAGGCGGTGGACACGCGCACGCCGCGCGTCAGCGCGGCCCGGGCGGTGCGCATCGACTCGTCCATCGCCTCGCCCAGCGCCAGGCCCTCGCAGCGCAGCAGCGTCTCGTCCAGCGTGTAGCCGCCGCGGAACATCACCGTCATCGAGTGGTACAGCTTGGCCAGCCGGAACTCGCGCAGCGCGCGCCGTACCGGCGGGATGACGCCCGCGGCGCGCATCGCCGCGCGCTGGATCGCGCCCTGGCGCCAGGCCACCACGCCGAGCGCCACCAGCGCCGCGGCCGCGGCCAGGATGCCGACGCGGTGTTCCCGCACGAAGCCGCTGGCGACCGTCAGCAGGTGGGTGGACCAGCTCATCTCGCCATGCAGGTCGGCGTACATCGAGGAGAAGCGCGGCAGCACGACCACGATCAGGAAGCCGCTGACCAGCAGGCCCAGGCCCAGCACCAGGCTCGGGTAGATCGCGGCGCTGACGACCTTCTTGCGCAGCGTCTCGACCATCTCGTGGTACCGCAGGTACTCCGACAGCGCCTCGGCCAGCGAGCTGCTGCGCTCGCTGGCGCGCACGCTGGCCACCAGCACCATCGGGAAGCGGCCCAGCGCCTCCATCGCCACCGACAGCGCCTTGCCGCGATGCAGCTGCGCCAGCAGCGCGGACTGCAGCTCGGCGCGCGCGCGGTCCTCGCCGGACTGCGCCTGCAGCGTCTCGATCGCCTCCACCACCGTCATCCCCGCCACCAGCAGCGTGCGCAGCTCCTGGCACCACCAGGCGATGTCGAGCGCGCGCGCGCGGGCCCCGGCCGCGCCGCTTCCCTCGCCCTCGGCGCGCAGGCCGGCGGGCTCGCGCACCGGCTCGGCGGCCAGCACCTTGCGGCCGTCGGGCAGGCGCGCGCCGAGCGACTCGCGCGACGGCGCCTCCATCAGCTCCTCGCTGACGGTCATGCGCACGGGATCGAGCAGGCGGACGCGAAGCTTCATGCCGGTCGGGGACGTCGTGATCGGAAGCGGCGGGACGGCGGCCTCAGAGCTGGATGTCGGCGTCGTCGCCGGTGCCGCCGGCCACGCGGTCGCGGCCGAAGCTGAACAGCTCGTAGTCCTTGCCCGGCACCTGCGAGGGCAGCTTGTACTGGTAGGGCATGCCCCACGGGTCGTTGGGCAGCTCGCCCTTCAGGTAGGGACCGCGCCAGCGCGGGTCGTTGACGTCGCTGCGCACCAGCGCGGTCAGGCCCTCGGTCGCGTCGGGATAGCGGCCCATGTCGATGCGGTAGGCCTGCAGCGCCTTGTCGATCGCGTCGAGCTGCGCCTTGGCCGTCGTCACCTCGGAGCGCGAGATCTGGCTCAGGAAACGCGGGCCGACGATGCCGGTCAGCAGGCCGATGATCAGGATCACCACCAGCAGTTCCAGCAGCGTGAAGCCGCGGACGCGCCGGGCGGCGCGGGCAGGACGAAGGGAGGGAGCGATGTGCTTCATGTTGCTCAGGTCTCTCATTTCTCGGAGTCCACGACGAACTTCCAATCCGAATAACGCCGGGCCGGCGCCAGCAGCAGCCCCGGGCGGCGCACCGCGGCGTCGATCAGCGGCTCGTCCTCGCTGAGGCTGTAGACGCCGCGCACGCGGCCGTCGTCGCCGCGCACCACGCCCCACTGGCCGGTGCCGCCGACCGGGTCGGGATAGAGCCGGCGCAGGTGGCGCACGGTGCCGACGAAGCGCTGGTCCATCAGCAGCTCCTCCAGCTCCTGCGGCAGCCGCTTGTCGGTGCCGGGCGAGCTGCGCCGGTAACGCTCCAGCGCCTGCACGTACAGCGTGCCGATGCGCAGCAGCTGCTGTTCCTTCTCGCGGCGGGACTCGTTGGCCCAGGACTGCGCGGTCACCGACAGCGCCATCGACGCCAGCGCGATCAGCACCAGCACCGCGACCAGGCCGTAGCCGCGTTCACCACGACGCATAGCTGCTCCCGTCCGGGGCGATCTCGCGCGCGCCGCTGCGCACGTCGGAGACGCCCTCGCCTTCGGCCTCGCCGGCGCGCGGCGGCACCGCCACCCAGGTGTCCGCGCGCTGCGTCACCGGGTCGAGCGGGATCGCGCGCAGGTAGCGGCGCTCGACCAGTTCCGGCAGCTCCTTCGGATAGCGGCCCTGGTCGCCGTAGAACTTGTCGATCGCGTCGCGCATCGTCTGCAGGTTGTGGCGCAGCGCGACGTCGCGGGCGCGGTCCACATGCTGCACGTAGCGCGGCGCGGCCACGCTGAGCAGCAGCGCCAGCGCGGCCAGCACCACCAGCAGCTCGATGACGGTGAAGCCGCGCGCCGCGCCACGACGGCGCGCGACGGGTCGGGCGCCCGAGGCGGCGGCGCTCGGGCAACGGGCTTCGGCGTGGGGCGCGGCGCGGGGCATCACGGTCCTCACCATTGCTTCAGCGGCACGCCGTTGAGGCCCTTGGCCGGCGAGTTGGAGTGCACGTCGTAGACCTCGGCGCCGGGTTGCGGGTTGTCCGCGTCGGACTGGTAGCCGCGCAGGCCCCAGGTCTGCTCGGCCGGGACGCCTGGCTCGCCGAACGGATCGCGCGGCACGCGGCGCAGGAAACGGATCGTCTGGCCCTGGCGATCGGCGCGCGCGTCGGCCACCTCCAGCGTCAGCTCCTTCAAGGTCGCGGGATACGGCGGCCGGTCGCTCGGCCCGAGCACCGCGCCGCTTTCGCGCGCGACGCGGTAGGCGTCCAGCGCGTCGCGGATCTCCCAGAGCGCGCGCTTGAGCTCGCGCTCCTTCTCGCGCTGCGCCGTCATCTCCGCCATCGGCAAGGCCAGCGAGGCCAGGAAACCGAGGATCGCCAGGCACACCAGCAGCTCGATCAGCGTGAAGCCGCCGGCGCCGCGCCGGAACGCGCGCGCGCCGTCGCCGCCGCGCGCAAGGCGCGGTCGGGCAACGGGCACGCGGCGCGTCGTCATGGTCACTTCACCTCGATGACGGCGGGCGCCGGCAGCGTCGGGCGATCGCCGTTGGGTTCGAGCGAGACCGGCTGTGCCGTGCCGACGCGCACCTCGGCGCGGCCGGCGGCCGTGGTCTTGAAGCGCAGCTTGAAGACGCTGCCGGCGTTGTCGCCGGGCGTCGCGGTGGCCTGGTTGCGCAGCACGCTCAGGTTCAGGCGGCCGGGCTCGACGCGCTTGCTGAAGCTCGTCACCGCGCCGCCCTTGCGGAAGTACTCGTCCTCCTCGGCATCGACCAGCGTCAGCTTGTCGGCGCTGTACTGCAGCTCCGTCATGAGGCCGCGCAGGTTGGCGTCGCGCAGGTCCAGTCGGACCTCGACCGTGTCGCCGACCTTGGCCTGCGCGGGCGCGGCGAGGGACAGCGAGGGCATCTTGCGCGTCGGGAAATCG
>NZ_JAOCCU010000038.1 GCF_029840635.1 Mitsuaria sp. GD03876 | reverse complement strand
TTGCCCGCGCGGCCTGTCCGCGCGCGGTCCACCGCACCGAAGGCACCTCGCTTGCCGGCGTCAACACTTGCATAGGGGTCTATCAGGAGTGGTGAAACCCGCATTCTGAACGGCACAAACAGGCTGGTCGCACTAGCATTGCGACATCACGACGACATCCCGCACGGAGACCGCCATGGCACGCCAAGCCACCGATCTGATGGCGCAGTACGCCGCCTACCACCGCGACCGCCGCAACATCGCCACGCATTTCGTCGGCATCCCGCTGATCGTGTTCGCGATCGGCGTGCTGCTGGCGCGGGCGCAATTCCACGTCGCCGACTGGACCGTCTCGGCCGCCTGGCTGGTCTGGGGCGCCGCGACGATCTGGTACCTGACGCGGGGCAACTTCGTCCTGGGCCTGGCCACCGCGATCGTCAACGCGGTGCTGATGGCGCTGGCCCATCCGCTGGCGGCCGGCTCCTTCGGCGGCTGGCTGGCCTGGGGGCTGGGCAGCTTCCTGGTGGGATGGATCATCCAGTTCGTCGGTCACTATTACGAGGGCCGCAAGCCCGCGTTCGTGGACGACCTGATCGGGCTGCTGGTCGGTCCGATGTTCGTCGTCGGCGAGGCGCTGTTCGCGATGGGCTGGGGCCGCGACCTGCTGGCCGAGATCGAGCGCCGCGCCGGACCCACCCATCTGCGCGACCTGACCCACCCGGCCTGAGCCCGGGGCACGCCCGGCGCCCTCCCCCCTTGGGGGTCGGGTCTTGCAGGGGCTTGCGGCGCACCGCCAACGCGCTTATCTTGGACGTCCGAGTTCCGCCAGACATTCGCCAGGAGGCCCCATGAAACCGGTGTCCGATCTGCTGAAGAACCGCGGCCCGAGCGTCTGGCGCGTCGCGCCGGAGGCGACGGTGTTCGATGCGCTGCACCTGCTGGCGCAACATGATGTCGGCGCGCTGCTGGTGATGGAGAACGAGCGCCTGCTCGGCATCTTCTCGGAGCGCGACTACACCCGCAAGATCGCGCTGCAGGGACGGGACTCCCGGCACACGCAGGTCAAGGACGTGATGACGTCCAATGTGTTCGTGGTGAAGCCCAACACCGACTGCCGCGAGTGCATGAGCCTGATGAGCCAGCGCAAGATCCGCCACCTGCCGGTGGTCGAGGGCGCCAGCGTCGTGGGCATGCTCTCGATCCGCGACCTGATGGACGACATCATCGCGGACGACGAGATGACGATCGCCCAGCTCCAGAGCTACATCTACGGCTGACGAGCGCGGGCGGCTCAGCCGCCCCAGAGCTGCAGCGCGTCGGCCGCGCCGGCCTTCGGCGCGCGCGGCTTGGGCGGCTTGTCGGACTTGACCGGCGTGCCCAGCGCGATCCAGCCCAGCAGCGTCTCCCCCGGCGCGCAGAACGCGGCGATCAGCCCGGGATCGCGGGCCTTCGCGCCGCTGAGCATCTTTCCCCCGAACCCCAGCGCCTGCGCCGCGTTCAGGAAGTTCGTCAGCGCTCCGCCGACACAGGCCCACTGCTCGTGCGCCGGCACCTGCGGATGGCCCAGGTCCAGCCGCGCCACCACCGCCACCGTCATCGGCGGGCGCAGCGCGCGTTCCTCGTCCATCGCGATGCCGTCCGCGTCCTTGCCGGCGCGGCGCGCGGCGTCGGCGTACAGCGCCGCCATCGCGCGGCGCGCCTCGCCGCGCACGACCTTGAAGCGGAACGGCACCAGCCCCGCGTGATCCGGCGCATGCAGCGCCGCGTCCACCATCAGCCGCAACTGCGCCTCGTCCGGCGCCGGCTCGACCAGGTACTTCGGCCCGACCGACGCCCGCTCGCGCAGCAGCTTCAGCCCTTGCTCGTTCATCTCGGACTCCCTCATCGATTCAGCCGCCGCCGCGCCGCGTAGGAGCAGGCGTCCACCGCCATCACCAGCGCGATCATCGCCAGCAGCACCGTGCAAGTCTCCCGCATCTGGAACAGGCTCAGGTGCAGCGTCAGCATCTGCCCGAGGCCGCCGGCGCCGACCACGCCCAGCACCGTCGCCGCGCGGATGTTGTTCTCCCAGCGGTACAGCGTGTAGCTGAGCAGCTGCGGCGCCGCCTGCGGCAGCGTCGCGAAGGCGAACACCTGCCAGCGCGACGCGCCCGCCCAGCGCAGCGCCTGCGCGGTCTGCGGCGGCGCGTTCTCGAGCGCCTCGGCCATCAGCCGGCCCAGCACGCCGGTCGTGTGCAGCGCCAGCGCCAGCGTGCCCGGCATCGGCCCCAGGCCCGCCGACACCAGCAGGATGGACGCCCACACCAGCTCCGGCACGCTGCGCAGCGCGTTGAGCAGCAACCGCGACGCCCAGCGCAGCGGCCCGGGCGGCCGGCTGGCCAGCAGCGCCACCGCCAGCCCGGCGATCGCCGCCAGCCCGCTGCCGAGCGCCGACATCGCCACCGTCTCCAGCGCGCCCTGCCCGACGCGGCCGAGGAAGGCGGGCGCCAGCTGCGGCGGGAAGAATTCGGCGAGGAAACGGCCCATCTGCGCCAGCGCCTCGGCGCCCAGCAGTTCGCCCCAGCGCAGCGGCAGCGACACGAAACTCGCCACCATCAACGCCAGCAGGCCGAGCAACAGCGCGCGCAGTCCCCAACGCGCCGGCGGCCGCGTCGGCTGGCGCTGGGGGTCGGCGCCGAGGCTGGCCTCGCGGGCGGGCCGCAGCCAGGCGCTGACGCGGTCCGCCAGCGCGACCAGCGCGATGAACACCAGCAGGATGGTCGCGACCTCGGAGCCCGCGAACATCTTGGTCGCGTTGTCCAGTTGCTGGCCCAGGCCGCCAGCGCCGACGAAGCCCAGCACCACCGACGAGCGGATCGCGCATTCCCAGCGGTAGACGGTGTAGCTGACCAGTTCGTCGGCGCAGCCCGGCAGCGTGCCGAACAGCAGCGCCTGCAGCCGGCCGGCGCCGCCGCGCAGCAGCGCCTGCGTCGGCGCGGCGTCGGCGCTCTCGAGGATCTCGGCGTAGACCTTGCCCAGCATGCCGCCGTAGGACAGCGCGATGGCCAGCACGCCGGCGCCGGGCCCCAGGCCGATCACCCGCACCAGCATCAGCGCCCAGACCAGCTCCGGCACCGAGCGCAGCACGACCAGCACCAGCCGCACCACGGCGCGCAACGCCGCCGGCGCGGTGCCCATGCGGCCCGTCAGCGCGGAGACCGACAGCCGCGCCGTCGCCAGCAGCGCCATCGGCACGGCGATCACCCAGGCGAGCGCCAAGCCCACCGTCGCCATCGCCACGGTGCGCCAGGTGTCGGCGGCGAGCATCGAGAGGAACTCGAGGTCCACCCGCGGCGTCAGGAACTGGGCGGCGAAGCGGCCGGTCGCGCGCAGGCTGCGCGGGTCAAGCAGCTCCCAGGGCCGGAACTCGCACCAGACCAGCAGCGGCCACAGCAGCACGAGCAAGGCGACGGCCAGGCCCAGGCGCCGCGTGGCGGCGGGATCGCGGCGCCAGGGTTCAAGGGCGGGATTGGCGCCGCGTGGGCCGCGTGGGCCGCGTGGGCCGCGTGGCCCGGCGGGATCGCCCGGATCGCCCGGCGCGCGGCCGGAGCCGCCGACGGCCCCGTCGCGCCCGCTGAGCGCGCTCATCGGCACATCGCCTGCGGCGGCGCGGCCGGCAGCGGCGCGTCGTCGACCGCGGACGGCGATGCATCCGGCAGGCCGGCGTAGATCTCGTCGAGCTGGCGGGCGCCGAGCTCCGCGGGCGGGCCGTCGTAGACCAGCCGGCCCTCGCGCAGCGCGATCACGCGCGGGAACATCCGGCAGGCCAGGTCGACCTGGTGCAGGCTGCAGACCAGCGTGCGGTCCTGCGCGCGGGCCGCGTCCTGCAGCACCGACAGCACGCGCTGCGCGCGCTGCGGGTCGAGCGCCGACAGCGGTTCGTCGGCCAGCCACAGCCGCGCCTTGGACACCAGCAGCCGCGCGATGGCCACGCGCTGGCGCTCGCCGCCGGAGAGCTGGTCGACGCGCGACCACAGCCGGTCGCCGAGCTCGAGCCGCTCCAGCGCCTCGTGCGCGAGCCGCGCCTGCGCCTCGCTCGGGCTGAACAGCATGCGCAGGCTCTCGCGCATCGAGGCGCCGGGCAGCCGGCCGGCCAGCACCGCGGTGGCGACGCGCTGGCGCGGCGGCAGCGGCGGGTGTTGTGGCGCGAGCATCAACTCGCGGCGCAGCCAGTGGCGGTCGCCGGAGGACAGCGTCCAGGCGTCCTCGCCGACCAGGCGCAGCGCGCCGGCGGCTGGCGGCAGCGCCAGCGCGAGCGCGTGCAGCAGCGAGGTCTTGCCGGCGCCCGAGGCGCCGATCAGCGCGACTTGCTCGCCGGTCTCGATCCGCAGCGACAGCGGCTCGACCAGGGTGCGCGCGCCGGCCTGCAGGCGCAGGCCGTCCAACTCCAGCAAGGGCATCGACGCGGGCTCAGTTCACTTCAACAGGCCGGCGTTCTCGGCGGCGGCCTTGATGCCGGCGTAGTTCTCCGGCTTGGTCGGCACGAACTTCGTCGCGCGCTGCAGCTCGAGGATCTCCTTGCCCTCGGGCGTGGTCGGGCTCAGCTTCAGGAAGGCGGCCTTGAGCTTGTCCTTCATCGCCGCGGGCATGTCGGCGTGGACGCTCCAGTTGTAGTCGTAGTACGGCGGCGTGGTGAAGAACACCTTCACCTCGGCCGGATCGACCTTCTTCTCGGCGACCAGCTTCTCCCAGACGGAGATGTTGAGCGCGCCGGCGTCGACCTTGCCCGAGGCCACGGCGGCGACGGTGGCGTCATGCGCGCCGGAGAACGAGATGCGCTTGAGGTCGGCGTCGGGATTGATCCTGGCGGCCAGCAGGAACGAGCGCGGCATCAGGTGGCCCGAGGTCGAGGACGCGGAGCCGAAGCTCAGCGTCTTGCCCTTGAGGTCCTCGAGCTTGGCGATGCCGGACTTGGCGTCGGTGATGAAGACGGAGCGGAACTTCTCGTCCTCCTCGCGCTGGACCAGCGGGACGATCTTGCCGCCGGCGCGCACGTTGGCCTGGACGAAGGTGAAGCCGCCGAACCAGGCGAGCTCGACCTTCTTGTTGACGACGGCCTCGACGGCGGCGGCGTAGTCGGTGACGGGGGTCCACTCGACCTTGACGCCGAGTTCCTTCTCCAGGTACTTGCCCAGCGGCGCGAACTTGCGCGCGAGCTCGGTCGGCGATTCGTCGGGGATGGCGGTGACGCGCAGGACCTGCGGAGAGGTCTGCGCCTGCGCGACGCCGGCGGCGCCCGCGGCGATCAGCGAGGCGGCGACGATCCCATGCAGCGCACGGCTGACATGCTGGAAGAGGCTGGTCATCGGAGGGCTCCAAAAAGGTTCGCAGTCAAAGAAAGTGCCGCCCCTAGGGCGGCCGCAGGAACCGGCGACGTCGGATCGCCGTGGCGAGCGGCCCGAGGTTGCGCCGAGGCGCGCAGCCGTACTCTCGTACGGCGAGCACCGCAGGCGCAAGATCGGGCCGCGCAGCCGGCGAGCCGATGTTGCTGGCGGAAGGAAATGGGAGTCGAACCCACCCGACGGCGCGTGGCGCCATCCACCGGATTTGAAGTCCGGCCGATCCACCAGGATCGTTTTCCTTCCAGGGATCCTTGCGTGTTCATGCGGCCCGGGCGGCGTCGCCGCTCGCGTCGTCGATGAACAGGCGGCAATCGGCCCGCAGCTTGTGCGCGTCCCCGACGCGCCGCAGCAGGCCGACCTTGTCGAAGAACTCCAGCACCTGGATCGCGCGCTTGCGGCCCAGGCCGCTGCGGTCGCGGAACTCGGCGGCCCGGAGTTCGCCGTCGCCGGCCGAGGCCCGCGCGATCGCGGCCAGGGCCTCGATCGACGGGGGCGCATAGTACAGGTCCTTCACGACCTGGAACAGCTCGCCGCGCTGCGACAACCGCGCCAGCGTCGTGCGCACGAGCGCCTCGGGCTCGGCGGCGGCCTTGGCGAGGTCGCGGGCCCAGGCGCCCTCGACGCTGGCCTCCAGCAGCCGCGGCATCAGCTTCTGCGCCAGCCGCTCGTCCAGCGCCGACAGCTGCACCCCGTGCGCCGGCAGATGCGCGGCGGCGCCGCCGAGCGCGACGCGCGACGACGCGACCAGGCGCTGCACCAGCGCGCGCCACAGCGGCTCGGCCATCCGCGGCGCGGCCAGGCGCCGCCAGCGCGCGAGGTCGGGGCCGAGCTCCTCCGGCTGCTCCTGGTGGTAGCGGGCCAGGCGCTCCAGCGCGACGGCCTCCCACTCGGCGGTGCGCGCGGCGCCGAGCGCCCAGGCCGGACCGTCGGCGCCGGGGACGACTGCCATCGCACCCGCACCCGCCATCGCACCGGCACCCGCACCCGCACTCGCGGCCGCACTCGGACTCGGACTCGCACTGGCACTCGCACTGGCACTCGCACTGGCACTGGCACTCGCACTCGCACTCGCACTCGCACTCGCACTCGCACTCGCGGTCGCACTCGCACTCGCGGTCCCGCCGGCCGCTGCGCTCAGCAGTCCCGCGCGGGCGGACGCCGACACGCCCTGCCCCGCCGCGAAGCGCGCGAGGTCCAGGCCCATCGGCGCCTGCTCGAGCAGGCCCGCGAGGCGCTCAGCGGGCGTCGCCGCGCTCAGGGCGTCCAGTTCGGCCAGGCGCTGCGGCGTGCGCCGGTACCGCGCCGGCGCCTGCGGATCGATCACCGTCCCGCCGGCCAGCGCGCGCGTCGCCGACGCATCGCGCAGCACCACACGGTCGCCGGCCCAGGCACCGATCGGTCGATGCAGCACCAACTGGACGAAGGCCTCGTCCCCGGGCGCGAGCGCGTCCAAGGGCGCGCCGTGTGTCGCGGCGGCCGGCGCGTCCCGTGACACGGCGGATCGCGTCTCTCGCGGCGCGCCGTCGATGCGGCCCAGCACGGCGACCGAGCCGGTCACCTGCTCGGCGCCGAGGTGCACATGCACCGCCGTGCCGCTGCGCAGCGGCTTGGCCTCGTCGGACGACAGCCGCAGCCGCACGTCGAAGCGATCGGTCCACTGCGCGATCTCCGGCGCGGCCAGCCACTGGCCGTGGCGGACCTCGTCCTTCTGGATGCCGACCAGGCCGATGGCCACGCGCTGGCCGGCCGTCGCGCGCTCGGCGGCGGCGTTCTGGGCATGCAGAGAGCGCACCCGGGCGCGAGCCGGCGCCTGGCCCGGCGCGGGCGGCAGCAGGACGAGCTCGTCGCCGACGGCGACCTCGCCCGCATGCGCGGTGCCGGTGCACACCGTGCCCACGCCCGCCAGGCTGAACACGCGGTCGACGGCGAGCCGGAAGCCCTGCCCCGCGACCGCGCGCGGCGGCAGCGCCCGCGCCTGCGCCAGCAGGTGCTCGCGCAGCTCGCGCACGCCCTCGCCGGCCGTCGCGGCGACGTCGAACACCGGCGCGTCCGCCAGCGGCGTGCCGGCCACCAGCGCGCGGATCTCCGCATGACGCCGGGCCCGCAGCGCCTCGTCGGCGCGATCGCATTTCGTCAGCGCCACCGTGCCGCGCGCGATGCCCAGCAGCGACAGCAGCGCCAGATGCTCGCGCGTCTGCGGCATCACGCCGTCGTCGGCGGCGACCAGCAGCAGCGCGTGGTCGATGCCGGTCGCGCCGGACAACATCGTGTGCACCAGCCGCTCGTGCCCGGGCACGTCGACGAAGCCGATGCGCGTCCCCGTGCCCTCGACATCGAGGTAGGCATACCCCAGCGCGATGCTGATGCCACGCCGCTTCTCCTCGGGCAGCCGGTCCGTGTCGACGCCGGTCAGCGCCTTCACGAGCGTCGTCTTCCCGTGGTCGATGTGTCCGGCGGTTCCGACGATCACGCGAGCGCCTCCTTCAGCAGCCCGAGCTGCTCGACGAAGCCGGGTTCCTCGCGCGCCTCGTCCAGGCAGCGCAGGTCCAGCCACAGCTCGTCGGCCTGCACCCGCGCGATGACCGGCAGCGGCAGCGCGCGCAACGCGCCCATCAGCTCGTCGAGCGCGCGCCCGGTCCCCCGCTTGCCTGGCAGCCGCGGCGTCAGCACCAGTCCCGCCGACGGCAGCGTCTCCACCGGCAGCGAGCCCGAGCCGATCTGCCCGCGCATCGCGCTGACGCGCACCGAGAAGCGCGGCGCGACCGCCTGCTCCACGCGCGCCAACAGCCGCTCGGCCTGCGCCTCGATCTGGTCGACCGGCCGCGTCAGCAAGCGCAGCGTCGGCAGGTCGCGCGTCAGCCGGTCCGGCTGCAGGTACAGCCGCAGCGTCGCCTCCAGCGCCGCCAGCGGCAGCTTGGACAGGCGCAGCGCGCGCTTCATCGGGAACTTGCGGATCTTCTGCACCAGGTCCTTGCGGCCGACGATCAACCCCGCCTGCGGCCCGCCCAGCAGCTTGTCGCCGCTGAAGGTCACGACATCGCAACCGTCGGCCAGCATCGCCTGCGGCAGCGGCTCGGCCGGCAGGCCCCACTGCGCCAGGTCCACCAGCGAGCCGCTGCCCAGGTCGGTCATCAGCGGCACGTTCGCCGCCCGCGCGATCGGCGCGAGCTCCGCCTCGCTGACCGCCGCCGTGAAGCCCTGGATCGCGTAGTTGCTGGTGTGGACCTTCAGCAGCAGCGCGGTGTCCGGCCCGATCGCCGCCTGGTAGTCGCGCGCATGGGTGCGGTTGGTCGTGCCGACCTCCACCAGCCGCGCGCCGGCCGCGGCCATCACGTCGGGCATGCGGAAGGCGCCGCCGATCTCCACCAGCTCGCCCCGCGACACGATCGCCGAGCGCCCGCCCGCCAGCGCGGCGATGCCCAGCAGCACCGCGGCGGCGTTGTTGTTGACGACGGTCGCGGCCTCCGCGCCGGTGATCTCGCACAGCAGCGACTCGACCAGGCTGTCGCGATCCCCGCGCTCGCCGCGCGCGAGGTCGAACTCCAGGTTGTTCGGCGAGCCCATGCAGGCGAGCAGGTGCTGCAGCGCCTCGTCCGCGAGCAGCGCGCGGCCCAGGTTGGTGTGCAGCACCGTGCCGGTCAGGTTGATGACCCGGCGCATCCGCGGCGTCAGGCGCTCGACGCAACGCCGTTCGAGCTCGGCCGGCAGGTGTCGCAGCTCATGCGCGCCCAGCGACCCGTCCAGCGCGCGCTTGCGCCATTCGTCCAGCAGCCGGCGCGCCTGCGCGGCGACGAAGGCGTGGCCATGCCGCGCCATCAGGTGCGTCACCTCGGCATCGCGCAGCAGCCGGTCGACGGACGGCAGGTCCTTGGGGGCAGCGGGAGCCGGTGTCGGGACCGGGGAGCCTGCCGTCGGACCATGAACCATGGATGCCTCGGGCTTCATGCTCAGCGCCTTCCCGGATCGGGCGGCGCCGCCGCGCCGGGCGGGTCGCCGGAGGTCTCTCGCGCGGCCTCGGGCTCGCCCAGGACCAGCAGCGGATTGAAGCCCTGGCGCACCAGGCCCAGCTCGCCGACCAGCAGGTCCAGCGTCAGCGTGGCCAGGTCGTCGGCCAGCGGCTCGACCTGCAGGTCCTTCTCCATGTGGACCTGCTTCAAGTAGTGGCCGCAGGTCTCGCAGCACTCGGCCGCGACCGCCTCGGACTTCCGTCCATCGGCGTCGACCAGGCTCTGGAAGCTGATGCCCTTCGTGCCCTGGCAGTGGGTGCACTTGATGCGCACGTAATGCCATTGCGCCGCGCACAGCGAGCAGGCCAGGAAGCGCTGCCCCGACAACTCCGCCGCGATGCGCGTGATCGAGGCCACCGGCCGCGAGCCGCAGCAGGGGCAGACGGTGGGGTCGTCGATCATGCCGAACGGCGCCACGTTCTCGCCCTGGTCGCTGCGGTCGTAGCGCTGCTGCAGCTGCGTCACCAGCCGCGTCCAGTGCAGCTGCAGCGCCGCGGCGACCAGCGGCGCCGCCGCCGGATCGAGCCCCGGCGCGCCGCCGGCCAGCAGCGCGTTGGCCTGCTGCTCCAGCCAGCCGTCGTCGGCGTCGCCGAGCTGCTTCACCAGCTGCCGGGCCGGATCGGGAATCGCCGCCGTGCCGATCAGGCCCAGCAACGCGCGCAACTCCTCGCGCCAGACCGCCTCGCGCGGATGCCGGGTCGCCTCCACCGGCGGCAGCCCGCCGACCATCGCGCCGTTGACCAGCACCTCGTCGGGCAGCCGCAACGCGCGCGGCTGGCTGAACAGCTCATGCTGCGCCTGCGCCAGCGCGGCCACGAACAGCAGGTAGTCCCGCATCGCATGGCCATCGGCGAGCTGGCGCAACCGCAGCGCCCGCTCGGCGAAGACGCCGGGATCGGGCAGCCGCACCGGCGCGGCGCGCGCGCCGGCGTTCACCGCGATCTCCTCCGGCGTCATCATCCGGATCGAGGCGGACGCGGAGGGGGTGGCGGTCGACGCCGGGGTCGAGGGGGAAAAACCGGGAGGGGGACTGGCCGTCATGCGCGGGGACGCTCCTTCGCTGCCTTGTGCCACAGCGGGTGATGGTGCGCGGCCCAGGTGTCGGTGACTGTGCCACGGGTCATCGCCCGGAACGAGCCCTTGACCCAGATCGCGGCGTAGACATGGATGATGATCGTGAGGATCAGGATCGCCGCAGAGGCCGAGTGCAGCACCACCGCCACGCGCCGCATCAGGATGTTCCCGTCGGGGAACCAGGCGTGCCAGAACATGAAGCCGGTGACGAACAGGATCGTCAGCGACACGGCCATGATCCAGAACACCACCTTCTGCCCGGCGTTGTACTTGTGGGCGGGCTGCACGTCCTCCTTGGTGGCGCCGGAGATCATGTCCTTGCTCTGGCGCATCCACTGCGAGTCGGCGTCGGTCCACAGGTTGTCGCGCCACATCTGCGCGGCCAGGAAGGCGAAGGCCACCACCATCAGCACGCCCATGTAGGGATGCAGGATGCGCGCCCACGGCCCGCCGCCGAACAGGTGGCTCAGGAAGTACAGGCTCGGATGGAAGAAGGCCAGCCCCGAGAGCCCGGCGCACAGGAACAGCAGCACGATGAGCCAGTGGTTGATCCGCTGGCTGTCGCGATAGCGTTGCAGCAACATCTCGCTCTCCCGGTGGGTTCAGAGGCCGCCGCCGGCGGGCGGCACGCGCGGATCGCGGGACGCGTCCAGGGGCGGCTCGCCCCGCTTGGCACGCTCGTAGGCCAGTTCCTCGTCGGCGTCGGGCTCGTCGTGCCCGGTCTGCTGCGGCCCGACCTTCATGTAATGGAAGAAGCCGGCCACCGCGGCGCCGATCATCGCGGCCACCGCCAGCGGCTTGGCCGCGCCCTTCCACAGCGACACCAGCGGGCTGATCTGCGGATCCTTGGGCAGGCCGTGATACAGCTGCGGCTGGTCCGCGTGCTGCAGCACGTACATCACGTGCGTGCCGCCGACGCCCTGCGGGTCGTACACGCCCGCGTTCTGGTAGCCGCGCTCCTTCAGGTCGACGATGCGTTCCGAGGCGAACTCATGCATGTCCTCCTTCGAGCCGAAGCGGATCGCCCCGGTCGGGCAGGCCTTCACGCAGGCCGGTTCCAGCCCGACGCCGACCCGGTCCGAGCACAGGCTGCACTTGTAGGCCTTGTTGTCGGCCTTGCTGATGCGCGGCACGTCGAACGGACAGCCGGTCACGCAATTGCCGCAGCCGATGCAGTGCTCGGAGATGAAGTCGACGATGCCGTTCTGGTACTTCACGATCGCGCCCGGCGCGGGACAGCTCTTGAGGCAGCCGGGGTCGTCGCAATGCATGCAGCCGTCCTTGCGGATCAGCCACTCCAGCTTGTTCTCGACGACCTCCACCTCCGAGAAGCGCATCACCGTCCACGACTGCGGCGTCAGGTCGCGCGGGTTGTCGTAGGTGCCGTGCGTGTCGCCGACGTCGTCGCGCAGGTCGTTCCACTGCATGCAGGCGACCTGGCAAGCCTTGCAGCCGATGCACGAGGAGACGTCGATCAGCTTGGCCACCTCCGTCGTCGTGCGCCGCGCGTCGGGACTGGGCAGCGTCGTGGCGGAGCGCTTGGCGATGTCCAGGGATTGCAATGAAGACATGGCGGCGCTCCTCAGGCTTTCTCGATGTTGACGGTGAAGCTCTTGAACTCCGGCGTCTGCGTGTTGGCGTCCCCGACGAACGGGGTCAGCGTGTTCACGAGATAACCGGGCTTGGCCACGCCGACGAAGCCCCAGTGGTTGGGCAGGCCCACCGTGTGGACCCGCTTGCCGCCGACGTCCAGCGACGCCACGCGCTTGGTCACCACCGCCACGGCCTTGATGAAGCCGCGGTTGGAACTGACCTTCACCTGATCGCCATTGGCGATCCCCTTCTCCTTGGCGAGCTCCTCGCCGATCTCCACGAACTGCTGCGGCTGGATCACCGCGCTGGTTCGCACGTTCTTGGTCCAGTAATGGAAGTGCTCGGTGAGCCGGTAGCTCGTGGCCACGTAGGGGAACTTGTCGGGCTTGCCGAACTGCTCCCGGTCGCCCTTGAACACGCGGCCCGCCGGGTTGTTCATCGCCTTGGCGTTGTTCGGGTGCAGCGGGTTCTGCGTCAGCGGCGACTCGAAGGGCTCGTAATGCTCGGGCAGCGGGCCGTCGACCATGCCGCTGGGCGCGAACAGCCGCGCCACGCCCTCGGCGGTCATGATGAAGGGCCGCACCGCGTCCTCGTCGTTCGGGTTCGCGTCCGGACGGATGTCGGGCACGTCCGAGCCGCCCCACTTGTCGGTGAAGCTGACCAGGCGCCGTTTCGGATTCCACGGCTTGCCGGTCGGGTCGCAGGACGCGGCGTTGTAGAGCACGCGCCGGTTCGCCGGCCAGGCCCAGGCCCAGTTCAGCGTCTGGCCGATGCCCCACGGGTCGCTGTTGTCGCGCCGCGCCATCTGGTTGCCGGCCTGCGTCCAGGCGCCGGCGTAGATCCAGCAGCCGCTGGCCGTGCTGCCGTCGTCGCGCAGCAGGCCGAAGCCCGAGAGCTGCTCGCCCGCCTTCTGCAGGACCTTGGTCGGGTCCTTCGGATCGGTCACGTCGGCCAGCGCCTTGCCGTTGTATTCCATCGCCAGCTCCTCGGCCGAGGGGCTGTGCGGGATCTTGTACGGCCAGCTCAGGTTGAGGATCGGATCGGGGAAGGCGCCGCCGTCCTTCTGGTACATCGCCCGCAGGCGCAGGAAGATCTCCGCGATGATCTCGGCGTCGCCCTTGGCCTCGCCCGGAGGCTCGGCGCCCTTCCAGTGCCACTGCAGCCAGCGGCCCGAGTTGGTCAGCGAGCCGTCCTCCTCCGCGAAGCAGGTGCTCGGGAAGCGGAAGACCACCGTCTGGATGTCCTCGCTCTTCACGTCGTTGTGCTCGCCGTAGTTCTTCCAGAACTCGGCGGTCTCGGTGTTGAGCGGGTCGATGATCGCGAGGAACTTCAGCTTGGACAGGCTGTCGACGATCTTCTTCTTGTTGGGGAAGGACCCCACCGGGTTGAAGCCCTGGCAGACGTAGCCGTTGACCTTGCCCTGGCTCATCAGCTCGAAGGCCTGCAGCACGTCGTAGCCCTTGTCCCACTTGGGCAGGTAGTGGAAGGCCCAGTCGTTCTCCTTGGTCGCGTACTTGCCCCACCACGACTTCTGCTGGCTGACGAAGAACTTCGGATAGTTCTGCCAGAAGCTCATCTGGTTGGGCCGCAGCGGCTTGAGCGCCTTGGTCTTGTAGTAGGTCTCGAGGTCCTGCTCCGAGTCCTTGGGCAGCGTCATGTAGCCCGTCAGCGAGGTCGACAGCAGGCCCAGGTCGGTCAGGCCCTGGATGTTGCTGTGGCCGCGCAGCGCGTTCATGCCGCCACCCGGCTGGCCGATGTTGCCCAGCAGCAGCTGCATCAACGCGCCGGTGCGGATGATCTGCGAGCCCTGGCTGTGCTGCGTCCAGCCCAGCGCGTACATCACCGTCATCACCTTGCCGGGGACCGAGGTCTCGGCGATCTGCTTGCAGACCTCCAGGAACTTGTCCTTGGGCGTGCCGGTGATCTCGCTGACCTTCTCCGGCGTGTAGCGCGAGTAATGCTGCTTCATGACGTTGAGCACGCAGCGCGGGTGCTGCATCGTCATGTCGACCTTGGCGAAGCCCTTGTCGTCCATCTCGTAGGCCCAGGACGCGTTGTTGTACGCGCGCTTGGCCTCGTCGTAGCCGGAGAACAGGCCGTCCTCGAACTTGTAGCCCTCATTGATGAGGAAGGTCGCGTTCGTGTAGTTGCGGACGTACTCCGTCTGGATCTTGTTGTTGCTCAGCAGGTAGTTGATGACGCCGCCGAGGAAGGCGATGTCCGAGCCGGCGCGGATCGGCGCGTAGTAATCGCTCATCGCGGCCGAGCGCGTGAAGCGCGGGTCGACGACGATCAGCCGGGCCTTGTTGTGATGCTTGGCCTCGATCACCCACTTGAAGCCGCAGGGATGCGCCTCGGCGGCATTGCCGCCCATGATCAGCACGAGATCGGCGTTCTTGATGTCCACCCAGTGGTTGGTCATCGCGCCGCGTCCGAACGTCGGGGCCAGACTGGCCACCGTCGGTCCGTGTCAAACGCGCGCCTGGTTGTCGAACGCCAGCATCCCCGTCGAGCGCATCGCCTTGTGGGTGATGTAGCCCGATTCGTTCGAGGACGCGGAAGCGCAGATCATGCCGGTCGAGAGCCAGCGGTTGACGGTCTTGCCGTCGGCGTTGGTCGCGATGAAATTGGCGTCGCGGTCGGCCTTGAGCAGCTTGACGAAGCGGTTCATCGCCTCGTCCCAGCTCACCCTCTTCCACTCCTTGGCGCCCGCCTCGCGGATCTCCGGATACTTCAGCCGGTTGGGGCTGTGCACGAAGTCCAGCAGGCCCGCACCCTTCGGGCACAGCGTGCCGCGATTGACCGGGTGGTCCGGGTCGCCTTCGATGTGGATGATCTCCGGGGTGACGTTCTTCGCCTTGTCCCCCAGCGAGTACATGATGATCCCGCAGCCCACCGAGCAGTAGGGACAGGTGTTGCGGGTCTCGGTCGCCCGGGCGAGCTTGAACTGGCGGGTCTCGGCCAGTGCAGCGGTTGGAGAAAATCCCAACGCGACGAGGCTGGAGCCCATGACGGCCGCCCCGCTCACCCGGAAGAAATGCCTCCGGTGCATGTCCATTGCTTGTGCCCTCCTGGGTTCGGCGACGTTGCCGACCTGGGTGAAGTGACGGCCAATTCCCGAACGAGCAAAAAGCCGTTCAGGTATTTCGTCACAAAGGCTGGGCTTTGTCCAATCCGTAGTCACCCTCTCAAGTCCGAGGGAACCACTGGGCGCACAGGGGTGTGGGTTCGGTTTTTTCTGGGGGCGCGGTTTTGTGCGGCGCGGGAGCGTGACACCGAGAAGACCGGTGCCCCCTTGCGCTCAGACGCCTCCGCACGCTCGGCATTCGCTTCAGGGGGCACCGGTCTCCTCGGTGTCCGACACAGTGCTGCACTGCAGCGAAAGGCAGTGCGGGCTGTGGTGGCGTGGGGGTCAGGTGTTCTTCGAGATCGTGATCGTCGGGAACTTCGACGAGTAATCCTTCGCCTGACCCGCCAGCTTCACCGCCACCTTGCGCGCGATCTGCTTGTAGGCCTGTGCGTGCGGTCCATCGGGCTCCGCCACCACCGTCGGCTTGCCGCTGTCGGCCTGCTCGCGGATCGACAGCGCCAGCGGCAGCGAGCCCAGCAGCTCCTGCCCATACTGGTCCGCCATGCGCTGGCCACCGCCGCTGCCGAAGATGTGCTCGGCATGCCCGCAGTTGCTGCAGACGTGGATCGCCATGTTCTCGACGATGCCCAGGATCGGCACGCCGACCTTCTCGAACATCTTCAAGCCCTTCTTCGCATCGATCAGCGCGATGTCCTGCGGCGTCGTCACGATCACCGAACCGCTCACCGGCACCCGCTGCGACAAGGTCAGCTGGATGTCGCCCGTGCCCGGCGGCATGTCGATCACCAGGTAATCCAGGTCGCGCCAGCGCGTCTGGCGCAGCAGTTGCTCCAGCGCCTGCGTCGCCATCGGACCGCGCCAGACCATCGCCTGGTCGTCCTCGACCAGGAAACCGATCGACATCAGTTGCAGGCCATGCGATTCCAGCGGCTCCATCGTCTGGCCGTCGGTGCTCTCCGGCCGGCCATGGACGCCCAGCATCAGCGGCAGGCTGGGGCCGTAGATGTCCGCATCCAGCAGGCCCACCGTCGCGCCCTCGGCCGACAGCGCCAGCGCCAGGTTGGCCGCGGTCGTGCTCTTGCCCACGCCGCCCTTGCCGGACGCCACCGCGATGATGTTCTTCACCCCCGGCAGCAACTGCACGCCGCGCTGCACCGCGTGGGCGACGATCTTCATCGTCACGCCGACGCTGACATTGCCCACGCCCGGCACCGTGCGCGCCGCCGCCACCAGCGCCGCGCGCAGCGCGTCGACCTGGCTCGCGGCGGGATATCCCAGTTCGATGTCGAAGCTCACCGCGTCGCCGGCGACCTTCAGGTTCCGCAGCTGCTTGGTCGACACGAAGTCGCTGCCGGTGTTCGGGTCGACGACCTGCTGCAGGGCCTGCAGCAGTTGGGCTTCTTGGATCTGGGACATGTCGAGGAGGATCGAGCGATCGGAGGAAATTTGGCGGGCAGTCTAGCCGACCGGGCAAAACCCGATATTCGCAGGCGGGAAGCGGGTTCTCAACAAACCCCGCGCGCCAATGACAAAAGGGGTTGCAGCATCGCTGCAACCCCTTCGAGTTGGTGGGCCCTGAAGGATTCGAACCTTCGACCAACGGATTAAGAGTCCGCTGCTCTACCAACTGAGCTAAGAGCCCGAAATTCTTTTCGTTTCGCGTCACCGGAGTGATTTATCGCGAAGCCGAGATTATGTCAGATATTTGGATCTCATTCCACCGATTCCCCTCTGACATCGTTTCGTCTTCCGTGAATCGCACGCGTGTCGCGCGCCGTTCACATCGACGATCCGACAAGGATCGGTTGGTGGGCCCTGAAGGATTCGAACCTTCGACCAACGGATTAAGAGTCCGCTGCTCTACCAACTGAGCTAAGAGCCCCCGAGAAAATCCAAACTGAAGCGGTTTGGTGGGTCGTGCAGGATTCGAACCTGCGACCAACGGATTAAAAGTCCGCTGCTCTACCGACTGAGCTAACGACCCGAAGCCGTGCTTCAAGCAGTGAAGGCCGGGATCCCTTGCGTTTTCCCGACCTCCGCCGCGTCGCTTCGAGGTGTTTGCCCCTCAGCAGAGCCGCAGATTATAGGACGGATTTTTGTGATCGCGCAAGTGCTTTCAAATACCGCGCCACGAGTTCCGCCGCGGCGACCATGCCGAAGCCGGCGGTGACCGCCACGCTCGAGCCATAGCCATGGCAATTCAGGTTGGCGTCGATGTCGCAGGCCTCCACGCCCTCGGGGCGCGTCACCGGCTCGCGCGAGAACACGCAGGTCACGCCCATCGCGCCCTGGCGCGGCGCGGCGTGGAACTTGCGCAGCCGCTGGCGCAGGCTGGCCAGCAGCGGATCGTGCGTGGTCTCGGACAGGTCCAGGATCTCCACCGCCTGCGGCCGGTGCTTGCCGCCGGCCGCGCCGATGCAGACCTGCGGCAGCTTCAGCGCCCTCGCCCACGCGGCGACCTGCGCCTTCGCGCGCACCTGGTCGCAGGCGTCGACGATGCCGTCGACTTGCACGTCGCCGAGCAGGCCGGGCCAGTTGGCCTCGTCCACGAAGTCCTCGATCGTGACGACCTCGCAGCCCGGATGGATGTCGGCGATGCGCTGCTTCAGCGCCTCGGCCTTGGCCATGCCCAGCGTGCTGCCCAGCGCCTGCACCTGGCGGTTGATGTTGGATTCGGCGACGTGGTCCAGGTCGATCAGCACCAGCCGGGCGACGCCCATGCGCGCCAGCGCCTCCACCACCCACGAGCCGACGCCGCCCAGCCCCACGACGCAGAAGCGCGCCGCGCGCAGCCGCGCGTAGTCACGGTCGCCGTGCAGGCGGCGCAGGCCGCCGAAGCGGCGCTCCGCGTCGGCGTCCAGGTCGAGGGGGCCGTGCCCGGTCTCCAGGGTCAAGATCGTTGCGCGCCGAGCGCGTCCTCAGCCGGTCAGCGCAGGCCCGCCGCGCGTTCCTTGGCGGCCTTGGCCGCCTCGCTGCCGGGATAGGCCTTTTGCAGGTCGTCCAGCGTCTTGCGGGCGCTCTTGGTGTCCTTGAGCTCGATCTGGCAGTTGGCGATCGCCAGCAGGCTCTCGGCCGCGCGCGGGTGCTCCGGGTTCGCGGCGACGAAGGCCTTGAAGGTCGCGATCGCACCCTTGTAGTCGCGCTTGCCGTACTGGGCATTGCCCAGCCAGAAGCGCACCGAGTCGGAATAGCCGCTCGCCGGGAAGCGCTGCAGGAACGAGGTGAAGGCGGACACCGCCTCGTTGAAGTCGCCGCGACGGATCAGGCCCATGGCCGCGTCGAACTGGCGCTTCTCTTCCGGATCGGCCTGGAATTCCTTGCCGTCCAGCGACACCTTCTGCGGCTCCAGCGGGCGCAGCCGGTTGTCCAGGGTGGCCGACTGGTCGGTCACCTTGCGTTGGGTCTCGGACAGGTCGCGGGCCAGCTGTTCGTTCTGGCCGCGCAGCTTGGCCAGTTCGGCCTTGAGCCCGTCGATCTGTCCGGACAGGTCCAGCAGACCGCGCCGGGCGGTCTCGAGCTGGGCCTGCAGGTCCGCGGCACGGGCACGCTGCGTCTCCTCGTTCTGAGCCATCTTGGCGCGCAGGTCGAGGATGGCCTTGCGGGCCTCGTCGTCGTCGAACAGCGCCGCCCGCGCGGGGCCGGCGGCGCTCAGCGCCAGGAGGACGCCGACCAGCGTGGCCTTGGCCACGGCGACCGGCGCGAACGGAAGGGAACGGGAGAGTCGCAGCATGCTCATGTCACCGGATTACTTGTCGCGCAGTTCGACGCGACGGTTCTTGGCCCAGGCTTCCTCGTTGTGGCCGGTGTCGGCCGGACGTTCCTTGCCGAAGCTCACCGGCTCGACCTGGTTGGCCGCCACGCCCAGCAGCGTCAGCGACTTGGCGACCGCCTCGGCGCGCTTCTGGCCCAGGGCGAGGTTGTACTCGCGGCCGCCGCGTTCGTCGGCATGGCCTTCCAGGCTCAGCTGCAGCGACTTCTTGTTGTTCAGGCGCTTGGCGTGGTTGTCGATCAGGCCGCGGTACTCGTCCTTGACGATGAAGCTGTCGAAGTCGAAATACACCACGCGCTGGTTGGACACCGCGGCGTCGAGCTGGGCGCCCAGGTCCACCGTCTGGACACGGCTCTGCGCGTTGGCGTTGGGATCGGCCGCCGGGGCCTGCGGCTGGGTCGCGACCGGTTCCTTGGTCTCGACCTTGGCGGGCTCGTCCAGCTTGGTGGAGCTGCAAGCGGACAGGGCAGCCGCGGCCACCAGGCCAAGCATCAGTTTTTCGAATTTCATGGGGATTCGCTCCTATGGGTCAAAGCGGGCGGGGGGAAAGGGGCAGGACGTGGCGGCCGGACTGCGCCGCTGGTGAAGCCGCGGAAAACAGCAATTGTGAATCATCGGCTAACACGTTCGCGGGGCGGAACTCGCTCCGCGAAAGTGGCGCCGGCCTGTCGCGCTCACGGCTCGCACAGGACGGGCGAAGCGCGACGCCAACGTAGGCAAACCGTGTGCCCGACGTCGGCAAGGGCTTTGGATTTCCGGTGGGGTCCAAGGCGGATCAGTTGACGAACGGGCCCCAGGCGGGCTCGCGGATGTCGGACACGCCCGGGGTCGCGAGCTTGGCCTTGACCTTGCCGTCCAGCGTCGTCGTCATCAGCACGTCGCGGCCGCCGGCGCGCGTCGCGTAGACGATCAGCTTGCCGTTGGGGGCGAAGCTCGGGCTCTCGTCGTCGCTGGTGTCGGTGATCTGCTGCACCTGGCCGCTGCCGAGGTCCATCACGCACAGCTTGAAGGTGCCGCCGCCCACGCGCGTGACGTAGGCCATCGTGCGGCCGTCGGGGCTGATCGACGGGCTGATGTTGTAGTTGCCGCTGAAGGTGACCCGCTCCGCGCTGCCGCCGGAGACCGGCATGCGGTAGATCTGCGGTGCGCCGCCGCGGTCGCTGACGAAATAGATCTGCGCGCCGTCGGGCGAGAACGTCGCCTCGGTGTCGATCGCGGAGGTCTGCGTCAGGCGCTTGGCGCCGGAGCCGTCCTTGTTGATCAGGTAGAGCTGCGAGCCGCCCTCGCGCGACAGCGTGACCGCCAGCTGCTGGCCGTTGGGCGAGAACGCCGGCGCGCTGTTGCTGCCGCGGAAGTCGGCGACCTTGCGGCGGCTGCCGGTGCGCAGGTTCTGGATCCAGACCACCGCCTTGCGCGACTCGAAGCTGACGTAGGCGACCTCGTTGCCGTCCGGCGACCAGGCCGGCGAGATGATGGCCTCGGGGCTGTTGAGCACGGTCTGCTCGCCCTCGCCGTCCGCGTCGGCGACGCGCAGCGAGTACCGCGGGCCGGCCTTGTTCACGTAGACCAGGCGCGTGGCGAAGACGCCGCGCTCGCCGGTGAGCTTCTGGTAGATCGTGTCGGCGATCTTGTGCGCGGCCAGGCGCAGGTCGGCCGGCACGACCGGCAGGCTCTCGCTGGCCAGGTCGGTGCCCTTGACGACGTCCCACAGCCGATAGCGCACGTCGAAACGGCCGTCGGCGAGCCGCGCCGCGGACCCCGCCGCCAGCGCGTCGGCGGCGCGGGCGCGCCAGTCGACGAACTGCGGCTGCGAGTTCTCGGACATGCCGGCCTGGCCGGGCACGATGCTGAACTGGCCGCTGCGCTCGAGGTCGGCGCGGATGATCGCCGCCAGCGGCTGGCCGGTGGCCGATTCGTTGCTGAAATCGCTGATCGCGATCGGCACGCGCGTCGCGCCGACGCCGGCGATCTCGACGCGGAATTGCGCGAAGGACGGGAGCGTCAGCCCCGCGGCCAGGCCGCCGAGCAGTCCCCGGCGCGTCAACGCGCCGATGCCTTGAGGAAGAAGAGCGGGGGAGGAGGCGATCGTCTTGGTGCTCATCGGCTTGCGGAACGAATGAAGGCCCGATTGTGCCCGAGGCCCATGCAGGGGTTACGAATCGGCGGGACCCGACGTTACAAAGGGCAAGGCGATCGGCAAGCGGCGCTCCAGCCCCCGGCCAAGTTGAACACCCACCTATTCATGTCATCTACCTCGGCCTGATCCATCAGTTCAGGCCATACCGGCCGTCCCCGCGAATTTCCAAAATCTCCGCTTCGCCCCGCAAGGGGCCGCTGAGCCGATGGAGGCGAGAGGGACCGATGGCTGACTCCAAATCCCCGCTGCGAGACCGCCTGCGCCCCTGGCTGATCGCCCTGGTGTGGCTGTCCTGCGCCGGGCTGTTCAAGGCGGCCTTCGCCGAGCCGTCGCCCGCGGACACCCCGCACGCCGCGCCGGCCTTGATCCTGGTCACGCCGTTCGGGCCGAAAAGCGGGCCCGGCCATGTCGCGCGCACGATGGCGGACGTGTGGGCCGAGCGGACCGGCGCCGCGGTCGAGATCCGCCACCTGCCGGACCGCCAGGGCTACGCCGCCGCGCGCCTGGTGGCCGCGTCGCCGCCCGACGGCCGCGTGCTGCTGCTGACCGTCAGCACGCTGCTGGACCGCCCTCCCCGCCTCGCCGACGACCCCTTCGCGCCGGTCGCCGCGACGGCCTCGGACTTCACGCCGCTGGCCCGTGTCGGTCATCTTCCCTTCGTGACCGCGTTCCCGCCCGGCATGTTCGGACGCTGGGTGACGCTGCCGGCACCGCCCGCGCCAGCGCCCGCCGCGGTCGCGGCCCTGACGCCCGTGGCCTCGCGCGCCGCGGCGATGGTCCCCCGGTCCCTGGCGCCGCTGGACGCGGTACCCGACCACGAGGACTTCCGCGACCTGGTCGCCCGCGACGTCCCCGCCTGGAACGCATTGCTCGCGCCGCCACGCCTGCCCGCCCCGCTGGCAGCCGAACTGCGCGAGACATGGCGGCACGTCCTGGCGGACGCCCGCGTGCGCCTGGCCCTCGCGCAGACCGGCACCGAACTTTGGGAAATTCTTCCGGAGCACACACGATGACCTCGATTTCGTTCAAGCACCTCGTCGCCGCGTCGGCGCATTTCCACCGCCTCGTCCGCGCCCGGTTGGTGACCGACGACGGCCTCGCCCATGCGCAGACCCAGATCCTCGGCGCGGCACGGCTGGCGGGGCTGCTGATGTTCCGCAGTTTCCGCGTCGACACCCAGCGCCTCGCGCCGGGCATGCGCGTCGCCTCCGACGAGGCGCGCCTCCACGGCACGACCCTGCGCGACGTGCTGCTGGCCACGCTGCACCAACTGGGCCACCCGGTGGCGGAGGACGACCTGGACGGCCATTGCCAGACCGCGGCGCTGTCGCGGCTCGCGTTCTTCGAGGTCCACGAGCGTCTTACCCGGCCGGCGCTGTCGTATCTGGAGTTGTCGCCGATGGGCGTGCGCGATGCCGCCGTGGCCGCCGCGACGGCCGCGGCCGGCCTGATCCACGACCACGCGCCTGCGATGCCTGTCCGCCAGGCCGCGGCACTCGCCTGCTTCGGCTTCGAGGAAGGCGTCACGACGGTGCCGTGGCCGCTGGCGCCGACACCGCGCGCCATGCGCCCCCTGGGCGCGACCGCTTTCACGCATCTCGACCTGGCCTGGTAAGGCCGGTCCCTGCGGCGCACCTGCGCCGCGGACTCACATCAGCACGATGTCGTAATGCTCGGTCTGGTTGGTCGGCTCGGCGGTCAACGAGATCGGCTTGCCGATGAAGTCCGACAGCCCCGCCAGATGCTGGCTCTCCTCGTCCAGCAGCATTTCCACGACATTGGCGGCCGCCACGACGCGGAACTCCTTCGGATTGAACTGCCGCGACTCGCGCAGGATCTCTCGCATGATGTCGTAGCAGATGCTGCGGGCGGTCTTGACCTGGCCGCGCGCCTCGCAGGTCGGGCACGGCTCGCAGAGCATGCGGGCCAGTGACTCCCGCGTGCGCTTGCGGGTCAGCTCGACCAATCCCAGTTGCGTGAAGCCGCCGATCGTCACCTTGGTGCGGTCGCGATTGAGCTGCTTGCGGAACTCCTGCAGCACCGAGGTCTTGTGCTCCTCGCGGGTCATGTCGATGAAGTCGACGATGATGATCCCGCCCAGGTTGCGCAGGCGCAGCTGACGCGCGATCGCGCCGGCCGCCTCGAGGTTGGTCTTGAAGATCGTGTCGTCGAAGTTGCGCGCGCCGACGAAGCCGCCGGTGTTGACGTCGATCGTCGTCATCGCCTCGGTCTGGTCGATGATCAGGTAGCCGCCCGACTTCAGGTCGACGCGCCGCGCCAGCGCGCGGGCGATCTCGGCATCGATGTTGTTCAGGTCGAAGATCGGGCGCTCGCCCCGGTACAGCTCCAGCTTCGCGGTCGCCGTCGGCATGTAGGTCTCGCCGAACTGGCGCACGACGTCGTGCTGCAGCGTCGAGTCGATGCGGATCGAGTTGGTCCGCTCGCTGGCCAGGTCGCGCAGCACGCGCTCCACCAGGCTCAGGTCCTGGTACAGCAGGCTGCCCGGCGGCAGCGTCAGCGCCTTGTCGCGGATCGAGGTCCAGGTCTTGCGCAGGTAAGCGATGTCGGCGCCGAGCTCGTCGTCGCTCGCCTCCTCGGCATTGGTGCGCAGGATGAAGCCGCCGGTGTTGCCGTCCTGCACGCCCGCCGATACCAGCGTCTGCATGCGCGCGCGCAGCGCGTCGCGGGCCTCGGGCGAACCGATCTTCTGCGAGATGCCGATGTGGTTGTCCTGCGGCAGGTGCACCAGCAGCCGGCCGGCGATCGAGATCTGCGTCGACAGCCGCGCGCCCTTGGTGCCGATCGGGTCCTTGATCACCTGCACCGTCAAGGCCTGGCCCTCGTAGACGAGGCGCTCGATCGGCACCGCCTGGCCGTTCTCCCCGTGCGGCCCGTGGTGGCCACGGGGCTGGACGCCGTTGAGGTGCAGGTCCGCGACGTGCAGGAAAGCCGCGCGCTCCAGCCCGATGTCGATGAAGGCGGACTGCATGCCCGGCAGCACCCGCGCCACCTTGCCGAGATAGACGTTGCCGACGAGGCCGCGTTCCAGCGTGCGCTCGATGTGCAGTTCCTGCACGGCCCCGTTCTCGACCACGGCCACCCGCGTTTCCTGCGGGGTCCAGTTGATCAGGATGTCTTCCATGTTCTTGTGCTCCAGCGCTCTCGTCAGCCTCGGGGCTGGCGGCAACGCTCGAGTCGCCCTCCGGTTCGCGGCGGTCGGTCCGCGTCGCCGGCTTCAGACGGAGAAGCCGGCCTCCCTCAACAGTTGCGCCGTCTCGAAGAGCGGCAGGCCCATGATGCCCGAATAACTGCCGGCGATGTGCTCGATCCAGGCGGCCGCCTGACTTTGTATCGCATAGGCGCCGGCCTTGCCCATGGGTTCACCCGAAGCCACGTAGGCCTGCAGGCGCGCCGCGCCGATCTCGGCGAATCGCACCTGCGACACGTTGACGGCGCCGAGCACGCGGCCGTCGGGCAGGCCGATGGCGACCGCGGTCAGCACCCGGTGCTCGCGGCCGGACAGGCTGGCGAGCATCGCCAGCGCATGGTCCGCGTCGTCGGGCTTGCCCAGGATCCGCGCGCCGAGCGCCACCGTCGTGTCCGAGCACAACACCGGCGCCGCGGCCAGCCCGCGCGCCTCGCGGCGGCGCAGCGCGGCCTGCAGCTTGGCGGCGGTGACGCGGCTCACGTAGTCGTCGGGCGACTCGCCGTCGACCAGCGCCTCGAGCGCTTCGGCGTCCTCTTCCGCGCCAGGCAGCAGCAATTCATGGCGAACGCCGATCTGCTCGAGCAGCTGGCGGCGGCGCGGGCTCTGCGAGGCGAGGTAGACGAATCCGGGGAAAGGCGCAGTCGACATGGACGGGTCACTCGCGGTGATACGGATGCCCTTCCATGACGGACCAGGCGCGGTAGAGGCCTTCGGCCAGCAGCACGCGGACGAACGCGTGCGGCAGGGTCAGGTCGGACAGGCGCAGCTTCTCGTCGGCGCGCGACTTGAGGCTGTCGTCCAGCCCGTCCGGCCCGCCGATGAAGATCGCGACGTCGCGGCCGTCGCCGCGCCAGGTCTCGAGGCGCTGCGCGAGCTGCTTCGAGGTGACGCGATCGCCGCGTTCGTCGAGCACCACGCGCCGCGCGCCCTTCGGGCAGGCGGCGTCCAGGCGCTGCGCCTCGGCCGCCATCAGTTGCTCGGTGGACTTGCCGGTGGTGCGCGGCTCCGCCTTCACCGCCTTGAGCTCCAGCCGCATCTCGGGCGGGAAGCGCTTGGCGAAATCCTCATAGGCCTCGTCGGCCCAGGCCGGCATCTTCTGGCCGACCGCGCACAGCACCAGGCGCACGGGGTCAGGCCTTGGCCTTGGACTTCGTGCCGGTCTTGACCGTCGTCTTCTTGGCCGCCGGCTTCGCGGCCGCCTTCTTCACCGCGGGCTTGGCCGCGGACTTCGCGGCGGGTTTGGCAGCAGGTTTAGCGGCGGCGACCTTCGGCGACACCTTCTTCACCGCCGGCTTCTTCGAGCCGACCTTCACCGTCTCGATCGGCGCCTTCGTGGCGGCCGGCTTGCGGGCGGTCTTGGCCGCGGGCTTGGCGTCGGCGGACTTGGCCGTCGTCTTCTTCGCGGCGGGCTTGGCCGCCTTGGCTGGCTTGGCCGCCTTGTCGGCGGCCTTGTCCGTCGCCTTCGCGGCGGCGGACTTCTTGCCGGTGGCGCGGGTCGGCGCCTTCTTCGACGCGGAGGCGACCGCCTCGCCGTCGGCCGACTTGGCCTTGGCCGGCTTCTTCGCCGCGGACTTCTTCGCCTTGGGCGCGTCCTCGTCCTCGTCGATCGGCTCGGAGGCCTTCACCAGCTTCGTGCCGCTGTTGCCCAGCTTGAGCTTGACCGGCTTGCCGCCCCAGATTTCCTCGAGGTGGTAGTACTGGCGGATCGCCGGCTGCATCAGATGGACGACGGCCGCGCCGCAGTCCACGATGATCCATTCGCCGTTGTCCTCGCCCTCGGTGCGCATGACCTGCATGCCGCGCTTCTTGACCGTCTCGCGCACGCTGGACGCCAGCGCCTTGGTCTGCCGGTTGCTCGTGCCCGACGCGATGATCACGCGCTCGAACAACGGCGACAAGCGCTCGGTGTCGAAGACCAGGATGTCCTGCGCCTTCACATCCTCCAGACCATCGACGATGGCACGTTCCAGTTTCTTGATGTCCATTCAGTTCTCACTGTAGAGACGGTGCCGGGCAATATACCCCGCCACCTCGTCGCCCACCACGGGCCTCACGTCAGCGCCCTCGGCCGCCAGACGGCGGGCCTCGGTGGATGACCATTGCAGCGCCGGCATCGTCAGCGGGACCAGCCGGTGCGGCCGTTCCAGCAGCGCCGCCGGCGCCCTCACCTCGTCCCGCGCGCGGGCGGCCACCGCCAGTCCCATGCGCTCGACCAGTTCCTCCCAACCGTTCCAGCTCGTGAAGCCGGCCAGTTGGTCCTGTCCCAGGATCAGCCAGAGCGCGTCGTCGGGGCGCTCCTGCTGATACCCGCGCACCGAGTCGAGCGTGTAGCTCGGCCCGACGCGCCTCATCTCGCGATCGTCGAGGACGAAGCGCGCGTCGCCGCCCGGCCCCTCGATCGTCAACCGGACCATCTCGGCCCGGTCCGCGGCGCTCGCCATGCGCCGTCCCGCCTTCTGCCACGGCTGCCCCGCGACGATCCAACGCACCTCGTCCAGGCCCAGCTGGTCGAGCGCCGCGCGCGCCAGCACCAGGTGGGCGCGATGGACCGGATCGAACGACCCGCCGAACCATCCGACCTGTCGCGTGCGGTTCGAATGGCTCTTGCTCACTCGTGACCCTCAGAACCAGAGATGCGTGGGCGGCTCGTCCGCCCAGTCCCGCGGACGCAGGAAGTCGCTGTACAGCCGCGCCTCGGGCGAGCCCTCCTCGGGCGCCCAGTCGTAGCGCCAGCGCGCCACCGGCGGCATCGACATCAGGATCGACTCGGTGCGGCCGCCCGACTGCAGCCCGAACAGCGTGCCGCGGTCGAAGACCAGGTTGAACTCGACATAGCGCCCGCGGCGGTAGGCCTGGAAGTCGCGCTCGCGCTCGCCGTAGGCCAGGCCGTGGCGGCGCTCGACGATCGGCTCGTAGGCCGGCACGAACGCGTCGCCGACCGACTGCAGCATGCCGAAGGCCTGGTCGAAGCCGCCCTCGGCGTGGTCGTCGAAGAAGATGCCGCCGATGCCGCGCGGCTCGTTGCGGTGCTTCAGGTGGAAGTACTCGTCGCACCACTGCTTGAAGCGCGGGTAGAGGTCCGGGCCGTGCGGCTCCAGCGCCGCGCGGCAGGTGCGATGGAAATGCTGCGCGTCGCGCTCGAAGCCGTAGTACGGCGTCAGGTCCATGCCGCCGCCGAACCAGACGACCGGATCGCGGTCCGCCGGCAGCGCCGCGAACATGCGCACGTTCATGTGGACCGTCGGCACGAAGGGATTGTGCGGGTGCAGCACCAGCGACACGCCCATCGCCTCGAACGGCGAGCCCGCCAGCTCGGGCCGGTGCGCGGTGGCCGACGGCGGCAGCACGCGGCCGCGCACATGCGAGAAGTTGACGCCGCCGCGCTCGAAGACGGCGCCGTTCTCGATCAGGCGCACCAGGCCATCGCCCTCGAGGCGGCCGCCGGGTTCGCGCTGCCAGGCATCGACGATGAAGGCCTGGCCATCCAGCCGTTCCAGGGTCGTGACGATCCGCTGCTGCAGGCCGAGCAGGTAGTCGCGCACCAACTGCGTGTTCATCGGGGATCTCCGTCGGAGGCGGTCTCTCGTGCCGCCGTGGGCTGGGGGGCGGTGGGCGCGGCGGGCGCGTTGGGCTTGAGCCGGATCGGACCGGCCTGCTCGGGGTGCTTGCCGCGGCGGCCCTTCAGGATCTCGGCGAACAGCGCGAAGTCCTGGTCGGGATCGCCGCTGACCTCGACGAAGTCGGTGAAGACCACGCGCCGGATGGCGAAGTCGAACGACGCCAGCCCGACCGGCACGCCGGCCTGCACGGCCACGTGGTACGCGCCCGACTTCCAGTGGTCGACGTAGCCGCGCGTGCCTTCGGGCGCGGCGATCAGCCAGAACGGCTCGCCGCGCGCGCGGGCCTCGAGCATCTGGCCGACGGTGTCCCCGACCAGCCCGTTGGCCGAGCGCCGGTTCACCGCCACGCCGCCGATCGCGCGCATCCAGTGGCCGACGAGCGGCAGCTTGAACAGGCTGTCCTTGGCCCAGAAGCGCAGCTGGAAACCGAGGCTCCACTTCGTCAGCACGCCGATCGGGAAGTCCCAGTTCGACGTGTGCGGGTAGACCATCACGACGCCCTGCTTCGCCGGCAGGCCGTGGCAGTCGATGCCCCAGCCGAACAGGCGCATCACGGCGCGCGCCAGCGCGCTGCCGCCGGACATCGGCGTCAGCGGGCCGGTCCAGCGGCGGGGAGCGGAAGGAGCCACGTCAGGTCAGCGCTTGATCGCGCGATGGCCGATGTCCTGGCGGTACTGCTTGCCGTCGAACTGGATCGATTGCGCGGCCTGGTAGGCGCGCTGCTGCGCGTGGCGCACCGCCTCGCCCAGCGCCGTCACGCACAGCACGCGGCCGCCGCTGGTGACCAGCTTGTCGTCCTGCATCGCGGTGCCGGCGTGGAAGACCATCGCGTCCTCGGCGTCCTCGGGCAGGCCGGTGATCGCGTCGCCCTTGCGCGGCGACAGCGGATACCCGCTCGCGGCCATCACCACGCCCAGCGCGGCGCGGCGGTCCCACTGCAGCTCGACCTGGTCGAGCGTGCCGTCGGTGGCGTGCATCAGCACCTCGAACAGGTCGCTCTTGAGCCGCATCATGATCGGCTGCGTCTCGGGGTCGCCCATGCGGGTGTTGAACTCGACGGTGCGCGGCTGGCCCTGCGCGTCGATCATCAGCCCGGCGTACAGGAAGCCGGTGAACGGCGTGCCGTCGCGGGCCATGCCCTGGATCGTCGGCATGACGATCTCGTGCATCACCTTGGCGTGCACGTTGGGCGTGACCACCGGCGCCGGCGAGTACGCGCCCATGCCGCCCGTGTTGGGGCCCTGGTCGGCGTCGAGCAGCCGCTTGTGGTCCTGGCTGGTGGCCAGCGGCAGGACGTTGCGGCCGTCGCACAGCACGATGAAGCTGGCTTCCTCGCCTTCGAGGAACTGCTCGATGACGACGCGCGCGCCGCCCTCGTTGTGCACGACGCCGAGCTTGTTGTCGGCCAGGATCCAGTCGATCGCCTCGTGCGCCTCCTGCAGCGTCATCGCCACGACGACGCCCTTGCCCGCGGCCAGGCCGTCGGCCTTGATGACGATCGGCGCGCCCTGCGCGTCGACGTAGGCATGCGCGGCGGCGGTGTCGCTGAAGGTCTCGTACGCGGCGGTGGGGATGCCGTGGCGCTTCATGAACTCCTTGGCGAAGGCCTTGGAGCTCTCCAGCTGCGCGGCCGCCTTGGTGGGGCCGAAGATGCGCAGCCCGCGGGCGCGGAACTCGTCGACGACGCCGGCGGCCAGGAAGGCCTCGGGGCCGACCACCGTCAGCGCGATCTTCTGCTCGACCGCGAAGTCGGCCAGCGCCTTGACGTCGGTGATCGGGACGTTCTTCAGCAGCGGATCACGCGCGGTGCCGCCGTTGCCGGGGGCCACGAACACCTGCGTGACGCGCTCGCCCTGCGCCAGACGCCAGGCCAGCGCATGCTCGCGGCCGCCATTGCCAAGGACCAGGACCTTCATTCGGACAGGCTCGCGTTGTGATAGACCTCCTGGACGTCGTCCAGGTCCTCGATGATGTCGAGCAGCTTCTGCATGCGCGCGGCCTCGTCGCCGGCCAGGTCGATCGTGTTCTCGGCGCGCATCGTGACTTCGGCGACCTCGGCCTTCAGGCCGGCCGCCTCCAGCGCGTTCTTCACCGCCTCGTAGTCGCCCGGGGCGGTCAGCACCTCGATGGCGCCGTCGTCGTCGGTGATCACGTCCTCGGCGCCGGCTTCCAGCGCCACTTCCATGACCTTGTCCTCGGACGTGCCCGGCGCGAAGACCAGCTGGCCGCAATGCTTGAACTGGAAGGCCACCGAGCCCTCGGTGCCCAGGTTGCCGCCGTACTTGCTGAACGCGTGACGGACCTCGGCGACGGTGCGCACGCGGTTGTCGGTCATGCAGTCCACGATGACCGCGGCGCCGCCGATGCCGTAGCCCTCGTAGCGGATTTCCTCGTAGGTCACGCCGTCGAGGTTGCCGGTGGCCTTGTCGACGTTGCGCTTGATGTTGTCGGCCGGCATGTTGGCGGCCTTGGCCTTCTCGATCGCCAGGCGCAGGCGGGGATTCATGTTGACGTCGGCACCGCCGGCGCGCGCCGAGACGATGATTTCACGCGTCAGACGGGTCCAGATCTTTCCGCGCTTCTCGTCCTGGCGGCCCTTGCGGTGCTGGATGTTGGCCCATTTGGAATGCCCTGCCATGTCCTCGTTCTCCTATGAACGACGGCCCGGAAAAACTCCGGGCCGGCGCTGTTGATGCTTCGTTAGACTGCGATTTTAGCTTTTTGCCTCTGGAGACTTCCGCATGGCCGACCCGATCCTGCTGGCCCGCCACGGCGACATCGAATGTCAGCTGCTGCCGGCGTTGGCCAACCGCCACGGCCTGATCACCGGCGCGACCGGCACCGGCAAGACGATCAGTCTCCAGAAACTGGCCGAATCGTTCAGCCAGATGGGCGTCCCGGTCTTCATGGCGGACGTCAAGGGCGACCTGACCGGCATCTCCCAGGCGGGCGCCCCGTCGACCAAGTTGCTGGCCGTGCTCAAGGAGCGCGGCATCGAGCCGCCCGCGGCGATCGCCTGCCCCACCACGCTGTGGGACGTCTTCGGCGAGCAGGGCCATCCGGTGCGCGCCACCGTCTCCGACATGGGTCCGCTGCTGCTGTCGCGGATGCTGGGCCTGAACGAGACCCAGGCCGGCGTGCTGCAGATGGTGTTCAAGATCGCCGACGACCAGGGCCTGGCGCTGCTGGACCTGAAGGACCTGCGCGCGATGCTGCAGCACGTCGGCGACAACGCCAGCGACTTCACCACCCAGTACGGCAACGTGTCGGCGGCCAGCGTCGGCGCGATCCAGCGCGGGCTGCTGCAGATCGAGGCGCAGGGCGGCGACAAGTTCTTCGGCGAGCCGATGCTCGACATCCACGACTTCATGCAGACGTCGGACGGCCTGGGCGTCATCAACATCCTGGCGGCCGACAAGCTGATGGCGGCGCCGCGGCTGTACGCGACCTTCCTGCTGTGGATGCTGTCGGAGCTGTTCGAGACGCTGCCCGAGGTCGGCGACCTGGACAAGCCCAAGCTGGTGTTCTTCTTCGACGAGGCGCACCTGCTGTTCAAGGACGCGCCGTCGGCGCTGGTCGAGCGCATCGAGCTGGTGGTGCGCCTGGTGCGGTCCAAGGGCGTGGGCGTCTATTTCGTGACGCAGAACCCGCTGGACATCCCGGACACGGTGCTGGGCCAGCTCGGCAACCGGGTGCAGCACGCGCTGCGCGCCTTCACGCCGCGCGACCAGAAGGCGGTCAAGGCCGCCGCCGACACGATGCGGCCGAAGGCGGGCCTGGACATCGCGATGGCGATCACCGAACTGGGCGTCGGCGAGGCGCTGGTCAGCCTGCTCGACGACAAGGGCCGGCCCTGCATCACCGAACGCGTGTTCGTGCTGCCGCCGGGCAGCCAGATCGGCCCGATCACGCCGGAGCAGCGCAAGGCGCTGATCGCCGGCTCGCTGGTCGCGGGCGTGTACGAGAAGCAGGTCGACCGCGAGTCGGCCTATGAAAAGCTGACCGGCCGCGCCGCCGCGACGCCGGCCGCGCAGGAACGCCAGCAGCAGCAGGCACCGGCGTCGCGCGGCGGCTCGATGGCCGACGAGGCGGACAGCGCCTTCCGCACCGGCGGCGGCCGCGCGGCACCCGCGCCGGCGCCGCAGCCCGACCAGGGCGGCGGCATGCTGGACGGCCTGAAGGACGTGCTCTTCGGCAGCACCGGCCCGCGCGGCGGACGCCATGAGGGCCTGGCCGAGACGGCGGCCAAGTCGGCGCTGCGCTCGATCGGCTCGTCGGTGGGCCGCGAGATCGTCCGCGGCGTGCTGGGCAGCTTGCTGGGCGGCGGCTCGAAGCGCCGCCGTTGACGCCCGGCACGCGGGCCCGAGCCCGCGCGCTCGCCACACGAAGCAACGGGGCCCTCGGCCCCGTTGTCGCTTCGTCGCCGCCGGGGTCAAGGCCGGCATCGATGCCGGATCAACGCCGGCCGCGCCCTTGCGGCACGCGCGGAGACAGGGTCGCGGCCCAGGCCGCGATCTCCGGGCCGAGCGCGTCGACCGCCGCCGCCGTCGCCTTCACCGCGCCCTCGGCGTCGGCGCCGGCCGGCTCCGCGCGATCGAACGCGCGTTGCGTGCCGTCCTCGGCGGTCGCCATCACCCGCAGCTGCACCTCGCTGCGCGACGCGCTGCTGAAGTGCTGCAGGCATTCCTCCAGCTCCAGCGTGACGGCGATCGGCGCCGGCGTCTCGGCGCCTGCCGGCACCGGCATCACCGGGGCGCGGGCGATCTGCTGGCGCAGCCGCGCGGCCACCAGCACCGGCAGCGGCGCCGCCCAGCGCGAGTCGCGATAGGCGCGCCGCGCGTAGGGATCGGTGTCGCCCAGCCGGTAGACGATGCCGGTGCTCTGCAGCGTCTCGGGCGCGCTCACCGCCTGCAGGTCGACGCGGCGCGCGAGCGTCGCCTGCGCCGGCCAGGCCGCCGCGGGGCCGAGGTCCATCTGCGTCGGCGCCGGCGCGCGGCTGCCGCAGCCTGCGACGACGAGGGCGGTGAGCGCCAGCGCGCCGATCGTCAGCGCGCGGCGGGCGCGGCCCTCGCGGGGAAAGAGGCGTTCGTCGTTCATTTCTTCGCTCCGGCGTCGAAGCCCGATTCGCCGGGCCCGGGCTCGCCGGGCTTCGGTCCGAGGATCAGGCTCTGCGGCTGGTCGCCGATGCGCTGCGCGGCGCGCTCGAGCGCGCGGGCGGCCTGCGACAGGTCGTCCAGCACCGCGCGCTGGCGCGGCTTGTCGGCCGAGCCGACCAGCGACAGTTCCACGCGGCGCAGCGTGCGCTGCATCTGCACCGCCGCGTCGCCGAGCTGGTCGATCGCCGCGGCCTTGCCCTTGTATTCGTCGGCGAGCTCGCCGCCCTGCTTCGCCAGCGTGTCGATGTTGCCCAGCGTCTGGCGGCCGGCGACGACCAGCCCGTCGGCGTTCTTCACCAGCGAGGGCAGCGCCTGCGCGGTCGGCCGCAGGTCGTGGATCAGCTCGTTCAGGCCGGCCGAGGCCTGGTTCAGCTGCGCCAGCGTCTCGCTGAGCTGCTTCTGGTTGCCCTCGCTGAGCACCTGCTGGACGCGCTCCATCGTCTGCAGCGCGCTGGCCGCCAGCTTCGGGCCGACGTCCTGCAGTTGGTCGAAGAACGACGGCGCCAGGCCGATGCGCCGCGTCTGCAGCACGCTCTGCTTCGGATCGGCCGGCTCGGGGCCGTCGTAGAGATCGATGAACGACAGGCCGGTGATGCCCTGGTAGCCGAGCTTGGCGGTGGTGCCGGCGGCGATCGGGGCGTCGGCGTCGACCTCGATGTCGACCAGGATCTGCTTCGGATCGGCCGGGTCGAAGCGGATCTCGTCGACCTTGCCGACCTGCACGCCGCGCAGCTTCACCGGCGCCTTGACGTTGAGCCCCGGCACGCCCGCGCGCGTCACCACGGTGAAGCTCTGCGTGTCGCCGCGGTCGTCGCGGAACCACAGGATCACCGCCACCAGCGCCGCCCCGAGCAGCAGCACGAACAGGCCGGTGGCCAATGCATGTGCCTTGTTTTCCATGTGCTCGCCCGAAATCCTTTCTTGTCGTCGACGCCGCGGCGCTCAGGCCGCGAGTTCGTCGCGGTGGTGCAGCGCGTCGCGGTAGCTGCGCAGGTTCTCGGCCGCGCAGCGGTCCGCGTGGCCGAGGAAGAAGTTGCGGATGAACGGATGCGACTGCTTGACCACCACCTCCAGCGGCCCGTGCGCGATCAGGTGCTGGTCGGCCAGCACGGCGACCCGGTCCGCGATCGCGAACAGCGTGTCGACGTCGTGGGTGACCATCACCACCGTCAGCGACATCTCCCGCTTGAGGCTCTCGATCAGTTGCACGAAGCCCTTTGAGCTGGCCGGGTCCAGGCCGGCCGTCGGCTCGTCCAGGAACAGCAGCTGCGGATCCATGATCAGCGAGCGCGCCAGCGACACCCGCTTGACCATGCCGCCCGACAGTTCGGCCGGCATCTTGATGCCGTCCTCCGGCTTCAGGCCGACCTGCTGCAGCTTGGTCATCACCAGCTCCGCGATCAGGTCGTCGGGCAGGCTCTTGAGCTCGCGCAGCGGCAGCGCGATGTTGTCGAACACCGTCAGCGCCGAGAACAGCGCGCCCTGCTGGAACAGCACGCCCCAGCGGTGGCGGACCTGCGCCAGGTCGGTGGCCTCGCACTTGCCCAGCTTGTGGCCGAAGATCAGGACCTCGCCCTCGCTCGGGCGCTCCAGGCCGAGCATCAGGCGCAGCAGCGTCGTCTTGCCGCTGCCCGAGCCGCCGATGATGCCCAGCACCTCGCCGGCCGCGACCTCGAGGCTCAGGTCCTTGTGAATGCGCACGCCGCCGAGCACGGTGCCCACGTGGCGCACCTCGATGACCGGATCGCCGGGCCGCAGGTTCAGCTGGGCCTCGGCGACGTCCGCCGAGGAGGGTTCGGTGCAGTCGTTCATCCCTTGATCCCCACGTCCGAGAACATCACCGCGAAGATCGCGTCCACGATGATCACCACGGTGATCGAGGCCACCACCGAGGAGGTGGTCCCGGTCCCGAGGCTTTCGCTGTTCGGCTTGATCCGCAGCCCGAAGTGGCAGGCCGTGAAGGCGATCAACAGGCCGAACACGGCCGATTTCGACAGTCCCAGCCACAGGTTGGCCACCGGCACCGCGGCCGGCAATCCCTGCAGGAACTGCACGTATTCCAGGCCCAGCGTGGCGCGCGCGGCAACCATGCCGCCCAGCAGCACCATCGAGCTGGTCCAGGTCATCACCAGGGGCAACGACAGTGCCAGCGCCACCATCTTGGGCAGCACCAGCCGGATCGTGTGCGAGATGCCCATCACCGACAGCGCGTCCAGTTCCTGCGTCACCCGCATCACGCCGAGCTGGGCGGTCATCGCCGAGCCGCTGCGCCCCGCCACCAGGATCGCCGCGAGCAGCGGGCCGAGCTCCCGCCAGACGCTGATGCCCAGGATGTTGATGACGTAGATGTCGGCCCCGTAGCTCTGCAGCTGCTTGGCGGTCAGGTACGACAGCGTGATGCCCACCAGCACGCCGACCAGCGCGGTGATGCCCAGCGCCTGGGCGCCGCTGCGGTAGATGTGGGCGGAGATGTCCTTCCACGCGATCAGCGTCGGATGGCGCGCCAGCCGGCCGAGGTCGCGCACGACCTGGCCCAGCAGCGCGACCGCGTCCAGCAGGTGGCTGGCGGTGTTGAGCAGGCCCTGGCCGAACTGGCGCACGTTCTGCGCGCGCGGTGGTTTCGCGGGCTTGCCCTGCTTGCTGCCCAGCCGCGCGAACAGCGCCTGGAACATGTCGGACAGCGGCGCCGGCGGCCAGTGCAGGTCCTCCGGCTGGCGCCGGCCCCAGGCCTGCCACAGCAGCAGCGCGCCGGTCGGGTCGAGCCGGCGCACCGCGCTCAGGTCCCAGGAGACATTGGCGGTCGGGATCTCGCCGAGCTCGCCGCGCAACGCCTCCACGCGTTCGCGCAGCGACAGCAGCGTCCAGTCGCCCTCGAGCCGGGCCCGCATGCGGCCGCCGTCGCCGGGTTCGCGCAGCAGGCGCGGCGACGGATCGGCGGCTTCTCGGGATTCCAGCGGGGCGTCCATTGGGGTCAGAGCATAGCCGCGCGAGGCGGCTCCGGTGAACCCGGCGGACAGGAGATCGCCCAGTCAGACAAGGCGCTGTCGCAGCCGCTCCAGGTAGGTGCGGCTGCAGGGCAGCCGGCTGCCGTCGCGCAGCCGCAGGTGGGCGTCGCCGGCCTCGGTCGGCTCGATCGCCTCGATCAACGCCAGCCGCACCAGGTAGCTGCGGTGCACGCGCACGAAGGCGGCCGGATCGAGCCGCTGCTCGAAGGCGCCCAGGCTGCTGCGCAACGGATAGTCATGCTGCTGGCGATGCAGGTTGACGTAGTTGCCGCAGGCCTGCACCCACTCGATCTCCTCCACCGGCAGCAGGAATTCCTTGCCGAGTTTCTTCACCAGCAGGCGCTCCGGGCGGGCGGCTTCGGGTTCGGGATCCCGGTCCGCCGGCGACGCGGGCTCGGGCGACGGCATCGACGACGCCGGCGTCGCCGGATCCCCGGTGGCAGGCGCGGTCGTCGCGGACACGGCCGGCGCGCCCGGCGCCGCGGCGAGCAGGCTCGCCTCGCCCTGCCATCGCCACACGAACAGCCGGTACGCGCCGACGATCAGCAGGATGAAGGCATAGCTGCGGACGTCCTTGAGCGCCTCGTAGGCCAGCTCGACCGGCCAGTTGCCGAAGTCGTATCGCGCGTCCTGGGTGGCGTACGCCAGCTTGCGCAACGCCACCATGCCCAGCACGTGCGCCAGGCTGGTCAGCAGCGCGAACAGCAGATGCCAGGGCAGGTGACGCCGCAGTTGCCCCCAGCGCAGCGGCCGGGTGTCGGCTGCCCGCACCATCCACGGGATCAGGACCATCCAGACGAGCGCGCTGGAGAACTCCCAGACCGCCGGCTCCCAGATCTCGAACGGCAGATGGGCGCGGCGGATGTCGAGGTTGGTGGTGATCGTGTTGGCGGCCGCCGATCCGAGCAGCAGCACGGTCCAGGCCAGGCGCTCGATCCAGCGCCGCCTCTCCAGATAGATCCCCAGCCACTTGTCCTCGGTCATGGCGGCGCAGTGTAGGGGCGCGGACCGCCCCGGGGACGGGGCGGATCGTCACCGCGCGGGGGCGGCTCGTCACATTCCTTCCTCGGCACGGCGACGGGCGACGAAGCTGGCGCCCCATGAACGCCACATCCCCCTTCTCCGCGCCCTCGCCCGCGTCCCGCCTCACCGAGCTGGACTGGCTGCGCGTCCTCGCCTTCGGGCTGCTGATCCTCTATCACTCGGGCATGTTCTACGTGAGCTGGGACTGGCACGTGAAGTCGCCGCGGCTCGTCCCGGCGCTGGAGGCCTGGATGCTGTGGCTGAACCCGTGGCGGATGTCGCTGCTGTTCCTGATCTCGGGCGCCGCGACCGCGTTGATGGCCGAACGTGCCGTCGGCGCCCGTCCCGCCGGCGGCGTTGGCGCCTTGCTCGCCACCCGCAGCAAGCGGCTGCTGTTGCCGCTGCTGTTCGGGATGGCGGTGATCGTGCCGCCGCAGTCCTACCTGGAGGTCGTCGAGAAGCTGGGCTACGGCGGCAGCTATCTGGACTTCCTGACCCTCTACTTCCAGGCGTATCACGGCTTTTGCCGCGGCAATGACTGCCTGCGGCTGCCAACCTGGAACCACCTGTGGTTCCTGCCCTACCTGTGGGCGTACACGGCGGTGGTGCTGGCGATGCTTCGCGTTCCAGCCGCGCGGCGATGGCTGGCCGCCCCGGGCTGGGGGCGGCTCGTGTCGGGCGGCCGGCTGCTGTGGGTGCCGTGGCTGCTGTTCGCGCTGCTGCGCCAGCACCTGCTCGATCGATTCCCGGCGACGCATGACCTCGTCCACGACTGGTACCAGCACGGCGTGTACGTCGGGATGTTCGTGCTCGGCTTCGCGCTGTTCGGAACGCGTGAAGACCGGCACGGCGCCTGGGAGGCCGCGCGGCGGTTGCGCTGGATCGCGCTGGTCGCTTATGTCGTCGTCCACCTGGGCTCGTCGCAGATCACGGACGCCTGGCGCGCGGCGCATGGCGACGACTTCCCCGAGGCGCTGCTGATGGCGCTGCGCGCGCTCAATGCCGGCAAGCAGTGGCTGCCGATCGTGGCGGTGCTGGGCTTCGGTCGCCAGTGGCTGTCCGGGCGCGATTCCCCGCAGTTGCGCTGGCTGACGCTGGCGGTGTTCCCGTTCTATCTCGTTCACCAGACGGCGACGGTCATTGCCGGGCACCTGCTCGCGCCGCTGCAGTGGCCGCTGGCGCTGGAAGCCAGCGCCGTCGTGGCGATCACGGTGGCGGCCTGCGCGATCGCCGCGGGACTGGCGATGCGCATCGACCTGCTTCGCCCCTGGATGGGGCTCGGCCCCAAAGCAAAAAGCCCGGCACCTTGCGGTACCGGGCTTCTTGGTTCTTCTTATTAATGGTCGGGGTGGCGGGATTCGAACTCGCGACCCCTTGCACCCCATGCAAGTGCGCTACCAGGCTGCGCTACACCCCGACGAAGCCTCAGATTCTATACGCAATTTCTGCGCTCAGGCAAGCAAACTCTCTCGAATCGCCATCAATTCATCCCGCACCTGCTCCAGCGTCAGTTTCTCGAGCGTGACGCTGGTGTGCGCGGCACCGTCCGCCACGTCGGCGGCCAGCGCGCGCGCGACCTCGCGGTGCTCGCGGAACTGCTCCAGCTGCGCGGCGGCGATCGCCTCGGCACGGAACTCCTGCGCGCTCGAGCCGGCACCCGCGTGGGTGGTGTCGATCAGTTGATTGCGCGCGCCGCTGATGGTGAAGCCCTGGTCGTAGAGCAGGTCACGGATGCGGCGGATCAGCAGCACTTCATGGTGCTGGTAGTAGCGCCGGTTGCCCCGGCGCTTCATCGGCTTGAGCTGCGTGAATTCCTGTTCCCAATACCGCAGGACATAGGGCTTCACGCCGCACAGCTCGCTCACCTCACCGATGGTGAAGTAGCGCTTGGCGGGAATGGCGGGAAGCTGGACGTCCATGGGGATCAGCGGCTCCGGCGGCGGCGGGAAGGGTCAGACTCTACTCGAAGTCACCACCCGAAGGCGTGTTGCCTTGGACGGCTTCTTTCAATTTGTGACTCGCATGAAACGTCACGACGTTGCGGGCCTTGATGGGGATCGCTTCGCCGGTGCGCGGGTTGCGGCCCGGTCTGGGCGCCTTGCGCCGGATGTTGAAGTTGCCGAAGCCCGACAGCTTCACCTCGCGGCCGCTGGACAGGCTCTGATGAATGATGTCGAAGAAGGCCTCGACCATGTCCTTGGACTCGCGCTTGTTCAGCCCGAGCTTGTCGAACAGCAGCTCCGCCAGCTCGGCCTTGGTCAGCGTGGGCGTCTCCAGGCTGCCGAGCAGCACGCGCGCCTGCTCCTTCAGATCGTCATCGCTCATGTGTCCTCCCCTCCCCTCAGCCCCGCAGACGTGCGCCGAGGCTCTCGCCCAGCGCCGTCACCACCTTCGCCACCGCCTGCTCGATGCGTTCGTCGGTCAGCGTGTTCTCGTCATCGAGCAGCTCCAGGCGCACGGCCAGGCTGCGTTCGCCGGCCTTCAGTTCCGCCGTCGGTTGGGCGGGCTTGAAGACGTCGAACAAACGCGCAGAGCGTACCAGGGCTTCGCCGCTGGATTCGATCGCCCGCATGAGGGAGGCGTAGGTCACTTGCTCATTGACGATCAGCGCCAGATCGCGTTGCACCGCCTGCAGGCGCGGCACGCCCTTGCCCTGCGGCAGCGTGCGCGCCAGCACCGCGTCCAGCGACAGCTCGAACAGCACCGGCGCCGACGGCAGCTCGTAGCCCTGGCGCCACTTCGGATGCAGCTCGCCGACCACGCCGATCGCCTCGCCGTCCAACAGCACGCGCGCGCTGCGGCCCGGATGCAGCGCGGGATGCTCCGCCGCCTCGAAGGTCAGCGCGCGGGGCGCGAACAGCGCTTCCAGGTCGCCCTTCACGTCGAAGAAGTCGACCGCGCGGTCCTTCTGCGCCCACTGCTGCTGGTCCGCCGGGCCCCAGGCCAGGCCGGCCAGGCGCATCGGCTGGTCGATGCCGGCGATCGTGGTGTCGCTTTCCCGCACCGACGCGTCGCGCAGGAACACGCGGCCGATCTCGAACACGCGCACCCGCGGCGCCTTGCGCGACAGGTTGTGGCGCAAGACCTGGACCAGCGAGCCCATCAGCGACGAGCGCATCACCGCCAGCGGCGCGGCGATCGGGTTCAGCAGCTGGATCGGATTGGCGTTGCCGGCGAGCTCCTGCTCCCAGCGCGCCTCGACGAAGCTGAAGTTGATCGTCTCGAAGTAGCCCTGCCCCGCCATCGCGTGGCGCAGCGCATGCGTCGCGCGGCGCGACTCGGTGCGCACCTTGCCCACCACCGGCGCCAGCGGCGGCGTCGACGGCAGCTTCGGATAACCGAGCACGCGGATGACTTCCTCGATCAGGTCTTCCTCGATCTGGAGGTCGAAGCGGAACGACGGCGGCGTCACGGTGATCACGCCCGGCGCGGACGTGAACGGCAGGCCCAGGCGGGTGAAGACGCCTTCGCAATCGGCCTGCGTCAGCGGCATGCCGATGATCTTGGCCGCGCGCTCGACGCGCAGCGCGACCGGCTTGCGCTCGGGCAACTGCGTGGTCTGGTCGTCCATCGGACCCGCCTCGCCGCCGCAGATCGACTGGATCAGCGCCGTGATGCGTTCGATGTGGTCGACGGTGCCGGCCGGATCGACACCGCGCTCGAAGCGATGACCGGCGTCGGTCGAGAAGTTGAAGCGGCGCGAACGTCCCATCACCGCCTTGGGCCACCAGAACGCGGCCTCGACATAGATGTGCTTCGTGTCGTCGGACACGGCGGTGGCGTCGCCGCCCATGATGCCGGCCAGCGACTCGACCTGCTCGCGGTCCGCGATCACGCCGACGCTGCCGTCGACCTCGATGGTGTTGCCGTTCAGCAGCTTGAGCTGCTCGCCGGCCTGGCCCCAACGGACGATCAGCTCGCCGTGGATCTTGTCGAGGTCGAAGATGTGCGACGGACGGCCCAGCTCGAACATCACGTAGTTCGAGATGTCCACCAGCGGCGACACCGAGCGCTGGCCGCAGCGGGCCAGGCGGTCGACCATCCACTGCGGCGTCTTCGCGGTCGTGTCGACGTCGCGGATCACGCGGCCCGAGAAGCGGCCGCACAGGTCGGCGGCCTCGATGCGCACCGGCAGCTTCGCGTCGTTGGCGACGGCGGCGGGCTGGATCTCCGGCGCGATCAGCGGCGCGCCGGTCAGCGCGGCGACCTCGCGCGCGATGCCGTACACGCTCAGCGCGTGCGCCAGGTTCGGCGTCAGCTTCAGCGTGAACAGCGTGTCGTCCAGGTTCAGGTGCTTGCGGATGTCCTCGCCGATCGGCGCGTCGGCGGCCAGCTCGAGCAGGCCGCCATGGTCCTCGGCCAGCTTGAGCTCGCGCGCCGAGCACAGCATGCCGAAGCTCTCGACGCCGCGCAGCTTGCCCTTGCCGATCTTGAACGGCTTGCCGTCCTCGCCCGGCGGCAGCTCGGCGCCGATCGTGGCCAGCGGCACGCGGATGCCGACACGCGCGTTCGGCGCGCCGCAGACGATCTGCAGCAGCTCGGGGCCGCCGGCGTTGACCTTGCACACGCGCAGGCGGTCGGCGTCCGGATGCTGCGCGGCCTCGACGATCTCGGCCACGACGATGCCGTGGAACGGCGGCGCCACCGGGCGCAGTTCCTCGACCTCCAGGCCGGACATCGTCAGCAGCTCGGCCAGTTCTTGCGTGTTCAGCGCGGGATTGCAGAAGGCCCGCAGCCAGCTTTCAGGGAATTGCATGTGTTTCTCTCTTGCTCTCTAGGCGACCGACGACAGGGCTTACTTGAACTGCGACAGGAAGCGCAGGTCGCCGTCGAAGAACAGGCGCAGGTCGTTGACGCCGTAGCGCAGCATGGCCAGGCGGTCGATGCCCGAGCCGAAGGCGAAGCCGATGTAGCGCTCGGGATCGAGGCCCATGTTGCGGATCACCTGCGGATGCACCTGGCCGGAGCCGGAGACCTCCAGCCAGCGGCCCTTGAGCGGCCCGGAGCCGAACATCATGTCGATCTCGGCGCTGGGCTCGGTGAAGGGGAAGTAGCTGGGGCGGAAACGGATCTCCATGTCCGTCGTCTCGAAGAACTGCTGCATGAAGTTCACGTAGACGGACTTGAGGTCCTTGAAGCTGATGTTCTCGCCGACCCACAGGCCCTCGACCTGGTGGAACATCGGCGAATGCGTCGCGTCGCTGTCGACGCGGTAGGTGCGGCCCGGCGCGATCACGCGGATCTCGGGCATCGGCTGGCCGGCGTCGATCAGCGCCTTGTGCCGCTTGACGTGCTGCACCGCGTAGCGGATCTGCATCGGGCTGGTGTGGGTGCGCAAGACATGACCCCCTTCGATGTAGAAGGTGTCGTGCATCGAGCGCGCCGGATGGTCCTCCGGCGTGTTCAGCGCGGTGAAGTTGAACCAGTCGTTCTCGATCTCGGGACCGTCGGCGACGTCGAAGCCCATCGAGCCGAAGATCGCCTCGATCCGCTCCATCGCGCGCGTGATCGGGTGCAGGCCGCCGGTGCCGCGCTGGCGGCCGGGCAAGGTGACGTCCAGCGCCTCGGCCTTGAGCTGCTTGTCGAGCTCGGCGTCCGCCAGCGCCTGGCGGCGCGCGGTCAGCGCGGCCTCGATGCCCTGCTTCAACTGGTTGATCTGCGCGCCGCGGGTCTTCTTCTCCTCGACCGGCAGACTGGCCATGCCCTTCATCAGCTCGGTGACCTGGCCGGTCTTGCCCAGGAATCGGGCCTTGGCGTTCTCCAGGTCAGCGGGAGTCGTGGCGGCGGCGAATTCGCCGGCGGCCTGTTGCAGCAATTGATCGAGGTCGTTCATCGCGGGGCGACTTGGAGGTCGGTGGCGGAATGACGGATGGCGAACATCGCACCACCGCGCCGGAATGAAAAAAGGCCGAACACCTGGGTGTCGGCCTTCGAAAAGCGGCTGCCCCGGGCGACCGGGGCGGCCCGTCCGTCGCGGGCGAGCACCCGCGAGCGGACGATGGCTATCAAGCCAGAGCGGCCTTCACCTTGGCGAAGATGCTGGCAAAGCCAGCAGGATCGTTGACGGCGAGATCGGCCAGGACCTTGCGGTCGATGTCGATCTGGGCCTTCTTCAGGCCGGCCACGAACTTGCTGTAGCTCAGACCCAGGCCACGGCTTGCCGCGTTGATACGGGCAATCCACAGCTGGCGGAACACGCGCTTCTTGGCACGGCGGTCACGGTAGGCGTACTGGCCCGCCTTCATCACCGCCTGCTTGGCGATGCGGAAGACGTTCTTGCGACGACCACGGAAGCCCTTGGCCAGGGCCAGGACCTTCTTGTGACGAGCACGTGCGGTTACACCACGTTTGACGCGAGGCATGTTGTATCTCCTTTACAGCTTTGGATTACAGGCCAGCAGTGGGCAGCATCGCAGCGATGTGGCCCATGTTGGTCTCATGCACGGACGTCGAGCCACGCAGGTGGCGCTTGTTCTTCGTGGTCTTCTTGGTCAGGATGTGGCGCTTGAACGCCTGACCGCGCTTGACGGTGCCACCCGGACGAACGCGAAAACGCTTTTTCGCGCTGCTCTTGGTCTTCATCTTGGGCATGACTGCTCCTTCTATGTGCGTCCCTGCAGGCGACCCCGGATTCCGAAGTACTTGCCTGGCCTGCAGGAGACTAATAAGCCCGCCGACGACCAGATCGGCGGGCTGAAACTGAGGCGGGGCCTGCCGGCCCCGCCAGGATTCTCGCAGATGCTCAGCGCTTCTTCGGCGCGAGCACCATGATCATCTGACGGCCCTCGAGCTTGGGCATGTGCTCCACCACCGCCACGTCCGCCAGTTCATCGCGGATGCGCTCGAGCATGCGCATGCCGATGTCCTGGTGGGTGATCTCGCGGCCGCGGTAGCGCAGCGTGACCTTGCCCTTGTCGCCGTCCTCCGCGATGAAGCGGCGCAGGTTGCGCATCTTGATCTGGTAGTCGCCTTCGTCCGTGCCCGGACGGAACTTGACTTCCTTGACCTCGATGACCTTCTGCTTGGACTTGGCTTCCGCAGCGCGCTTCTGCTCCTGGTACTTGAACTTGCCGTAGTCCATGAGACGGCACACCGGCGGGACGGCCGTGGCGGCAATTTCAACCAGGTCGACGTCCAGGTCACCGGCCATCCGGAGCGCTTCCTGGATCGAGACGATGCCGATGGGCTCGTTCTCGGGCCCATTCAGGCGGACTTCGGAAGCAGTGATTTCGCGGTTCAGGCGGTGCTTGCGCTCCGGAATCGCACGACGGTCAGCAAAAGTAGCGATGGTGGTTACCTTTCGACGGGACCTGGCAGGGGTCCGAAGTGATCAATAAACGCAAAAAGCGCCCGACTCAGGCCTTGTCCGCGATGGCTTGGGAGAGCTTCGAAGCGAAGTCTTCCAGCGACATCACGCCCAGATCCTGGTTGCCTCGGGCGCGCACTGCGACGGCCCCGTTCGCCTTCTCCTTGTCACCGACAACGAGGATGAACGGCACTTTTTGCAGCGAATGCTCGCGGATTTTATACGTGATCTTCTCGTTGCGCAAATCTGCGTGGACCCTAACCCCTTGTTTTTGCAGCGATTTCACAATGCTGGAAACGTAGTCCGATTGGGCATCCGTGATATTGGCCACCACGACCTGCGTCGGGGCCAGCCAGACGGGCAGCGCGCCGGCGTGCTGCTCGATCAGGATGCCGATGAATCGCTCCAGGCTGCCGACGATCGCGCGGTGCAGCATGACCGGCGTCTTGCGCTCGCCGTCCTCGCCGACGTACTCGGCGCCCAGGCGCGCCGGCATCGAGAAATCGACCTGCATCGTCCCGCACTGCCACTGGCGGCCGATCGCGTCCTTGAGCGTGTATTCGATCTTCGGGCCGTAGAAGGCGCCGTCGCCCGGGGCGATGATGAACTCCACGCCGGAGGCGCGCAGCGACTCCATCAGCGCGAACTCGGCCTTGTCCCAGACCTCGTCCGAACCGATGCGCGCCTCGGGGCGCGTCGCGACCTTGTAGATGATGTTGTCGAAGCCGAAGTCCTTGTAGACCTTCTGCAGCAGCGCCGTGTAGGCAACGCACTCGGCCAGGATCTGGTCTTCCGTGCAGAAGATGTGGCCGTCGTCCTGCGTGAAGCCGCGCACGCGCATGATCCCGTGCAGGCCGCCCGTGGGTTCGTTGCGGTGGCACTGGCCGAACTCGCCGAAGCGCAGCGGCAGGTCGCGGTAGCTCTTGATGCCGTGCTTGAAGATCAGGATGTGGCCGGGACAGTTCATCGGCTTGAGCGCGTAGTCGCGCTTCTCCGATTCCGTCGTGAACATGTTGTCGCGGTACTTGTCCCAGTGGCCCGTGGCCTCCCACAGCGTCTTGTCCAGCAGCTGCGGGCCCTTGACCTCCTGGTAGCCGTTGTCGCGGTACACGCGGCGCATGTACTGCTCGACCTCCTGCCAGATCGTCCAGCCCTTGGGATGCCAGAACACGACGCCCGGCGCGTGTTCGTCGATGTGGAACAGCTCCAGGTCCTTGCCCAGCTTGCGATGGTCGCGCTTCTCGGCTTCCTCGAGCATGCGCAGGTAGTTCGCGAGGTCGTCCTTCGTCGCCCAGGCCGTGCCGTAGATGCGCTGCAGCTGCTCGTTGCGGTGGTCGCCGCGCCAGTAGGCGCCGGCCACCTTCATCAGCTTGAAGAACTTCAGCTTGCCCGTGGACGGCACGTGCGGGCCGCGGCACAGGTCCGTGAAGGCGCCTTCGGCGTACAGCGAGACGTCTTCATTGGCCGGGATGCTGGCGATGATCTCGGCCTTGTAGGCCTCGCCGATGCCCTTGAAGTACTGGACGGCCTCGTCGCGCGGCAGCACCGAGCGCACCACCTTCTCGTCCTTCTTCGCGAGCTCGCCCATCTTGGCCTCGATCGCCGCGAGGTCCTCGGGCGTGAACGGGCGCTTGTAGGAGAAGTCGTAATAGAAGCCGTGCTCGATGACCGGGCCGATCGTGACCTGCGCGTCGGGGAACAGCTCCTTGACCGCGTACGCCAGCAAGTGGGCCGTCGAGTGGCGTATCACCTCCAGCCCGTCCGGATCCTTCTCCGTGACGATGGCCAGCGCCGTGTCCTTGTCGATGAGGAAGCTCGTGTCGACGAGCCGGGCGTTCTCGCCCGTGCCGACGCGGCCGGCCAGCGCGGCCTTGGCCAGGCCCGTGCCGATCGACGCGGCCACTTCGGCCACCGTCACCGGTTGCGGGAACTCGCGTTTGCTGCCGTCGGGCAGCTGGATGGAAATGTTCGACATGTTCGTGTGCTCCAGAAAACAAAAAGCGCGGCCGATTGCCGCGCTTCTTCTGGGGTGCTGACTTTTTCCGGACAGCTGATGAAAAGACGTGACGAGCCGCGGCCGCTCAAACCTTCGCAGTGGAGGTGGTAGTCCGCGGTGTCATAACCAATTCGCCTTTCCCGGTCCTTGTTGGAAAAAGAAAATGAAGGTTCCAGTGTAGCTCAGAGCGCCTGGATGTCGAGCGTGGGACGCTCGCACGCGGCCTGGAATTCGTCCCGCAGCCGCTCGCCCTCGCGCACCGCGCGCAGCCAGTCGCGGGCGCGGCCGGGGACGTCGTTCATGTAGCGCTGGAAGTCGTTGCGGTCGGGCAGCTTGCCGTTGGGCAGCGTCTTCACCCACTCGGGGTTGGGCGTGAGCAGCACGACGTTGTCGAGGAAGGCGCTGGCCCGGTGCCGGTGCTTGAGCGCCTTGTCCAGCCAACCCGGAATGACGCTCGCCTGGAAATGCGGATACAGCGCCAGGCCGTCGCCCACCATCGCCGCGTAGTTCAAGTGCAGGTGGTAGTCGGTGATGCCGCCGTCCCAGTAGGCGCCGGCGGGAGCGCCCTCGATGTCGTGCACGGCCTGCAGCCAGAACGGGATCGAGCAGCTCGCCAGCAGGCTGGGCTTGAGGTTGGCGGCGTCCAGCGACACCTGCCGGCTGCGGTAGTCGCCCAGCGGCATCGGCAGCGGGGCGCGCCGGTCGGAAAACACCACCCGCTCCAGCCACGCGCCCATCGCGCGGCGCGACATCGCGTTGGCCGCGAACGCGCCGAGGTAACCGAGCGGCGTGCGCAGCCGCCCTTCCCGGCCGAGGACATGGCGCCCGCGCGAGGTGAACACATGCAGCCGGAAGCGCGGATGGGACAGCACCTCGGCCTCGCGGCCGCCGAAGATCTCGCCGAGCTTGCCGGAGAACGCGCGCGACACCGTCGCGGCGGTCGGGCGCTTGCCGGGCTCCGAGTCGTAGTCCTGGTGCGCGTAGTCGTGGGCGAGGCGCTCGAACTCGGCGCGGGCCTGGGCCGCGTCGCGGGTCAGGCAGGCGGTGGCCATGCGCCAGGCGCCGATCGAGGCCCCCAGCAGGTGGACCTCCTGGCCGCCGGACGGCAGGAACTCGCCGAACAGATGGGCGTCGAGCGCGCTGAGGATCAGCCCCTTCGGGCCACCGGCGGCGCCGGGCACGACGCGCACGTCGGCGGCGCGCAGGCCATGGTCGCGCAGCCGTTGGCGCGCACGGGGTCCGGCGAGGATCTGCAAGGCCTGCATCGGGCGGGTCGTCCTTTCATGGGAAGGCGCCCGACGCGGCCGGTGCGGGGCGTCAGCTCAGAGCTTCATTTCCAGGTTGAGCTGGAACCAGGGCTTCAGGCTGCGGCCGGTGGCGTAGTAGTCCCCGGAGGGATACAGCGTGGTCTCGGCCCGGGCGTCGAGCGGGAACAGATTATTGGCCGAGAAGCGGATCGACGTCTTGGGCGACACCATCCACTGGGCGAAGACGTCCAGGCCGCGGTTGCGGGAGAACTCGCTGCTCTGCTGGTCGGTCTGGCGGACCGTGTAGACCGGCGTGTAGTTCAGGTTGGCGCCGGCGGTGACCGGCACGCTGCTGAAGCGGTAGTCGACGCCGAGGTTGGCGGTCCACGGCTGCTGCTGGTCGAGCCGGTTGTTGTCGCCGTGCACCGCCTTGACTCGCGAGCGGTACACGCTCACCGAGCCGCGCAGGTTCAGCGGCAGCTTCGGATCGAAGACCGACGGGAACAGCTCGCCGGCGCGGCCCTTGAGCTCCATCTCGATGCCCGAGGTCGTCGCGCTCGAGAAATTCGTCGGCCGGATCACGTAGCGCGACACCGGCACCAGCGCGTTGGGCGGGTCCAGCGTCACGACGTTGCGGATCAGCTGGCTGATGTTGCGGTGGAAGGCGCCGATGCTGAAGAGGCTGCCGCCGGTCAGGTACTTCTCGTAGGCGATGTCGAAGCCGGTCGCCAGCTCCGGCTTGAGCGCCGGATTGCCGATGCGGTCGGGATTCAGCTCGTCGTTGAGCTCGCCGCCGGCGGCGTTCGGGTACTTCGAGTTGGGCGTGTAGCGGCCCAGCATCTGGGTCGGCTCCGGCGCCTTGTAGCTGCGCGTCACGCTCGCGCGGATCATGTCGCGGCCCTTCGGGTCGATCTTGTACGTCACGTGCCACAGCGGCGACAGCACGCTCGAGCTGTTGCGGGCGCTGGTGGCGACACCGCGGCTGGTGGTCACGATCTGCTCATGGCGCAGGCCGAAGTAGGTCGACCACTGCGGGTTGATCTCCCACTCGTCCTGGATGAAGAAGGCCTGGCGGCGGATGCGCGCGCCGAAGTTCTCGCCGTTGAGCCCCGGGACCTGCTCGGCGCCGGCGATCGTGGTGACACGGATCTCGTCGCGCTTGCGGAACTCGAAGTCCCAGCCCAGCGTCACCGTGTGCTCCTCGCCCAGGATCTGGCTGTACTTGCCGGCCTGCGTGAAGCTGCGGTCGCGGTTGTCGATCAGCGCATCGACCGGCCGGGCCACCAGCGTGTGGTTCTCGATGTGGTTCTTGGCGAGCTGCACGCCCGCCTTCACTTCCCACTTCTGGGTCTCGCTGAAGCGGTTGTTCCACTGCGTGTTGGCCCGCAGCAGTTGCCAGGTGCCGCGGTTGTCGCCGTCGTCGTCCAGGCGGGTGTTCTTGTACTCGCCGTCCGGCGTCAGGCGGACCGAGTTGTTCCACCAGCCCTTCTGCGCGAAGCCCTGCAGCGACACCGACTCGTCATCGCTGATCTTCCAGTTCGCGCGAGGCGCCGAGTTGAAGGCATGGCCCCAGTTGCGCATCTTCCCGTGCTGGGTCGCGGCGACCGGCTGGTCGTTCACATCGGTGCCGTTGCGCTCGGTGGAGGACTTCATCTCCTGCAACCACTGGAACACCGACACCGGCACGGACACCGAGACGGGACCCAGCTTCTCGCCGAAGGTGAAGGTGCCCGACGGCACCGGGTGGTTGATGTTGTAGCCCGCACCCACGCGCAGGTCACGCTGCGACACGCGCGGCGCTTCCTTCAGGATGATGTTGATCGCGCCGGCAACGGCCTGCGCGCTCTGGTCGGCGCTGGGGCCCTTGGTCACCTCGATGCGCTCGACCTGAGCCGGGTCCAGTTGGTCCAGCTTGAAGCCAGGAGGCGCCGGATCGCCATTGATCAGGATCAGCGTGTAGCCCGAACCCAATCCACGCATCCGAGGCGCGCCGTCCGACACGTTCACCCCCGGCAGGCGCTTGAGCACGTCCGCCACGCTGGTGTCGCCGTAGCGGTCGAGTTCCTCCCGGCCATACACCTGCTTGGCGACCGGAGCCCGGCGGCGCAGGTCCGAATCCGTGTTCCTACCGCTGATCTCCACCCGGTCCAGCCGCTTGCCAGCCGCCGGCTCTCCCCCCACGCCCGGAGGCGCATCCTGCGCCATGGCTGGCAGCAACGGTACGGTCAGGCAAACAAGGGCACAGGACCTGGCGATGGCGTGGGTCTTCAAAGGGGGCTCCCGAGGATTTATGTCGGCACGTGTGGAACACGTCGACTTTTGTCATTGACGGCGAAACGGCGCGCAGAGTAGCCGTACGCCGTTCATTTCGACACCTCAGGTGCGACCAGCCGCGAAAAAATTGGGATCAAACGCGGATCTGGGTCGTGGGTGACGTGGCTCCTTTGCTGGACCGAGCACGATCGAGCCAACCGGGGCCCCTTTCCTCCATGCCTGTGGCCAGCGGCCACAGGCGTTCCCTAGGCACAAACAGTCCTCAGGACTGTTTGTGTCCAAGGGAACTCCCCCTGGCCGGCTTCGCCGGACCATTCCTCCTAATACTTCCGGAAAGGGGCCCCGGTCGGCTCGATCCAGGCGACACCGAGTCCCGCCCAGAAAACCGGAGACGTCGGTCAGCGCTTGAGCTTCGCGAAGGCAGCCGCCATCGCGTTGCCGACAGGGGCCTGGGCGTCGCGGCCGGCCTGCGGGCGATTGCCGCCCTGGCGCTCGTTGCGGCCGGCCGGACGGAAACTGTTGTCCGCCTTGGCGGCGCCGCGCGGCGCTTGCGCGTCCAACTTCATCGTCAGGGAGATGCGCTTGCGGGCCATGTCGACCTCCAGCACCTTCACCTTCACGATATCGCCCGTCTTCACGACCTCGCGAGCATCGTTGACGAACTTGTTGGACAGCTGGCTGACGTGGACCAGGCCGTCCTGGTGCACGCCCAGGTCGACGAAGGCCCCGAACTGCGCGACGTTGGACACCGTGCCCTCCAGCACCATGCCCTCCTTCAGGTCCTTCAGGTCCTCGACACCGTCGTTGAAGCGCGCCACCTTGAAGTCCGGCCGCGGATCGCGACCCGGCTTCTCCAGCTCGCCCAGGATGTCCTTGACCGTGATCGCGCCGAAACGCTCGTCGGCGAAAGCCTCCGGCTTCAGCGTCCGGATCACGTCGGACTTGCCCATCACGTCGCCGATCGGCCGCTCGACCTTCGCCAGGATCCGCTCCACCACCGGATAGGTCTCCGGGTGCACGCCGCTGACATCCAGCGGGTTGTCGCCGTCGCGGATGCGCAGGAAACCGGCCGACTGCTCGAAGGTCTTCGGGCCCAGGCCCGTCACGTCCAGCAGCTGCTGGCGATTGCGGAACGCGCCATTGGCATCGCGCCAGCGCACGATGGCGTTGGCGACGCCGGCCGACAGGCCCGACACCCGCGACAGCAACGGCGCCGACGCGGTGTTCAGGTCGACACCGACCGAGTTCACGCAGTCCTCGACCACCGCGTCCAGCGTGCGCGCCAGCTCGCTCTGGTTGACGTCGTGCTGGTATTGGCCGACGCCGATCGACTTCGGATCGATCTTCACCAGCTCCGCCAGCGGGTCTTGCAGGCGGCGGGCGATCGACACTGCGCCGCGCAGCGACACGTCCAGGTCAGGCAGTTCCTTCGACGCGAATTCGGACGCGGAGTACACCGACGCGCCGGCCTCGCTGACGACGACCTTCTCGATCGCCGTCTCCGGGGACAGCTGCTGGATGCGCTTGATCAGGTCGGCGGCGAGCTTGTCGGTCTCGCGCGATGCGGTGCCGTTGCCGATGGCGATCAGGTTCACGCCGTGGGTCGCGCACAGGCGGCCCAGCGTGTGGATCGAGCCTTCCCAGTCGCGCTTGGGCTCATGCGGGTAGACCGTCGACGTGTCCAGCACGCGGCCGGTGTCGCTGACGATGGCGACCTTCACGCCGGTGCGGATGCCGGGGTCCAGCCCCATGACGACGCGCTTGCCGGCCGGCGCGGCCAGCAGCAGGTCACGCAGGTTCTCGGCGAAGACCTTGGTGGCGACCTTCTCGGCCTCCTCGCGCAGGCGGCCGAAGAGGTCGCGTTCCAGGCTCAGCGAGAGCTTGACCTTCCAGGTCCAGGCGACGGTCTTGCGCAGCAGCTCGTCGGAGGCGCGCTTGGCGTGGCTCCAGCCGAGGTGGCGGGCGATGCGGCCTTCGGCGAGCGAGGGCTGGCCGGGGACGACTTCCTCGTCGAGCGCCAGCTTGGCATCGAGGAACTCCTGCGTGCGGCCGCGGAAGACGGCCAGCGCGCGGTGCGAGGGCACGGTGCGGATCGGCTCGGCGTAGTCGAAGTAGTCGCGGAACTTCGAGATGTCGGGGTTGTTCTCGTCCTTGCCGTCCATCAGCTTGGACTTGAAGAGGCCTTCTTCCCAGAGCCATTCGCGCAGCTTGCCGATGAGCAGGGCGTCCTCGGCCCAGCGCTCGGACAGCAGGTCGCGCACGCCGTCCAGCACCGCGAAGGCGTCGGCGAAGCCGGCATCGGGGTTGAGGAAGGCGGCGGCCTCGGTCATCGGATCGAGCGAGGGATCGGCGAAGAGCTTGTCGGCGAGCGGTTCCAGGCCGGCCTCGCGGGCGATGAGGCCCTTGGTGCGGCGCTTCTGCTTGTAGGGGAGGTAGAGGTCCTCGAGCTCCTGCTTGGTCGGCGCGGCGGCGATGGCGGCGGCGAGTTCGGGCGTGAGCTTGCCTTGTTCCTCGATGCTCTTGAGGACGGCCTCGCGGCGATCCTCGAGTTCGCGCAGGTAGCTCAGGCGGGCTTCGAGTTCGCGCAGCTGGATGTCATCGAGGCCGTCGGTGGCCTCCTTGCGGTAACGCGCGATGAAGGGCACGGTGGCGCCTCCATCGAGCAGTTCCACGGCGGCATTGACCTGGGCGGGCCGGACCTTGAGTTCGGCGGCAATCTGGAGAAGGATCTTGTCCAAAACAGCGACGGCCCGATGGCCGAGAGACGACGAAAGCGCGCGAGTTTAGGCCACGCCACCCGCACGCCAGGAAGCGATGGTGGTGGGTCGGCAGGCGCCGGTGTCCCCCCGAGCGACTTGGGGAGCCTGCGAGTCGTAGGAGCGAGGGGGGATACCGGTGAATGCCGACGGGCTCGGTCTCACGCGGGGAAGGCGCGTTGGAGGATGGCGTCGACGTTGATGCTGCGGGTATCGAGGGTGCCGGCGACGGTGCCCCATTGGGGGTCGAGCCGGCTGCTGACGAAGGCGTCGGCGACAAAGCCAGGCGAGTGCTGGCGCAGCAGCGCGGCCTGCGCGAGGAGCACGAGCCGCGACGCCAAACGGCGGCCGAGGGCTTCGAGCTGATCGGGCGGTGTGGCCAGCAGTCCGCGCAGCGCGTCGAGGTCGGCGCGCAACGCGCGGTCGTCGCCGAAGGCCTCGCCGAGTTCGTCGAGCAACGCCAGGAAGGCTTGAGGGTCCCGCGCGACCGCGCGCATCACGTCCAGGCACATGACGTTGCCGGAGCCTTCCCAGATCGAGTTGACCGGGGCTTCGCGATAGAGCCGGCCCATGATGGCGTCGTCGATGTAGCCGTTGCCGCCGAGGATTTCCATGGCCTCGCCGGTGAGTTCGACCGCGCGCTTGCAGACCCAGAACTTCGCTGCCGGCGTGACGAGTCGCATCCAGGTGCGTTCGGCGGGATCGTCCTGGCGCTCGAAGGCTTGCGCCAGGCGCAGGCTCAGCTGCATGGCGGCCTCGCTCTCGAGCGCGAGGTCCGCCAGCACCGCGCGCATCAGCGGCTGTTCCGCGAGCCGCTTGCCGAAGACCTGGCGATGGCGCGCGTAGTGCAGCGCCTGCGCCAGCGCCTGGCGCAGCATCGCCGCGCTGCCGACGACGCAGTTCAGCCGCGTGTAGGTCGCCATCTCGATGATGGTCGGGATGCCGCGCCCTTCCTCGCCCATCAGCACGCCGTAGGCGTCCTCGAACTCGACCTCGGAGCTGCTGTTGCTGCGGTTGCCGACCTTGTCCTTGAGCCGCTGCACGTTGACGCTGTTCTTCGTCCCGTCGGGCCGCCAGCGCGGCACGAAGAAACATCCCGGCGCCCCGTCCGGCGTCTTGGCCACGACCAGGTGCGCGTCGCACATCGGCGCGGAGAAGAACCACTTGTGGCCGGTGAGGCGGTACTCGCCGCCGCGCCCGCCGATGCCGACCGGCTCGGCGCGCGTCGTGTTGGCGCGCACGTCGGACCCGCCCTGCTTCTCGGTCATCCCCATGCCCAGCCAGATCGATCGCTTCTGCTCGAGCGGCAGGTCGCGGCCGTCGTACGCGGTGCAGAAGAGTTGGTCCCGCAGCCTGTCCCAGAGTTGCGGTTCACGCCGCAGCACCGGGATGCTGGCCTGCGTCATCGTCGCGGGACACAGCGTGCCGGCCTCCACCTGCCCGTGCAGGTAGAAGCCCGCGGCCCACGCGGCCCAGCGGCCGGGGCGCTCGTCGCGGAACGGCATCGCGACTAGGTCGGCCTCGCGGTACATCGCCAGCAACGCGTGCCAGCCGGCATCGAACTCGACGCGGTCGATCCGACGGCCGCGCTTGTCGAAGCTGTCCAGCGTCGGCGTGACGCGATTGATGCGCTCCGCCACCGCGTAGGTCTCGGCGCGGCCGAGCGCGGCCGCGTACTCGCCGAGCCCCGGCACGAAGGCCTCGGCGCCGGCGCGCGCGAGCGCTTCCTTCAGCGCCGGATCGGTCTCGAGCAGCGAATAGCCGCTCAGTTCGTCGACCTGGTTGGTCACCTGGTGCGTCGTGGCCATCGTGGTGGGCTCCCGGGTTTGCCTGTCCATCGGACAGGGGTCGAGGCAGTCTAGAACAGCGCGTCCCCATCGACTATCACGCGCACGCCAGCGGCTGGCGTGCCCAAAAAACAGAGTTGCAAGGGTTACACCCGCTGTCAGTCCTGACAGGTCGATCCGGGCCGTCGAGCCTCTACATTCGCCCAGTCGACCGGCACCACCACACTCGACCTCGGGTCCTCCGAGGCGCCCGGCGACACCTCGGGACGCGGCGCCAGCCGCACCTCCAACAACATCCGATGCGACCCTACCAAGTCGCCAGCGGGGGAGGCCGTTCCCGTTCCATCCGAACGAGCCCGGCCGTTTCTTCGGGAGATCTCACCGATCCATCACGGAAGAAAGAGGCTTATGTTCCACGCATCCACACAGGCATTCATTCAGCGCGCGCTGCGCGCTTCCCTCGTCGCCGCCGCGGCCACCGCCGCCTGCCAGGCGATCGCCGCGGACCGCGTCGTGCTCGACGACACCTCCCCGGTGAACACGCAGATGCGCGCCTCGGGCGCGCTCGCCACCCCGGCCGCCGCGGCGACCGCCCTGGGCCTGGGCGCCGGCGACCTGCAGGCGCTGCGCTCGCAGACCTACCCCAACGGCAAGGTCGTCACGCGTCACCAGCAGTACTACCAGGGCGTCCCGGTCTGGGGCGAAGGCGTCGTCGAGCACCGCGACAACACCGTCGGCGCCTCGCGCTTCTCCGGCAGCCTGCTCAACAACATCCAGGACGACCTGGGCAGCGCGCAGGCGAGCCTGACCTCGCAAGGCGCGCTGGCGCAGGCCAAGGGCGCCATCAACGCCGTGCTGACCGAGAACGAGCAGGCCAAGCTGTACGTCCGGCTCAACGCCAACGGCAAGGCCCAGCTGTTCTACCTGGTGTCCTTCGTGCGCCATGACGCGAAGCAGCCCAGCCGCCCCCACTTCATGATCGACGCCACCACCGGCGCGGTGCTGGAGCGCTGGGAAGGCCTGGCCCACAAGGATGCCACCGGCCCCGGCGGCAACGCCAAGACCGGCCGCTACGAATACGGCACCGACTACCCCGCGCTGAAGGTCACGGACACGTGCCAGATGAACAGCGGCGACGTCATCACCGTCAACCTCAACGGCAGCACCGGCGCGAGCAACACGCCGTTCCAGTTCACCTGCTCGCGCAACGAGTACAAGCAGATCAACGGCGCCTACTCGCCGCTGAACGACGCCCACTTCTTCGGCGGCGTGATCTTCAACATGTACCGCGACTGGTTCAACCTGCGTCCCCTGACCGGCACGCTCTACATGCGGGTGCACTACGGCACCAACTACGAGAACGCGTTCTGGGACGGCACGGCGATGAGCTTCGGCGACGGCAAGTCGACGTTCTATCCGCTGGTGTCGCTGGACGTGTCCGCGCACGAGGTGAGCCACGGCTTCACCGAGCAGAACTCCGGGCTGACCTACTCCGGGCAGTCGGGCGGGATGAACGAGGCCTTCTCCGACATGGCCGGCGAGGCCGCCGAGTACTACCGCAACAACGGCAGCAACGACTGGCTGGTCGGCGCGCAGATCTTCAAGGGCAGCGGCGCGCTGCGCTACTTCGACGATCCGACGCGCGACGGCAGCTCGATCGGCCATGCGTCCAACTACCGCAGCGGCATGGATGTGCACTACTCGAGCGGCGTCTACAACCGCGCGTTCTACCTGCTGGCCACCAAGCCGGGCTGGAACACGCGCAAGGCCTTCGAGGTGATGGTCGACGCCAACCGCCTGTACTGGACCGCCAACAGCACCTTCAACCAGGGCGCCTGCGGCGTGGAGAAGGCCGCGACGGACCGCGGCTACGCGATGGCCGACGTCACCGCGGCCTTCGCCACGGTGGGCGTGAGCTGCTCCGGCACGACGCCGCCCCCGACCGCCACCCCGCTGACCAGCGGCGTGCCGGTGAGCGGCATCTCGCTGGCCAAGGGCGCGACCAAGCTGTACAGCATCAACGTGCCGGCGGGCCGTTCGACGCTGACGATCAAGCTCTCCGGCGGCACGGGCGACGGCGACCTGTACGTCAAGCGCGGTTCCGCGCCGACGACCACGACCTACGACAAGCGCTCGATCGGCTCGACCAACGCCGAGACGATCACCTTCTCGGCGCCGACGGCGGGCACGTACTACGTGCTGCTGAGCGCGTACGCGACGGTCACCAGCACCACGCTGGTCGGCACCTACTGATCCCCAGTTGAAACGCTCCGGCGCGCCGCCCGACCCCTGGTCGTGGCCGCGCGCCGGCTTCGCCATTTCCGGAGAGACACCCATGCGTCAGTTCTTTGCCATCACCGCCCTGAGCCTCGGCCTGGCGGCGCTCACGCCGGCCCATGCCGGGGAGAAGGTCTGGATCAGCCTCGGCGACGCCGCGCTGGTCCAGCTGCAGAAGCACCGGCCGGCGGCGCGCGCCGTCGCCAGCGTCAAGGCCGACGCCGCGCAGGACGCGTCCGCGCTGTCGGCCACCGCCCGACCCGAGGGCATCCACCTGGTCGAGGTGGACGAGGACGCGCTCGCGTCGCTGAGCCATTCGATCCACGAGGAGCTGCGCCGTTGCGGCGGCTACATGTACCACCCGACGCGTGAAGCGGGTCTCGCCTCGCTGCAGCGCCACAGCACGCCGGTCGGCGCGCAGCGGCTGGCCGCGGCGCTGGCGGCGGTGCGGCCGAGCTACGTGATCGACCAGCAGTCGGTGGTGACGCCGATCCTGTCGCAGATGCAGGCGAGCAACATCGGCCAGACGATCGTCGACCTGTCGGCCAACACCAACCGCTACTACACGAGCAGCAGCGGCGTGGCCGCGTCGAACTGGCTCAAGCAGCGCTGGACGACGCTGGCCGGCGGGCGCAGCGACATCACGGTGGAGCAATTCACCCATTCGGGCTGGGCGCAGAAGTCGGTGATCGCGACGATCGCGGGCACCGACAACGGCACCGAGGTGGTGGTGATGGGCGCGCACCTGGACTCGATCAATCAGTCCGGCGGCTCGGGCGAGACGATGCGCGCGCCGGGCGCGGACGACGACGCCTCGGGCGTGGCCAGCCTGACCGAGGTGCTGCGCGCGCTGGTGCAGGCGAACTACAAGCCGCGCCGGACCATCAAGCTGATGGCCTACGCGGCGGAGGAAGTGGGCCTGCGCGGCTCGCAGGACATCGCCAACAGCTTCGCCGCGGCCAACACCAAGGTGGTCGGCGTGCTGCAGCTGGACATGACCAACTACAAGGGCGCGGCCAACGACATCTACATCTTCACGGACTACACCGACAGCGCGCAGAACACCTTCCTGACCAACCTGATCTCGACCTACCAGCCGACGCTGCGGGTGGGGACGGACCGCTGCGGGTATGCGTGCTCGGACCACGCGTCGTGGAACGCCAAGGGGTTCTACGCGAGCATGCCGTTCGAGTCGAGCTTCAGCGCGGACAACCCCAACATCCATACCGCCAACGACACCTACGCGAGCATGGGCAGCCAGGCGGACCACTCGCTGAAGTTCGCGCGGCTGGCCGCGTCGTACGCGGTGGAGCTGGGCAGCGACGGTCCGGGGACGCAGCCGCCGACGGACAAGACGGAGAACTTCAGCGGCAGCCTGACGCGCGGCCAGAGCAAGAGCTTCGGGCCGTTCAAGGTGGCCAACGGCGGCGCGCTGGCGGCCAGCACGACCGGCACCGGCGACATGGACCTGTACGTGCGCAAGGGCGCGGTGCCGACGACGTCGAGCTACACCTGCAAGTCGGACGGGTCGACCGCGACCGAGGGCTGCTCGGTCACGATGACGGCCAATGGGGATGTGTACGTGCTGGTGTATGCCTACTCGGCGGGCAGCTATCAGCTGAAGGTGACGTACAGGCCGCAGTGAGGCCATAGAGGCCATGAGGCCATGAGGCCGTGGGCCGTGAGGCCGTGAGCCTTTGAGCAGGGGAGCGGCTGTTACTCCCCGCGCTCGCAGCTCAGTTGCAGAGTGACGTCGATCGCCTCGTCGGCGCCGAAATCGGTGCCGGCGAGGCACACCCGCCGCGCGACGGCGGCGATGTCCTCGGGCAACGCGTCCACCGTGATCGCCCGCGTCGGCACGGCGAAGCGCTGATAGGCGTTCCTCTGCGTGCTCCTGGTGCGATGCACGTCGGTCCAGTCGTAGACGAAGAGCCCCCGCTCCACGAGCGCGGCGAAGCTCTCCGGGAGTGGAGTCGACGCGGACAGCTTGGCCTCCGCCATGACCGGCAACTCGAGCAATCGGAGCTCGATGTCTTCAGGGTCTCCTGGCGCAGGCGTCAGCGCGACGACCGGCACCGGTCCGACGCCACCGGTGACGAACGCGCCGAGGCACCCATGGCGATCCGAGGCCAGCCAGACGACATCGAAGCTCAGCGGATAAGGTGCGGTCATCGGTTGAAGACTTGGCAAGGGCTCGGTGGCAAGGCTAGCGATCGCGACCATCGATCGCTGGGACGCCTCGCGAGGTCGTCCCTGCGACGCAGGGGCGCCAGCCGCCGCGCATTCTCTTCGAACGGCGTGGCATCCGGCTTGCCGTGTGAAGGCCGACATGGCACGCGCGCCCTCTCCCCTTCGCATCGGCACTGCCGGCTGGAGCCTGCCGCGCGCGGTCGCCGATGCGTTCCCTGGCGACGGCTCGCAGCTCGCGCGGTATGCGCGGGTGTTGAGTTGCACCGAGGTCAACACGACCTTCAGCAAGACGCATCGGCCCGACACGTTCACGCGCTGGGCCGAGCAGACGCCACCGGACT
>NZ_JAOCCU010000037.1 GCF_029840635.1 Mitsuaria sp. GD03876 | reverse complement strand
CAGCGACTCGTCGGCGGCCGACACGGCGCAGGCGCTGTCCACGATGCTCGACGGCCTGGCGCTGCCCACCGCGCGGCTGCGCCGCCTGCGCCGCGCGGCGGACGCGGCCCTGCGCTTCGATTTCGACGGCGCGCTGGCGCTGCTGCGCGAGGACGCCAGCGCCCATGCCGACGCCGAGACGGACACCGACCCCACTTCGTCCGGGAGCCCCGCATGACCGCCATCGCCCCGCCGATGCCCGACCCCACCGACGGCGCCACCGTGCTGGTCGTCGACGACACGCCGGACAACCTGGCGCTGATGAGCGAGCTGCTGCGCGAGCGCTACCGCGTCAAGATCGCCAACAACGGCGAGAAGGCGCTGCGCATCGCGGCGGCCGAACCGCGGCCCGACCTGATCCTGCTGGACGTGATGATGCCGGGCATGGACGGCCACGAGGTCTGCCAGCGGCTCAAGGCCGACCCCGCCACGCGCGACGTGCCGGTGGTGTTCCTCACCGCCAAGTCCGACGTGGCCGACGAGACGCGCGGCCTGGCGCTGGGCGCGGTGGACTACATCACCAAGCCGATCAGCCCGCCGATCGTGATGGCGCGGGTGCGCACCCACCTGCGCCTGAAGGCCAGCGCGGACTTCCTGCGCGACAAGGCCGCCTACCTGGAGGCCGAGGTGGCCCGCCGCACCGAGGAACTGGCGGCGATCCAGGACGTGACCATCCTGGCGATGGCCTCGCTGGCGGAGACCCGCGACAGCGACACCGGCAATCACATCCGCCGCACCCAGCATTACGTGCGGGCGCTGGCCGAGGCGCTGCGCGAGCATCCGAACCGCGCCGCGCCGCTGACGCCGGAGTACGTCGCCACGCTGTTCAAGTCCGCGCCGCTCCACGACATCGGCAAGGTCGGCATCCCGGACCGCATCCTGCTCAAGCCGGGCCGCTTCACGCCGGAGGAGTTCGAGATCATGAAGTCGCATGCCGCGCTCGGCCGCGACGCGATCGCGCAGGCCGAGGCGCAGCTCGGCACGCCGGTGGTGTTCCTGTCGATGGCCAAGGACATCGCCTACGGCCACCAGGAGAAGTGGGACGGCTCGGGTTATCCGCAGGGCCTGAGCGGCGAGGCGATCCCGCTGTCGGCGCGGCTGATGGCGCTGGCGGACGTGTATGACGCGCTGATCAGCCGGCGCGTCTACAAGGACCCGATGCCGCACCACGCCGCCACCGCCATCCTGGTCGAGGGCCGCGGCACGCATTTCGATCCCGAGGTCGTCGACGCCTTCCTGCGCATCCAGGAGCAGTTCCAGGACATCGCCCGCCGCTTCGCCGACGACGACGAGTCGCTGCGCAAGAAGCAGGACTGGATCGACACCGCGCTGTCGCCGGACCTCGGGCCGGGATAATCCGCCGCCATGCGCCCGACGACTCCCGCCCCGTCCCTCCCCGCTCCCCTTCTCACACTCCCTCCCGCGGCGCCCTCCGGTCGTCGCCTCACCGCCCTGGCCGCCCTTGCCGCCATCGCGCTGGCGCTCGCCGGCGCCGTCGCGCACGCCCAGCCGCGTCCGGTGACGCCGCGCGGCCCGCTCGACGCGCAGGAGCAGAACAACATCGCGGTGTTCCGCAAGGTGTCGCCGTCGGTGGTGCACATCACGACGCTGGCGCAGCAGCGCGACTTCTTCTCGCGCAACGTGACCGAGGTGCCCAGCGGCACCGGCACCGGCTTCCTGTGGGACGAGCAGGGCCATGTCGTCACCAACTTCCATGTGATCCGGGGCGCCTCGGCGGCCAAGGTCACGCTGTCGGACCAGAGCGCGTACGACGCGAACCTGGTCGGCGTCGATCCCGACCGCGACCTGGCCGTGCTGCGCATCGCCGCGCCGCGCGAGAAGCTGCTGCCGGTGCCGATGGGCGCCAGCAAGGACCTGCTGGTGGGGCAGACGGTGTATGCGATCGGCAACCCCTTCGGGCTGGACCAGACGCTGACGCGCGGCATCGTCTCGGCGCTCAACCGCGAGATCGAGTCGATGACGCAGCGCACGATCCGCGGCGCGATCCAGACCGACGCGGCGATCAATCCCGGCAACTCGGGCGGTCCGCTGCTGGACTCGGCCGGCCGGCTGATCGGCGTGAACACCTCGATCTACAGCCCCAGCGGCGGCAGCAACGGCATCGGCTTCGCCATCCCGGCCGACGAGGTGAACCGCGTCGTGCCGCAGCTGATCAAGCACGGCCGCGTGATCCGCCCGGCGCTGGGCCTGACCGCCGGCACCGAGCAGCTGCGCCAGGTCCTGCGCCTGCCCAAGGGCGTGGTGCTGATCGGGCTGAGGAGCGGCGGCAGCGCGCAGCGCGCGGGCCTGCAGGCCTTCTCGCGGGGACGCGACGGCCGCATCGTCGGCGGCGACGTGATCACCGCCGTCAACGGCCGGCCGGTGGCCGACCTGGACGAGCTGCTCAACGAGCTCGAGGAACGGCAGGTCGGCGACAAGGTCACGCTGTCGGTCTGGAACGGCGGCAAGACGCGGCAGGTCCAGGCCCAGCTCGGCAGCGACTGAGCCGGGCGCGGACGCCGGCGCGCGCCTACCTCATCCGGCGATAACCCTGCCGCCGCTCCGGTCCGGGGCCCGCGCCTAGACTGCGCGCCCATGCAACCCCGACTCTCGATCCTCGACCTCGCCTTCATCGCCGAGGGCGGTTCCGCCGCCCAGGCCCTGCACGAGAGCCTGCAGCTCGCGCAGCATGCCGAACGCCTGGGCTACACCCGCTACTGGGTCGCCGAGCACCACAACATGGACGGCGTGGCTTCGTCCGCGACGGCCGTGCTGATCGGCCAGATCGCCGCGGCCACCTCGACGATCCGCGTGGGCTCGGGCGGCATCATGCTGCCCAACCACGCGCCGCTGACGATCGCGGAGCAGTTCGGCACGCTGGCCACGCTGTTCCCCGGCCGCATCGACCTGGGCCTGGGCCGCGCGCCCGGCACCGACGGGCCGACGATGCGCGCGCTGCGCCGCCACCTGTCGACCGCGCACGAGGACCGCTTCCCCGAGGACGTGCAGGAGCTGATGGCCTACCTCGCGCCCGAGCAGCCGGGCCAGGTCGTGCGCGCGGTGCCCGGCCAGGGCACCGAGGTGCCGCTGTGGCTGCTGGGCTCCAGCCTCTACGGCGCGCAGCTCGCGGCCTACCTGGGCCTGCCCTTCGCGTTCGCCGCGCACTTCGCGCCGGCGATGCTGATGCAGGCGCTGGAGATCTACCGCGCCCAGTACCGGCCCAGCGAACGCCATCCGACGCCCTACGCGGCAGTGGGCGTGACCGTCGTCGTGGCGGACACCGACGCGCAGGCGCAGCGGCTGTTCACCTCGATCCAGCAGCGCTTCCTGGGCATGCAGCGCGGCCAGCGCGGCCTGCTGCCGCGTCCGGTCGACAACATGGACACGCTGTGGACCGCCGGGGAGAAGCTGGCGGTGGAGCGCATGCTGTCGGAATCGATCGTCGGCTCGCCGCGCACCGTGCGCGAGGGCCTGCTCGCGACGCGCGAGCGCACCGGCGCCGACGAGTTCATCGTCGCCTGCGCGGTCCACGACCCGGCGGCGCGGCGGCGCTCGTACGAGCTGCTGGCCGGCATCGCGGCGCAGACCGCGGACTGAGCGCCGGCCCGGGCGCCGGCCGCGGGTGCGGCTGGCGCATGGATTCACCAAAACCGGGCAATCGCCTGCCGCATATCGATGGCGGGCGGGGACATGTCGACCCACTCCGCGGATTGCCGCGGACATCGGGGCGCGGGGAACATCGTCGGCTTGACCTTGACGATGACCCAGGAGCCCCGCCATGCCTCTCCCCGCCCCTTCCCGCCCTCGGCCCGGCGCGATGCCGCCCCGGCCGATGCGGCGGCAATCGGGTTTCAGCCTGCTGGAGCTCAGCATGGCGACGTTCCTCACCGTGGTCCTGACCATCGCCATGCTGGAGATGGAGCAGTTCGACCGGCGGGCGGAGACCGGGCGGCATGACGGCCAGCGGCTCGATCGGGTGTTCGACGGCGTGATGCGCTACGCGCGCGAACGGGGCGCCGCCCTGCTCGATCCGGCGCGCCTGGCGCGCTGCGGGATGCCGGCATTGCCGTCGACGACGGCGCCGACCACCAGCCCCGAGGACTGCGGCCTCACCGTGCGGGACCAGACGGTCGTGGCCGATCCCTGGCGGCCGACCCTCGACGAACTGCGGGACCTGCGCTACGTCGCGCCGCACGACCTGCTGCCGCTGCCGCTGCGCCACACGCTCTTCGGTGGCCACGGCGGCCCCGGCGCGATGCCGGCCCTGGCGATCGTCCTCGCCTGCGTCGAGCGGTGCCAGCCCGTGGACGGCGCGCCGGACCCCGAGGCGGTGATGTCGGTGACGATGCACACGCCGCGGTCGCTCTACGCGACGGGGAACCTGCCCTTCGGCGCAGGCGCCCAGCTGCATGCGATGAGACGCGCCCTGGGACCGGTGGGTTTCATCTCGCTGCCGGGAGAAAGCCCGGAGCAGGCGCGTCATCTGCGGGGATGGTCAGGCCAGCAGATCCTCAATCCGGTGGCCGGCGAGCAGCCCGGGACCGGCACGCCCGGCGTGGTGGCGGCCCACGCGACGGTGCGGCTGAACCCCGGTCCGGCGCGGCAGGTGGCGCCGAGCGCCTGCGGCGACGTCGCCGGCGCCGCCTGCCGTGACGGCTCGGCGCCGCCGACGGCGCGGTGGGACTTCAACGGCCAGGACCTGGACCGCGTCGGGCAACTGGGCACCCGCGGCCTGGCGGTGCACGAGCGGGCGGTCTTCGACGGCCAGGTCCGCGTGCGCTCCGAACTGCGGGTGGGTCCGGAAGGGCCGCCCCGCCCCTGGCAACCCCATGGCCTGCTGGCCCTGAACAAGAGCGACCTGCGGATCTCCGACGGGTCCTTGAGGATCGACCGCGGCATCGCGGACTTCGGCAGCCATGAAGTGGTGTCGACGCTCGGCGGCATCCGGCTGCCCACCACGAAGGGCCCGGGCACCGCCTGCGATCCGACGGGCAACGATCCCAGCCGGCACGGCGGCAATCTCGGCCTGTTCTTCGACGGCGAGTCGATGCACGTGATGGTCTGCCGCCCGCAGCAGCAATCCGCCTGGGGCGGCCCGGACGCGCACCGGGCGCGTCCGATGCATGGCATCTGGACGCGGACCGGCGACGCGCGCGCCGACCACCTGGTCAGGCTGCCGCGGTGAGCCCCGTCAGCCGACCCAGCGGCGGGCGTTGCGGAACATCCGCAGCCACGGGCTGAAGGCGCCGGCGTCGCCGCCGGTCCAGCTCATCTGGACGTTGCGGAACACGCGCTCCGGATGCGGCATCAACGCGGTGAAGCGGCCGTCGGCCGTGGTCACCGCGGTCAGGCCCTGCGGGCTGCCGTTGGGGTTCAGCGGGTACTGCTCGGTCGGCTGGCCGTCGCCGTCGACGTAGCGCATCGCGCGCAACACCTGGTCCGGGTTGCCGCGCTGCGAGAAGTCCGCGAAGCCCTCGCCGTGCGCGACCGCGATCGGCAGCCGGCTGCCGGCCATGCCGGTGAAGAAGATGCTGGGCGAGTCGACGATCTCGACCTGCGCCAGGCGGGCCTCGAACTGCTCGCTGCGGTTGCGGACGAACTTGGGCCAGTGCTGCGCGCCGGGAATCATCGGCGACAGCGCCGCCAGCATCTGGCAGCCGTTGCACACGCCCAGCGCGAAGCTGTCCGGGCGCGCGAAGAAGGCCTCGAACGCCGCCTTCAGCACCGGGTTGAACAGGATCGAACGCGCCCAGCCCTCGCCCGCGCCCAGCGTGTCGCCGTAGCTGAAGCCGCCGCAGGCGACGACGCCCTTGAAGTCCTTCAGGTCGACCGCGCCGGCCTGCAGGTCGCTCATGTGCACGTCATAGGCGTCGAAGCCGGCCTGCGCCATCGCATAGGCCATCTCGAGGTGCGAGTTCACGCCCTGCTCGCGCAGGATCGCGACCTTGGGCCGCGCGCCCGAGGCGATGAACGGCGCGGCCACGTCCTCCTGGACGTCGAAGGTCGGCAGCCAGTGCAGGCCCTTGCCGGGCTGCGACGCCAGCGCGTGTTCCTGGTCGGCGCAGGCGGGGTTGTCGCGCTCGCGGGCGATGCGCCAGGAGACCTGGTCCCATTCCTGCTGCAGCTCGTGCAGCGGCGCGGCGAAGACCTTCTTCGCGTCGCGCCAGACCTCGGCCTGCTTGGTGTCGTTGGTCTTGCCCACGACATGGGTGGAGCGCGACAGGCCGTGCGCGCGCAGCGTTTGCAGCACCGCGTCGCGGTCGCCAGTGGCGACCTGCAGCACGGCGCCCAGTTCCTCGTTGAACAGCGCCTTGAGCGTCAGTTCCTCGCGGCGCGCGCTGACCTGGGACGCCCAGTTCTTGGAGTCACCCATCTCGGCGCGGCTGTCGCTGATGCCGTCGCCCTCGGTGACCAGCATGTCGACGTTGAGGCTGACACCGCGCTGGCCGGCGAAGGCCATCTCCAGCGCCGCGGCGAACAGGCCGCCGTCGCTGCGGTCGTGGTACGCCAGCAGCTTGCCCTGGCCGCGCAGCTCGTTGACCGCGGCGACCAGCGACTTGAGCAGCGCCGGGTCGTCCAGGTCCGGGACCTCGGGGCCGAACTGGTTCAGCGTCTGCGCCAGGATGGAGCCGCCCATGCGCATGCGGCCCTGGCCGAGGTCGACCAGGATCAGCGTCGTGTCGCCGTCGCGCAGCTGCGGCGTCAGCGTGCCCCGCACGTCGGCCAGCGACGCGAAGGCGGTCACGATCAGCGACACCGGCGCGGTGACCTGCCGGGTCGCGCCGTCTTCAGACCAGCGGGTGCGCATCGACAGCGAATCCTTGCCGACCGGGATCGACACGCCCAGCGCCGGGCAGAGTTCCATGCCGACGGCCTTGACCGTGTCGTACAGCGCGGCGTCCTCGCCGTCCTCGCCGCAGGCGGCCATCCAGTTGGCCGACAGCTTCACGCGCGACAGCTCGATCGGCGCGGCCAGCAGGTTGGTGATGGCCTCGGCCACCGCCATGCGGCCCGAGGCGGGCGCGTCCACCGAGGCCAGCGGCGTGCGCTCGCCCATGCTCATCGCCTCGCCGGCGAAGCCCTTGAAGTCGGCCAGCGTGACCGCGCAGTCGGCCACCGGCACCTGCCACGGACCGACCATCTGGTCGCGGTGGTTCAGGCCGCCGACGGTGCGGTCGCCGATCGTCACCAGGAAGCGCTTGCTGGCCACCGTCGGGTGGCGCAGCACGGTGCGCGCGGCCGTGGCCAGCTCGACGCCGTCCAGGCGCAGCGCGCCGCCGGAGCGGGCGACCCGTCGCACGTCGCGGTGCACCTTCGGCGGCTTGCCCAGCAGCACGTCCATCGGCATGTCGATGGCGCGGTCGCCGCCGGGGCCGTCCTCCAGCACCAGCTCGCGCTGGTCGGTCGTCACGCCGACCACCGCGAACGGGCAGCGTTCGCGCTCGCACATCGCGGTGAACAGCTCGAGGCTCTCGGGCGCGATCGCCAGGACGTAGCGCTCCTGGCTCTCGTTGCACCAGATCTCCTTGGGCGCCAGGCCGCTTTCCTCAAGCGGCACGTGGCGCAGGTCGAAGGTCGCGCCGCGGCCGGCGTCGTTGACCAGCTCGGGGAAGGCGTTGGAGATGCCGCCCGCGCCGACGTCGTGCACGGCCAGGATCGGGTTGCGCTCGGCCAGGCCCCAGCAGTGGTTGATGACTTCCTGCGCGCGGCGCTGGATCTCGGGGTTGCCGCGCTGGACCGAGTCGAAGTCCAGGTCGGCCGTGTTGGTGCCCGCGGCCATCGAGCTGGCGGCGCCGCCGCCCATGCCGATGCGCATGCCGGGACCGCCGAGCTGGATCAGCAGCGTGCCGGCGGGGAACTCGATCTTCTTGGTCAGGTCGGCGCGGATCGCGCCGAGGCCGCCGGCGATCATGATCGGCTTGTGATACCCGCGGCGGATGCCGTCGACGTCCTGCTCGAAGACGCGGAAGTAACCGGCCAGGTTGGGCCGGCCGAACTCGTTGTTGAAGGCGGCGCCGCCCAGCGGGCCCTCGGTCATGATCTGCAGCGCGCTGGCGATGTGGGCCGGCTTGCCGACCGGGTCCTTCTCCCAGGGCTCGGCCAGGCCGGGCAGGTGCAGGTTGGACACCGAGAAGCCGGTCAGGCCCGCCTTGGGCTTGGAGCCCCGGCCGGTGGCGCCCTCGTCGCGGATCTCGCCGCCGGCGCCGGTGGAAGCGCCCGGATGCGGCGAGATCGCCGTCGGGTGGTTGTGCGTCTCGACCTTCATCAGCACGTGCGCGGTCTCGGCGCGGGCCTCGTACTTCGGCGCGCGGCGGTCGCCGGCGGCCATCCAGCGCTCGATCGCATGGCCTTCCATCACCGCGGCGTTGTCGGCGTAGGCGATGACGGTGTGCTGCGGCGACACCTTCTCGGTGTTGCGGATCATCCCGAACAGCGACAGCGGCTGCTCCTGGCCGTCGATGGTGAAGCGCGCGTTGAAGATCTTGTGGCGGCAGTGCTCGCTGTTGGCCTGCGCGAACATCATCAGCTCGACGTCGCTCGGGTCGCGGCCCAGCTTGCGGAAGGCGGCTTCCAGGTAGTCGATCTCGTCGTCGGACAGCGCCAGGCCCCAGGCGCCGTTGGCTTCCTCCAGCGCGACGCGGCCGCGGGCCAGCACCGCCACGTGGGCCAGCGGCTGGGCCTGCTTGTCGTCGAACAGGTGGACCGCGTCCTCGCGCGACAGCAGCACGCTCTCGGTCATGCGGTCGTGCAGCAGCTCGGCGCAGGCCAGCAGCTCGTCGGACGTCAGCGGCTTGGCGCCGCCGGTGAGGCCGGCCAGCAGGCCGGCCTTGAGGGTGATGCGGAACTCGGTGACGCGCTCGACGCGGTGGATCGCCAGGCCGCAGTTGTGGGCGATGTCGGTGGCCTTGGAGGCCCAGGGGCTCAGCGTGCCCAGGCGCGGGGCGACGACGATCAGCGCGCCGTCGGCCGGGCCTTCATACCGGTCGCCGTAGTCCAGCAGCGCGGCCAGCTTGTCGCGGCCCTCGGCGTCGATCGCGGCGTCGGTCCAGACCCAGTGCACATGGCGGGCGTGCACGGCGGCGACGCGGTCGCTGACGGCCTGCAGACGCGCCAGCAGCGCCGCGGCCCGGAAGGACGAGAGGGCATTGCCCCCCTCGAAGTGAATCAGATGCTTGGACGAGGTGGTGCTGGCCATGGGATCCCGGGGGGTTTGCGCCGCGCGCGCCGCGGCGGTGAGCCCGGCATTCTAGCCAGCGCGGCCGATCGACCCGGGTTTTCCCCTGCCGCGCGCGCCTCAGCGGCAGTCGCTCAGGCGGTCCAGCGCGAGCTGCAGCTGCTGGTCGGCCAGCTTGCCGCGCAGCGGCTGCACCCACGCGCCGGGCGTGCCGGTCACCAGCGCCTTCAGCGTCAGGACCTTCACCGGTTCCGGCTGGATGGGCTGCTGCGGGTCCAGCGACCACCAGCCGTCCCGCACGGTGCAGGTCATGCCCGCCGCGACCTCGACGGCCGGGCCGGCCGGCCCGGCGACGGCGCTCGACGCGCCCAGGACCATGGCCGCGATCGCGAGGGTCGACGACAACCCGCCGGCAAATGCACGTGATCTCACCGCAACTCCCTGAATCTCTTATGGAGCGCTGAATGTAGCGATGTCACACGACGTAACCGCGGGCGGAAACCGCCATTCGCCCCGGTTGGCCTCCCCTATTCAGGGGGCGTCCCGGATCGGCGGGATCACTTTGTTCATGGTCCGGTCACCTTGGGCGTGCCAGGCTCTTCCAGGTGGCGGATGGCGGGTGTCATGGCTTGTCGCTACATTGGTCGGTTCTCGGACTCGACGCGGGCCTGCCGAGGCGGCGCGCGCGGGTCGTTCATGCCACTGGAGCCCCACCATGTCCCGCAAGACCCCCATCGAGCACTACCGCAACATCGGCATCTCGGCGCACATCGACGCCGGCAAGACGACGACGACGGAGCGCATCCTGTTCTACACCGGGGTCAACCACAAGATCGGCGAGGTGCACGACGGCGCGGCGACGATGGACTGGATGGAGCAGGAACAGGAGCGCGGCATCACGATCACGTCGGCCGCGACGACCTGCTTCTGGAAGGGCATGGACCTGTCCTATCCGGAGCACCGCATCAACATCATCGACACCCCCGGGCACGTCGACTTCACGATCGAGGTGGAGCGCTCGATGCGCGTGCTGGACGGCGCGGTGATGGTGTACGACTCGGTCGGCGGCGTGCAGCCGCAGTCGGAGACGGTCTGGCGCCAGGCCAACAAGTACAAGGTGCCGCGGCTGGCCTTCGTGAACAAGATGGACCGGATCGGGGCGGACTTCTACCGGGTGCGCCAGATGATGGTGGACCGGCTCAAGGCCAACCCGGTCCCGATCGTGCTGCCGATCGGCGCGGAGGACCAGTTCAAGGGCGTGATCGACCTGCTCAAGATGAAGGCGATCGTCTGGGACGAGGCCTCGCAGGGCATGAAGTTCGAGTACCAGGAGATCCCGGCGGAGCTCAAGGCGCAGGCCGACGAGTGGCGCGAGAAGATGGTCGAGGCCGCGGCCGAGGCGGACGAGGAGCTGATGAACAAGTACCTCGAGTCCGGCGAGCTGGACGAGGCCGAGATCCGGCGCGCGATCCGCCAGCGCACGATCGCCGGCGAGATCCAGCCGATGCTGTGCGGCACGGCCTTCAAGAACAAGGGCGTGCAGCGGATGCTGGACGCGGTGATCGACTTCATGCCGTCGCCGGTGGACATCCCGCCGGTGCACGGCACCGACGACGACGAGAAGGACACGACGCGCAAGGCCGACGACAACGAGAAGTTCAGCGCGCTCGCCTTCAAGCTGATGACCGACCCGTACGTGGGCCAGCTGACCTTCGTGCGGGTGTATTCGGGGGTGCTGAAGTCGGGCGACTCGGTCTACAACCCGACCAGAAGCAAGAAGGAGCGCATCGGCCGGATCCTGCAGATGCATGCCAACCAGCGCGAGGAGATCAAGGAGATCCTGGCCGGCGACATCGCCGCGTGCGTGGGCCTGAAGGACGTGACGACCGGCGAGACGCTGTGCGACCCGGACGCGATCATCACGCTGGAGAAGATGGTGTTCCCGGAGCCGGTGATCTCGCAGGCGGTGGAGCCCAAGACCAAGGCCGACCAGGAAAAGATGGGCCTGGCGCTGGGGCGGCTCGCGGCCGAGGACCCCTCCTTCCGCGTGCGCACCGACGAGGAGTCGGGCCAGACCATCATCTCGGGCATGGGCGAGCTGCACCTGGAGATCATCGTCGACCGGATGAAGCGCGAGTTCAGCGTCGAGGCCAACGTCGGCAAGCCGCAGGTGGCCTACCGGGAGACGGTGCGCAAGAAGGTCGAGGACGTGGAAGGCAAGTTCGTGCGCCAGTCCGGCGGCAAGGGCCAGTACGGCCACGTGGTGTTCACGCTGGAGCCGCAGGATGCGGGCAAGGGCTTCGAGTTCGTCGACGCGATCAAGGGCGGCGTGGTGCCGCGCGAGTACATCCCGGCGGTCGAGAAGGGCGTGATCGACACGTTGCCCAACGGCGTGCTGGCGGGGTATCCGGTGGTGGACGTGAAGGTGACGCTGACCTTCGGCTCGTACCACGACGTGGACTCGAACGAGAACGCGTTCAAGATGGCCGCGTCGATGGGCTTCAAGGAAGCGTGCCGGCGCGCCAGCCCGGTGATCCTGGAGCCCATGATGGCGGTCGAGGTCGAGACGCCGGAGGACTACGCCGGCACGGTGATGGGCGACCTGTCGAGCCGGCGCGGCATGGTGCAGGGCATGGACGACATGGTCGGCGGCGGCAAGATCATCAAGGCCGAGGTGCCGCTGTCCGAGATGTTCGGCTACTCGACCTCGCTGCGTTCCGCCACCCAGGGCCGCGCGACCTACACGATGGAGTTCAAGCATTACTCCGAGGCGCCGAAGAACGTGGCGGACGCGATCATGACGGCGCGCGCCAAGTAAACGCGCTTCGCGCGTTCGTCACAGGAAGCGGGCCGCGATGCGGCCCGTTTTTCATTGACGATCGTCGCCTCTCCCCTTCGATTCGTCGGCTCGAACCCGGGCTTCGTCTGGCGCGTGCTGCCTTGAGCGGGGTGGCTGCGTAACTTCCGCGGCACCTTGACACCGGGAGCCGCCATGACGCCCTTCATCCCCGCCGCCTTCTTCTCGACCTCGACCACCTCGCTCTTGTTGAGCGCCTTGATCGCCATGCCCGTCCAGGCGCAGTCCAGCCTCACCGGGGCGTCAGCGTCCGCGGCGGCGGGCGCATCGACATCCCCATCGGCCGCGGCATCCACAGCGTCCGCACCGGCCGCCGTCTGTCCCGATGCGTCGGCCCAACTGGAAGAACTGCTCGCCGGCGCGGCCCAGCGCGTGGACGCCGCCGGCGAGGTCCAGGCCCGGTTCGAAGTCGATGCCCGCGGCCAGGTGCGCGACATCGCCGTCGACGGCCACCGGGCCTACGCGACGCGCGTGCGGATCGCGCTGCCCGCGCTCACCTGCCAGGGCGGCGTTCCGCAGGGCTACCGGCTTACCATCCGCTTCGCGCCGGGCCAGCCGGCCTCCGCCGCCTCGACGGCAGTCGCCGTCACCGCGTCGCCACGCTGATCCCTCGATCCACGATCCTCATCCGGCCGCGCCCGGTTTCCCGCCCTCGCCGGTTCGCCGGCTCCCCATGACGTCCGCCACCCTCGCCCGCCTCATCGACACCGACCGCCGCGAGCTGCTGCTCGCCGCCGCCCTCGCCGTGGCGCTGGCCGCCGGGCTGGTGCTGCCTCAGCGCCTGGCCTGCTCGCTCGGGGTGCTCGCGGGCGCTTGCTCGCCGGAGCAAGGCTGGCTGAGGCTTTGGATGGGACTGTCCGCGTGGTACGGCGCGCTGTGGGCGCTGGCGATCCTGACGCAGCGCTGGCTGCCGGCCACCGACCGCCCGCGGGGCCTGGCGGTGCAGATCCTGGCGTTGACGCTGATCGTCCCGACGCTCGGCGCGCTGCTCGGGATGAATGAGGGCCAGCGGATCGCGCGGAGCGCCTACGAGTTGCAGATGCATGCGATGTTCGCGACGGTCGCCTGCCTGACGGTGGAGTACCACCGCCGCCGCCGCCGGGGCGAGGCCGACGCCGCGTCGATGCAGGTCGACGCGCGCACCCTGGCCCGGCAACTGGACGAAGCCCGCAGCGCGCTGCTGCAGGCGCAGGTCGAGCCGCATTTCCTGTTCAACACGCTGGCTCATCTGCGCCGGCTGGCCCAGACCGACCCGGCCGCGGCGCGCGAGATGCTGTCCGAGCTGCGCCGCTACCTGTCCGCCGCCCTGCCCGACCTGCGCCAGACGCAGACGCCGCTGGCGCGGGAGCTGGAGCTGGTCCGCGCCTTCCTCGCGCTGCACCAGCGACGCATCGGCCCCGAGCGGCTGACGGTGGTCTTCGACATCGCGCCGGGGCTCGACGAGGCGATCGTGCCGTCGACCTCGCTGCTGACGCTGGCCGAGAACGCCATCAAGCACGGCATCACGCCGCAGGTCGACGGCGGCGAGATCGCGGTGCGCGCCGGGCCCGACCCGGAGCGGCCGGGGCAGCTGCGGCTCGAGGTCGCCGACACCGGCGTGGGCATGTCCGCGGGCAGCGGCGGCGGCACCGGCCTGGTGACGCTGCGCGCACGACTGGCCGCGCTGTACGGCGCCGAGGCGCGGCTGACACTGCTGTTGAACGAACCCAGCGGGCTGATCGCGAGGATTCAACTCCCCCGGAGGTCCGCATGAGCGCGCCGGCTCGCGATCCGGCAAGGCAGGATCCGGAGACCTTGGCGCCTTCGCCGACCTTCGAGGCATCGCCATCGTCGTCGCCATCCCCATCGGCGGCGGTAGCCCCCTCCACGTCCCCGACGGCGTGGCCGCTGCCCGGCGGCGACCTCGTCTGGATGGCGCTGGTGGGCGTGGGTACTTTGGTGGCCAACGGCACGCCGCTGGCCAACTCGCTCAGCGAGGGCCTGTTCACGACGACGGCCTACAACGTGCTGCAGTTCGGCGTCCCCGCCGTGCTGCTGACCCGCGGCGCCGACGCGCTGGTCGACCGCGGCCGGCTGCCGACATGGGCCGCTTATCCGCTGGTCGTGCTGATCACCATCCTGCTGGGCGTGTGGGTCATCGCGCCGGCCCTGCATCCGGTGCTGGGCAAGGCGGCCTGGTGGGGACCGAGCGAGGACCTGAAGCTCGCCGCCAGCACGCTGGGCTGGCACGCGCTGGGCATGACGGTCTACGTGCAGTTGCGCCAGTCGCGGCGCGCGCAGGCTCGGCTGGAAGCGCTGCAGGAAGCGGCCGCTGCCCGACAGCGCCAGTTGGCCGCCGCGCAGCTGCTGGCGCTGCAGGCGCGCGTGGACCCGGCGTTGCTGTCGGACCAGCTCGGCGTCATCGACGCGGAACTCGGCCACGACCCGCCGAGGGCGCTGGCGCGGTTGGCAATGCTGATCGAGCTGCTGCGCGCGCAGCAACCCCACCTCGAGGCCGAGGTGTCGACGCTGGACCGCGAGGTCGTCGCGCTGCGCGCCTATGCCTGCCTGGCCAGCCCCGACCCGGTCCACATGGGGCGGCTGCACCTCGCTCGGCTGGACGACGCCCCCGACTGGCCGATCGCGCCGATGGTGCTGCTGCCGCTGGTGCGCCCGCTGCTGGACGACGCGGGCGGCACGCTCTGGGGCCTGTCGCTGCACGTGGGCACGCGGGACGGCCTCGACGCGCCGGGCCTGGCCCAGTTGCGGCTGCAGGCGCTCGGTCCCGATGCCGAGGCCACGCGCCGCGTCGCCGCCCGCGTGCCGCTGGCCGAGCTGCGTCAGCGCCTGCGCGCCGTGCACGGCGACGCGGCCGCGCTGGCGCTGGTGACGCAAGACCTGCCCCTGTTCACCCTGACCTGGCCCATTCCGACCTCGACATGACCCGCATCCTGATCGCCGAAGACGAAACCCTGCTCGCGCAGGAGATCCGCGAGGAGCTGCTGCGCCAGTGGCCCGAGGCGCAGGTGGTGGGCATGGCGCGCGACGGGCACGAGGCGCTGCGGCTGGTCGAGCAGCTGCGGCCCGAGGTCTGCCTGCTGGACGTGCAGATGCCGGGTCTGTCCGGGCTGGAGGTCGCGCAGTTGATCGGAAGGCGCGCGCATGTGGTCTTCATCACCGCGCACGAGCGCTACGCGGTGCAGGCCTTCGACGAAGGCGCGGTGGGCTACCTGCTCAAGCCGCTGGATCCGGCGCGGATGGCCAAGACGCTGTTGCGGCTCAAGGAACGGCTGCACCAGACGCCGGCCGACCTGGCCGGCCTGGCGCGCGCGACGGCGACGCCGGGCATCGAGCCGCTGCGCTGGATCACGGTGCAGCTCGGCCGCGAGCTGCAGCTGATCGCTGTCGACGACGTCCTGTACTTCCGGGCGGACAGCAAGTACGTGGTCGTCGTCACCGCGGACACCGAGGCGCTGATCTCGGTGCCGCTCAAGGAGCTGATCCAGCGCCTGGACGGCGAGCGCTTCTGGCAGGTGCACCGCTCCACCATCGTCAACGCCAGCGCGATCAAGTCGGTGAGCCGGTCGCTGGGCGGGAAGCTGAGCATCGCGCTGAAGCACCGGCCGGAGACGCTGGCGGTCAGTCCGGCGCATGCGCATCGGTTTAAGTTGTTGTGAGCGCGCGAGGCGTGATGGATGCTGCGGCGCCGCACATCGAATGCACGCCATGGCCTACAGCCAAACTCGATCGAACGCACGCCATAGCTTGCACAACGTCAGCATCGGCGCCCTCGGCCAGGCTGGCCAACTCATCAAGGGCTCCACCTACGAGTTCCGCTACCTGGATCCGTCGCCCGACCAGCCCTCCGTGTCGTTGCTGATGCCGCCGAGCGCGAAGCTGAGCTGGCAGGCCGGCGACCTGTTCCCCTCCATGGATCAGAACCTTCCGGAAGGTGACCTGTTCATGAGGATCCGGCAGCTGTTTCCAAAGCAGCCGACGACGCCGATGCACCTGCTCGCCCTGATCGGGGAGAACGGCATCGGACGATTGGGATTCACGATGCCGGGGGCGGTGCCCTCCCCGCGCGCGCAAACGCTGAGCCGGGAATCGCTGCTCCGGATGCGCTACACGCCGGAGCTGTTCGACGAGCTGGTTCGCGCCTACCTGAACACCGGGGCCGGCATCGCCGGGATGCAGCCGAAGATCATGGTGCCGGACCGGCCGACGATTCCCATCCCGTCGCTCATCGTCAAGGCGGCCAGCCCGGCCTATCCCGGCCTGGCAGCGAATGAGTTCCTCTGCCTGAGCGCGGCCAGGCGGGCCGGCATCGAGGTGCCAGGTTTTGACCTCTCCGATGACGGCCAGCTGCTGCTCGTCGATCGCTTCGACGTGATCGCGCACCCGGGCGGGAATGTCGAGCGACTGGGATTCGAGGACGTGGCGGCGCTCTCCGGCAAGCGGGTACGAGACATCCTTTCGGACCGCAAGTACCACGGCAGCTACCAGCGCGTCTGCGAACTGCTGCAGCTGATCCAGCTGCCGCCGTCGCAGTTGCATCGATTCTTTGAACAGGTGGCGTTCTCGGTGATGGTCCGAAACGGCGACGCGCATCTCAAGAACTTCGGCGTTCTGTACCGATCGGCGGAGGATGCGTGGCTCGCGCCCATGTTCGACGTCGTGACCACTGCGATCTATCGCTACACGCAGTACGCGGGCGGACCGGAGTTGGAGGACCGCACGATGGCGCTCAAGCTCTTTGCTGGCCGACATGCGACGAAGGCCTATCCGACGACGGAGGAACTGATCGCATTCGGCAGGCTCTGCGGCGTCGACGATCCCAAGGCCGTGCTCTCTCGCCTTGCCGCCGGCATGCGGGAGACCCTCGAGATCGCGGTCGGGGACGACCGCATTCCAAAGACACTGCTCGCGGAGATGTCCGCAGTGTGGGAAAGCGGGCTGATGCACGGCCGCTGACCGGACCGTGCCCCCCTTCAAGCTGCCGTGAGCGCCGCGGCGATCAGACGCCCGAGCTCGCTCACGGCCGGACTTCTCGCTCCTGCCTCCTCCTCCGCGTAGTCGAGCGTGAAGTCCAGCGATGGCAACGGCGGCAGGCCGTCCCGCTCGCCCAGCGCGACCATGCCGGGGCGCAGGTGATCCCGCGTGAACGAGGTCACCGCCAGCCCACTCAGCGCGACCGCGCGCAGGTCCTGCAGGCTGTGCGAGCTGAAGGCGCCATGCCAGGCGATGCCGGCGCGGTTGAGCGCGTCGATGCTGATCTCCCGGCAGACGCAGGGCGGCGGCGAATACGCCAGCGGCAGCGAGCGCTGCAACGACAGCTCGAAGTCCTCGCTCGCGGCCCAGACCATCGGCAGGCGCTGCAGCAGTTGCCCTCGCCCCTGGCCCGCGGCCGACACCACGACGGCGAGGTCCAGCGCCCGCTCGCGCACCAGGGTCGCGAGGTCCAGCGTGAGGCCGACGCTGACCTCGAGTCGCACGTTCGGGCAGCCGCGCGAGAACTGGCGCAGCAGCCGCGGCAGGCCTTCGCTCATGAAGCTCTCCGGCACGCCGAAGCGCACCGTGCCCTCGATCGGCGACTGCCGGAAATGCTGCGCGAGCGCATCCTGCGCCTGCAGGATCCGCTGCGACAGGCGCAGAAAGTCCTCGCCGTCGGCGGTGAGGCTCAGGCGTCGCGTCGTGCGCACGAACAGCGGCCGGCCGACCAGTTCCTCCAACCGCCGGATCTGATGGCTGACGGCCGATTGGGAGAGGTGCAGGCGTTCGGCCGCACGGGTGAAGCCGTTGGCCTGGTGCACCGCGAGGAAGGCCTGGAGGAGGCTGGGATCGAAGCTCATGAGGCCGGAGATTAATGAAGCGGCGCGCTGAATCCCGCCAAATCAAATCATTTGCCCCATGAAACGAGGGTCATAAGAATGGCCGTCGCTGTTGTTCACGTCGCCGAAGGACCTTCATGTCTGCCTCCCCTGCTCCCCTCGACTCCCCCGCGGCCCGGTCGCCGGTGCTCGCGCTGGCCGCCGTCTGCCTGGCGGCGCTGATGTTCGGGCTCGAGATCTCCAGCGTGCCGGTGATCCTGCCGATCCTGGAGGCGCGGCTGCACGCCGACTTCCGGGACCTGCAATGGATCATGAACGCCTACACCATCGCCTGCACCAGCGTGCTGATGGCCACCGGCACGCTGGCGGACCGCTACGGCCGCCGCCGCGTCTTCGCGGTCACGGTGCTCGCGTTCGGCATCGCCTCGCTGCTGTGCGGGCTGGCGCCCAACACGGCGGCGCTGATCGCCGCGCGCTTCCTGCAAGGCATGGCCGGCGGCGCGATGTTCATCTGCTCGATCGCGATCCTGTCGCACCAGTTCCCCGAGGGGACGCAGCGGGCGCGGGCGTTTTCGATCTGGGGCGTGGTGGCGGGCATCGGCCTGGGTTTCGGGCCAGTGATCGGCGGCGCGATCGTGGCGCTGGCGAGCTGGCATTGGGTCTTCGTCGCCCACGCGCCGCTGGCGCTGGCCGGCCTGGCGCTGATCGGCGCCGGCGTGAGCGAGTCCAGCGACCCGCAGGCCCGGCGGCAACGGCTGGACCTCGCGGGGATCGTGACGCTCACGGTGGCGGTGCTGGGACTGACCTCGCTCATCACGCGGGGCGACAGCCTCGGATGGCGCAGCCCGGCGGCGCTCGCGCTGGCCGCGGCGACGGTGCTCGGCCTGGTCGGCTTCGTCGTCGCGGAGCGCTCGCATGCGCATCCGATGTTCGACTTCAGCGTGTTCCGCATCCGCGACTTCTCGGGCGCGATCCTTGGGTGCGTGGGGATGAACTGCAGCTATTGGCCGTTCATGATCTACCTGCCGCTGTACTTCGGCGCGGGGCTCGGCATGGACGTCGCGACGAGCGGCGTGGCGCTGCTGGCCTACACGGTGCCCTTCCTCGTCATGCCGCCGATCGCGCAATGGCTGCTGATGCGGCATGAGGCGCGAGTAGTGATCCCGGCGGGGCTGTTCACGATCGGGCTGGGGTTCCTGTTGATGCTGGCCGGGAGCCGGTTCACCGACGTGAGCGTGTGGGCGGTGCTGCCCGGCGCGCTGGTGGCGGGCATCGGGCTCGGGCTGACGACGACACCGGCGACCAACATGACGACGTCGTCGGTGCCGGCACATCGCGCGGGGATGGCGTCGGGGATGGACGTCAGCGCGCGGCTGATCACGCTGGCGATCAACATCGCGGTGATGGGGCTGCTGTTGCTGGCGGGGATCGCGGCGGGGCTGCGAACCGCGCTGGGCGAGGCGCTCGGCCCGGAGCGGGTGCGGATGCTCGCGGAACGGCTGGCGGGCGGCGACGTGAGCGGCGGGCGGCAGATGCTGGCTTCGCTCGTCACGCCGGAGGCCGCCGCGGCTGCGATCCATGCGGCGGTGACGCAGGGGTTCGGGTGGGTGATGCTGTTTGGCGGCGTCGCCGCGTGGGCGACGGCGGCGGCGAGCTGGGGGGTGTTCAGCGGTGCGAAGCGAACGTCGACCGCAAGCCACCGCTTGCAAGGCCAGTGATCTCGGCAGAGTGGGATGTCGTACGGCCGGTAGCAAGCATCCTCATAGCTGGCGAAGGCTCATGACTGCGACGTCCCTGCCGTACTTGATGTCAGCAATATCGTGAACGACCATGCTGAAGACCGCGTTTCCGATCCTGAGTTGGCGCTCCTGGTTCAGTCCCACTTCGATACGTTCCTTCGTCCCACCGCGCAAGCCCACATTCAGCTTCACCACGCGGCGCCGGACAACCACGTCATCGACGTAGATCTCGATGGCAGAACTTCCGGCCCCCAGCGTGTAAGACCCGCCTTCCACGACGCTCTTGTTCACGAACGACGCCACGTCAACCGCGTCCTTGGGAGAGAACATCCTTTGGACCAGAGGCAGGTTCGCAACCGTGAATCCGCCAACGAAGGCAGTGGCGATCAACCCGCCAAACCAGAGCCAGAACTGCACCGGCACTTGGGCCCGGAGCCAGGCGTACGTGACCTTCTGCGGATAGGGCGGGTTCTCTGCAACTGACTGTGCTTTCTCAGATTCAAGAGACGTCTCGTTCCCCATACCCGGCCTCCCCGCCTGGCGACAACGATAGCCACCGAAGAATCCGGGCGCATCCTCAAACGGGAGGACGGCGGAGCGCCCGAGGCGCCGATCGCCCCTCGCACGTCCATTCGTCATGCCCTCGCAAACCCGGTCAGGCTGACCAAAAGCCCGCACCTATGCTCCCGGCACTCTTTACCCCAGGGTGCCCCATGCCGAACAAGACGCTCACGAAGCCGACCCGCTTCCCCGTCACGCCCGCCCGCGCGGGCGTGATCGCTTTTGGCCTGGCGCTGCAGGCCGCCGCCTTCGCCGCCGACGCGCCCGCGTCGCCCGACGCCGCCGCCTCCGCGCCCGCCAAGGCCAAGTGGAACGTCAACCAGCCACCCGGCGAGAAGCGCACCGCCACCCTCGACGTGCGCTCCGGCACCTGGATGTCCGTCGACGTCAGCCCCGACGGCAAGCGCATCGTCTTCGACCTGCTCGGCGACCTCTACGTCATGCCCATCGAGGGCGGCGAGGCCAAGGCGCTCACGCACTCGATCGCCTGGGAGATGCAGCCCCGCTTCTCCCCCGACGGCAAGCAGATCGCCTTCGTCTCCGACGCCGGCGGCGGCGACAACATCTGGGTCATGAACGCCGACGGCACCAACACCCGCGCGATCACCACCGAAGACTTCCGCCTGCTCAACAACCCGGTCTGGCACCCCAACGGCCAGTACATCGCCGCCCGCAAGCACTTCACCGGCACCCGCTCGCTGGGCAGCGGCGAGATCTGGCTCTATCACGTCGACGGCGGCAAGGGCCAGCAGCTCAACGAGAAGCCGAACTGGCAGAAGGACCTCGGCGAACCCGCGCTCTCGCCCGACGGCAAGTTCCTCTACTACTCCCAGGACAGCACCCCGGGCCGCCAATTCGAATACAACAAGGACAGCACCGGCGAGATCTTCCGCATCTACCGCCAGGACCTCACCGACGGCACCAGCGAGCCCTTCGTCACCGGCGCCGGCGGCGCGATCCGCCCCACGCCCTCGCCCGACGGCAAGACCCTCGCCTTCATCCGCCGCCTGCGCGACGCCTCGGGCTCCCGCACCACGCTGTTCCTCAAGGACCTCAAGACCGGCCGCGAATCCCCCGCCTGGACCGGCATGGAACGCGACCTGCAGGAGTCCTGGTCCGTCCACGGCGTCTACCCCGGCATCGCCTGGATGCCCGATTCGAAGCAGCTCGTCGCCTGGGCCCAGGGCAAGCTCTGGCGCATCGACCCGTTCAAGTCCAGCGCCGTCGAGATCCCCTTCCACGTCAAGGACGAACGCCAGGTCACACCCGCGCTGCGCGTCGCGCATGAGGTCGCGCCCGCGACCTTCGCGTCGAAGATGCTGCGCTGGGTGAAGGTCTCGCCCGACGGCAAGCGCGTCGTGTTCTCCTCGGCCGGCTACCTCTACGCGAGCGAGCTGCGCGACGGCCAGCCCGTCGGCGAGGCGAAGCGGCTCACCGCGCAGACCGAGCGCTTCGAGTACTTCCCGGCCTTCTCGCGCGACGGCCGCCAGCTCGTCTACGTCAGCTGGAACGACGCCGACCAGGGCCGCGTGCGCACGCTCGACCTGGCCAGCGGCCGCGACACCGTCGTCACGCCGGAGCCGGGCAAGTACCTGTCGCCGGCGTTCTCGCCGGACGGCAGGACCGTCGCCTACCAGAAGGCCAAGGGCGGCTTCCTGACCTCGCCCTGGAACAGCCTGGAGCCCGGCGTCTACGTCGCGGCCGCCGACGGCAAGGGCCAGCCGCGCCGCGTCACCAAGGACGGCGAGGCGCCGCAGTTCGGCGCCGACAACGACACGCTCTACGTCACCCGCAAGCAGACCACCGGCGAGGTCGATTCGAATCACCAGCTCGTGCGCCTCGGCCTGACCGAACGCAGCGAGCTCGCCGTCGCGAAGAGCGAGTTCGCGACCCGCTTCACCGTGTCGCCGGACGGCCGCTGGCTCGGCTTCACCGAGCGCTTCCACACCTACCTCACGCCGCTGGCGCCGGCCGGCAAGCTGCAGACCGTCGGCCCGAAGGCCGAGGCGATGCCGGTGAAGAAACTCGACGTCAACGCCGGCGACGACCTCCAGTGGTCAGGCGACGGCAAGGCGCTGCATTACGCGCTGGGCAACGAGCTGTTCACCGTGCCGGTGGCGCAGGCGCTGCAGCCGGGCTTCAAGCCGGCCGAGCACGGCGCGCCGATCGCGTTGACGCTGACGGCGGACAAGCCCAAGGGCCGCATCGCGATCGTCGGCGCGCGCCTGGTCACGATGAACGCCAACAAGCCGGACGAGGTCATCGAGGACGGCGCGATCCTGGTCGACGGCGACCGGATCGCGGCGATCGGGCCGCGGGCGTCGGTGACGATCCCGGCGGGGACCGAGACGATCCAGGCCGCCGGCAAGACGGTGATCCCGGGGCTGATCGACGCCCACTGGCACGGCACGATGGCCGAGAGCGAGATCGTCCCGCAGCAGAGCTGGATCAACTACGCGTCGCTCGCCTTCGGGCTGACCACACTGCACGACCCGTCCAACCGCACCAGCGACATCTACACCCAGTCCGAGATGCAGCGCACCGGCCGCGTGGTCGGGCCGCGGATCTTCTCCACCGGCACCGTGCTGTACGGCGCGAAGGCGGACTTCAGCGCGGTGATCAACGGGCTCGACGACGCGCAGACCCACCTGAAGCGGCTGAAGTCAGCCGGCGCGATCAGCGTCAAGAGCTACAACCAGCCGCGCCGCGACCAGCGCCAGCAGGTCCTCGAGGCCGCGCGCGAGACCGGGATGATGGTGGTGCCCGAGGGCGGCTCGCTGTTCCAGATGAACATGAGCATGGTCGTGGACGGCCACACCGGCATCGAGCACGCGCTGCCGGTCGCCAAGGTCTATGAGGACGTCAAGCAGCTGTGGCCGCAGACGCAGGTCGGCTACACGCCGACGCTGAACGTCGCCTATGGCGGCCTCGACGGCGAGCACTACTGGTACGCACGCACCGACGTGTGGCGTCATCCGATCCTCAGCAAGTTCGTGCCCAAGGCGGTGCTGGAGCCGCGCAGCGTGCGCCGCGAGACCGCGCCGGAGGAGGACTTCAACGTCATCCAGGTCGCCAGGACCGCGACCGAACTGCAACGCGCGGGCGTGGCGGTGAACATCGGCGCGCACGGCCAGCGCGAAGGCCTGGGCGCGCATTGGGAGATGTGGATGATGGGGATGGGCGGGATGACCTCGCTGGAGGCGATCCGCACCGCGACGCTGAATCCGGCGCGCTACCTGGGGCTGGACAAGGACATCGGCTCGCTGGAGCCGGGCAAGCTCGCCGACCTCGTCATCCTCGACGGGGATGTGCTCAAGGACATCCGCCAGAGCGACCGGATCTCACAGGTCATGCAGGGTGGCCGCGTCTTCGACATCCCGTCGATGAACGAAACCTGGCCCGCGAAGAAGGCGCGCAAGCCGTTCTTCTTCGATGGCGCGAATGCGAGCGCGCCGGTGGATGCGGAGGCGGCGGGGGTGGAGAACGGGCACGGACACGGGGACTGACACGCGGCCAGTCCCCGCAAGACGTCCTCAGACGGTGAACACGCCGCCATTGGCGGTGTGCAGGACGATCGGGGCATCGGCATCCATGTTGCCCAGCGTGATGCTCGTCGAGGGGAAGGTGAAATTTCCCCTGCCTGTTTCGTCGAGCACCAGGTACGGTTGCGTGCCGTCTCGACCGACCTGGACGTAGCGATCGATCGAAGCGCCCTCGGCCACGGACAGCAACGCGGCGAGATCCAGGACATCGCCCTGGCGCGCGTCGTAGTCCAGCACCCAGGTGTGGAATCGTGCCTTCGGCCATGCGAAGGTGTCGGCACCCGCGGTCCCGTGCAGGACATCGGCTTCCTTCAATTGCGGCCCCGTCACCGTATTCGCGCTGTCCTTGAACACGGCGAGCCATCGCCCGCCCGAGCTCTCGTTGCCCGCCAGGTCGATCTGCGTGGCCCGGACGACGAGCAGGCCGTCACCTCGACTGACATCGACTTCCGACACGGTGCCTTGGGCGGTCCAATCGGCCACGTATCGCTCCGAGACGACCGCGGCCCCCTCTTCCCGGCCAATGACCCGCATCGTGGCATCCGACGTCACGAAGTCATCTGGCGACTGGCCGTCGTCCTGCTTCAGTTGAAGCTGCAGGACCTTGGCCGTGGTATCCAGCGTGAACGAGAACTCCGAGAAGCCGCCGCCCCTGGCGTCGGTCCGCTTGACCTGGATGGTCTTGAGGCCATCCGCGCCGAGCGCGGCCGCGGCGATCTCGTTGCCCGATCCAGCGATCCAATGCTGGCCATGATCCAGGCTGTATGACCAAGGGGCACCCGCCTCGAGGCCGTTCACGACCAAGGTCCCGTCCTTCGTGATCCCGTCGTGCGCGTGGGCCTCCACTTCCGGGACGCGGATGCCCTGCTGGTCGTCCCAACGCATGCGGCAGGTGTCGTTCTTCAAGGCCAGCGTGGGAGCGCCCGTATCGAGCGTGAACGCCAGCGAGGCAGGCAGGCTGTCGTTGCCGGCCTGGTCCCGCTGGATCACCTGCACGCTGCACGGGCCGTCGGCGACGAGGGGGACGAACTCCTGGCCGGACCCGGCGTGCCAGGTCTTGCCGCCATCGGTGCTGTACCGCCAGGAGGCGTCCGGCTCCAGCCCGGTCAGCGTGACCGTCGCGTCGCTCGTGTGTCGGTCCGTGGCATCCGCGCCGGTGTCGTGCTTGAGTGCCAGGGTGACGGCGGTGGGAGGGGTCGGGTCGATCGGCGTCGGCGTCGGCGTCGGCTCGACTGGAGGCTCGACCACGGGCGGCGTGGCCGGCTTGCCAGGTTCCACCGGCGTTTCCGGGACAGCGGGCTTCGGGGGATCGACGGGATCGACGGGATCGACGGGGTTGAACGGGTCGACGGGTGGTCGGGGCGTTTCCGGACTCGGGTTGTCCGGGGCGGGCGTTTCCGGCTTTGGAGCTTCCGAGGCGGGCATGTCCGGCTTCGATGCTTCCGGGTTGGGCGCTTCCGGCCTTGGAGCGCCCGGCTTCGGTGTTTCCGGCATCGGGGCGCCCGGCTTGGACGCCTCGGGATGGACCTGGTCCGAGGGCGTCACGTGGTCGCCCGCGCCCGCGCCGCCACCAGCGGCCGCCGCGAGGCCCACCGCGGCCAGCACGCCAACGCCCATCAGCGCCGCGTGGTTCGGTCCCGCATCGCCACCCGACTCCGAGGGGATGGCGTCCGTGGTTTGCGCGGCCTCGGCCGTCGCCTCGCCCGCCGCATCGTCGGCCTCGTCGTCAGGCCGGCGCCTGGCCGCGGGGGATCGCGCGACGGGGACGACATTCGACTCGGGGGCGCCAGGCGCGGCCGGACGACGAGCCGCTTTCGAAGAGGAGAGATCGCTCACAGTCAACAGTCCTTTCAGGGGAAAAGACTGCGAGTCTTGCAACGGCGACTTGTCCTGACTCTGACGCCGTTGGGCTATTGATCGCCCCTCATTGACCTCGATGGAGCGGCGGCATCCTTTGAATCAGTGGGGTCGAGTCCTTCGGCTTGACAGCCTTCAAGCAGCGCCGCCCCACGGGCGATCATGTCTTGCCGGTCGAACCGAAACCGCCCGCGCCGCGCTCGGACGTGTCGAAGTCCTCGACGACGCGGAAGGTCGGCTGCACCACCGGCACGATCACCATCTGCGCGATGCGCTCCATCGGCTGGATCGTGAACACGTCCTTGCCGCGGTTCCACACGCTGACCATCAGCTGGCCCTGGTAGTCCGAGTCGATCAGCCCCACCAGGTTGCCCAGCACCACGCCGTGCTTGTGGCCCAGCCCCGAGCGCGGCAGGATCATCGCGGCCAGGCCCGGATCGCCGATGTGGATCGCCAGGCCGGTGGGCACCAGCGTCGTGTCGCCAGGGGCCAGCGTGATCGCCTCGTCCAGGCAGGCGCGCAGGTCCAGGCCGGCGCTGCCGGTCGTCGCGTAGGCGGGGAGCTGCTCGGCCATGCGGCGGTCGAGCACCTTCAGATCGATGGTGGTCATGAGATCAACAGGAAAGGGAAATCGGGGGCGGACGTCGATCGTCGGTCGTCCGCCGGGGTCGTCGCGCGTCAGGCGCTGTAGGTGGTGAGCCGCTGCGCGATCTCGCGCACCAGCTCGCGGGCCAGCGTCAGCTTGTCGGCGCGCGACAGCTCGCGTTCGCCGCGGGCGTCGACCAGCGTCAGCGCGTTGTCGTCCTGGCCGAAGGTCGCCGGGCCGACGTTGGCCACGATCAGCGGCACGTTCTTGCGCTGGCGCTTCTCGCGGGCGTGCTTGATCAGGTCCTGGCTCTCGGCCGCGAAACCGACGCACAGCGGCGGATGCGCCAACGCGGCGACCGTGGCCAGGATGTCGGGGTTCTCCGCCAGCTCCAGCACGGGCGCGACCGCCTCGCCGGCCTTGGCGTTCTTCTTGATCTTGTGCTCCGCGGCCTGCGCCGGGCGCCAGTCCGCGACCGCGGCGGTGGCCACGAACACCTGGTGCGTGGCGGCCCGCGGCAGCACCGCGTCCAGCATCTCGCGGGCGCTCAGCACGTCGACGCGGGTCACGCCCAACGGCGTGGGCAGGTGCACCGGCCCGGCCACCAGCGTCACCTCGGCGCCGGCTTCCGCCGCCGCGCGCGCGATCGCGAAACCCATCTTGCCGCTGGAGCGATTGGTGATGCCGCGCACCGGATCGATCGCCTCGTAGGTCGGACCGGCGGTGATCAGCAGCTTGCGGCCCGCCAGCACCTTGGGCTGGAAATGCGACACCACGTGCTCGAGCAGCTGCGCCGGCTCCAGCATGCGGCCGTCGCCGACCTCGCCGCAGGCCTGGTCGCCGGTGCCCACGCCCAGCACCCGCGCGCCGTCGGCCTGCACTTGAGCGAGGTTGCGCTGCGTGGCCGGATGGGCCCACATCTCGCGGTTCATTGCCGGGGCCAGCAGCAGCGCGCAGCGCTGCGCCGGACGCGCCAGCGCGGTCAGCGGCAGCAGGTCGTCCGCGCGGCCCTGCGCCAGCTTGGCGATCAGGTCCGCGCTGGCCGGCGCGATCAGCATCACGTCCGCCTCGCGCGTCAGGTTGATGTGCGCCATGTTGTTGTCGGGGCGCGCATCCCACTGGCTGGTGAACACCGGGCGGTTGGACAGCGCCTGCATCGTCACCGGCGTGATGAAGGCCTCGGCGGCCTCCGTCATCAGCACCTGCACCGTGGCGCCGGCCTTCACCAGCAGCCGCGTCAGCTCGGCGATCTTGTAGCAGGCGATGCCGCCGGACAGGCCGAGCAGGACGTGCCGACCGGCGAGGGAGTTGGATTCGGACATGGGGCGGAACTCTACCAGCGCGACCTTTTGACGCGCCCTGAAAGGCCTTGCAGGGCCCGGCCGCGCCTGACCTTGGTCACGCCGCCACTGGCCAATGACCAGCGGCCGGGGCCGGGGCCTCAGCCCTTGCGCTTGAACACCAGGTCCCAGACGCCGTGACCGAGCTTCAGGCCGCGGTGTTCGAACTTGGTCAGCGGGCGGTACTCGGGCTTGTCGGCGTAGCCGTCGGGGCGCGAGGAGGTGTTCGCCAGGTCCGGGTCGGCGCTGAGGACCTCGAGCATTTGCTGGGCGTAGGGTTCCCAGTCGGTGGCCAGGTGGAGGTAGCCGCCGGGCGCCAGGTGTTCCACGAGCTTGGCGACGAAGGGCGGCTGCACGAGGCGGCGCTTGTTGTGCCGCTTCTTGTGCCAGGGGTCGGGGAAGTAGATGTGGACGCCGGCCAGCGAGCCCTTGGGGATCATGTGGTCGAGGACTTCGACGGCGTCGTGCTGGAGGATGCGGATGTTGGGGATGTCCTGCTCGCCGATGAGCTTGAGCAGTGCGCCGACGCCGGGTTCGTGGACTTCGCAGCCGATGAAGTCGATGCCTGGGAGGGTCTGGGCGATCTGTGCGGTGGGTCCGCCCATGCCGAAGCCGATTTCGAAGACCACCGGTGCCTGCCGGCCGAAGGTAGCCGTGTAGTCGAGGGGTTCGTCCTTGAACGGGAGCACGAACTTGGGTCCGAGTTCCGCGAGTGCCTTGATTTGTCCGGTGCCCATGCGTCCGGCGCGGACGACGAAGCTGCGGATGCGCGCGCGCGGATGGTGGATGCCCTCGCCTTCAGGCTTGTCGTCGTGATCGTCGTGATCGACGGGATCGATGGAATCGATGGAATCGGACATGGCGGAAATCAGGAAACGAGGGCGCGAATTTTACTGACGGGGGGCATTGGCCCGCGCTGCGTGCTGTATCGGTGTCGGCGGGACCCGGTGCCGGCCGGCCGATTTGCGGAACATGTGGAGCGTATGAGGCCGGCCGGCACCGGGTTCTGCCGACACGTGCTCGGTCTCAGCCGAGTTCCTCCATCACGAGCGGCGCTGGCGTCCATGCGGGCGCGTCGTCGATGGTGATGGCGTCGAGCACCTGCTCGATCGCGCGCTGAGCCGACGCCTCGTCGGCCGCGTGGACGAAGGCGACCGGTTCCCCGGCCGAGACGATATCGCCGAGTTGCGCGAACCGATCGAAGCCGACGCGCATGTCGAGTGTGTCGCCGGGCAGCCGGCGTCCGCCGCCGAGTTCGACGATGGCGAGTCCGATGTCGCGGGTTTGCATGGCGACGACGCGTCCGGCGCGGGGTGCGGGGACGGGGCGGACGACGGGCGCGGCGGCCAGGTGGGTATTGGGTTTCTCCAGCAGGTCGGCGGGTCCGCCGAGTGCCGCGACCATGTGGGCGAAGCGTTCCGCCGCCGAACCGCTGTCGAGTGCTGCCTGCAGCTTGACGCGGGCCGCGGCCGTGTCGGGCGCGAGCCCGCCCAGCACCAGCATCTCGGCGCACAGCGCCAGCGTCAGCTCATGGGTGCGCGCCTCCCGGGGCTGCCGGCCGGTGAGGTAGTCGATGGCGCCGCGCACTTCCAGCGCGTTGCCGACTTCCCGTCCGAGCACCTGGTTCATGTCGGTGATCAGGGCGCGCGTGCGCAGTCCCGCGCCGCCGGCCACGTCCACGATGCTTTGCGCCAGCTCGCGCCCGAACTCCGGCGTCGCGGCGAACGCGCCGTTGCCGCACTTGATGTCCATGGCCAGGCCCTGCAGTCCGGCCGCGAGCTTCTTGGACAGGATGCTGGCGGTGATCAGCGGCACGCTCTCGACGGTGGCGGTGATGTCGCGCACCGCGTAGAAGCGCTTGTCCGCCGGTGCCAGGTCGCCGGTCTGGCCGATGACGGCGCAGCCCAGCGTGCGCACGATGCGGTCGAAGTCGGCCGGCGCGGGCGCCGTCGTGTAGCCGGGGATCGCCTCGAGCTTGTCGACCGTCCCGCCGGTGTGGCCCAGCCCGCGCCCCGCGATCATCGGCACGTAGCCGCCGCAGGCCGCCACCATCGGCGCGATCATCAGGCTGAGCTTGTCGCCGACGCCGCCGCTGGAGTGCTTGTCCAGCACCGGTCCCGGCATGTCCGCCCAGGCCAGCACGCGGCCGCTGCGCATCATCGCGCGCGTCAGCGCGACCGCCTCGTCGCGGCCCATCCCGCGCAGGAACACTGCCATGCCGAGCGCGGCCACCTGCCCCTCGCTCCAGCTGCCGTCCACCAGCCCGCGCACGAAGTGCTGGATCTGGGTCTCGTCCAGCGCGCGTCCTTCGCGCTTGGCCCGAATGATTTCCTGCGCCAGCATCTGCCGCGTCCCCTCGATGTGTTGTCGTTGTCTGGCGCGCGCCGGCGTGGCGCGGCGTCGCGGCCCGGTCGGCGGTGGCGCGCCGGGTTTCAGTAGGCGGCGCTGACGGCCGCGCTGTCCTGCCCGGCCAGCACGGCCTCGATGTCGCCGAGCAGCCCGCTCGCGCCGAAGCGCAGGCGTTGCGGCGTCAGCGCGCCGGCGCCGAGCGCCTCGGCCGCCAGCTGCAGGTAGACGCGCGCGTCCGCCACCGAGCGGATCCCGCCCGAGGCCTTGAAGCCGGCGTTGCCCAGGCCGCTGCCCGCGATCTCGCGCAGCATCGCCGCCGCCGCCTCGGGCGTGGCCGACACCTTGCTCTTGCCGGTGCTGGTCTTCACGAAATCGGCGCCGGCCATCAGCGCCTGGCGCGTCGCCTCGGCGATGCGCGCGGGCGAGCCCAGCTCGCCCGATTCGATGATCACCTTCAGCGTCAGCGGCCGCGTGGCGTGGCGCACCTCAGCCAGGAACTCGCCGACCTCGGTCGACTGCCCCTTCATCAGCGCGCGGTACGGCAGCACCACGTCCACCTCCTGCGCGCCGGCCTGCGCGATCGCGTCGACCTCGGCCAGCACGCGCGGCAGGTCCAGGCTGCCGTCGGGGAAGTTGGCGACCGCGGCGACGCGGATGTCCTTGGGCAGCGCGGCACGCGCCTGCGCGACGAATTTCGGCCACACGCACACGGCGGCCACGTGGCCGCGCTCCGGCGCGCCGATGGCGCGCTCGCACAGCGCGTCGATGTCGGCGGCGGTGTCGCCGTCGTTCAGGCTGGTCAGGTCGAGGCAGCGCAGCGCCAGGCGCGCGGCTTGTTCGAGGCTGATCGGTTCGAGACTCATGTCGGTCGTCATCTACTGCTCCCAGGCTGCGTCACGCAGCGCGCGGCTGTGGCTGGCCAGGGCCAGGCGCCGCGCGCACCCTGCCCCGGACGGGATCGATCGGCACCGCCCCGCGGGACTCGGGTGCCGCCCCGATATTGCGCCTTCCGGCCGATCAGGCCTTGAGCGATTCCAGCGTCGCCAACGAGGCCAAGTATTGGCCCAGGAAGGCCGCGGCGCGCTCGCCCGAGGCCTTGGCCTGCTGCAGCGTCAGCGCGTGCGTCAGCGCCTCGTCCGACATGCCGGCGGCCATGTTGGTGATCAGCGCCAGGCCGGCGACGCGCAGCCCGGCGTGGCGGGCCAGGATGGTCTCCGGCACGGTGCTCATGCCGACCGCGTCCGCGCCCCAGGCGGCGAACATGCGGATCTCGGCCGGCGTCTCGAAGTGCGGGCCGACCGCCCACACGTACACGCCCTCGGTCAACACCATGTTGTGCTCGCGGGCCACCTTGAAGCCTTGCCGGCGCAGCTCGGCGTCGTAGGCGACGCTCATGTCGCAGAAGCGGTCGCTGCCCGGCAGGCCCGTCAGCGGCGAGCGCTGCGGCGCATTGATGTGGTCCGAGATCAGCATCAGGCTGCCCGGGGGCTGGTGCGAGCGCAGGCTGCCCGACGCGTTCGTCAGCACCAGCACCTTCACGCCCCAGGCCTTGAGCGCGCGGATCGCGCCGGCCATGCCGGTGCAGTCGCCGCTCTCGTAGGTGTGGGCGCGGCCGCGCAGCATCGCCACGCGTTGCTGGCCGACGCGGCCCACCGCGATCTCGGCCACGTGGCCCTCGACCTTGGGCTGCGGGAAGGCCGGCAGCTGCGCGTACGGCAGGTGCGTCACGTCCTGCAGCTGGTCGACGGCGCCGGACCAGCCGGAGCCCAGCACGACGGCCACTTCGGGGCCTTGCTCGCCGAAGGTCGATTTGAGCGTGGCGATGCTGGCGGTGATGGCGGCGTCGAGCTCGGCGCCGTGCAGGGGGATGGACATGTCGGTTCTCCTGTCGCGGCCCGGGCGGCCGCGTCGATGTCGGTGTTCAGGGCTTCAGGTGGTCCGGACCGAAGCTGGCGGGCAGCAGCTGCTCCAGGGTCCAGTGCGCGCGCACGCCGGAGGCGTCGCCCGCGATCACGATCAGGTCGTCGGGCCGCGCGAACTCGCGCAGTTTCTGGCGGCAGCCGCCGCAGGGGGTGATGATTTCCGAGCCGGCGCCGGTGACCATCACCGCGCGCGCCACGCGCCCGCCGCCCATGATCATGTGGCCCAGCGCGTTGGTCTCGGCGCACCAGCCTTGCGGGTAGGCGGCGTTCTCGATGTTGCAGCCGGCGTGGATGCGGCCGTGTTCGTCGAGCACCGCGGCGCCGACGAAGTACTTCGAGTACGGCGCATGCGCATGCTGGCGGGCGTCGAGCGCGGCCTTCAGCAGCCGCTCGATCACGCCGGCCGGCAGCGGGATGGCCGCGATCAGGTCCTGGGACGTCGCCATGATCAGCGCTCCTTCACGTACGGCTTGCTGAGCGCCTTGGGCGCGATCGCCTGGCCGATGAAGCCGGCCAGCAGCACCACGGTCAGGATGTAGGGCAGCGCCTGGATCAGTTGCACCGGCACCTCGCCGATGCCCGGCAGCGACACGCCCTGCAGGCGGATCGCCACGGCATCCAGGAAACCGAACAGCAGGCAGGCGCACAGCGTGGGCACCGGCTTCCACTTGCCGAAGATCATCGCGGCCAGCGCGATGAAGCCGCGGCCCGCGGTCATGTTGGGCGAGAACGAGGCGTTCTGCGCCAGCGTCAGGTAGGCGCCGCCCAGGCCGCACAGGATGCCGTTGAGCGCCAGCGCGGTGTAGCGCAGCCGCGGCACCGACACGCCGGCGGCGTCGACCATCGCCGGGTTCTCGCCGACCGCGCGCAGGCGCAGGCCCGGCCGGGTGCGTTCCAGGAAGAACCACACGACGACGACCAGCGCGAAGGCCAGGTAGACCAGCGCGTTGTGGCTCAGCAGGCCGTGGCCGATCACCGACGCGAACCAGCTGCCCGGCGTTGGCTCCGCCCACTGCGGCAGCAGCCCGGTGATGCGTTGCGCCGAATCGATCGGCGGCGTCTGGCCGCCCTGCGCGAACCAGGCGATGCCCAGCACCACCGTCAGGCCGGCGGCCACCATGTTCAGCGCGACGCCGGAAACGACCTGGTCGCCGCGGTGCGTGACCGTGGCGAAGCCGTGGACCATCGACATCGCGATCGCCACGCCGATCGCCGCCAGCAGGCCCAGCGTCGTCGAATGCGACACGCTGGCCACCGCCGCCGCGGCGAACGCGGCCGACAGCATCTTGCCTTCCAGCCCGATGTCGACGACGCCGGAGCGCTCCGACAGCAGGCCCGCGAGCGCCGCGAACAGCAGCGGCGTCGTGACGCGCAGCGTCGACGCCAGCACGGAGCCGATCAGCACCTCATCCATGGGACTTCCCCTCGGCGCCGCGCGGCTGGCGCGCGAATGCCGCATAGAGCTTGGCGAACATCGGCGCGCTCACCATCGCCATCGCGCCGGCGAACAGCACGATCAGGCCCTGCACCGTCACCACCATCTCGCGGCTGAAGCCGGGGACCTCGAACGAGACCTCCACGCCGCCCTGGTACAGCGTGCCGAACAGCAGCGACGCCAGCACGATGCCCACCGGATGGTTGCGGCCCATCAGCGCCACCGCGATGCCGGTGAACCCGGCGCCGGCGACGAAGTCCAGCGTCAGCTTGCCCTGCACGCCGGCGATCTCGTTGACGCCGACCAGCCCGGCCAGCGCGCCCGACAGGCCCATCGCCGCCAGCACCTGCCAGCGCGGCCGGATGCCCGCGTAATGCGCGGCGCCCGGATTGGCGCCGACCGCGCGCAGCACGTAGCCGGCGCGGCTCTTCCACAGGAACCACCAGACGAAGACGCAGGCGGCCAGCGCCAGCAGGATCGACAGGTTCAGCGGCGAGGACGGCCATTCGACGCCGAACTTCGCCAGCAGCTCGTGCACGGCCGGGATGCGGGCCGAGTCGGCGAACGCGTCGCTCTCCACCGACATCGAGCCGTTCGGGCGCAGCCAGTTCACGAGCAGGTAGCCGTTGAGGCTGGCGGCCAGGAAGTTGAACATGATCGTCGTGATCACGACGTGGCTGCCGCGCCAGGCCTGCAGGTAACCGGGCACCGCGGCCCAGACCATGCCGAACAGCGCCGCCGCGACGATCGCCAGCGGGATCATCACGAAGCCGGGCAGCTTGGGCGCGAGCCACAGCGACAGCAGCGCCACGCCGATGCCGCCCAGCGTCGCTTGCCCTTCCCCGCCGATGTTGAACAGCCCGCCGTGGAAGGCGACCGCCACGGCCAGGCCGGTGAAGATGAAGGTGGTCGTGTAGTACAGCGTGTAGCCCAGGCCCCGGGCGCTGCCCAGCGCGCCTTCCAGCAGCACCGACAGCGCCTGCACCGGGCTCGCGCCGATCAGCAGCACGACGCCGCCGGCCACCGCCAGCGCCACCAGCAGGTTCCACAGCGGCAGCAGCACCAGGTCCATCCAGCGCGGCATCTGCAAGGCTTGGCTGCTCATGGGGCCACGGCCGCGCCGGCGGTCTTGTCAGGGGTCGGGGAAGACGTCGGGGACGTCGGCGAGGTCGACGGGGAAGCGGACATCAGCAGGCCCAGGTTCTTCTCGGTGCACTCGTCGATCGCGAGCTCGCCGGTGATGCGGCCCGCGTTCATGACGATGACGCGGTCGGCCAGCGCGAGGATCTCGTCGAGCTCGCTGGACACGACCAGGATCGCGCAGCCCGCGTCGCGCAGGCGCCGCAGCTGGTTGTGGATGAATTCGATCGCGCCGATGTCGACGCCACGCGTGGGCTGCCCCACCAGCAGCACCGCCGGCTGCTGGCCGATCTCGCGCGCCAGGATCAGCTTCTGCTGGTTGCCGCCGGAGAACTTCGACGAGCCCAGCTCCGCGTTGCGCGGGCGCACGTCGAAGCTTTCCATCATCTCGGCGGTGCGCGCGCGCAGGTGGCGCTGGTTCATGCCCAGGCCCATCGGGCCGGCGCGGTACGCGTCCTGCCCGTGATACCCGAGCGCGGCCGTCTCCCACGCGGGGAAGCTCAGCACCATGCCCAGCGCGTGGCGGTCCTCGGGCACGTGCGCGAGCTTGAGCTCGCGCGCGGTGCGCGGGTCCATCCACGACGCGGCGTGGAAGTCGCGGCCCGCGACGTGCAGCGTGCCCGCGTCGGGCGCGCGCATGCCGGCCAGCACTTCCAGCAGCTCGCTCTGGCCGTTGCCCGAGACGCCGGCCACGCCGACGATCTCGCCCGGGCGCAGCGCCAGCGAGGCGTTGCCCAGCAGGTGCACGCCGGACCCGGCCTCGCCCGCGGCGACGGTCAGGCCTTCGGCCCGGAGCACCGGCTGCGTCGACCGGGGCTTCGCGGCGCCGCCGTCACGGCCCAGGTTGACCTTGCGGCCGACCATGCTCTCGGCCAGGTCCTCGGGACTGGTGTCGCCGATCGCGCTGGTCTTGATCACGGCGCCGGCGCGCATCACGGTGACCGCGTCGCACAGCGCCATCACCTCGCGCAGCTTGTGCGTGATCAGCAGGATGGTGGTGCCGCGCTCGCGCAGGCGGCGCAGCACCTCGAACAGCTGGTCGGTCTCCTGCGGCGTCAGCACCGCGGTCGGCTCGTCCAGGATCAGGATGCGGGCGCCGCGGTACAGCGCCTTGAGGATCTCCAGCCGCTGCAGCTCGCCCACCGGCAGGTCGGCCACCGTCGCGTCCAGGCGCACCGTCAGGCCGGTGTCGCGCATCAGCGTCTCGAGCTCGCGGCGCACCTGGCGCTTGGCGCGCGACAGGAAGAACGCCGGCTCCGCGCCCAGCATCACGTTGTCCAGCGCGGACAGCGTGTCCACCAGCATGAAGTGCTGATGGACCATGCCGATGCCCAGCGCGATCGCCTGATGCGAATTGGCGATGCTCACGCGCTGGCCGTCGACCTCGATGTGGCCCTCGTCGGCGTGGTAGTAGCCGTAGAGGATCGCCATCAGCGTGCTCTTGCCGGCGCCGTTCTCGCCGACCAGGCCGTGCACCGTGCCGCGCTCCACGGCCAGGCTCACCGCCCGGTTGGCCTGCACCGCGCCGAAGCGCTTGGAGATGTCGCACAGACGGACCGCGGGCGCGGCGGCGCCGCGTGGGGACTGTGTCATGTCAGGAACGCTCGCTCGCGTGAGGGTCAGTTCTTGCAGGCGTTGTCCGCCATGTAGTCCGCGACCTTGATCTTGCCGGCGATGATGTCGGCCTTGTACGCGTCGAGCCTGGTCTTCACCGCGGGCGAGATCAGCTTGGCGTTGTTCGCGTCGACGGCGTATTCGACGCCGCCTTCCTTCAGGCCCAGCACGCTGATGCCGGGCTTCCATTCCTTGAGCACGTTGTAGACGGCCACGTCCACGCGCTTGACCATGGAGCTCAGCATCGTGCCTGGCTGCAGGTGGTTCTGGTTGCTGTCCACGCCGATGGCGAACTTGCCGGCGTCCTTGGCCGCCTGGTAGACCCCGACGCCGGTGCCGCCGGCCGCGGCGAAGACCACGTCCACGCCCTTGGCGAACTGCGCCTTGGCCAGCTCGCCGCCGCGGGTCGGGTCGTTCCAGGCCGAGGCGGTCGTGCCGGTCATGTTCTTGAAGACCTCGGCCTTCGGATTGGCCGCCTTGGCGCCCTGCTCATAGCCGCACTCGAACTTGCGGATCAGCGGGATGTCCATGCCGCCGACGAAGCCGACCTTGCCGGTCTTGCTGGTCAGCGCGGCCAGCGCGCCGACGAGGAAGCTGCCTTCCTGTTCCTTGAACAGCACCGACTGCACGTTGGGCTGGTTGACCCGCTCGTCGATGATGACGAACTTGGTCTTGGGGAAGTCCTTGGCCACCTGGTTCAGCGCCGACGCCTGGGCGAAGCCCACCGAGATGATCGGGCTGGCGCCCCGCTCGGCCATGCGGCGGATCGCCTGCACGCGCTGCGTCTCGTTGCTGATCTCGAACTCGAGGTACTTGCCGCCCGTGTCCTTCTTCCACTGCTCGACGCCGCGGTAGGCGGCCTCGTTGAACGACTTGTCGAACTTGCCGCCCATGTCGAAGATCACCGCCGGGGTGGTCTGCGCGGCCGCCGCGCCCGACGCCACGGCCAGGGCCAGGGCGACGGCAGTCCAGGAGAACGACTGGGAAGGCTTCATCATTTGCGGTCTCGTTGCGGAAGGTGAGGAGCAACCGGGCATTTTATGAAGGCGCGAGTGTAAGCCACGTCAAGGAAAACGCTAAACGTTTGCGGGCCCATCAACTTCGGCCTTCCATTGCTGCGTTTGAGGCATTGACGCGCATCGCAATGCGCCCTCGGGTTGACCGAACATTCACTCCGGTTCAGCCAGGCAAGTTGAGAATCACTATCATTTAGAATGTTTCGCTTCGCTAGCCCGCAGGCCATCCCGACGACATGAGCGCTGTCCTTCCCGTCCCCACCCTCGCCCAGGCCGCCATCGGCCAGGCGCACCGCGTCCAGGCGCTGCAGGCGCCGGCCCATGCCCCGGAATGGAAGCAGTGGCTGGAGGAACTCGGCTTCGTTCCCGGCGAGCATGTCGCGGTGCTGGCACGCGCGATGCCCGGCGCCGACCCGCTGGTCGTGCGCATCGGACAGTCGACCTTCGCGCTGCGCCGCGCGGAGGCCGATTGCGTGGTCCTGGAGGGCGGCGCCCACGGCGGGCTGACGTCGCCGGCGGACGCCGGGACCGGCGCCCCGGGAGCCGCCCATGCATGAGGCCGTCGTCCACCTGCATCCGTCCGGGCCGCTGCTGGCGCTGGTCGGCAATCCCAACTGCGGCAAGACGGCGCTGTTCAACCGCCTGACCGGCAGCCGGCAGAAGGTCGCCAACTACGCCGGCGTCACCGTCGAGCGCAAGGAAGGCCGCCTCAAGACCGCCGCCGGCAAGCTGCTGCGCGTGCTGGACCTGCCCGGCACCTATTCGCTGTACCCACGCTCGCCCGACGAGCGCGTCACCGTCGACGTGCTGGCCGGCCGCGCGCAGGGCGAGAAGCGCCCCGACCTGGTCGTGTGCGTGCTCGACGCGACCAACCTGCGCCGCAACCTGCGCCTGTTCCTGTCGGTGCAGCGCCAGGGCCTGCCCTGCGTGGTGGCGCTGAACATGTCCGACCTGGCCCGCCGGCGCGGCATCGAGATCGACACCGCGCGCCTGGGCGAGCTGCTGGGCGTGCCGGTGATCCGCACCGTGGCCACCGACGGCGACGGCCTGGACGACCTGCGCGCGGTGCTGGACCAGCCCGCGCTGTGGGCCACGGCGCCCGCCGTGCCCGAGGGCGAGGACACCGCCCGCATCAACCACGTGCTCAAGGCGCTCGGCCTGGACCAGCTGCAGGGCGAGCTGCCCAGCGACAAGCTCGACCGCGTCGTGCTGCATCCGGTGATCGGACCGATCCTGCTGGCGGTGCTGCTGTTCTTCCTGTTCCAGGCGGTGTTCGCGTGGGCCGAGGTGCCCAAGGGGTGGATCGAGGCCGGCACCGGCTGGCTCGGCGAACAGGCCGGCGCGCTGCTGCCCGAAGGCCACCTGCGCAGCCTGGTCGTGGACGGCCTGATCGCGGGCGTCGGCGGCGTGCTGGTGTTCCTGCCGCAGATCCTGATCCTGTTCTTCTTCATCCTGATCCTGGAGGAGTCCGGCTACCTGCCGCGCGCGGCCTTCCTGCTGGACCGGCTGATGGGCTCGGTGGGCCTGTCGGGCCGCAGCTTCATCCCGCTGCTGTCGAGCTTCGCCTGCGCGATCCCCGGGATCATGGCCACGCGCTCGATCGCCAACGCGCGCGACCGGCTGGTGACCATCCTGATCGCGCCGCTGATGACCTGCTCGGCGCGGCTGCCGGTGTACGCGCTGCTGATCGGCGCCTTCATCCCGCAGCGCGAGCTGTGGGGCGGGATCGAGCTGCAGGGGCTGGTGCTGTTCATCCTGTACTTCGCCGGCATCCTGGTGGCGATGGCGGTGGCCTGGGTGCTCAAGCGCTTCACCGACGCCGGCCGCCAGGTGCGCCCGCTGATGATGGAGCTGCCCAGCTACCACTGGCCGCACGCGCGCAACGTCGCCATCGGGCTGCTGCAGCGCGCGGAGGTCTTCCTCAAGCGCGTGGGCGGCATCATCCTGGCGCTGACGCTGCTGCTGTGGGTGCTGTCGACCTTCCCCGGCGCGCCCGAGGGCGCCACCGGCCCGGCGGCCATCGAGTACAGCTTCGCCGGCTACCTGGGCCGCGGCCTGGCGTGGATCTTCGAGCCGATCGGCTTCAACTGGCAGATCAGCCTGGCGCTGGTGCCGGGCATGGCCGCGCGCGAGATCGTCGTCAGCGCGCTGGGCACGGTGTATTCGCTGTCGGCCACCGGCGACGAGGCCGCGCAGGCGCTGACGCCGCTGATCGCCGCGAGCTGGGGCCTGCCGACCGCGTTCTCGCTGCTGGCGTGGTTCATCTTCGCGCCGCAGTGCCTGTCGACGATCGCGGCGGTCAAGCGCGAGACCGGCGGCTACAAGATCCCCGCGATCATGCTGGCCTACCTGTTCGCGCTGGCCTACGGCGCGTCGTGGGCGACCTTCCACGTCACGCGCTGGATCGTCGGCTGAGCGCCCGGGCGCGAGCTATGCTCGCGCCCCATGATGAATCGCCCCACCCTCACCGCCCTGGCCGCGGCCGCGCTGACGACGTTCGGCCTGACCGGCCTGCTGGGCGCGACGCCCGCTTCCGCCACCGAAGCCGCCAAGCCCGTGCGCGGCGTCATCAAGCTCGAACCGGACGTGGCGGCCGATGCCGACACCCGTTTCCAGCGCCTGGCCAACGACTACATCGAGGCCCTCTGGCGCCTGGACCCGGACGCCGCGATCAGCGCGGGCCGTTATGAATTCGCCGACCAGCTGCCCGCGCCCGACCGCGCGATGCGCGCCCGCGCGCTGGCCTTCACCGCGCAGTGGCTCGCGCGCTTCGAGGCCGTCGACGCGTCGACGCTGAACGCGGCCTCGCGCACCGACCTCGGCCAGTTGCTCAACAAGCTGCGCGACGACCGCTTCCAGCTGACCGAGCTGCGCGAGTACGAGTGGAATCCGTCGGAACTCAACATCGCCGGCCCGATCGACTACATCCTGGCCACCGACTACGCGCCGCTGCCGGCGCGGCTGAAGACGCTCTCGGCGCGGCTGGCGCAGGTGCCGGCGTACTACCGCGCCGGCGCCTCGCTGCTCAAGCAGCCGACGCTGGAGCACACGCAGCTGGCGATCGACCAGGCGCCGGGCGTGCTGAGCGTGCTCGACGAGGTGGCCAAGGCCGCGCAAGGGCCCGATGCGGGGCTGACCGCCGTCGAGCGCAAGCGGCTCGCCGACCGCGTCGCCGCCGCGAAGGCCGCGGTCGAGGGCTATCGCGTGCAACTCAGGAAGCTGCTCGCCGAGGGCCAGGCCAGCGGCAAGGCGCGCAGCTTCCGCCTCGGCCAGGCGCTGTACGACAAGAAGTTCGGCTACGACATCCAGTCGGCGCATTCGGCCGAGCAGATGTACCAGCGCGCGCTCAAGGCGCGCGAGGCGCTGCTGACGCAGATGGCGCAGCTGTCCGACCAGCTGTGGACGCAGACCATGGGCGACGCGCCCAAGCCCGAGGATCGCCTCGCGCGCATCGGCGCGGTGATCGGCAAGCTCAGCGAGCAGCATGTGAAGCGCGAGGACTTCGTGGCCGAGATCCGCGCGCAGATCCCGCAGCTGGAGCGCTGGATCGCCGATCACGACCTGCTGACGCAGGATCCGTCCAAGCCGCTGATCGTGCGCGAGACGCCGGTCTACCAGCGCGGCATCGCCGGCGCCGGCATCGAGGCGCCCGGCCCCTACCGGCCGCAGGACCGCACGTACTACAACGTCACGCCGATGGACGACCTGACGCCCGAGCAGGCCGAGAGCACGCTGCGCGAGTACAACCGCTGGATCCTGCAGATCCTCAACATCCACGAGGCGGTGCCGGGGCATTACACGCAGCTGGTCCACGCCAACAAGTCGCCGTCGCTGGTCAAGACGCTGTTCGGCAACGGCGCGATGGTCGAGGGCTGGGCCGTCTACGGCGAGCGGATGATGCTGGAGTCCGGCTACGGCGGCAACGCGCCGGAAATGTGGCTGATGTGGGGCAAGTGGAACCTGCGCAGCGTCACCAACACCATCCTGGACTACAGCGTGCACGTGCTCGGCATGAGCGAGCAGGACGCGCTGGACCTGCTGACGCGCCAGGCCTTCCAGACCGAGCGCGAAGCGCGCGAGAAGTGGCGCCGGGTGCAGCTGACCTCGGTGCAGCTGACCAGCTACTTCAGCGGCTACAGCGACATCATGGAACTGCGCGAGCAGCGCAAGCAGGCGCTGGGCAAGGACTTCCAGCTCAAGGCCTTCAACGAGGAGTTCCTGAGCTACGGCAACGCGCCGGTGTCGGTGATCGCCGAGCTGATGGCGCATCGGCCGGCGAAGGCCGCGCCATGAGCTCCGACGCGGCCGCCGAGGTCCGCGTGCTGGAGGCGCGGGTCACGGAGCTGGAGATCAAGGCCAGCTTCGCCGAGGACCTGGTCGACCACCTGAACGCGCAGGTGGCGAAGCAGCAGGAGCAGATCGACGCGCTGGTGCGCGAGATCGCGCAGTTGCGCCGGCAGGTGCCGGAGGGCCGCGGCGACGGGACCGGCAGCGGCAGCCTGCGGGACGAGCTGCCGCCGCACTACTGAGCGGTGGATCCGCTCAGGCCGCCGGGCGCGCCGGGATGTTGAGCCCGCGCTTGACGGCGTCGCGCGCCAAGAAGGCGCCCAGCACGCGCTGCACTTCCTTGAACTCGCCGAAGCCCACCAGGTCGCCCGCGCCGTAGAAGCCGACCAGGTTGTTGACCCAGGGCCAGATGGCGATGTCGGCGATCGTGTACTCGTCGCCCATGATCCAGCCGCGGCCGGTCAGGCGCTGCTCGAGTACGGCCAGCAGCCGCTTCGATTCGGCCAGGTAGCGGTCGCGGGGACGCTTGTCCTCGTAGTCCTTGCCGGCGAACTTATGGAAGAAGCCGACCTGGCCGAACATCGGCCCGATGCCGCCCATCTGGAACATCACCCACTGCAGCGTCTCGTAGCGGCGTGCCGGGTCTTGCGGGATCAGCCGGCCGGTCTTCTCGGCCAGGTAGACCAGGATCGCGCCGGACTCGAACAGCGGCAGCGGCTCGCCGCCCGGGCCGTCGGGATCGATGATCGCGGGGATCTTGTTGTTCGGGTTCAGCGACAGGAACTCGGGGCTGAGCTGGTCGTCGGTCTGGAAGCTGACCAGGTGCGGCTCGTAGGCCAGGCCCAGTTCCTCGAGCGCGATCGAGATCTTCACGCCGTTGGGCGTCGGCAGCGAGTACAGCTGCAGCCGCTCGGGGTGCTGCGCGGGCCACTTCGTCGTGATGGGAAAGCGGGTCAGGTCCGTCATGGGGTGTCCGTCGGATCGTTGCGTGAAGGGATGACGGGCGATTCTCGGCGGCGGCGCAGAGACCTTGCCCCGCGCGGGTCAATGCGAGTCGTGCTGCGGGCGCGCCGGCCCGCGCCCTTGTCGCCCGGCTCCCGGCACGCCGCCGTTCCCGGCCCGCGGTCAACGGCGCCCGACGGCGCCTCGACGGTCACCGCAGCGGCGCCGCGAAGCGGTCCCAGCGTGGCGCCCACCGCGCGGTGATGTCGGCCGACACCAGCACCCGGTGCGCCTGGCCGATGATCAGCCGGCGCGGGACCAGGCCGATGAAGCGCGAGTCCTCGCTGTTGTCGCGGTTGTCGCCCATCATGAAGAACTGGTCCGCGGGCACGACGATCGGTCCGAAGTCGCGCCGCGCGTTGACGTCGGGCAGGAACTGCACGACGCGGCGCTCGCCGCCCCACTGCTCGACCGCGCGCACGCCGCGCACCGCGACGCCGGGCGCGAGCGCCTCCGCCACTTCCTCCAGCGGCGCGTAGGTCGCGGGCTGGCCGTTGAGGATCAAGCGGTCGCCGCGCAGCTCGACGGTGTCGCCGGGCACCGCGACCACCCGCTTGATCAGCCGCGTGCCGTCGCGCGGCGAGCCGAAGGTCACGACATCGCCGCGCTGGGGCTCGCCGACGCGGCGCACCGAGATGTCGGTCAGCGGCAGCTTCCAGTCGTAGGCGACGCGCTCGACGAAGACGACATCGCCCTCGAGGATCGTCGGCCGCATCGAGCCGCTGGGCACCGGGTTCCAGTCCGCGATCGCGGTGCGGAAGAACAGGAAACCGGCGAGGAAGATCAGGAAGCCGCGGTTCTCGCGCAGCAGGGCGCGCAGCCGGCGGATCAACGGCGTCGTCGAGGTCATGGGATCGCTCCTGGGTCGTCACGGGGAAGGACCCAGTGTGGCGAGCGGCCCCGGACGAGGCGCCGCGCTGCGGCGAGCGGCGGGAAACGCCGCCCCGATGGCGCCCGCCGCGCGACCGGCGGCGCCAGCGCGCCGCCCTCGCCATCGCTGTCGCTGTCGCCGCGGACGGGGCCGGCGCCCGCCGTCAGCGTCCAGCGTTCGGCCATCAACGACCCGCGGGCTGGCAGGCCGGCGCGGTGCGCTCCCAGTTCTCCTGCCGTGGCGCGATCAGCGCCGCGTCGGTCGTGATCAGCGAGGCCAGCTTGATCGGCGCGGGCGCGACGCCGGCCAGCCCGTTCGGATGGGCCTGCGCCTGCCACGCGTCGGTGCGGCTGAGCAGCTTGTAGGACCAGGTGTCCTCGGACCATTCGCCCAGGATGGTGCTCATCGACATCGACGACTCGACCGGGCCGTCGCGCATCGCGCCGTTGGCCAGCGTGCAGGCCGCGCCCTGGCGCACGATGGCCTCGGCGGTCGGACCATGGCCAAGCCGCAGCCAGCCGCCGGTCTGGTAGACCTGCCGGAACGCCGAGTCGCAGGGATCGCCGGTGGTGCCGAGCAGCCGCCCGTCCTCCGGGTCCAGCACGATCCGGTTCCTGTCGAACAGGTAGCCCTTGCCCGCCGGCGCGCCGTCGTAGGACTGCATCACCACGGCGGCCAGGCGGTTCAGGCGCTTGAGGTGCTCGCGGTCCTCGCAGGCCGGTGGCGGCGCCTCGTTGGCGCAGCGGTTGAGCAGCTCGACGGTCTCGATCGACAAGGCCTTCCAGTGGGCGGCGGTCGCCGCGGCGATGTGGTCGGCGCAGCTCGGCGGCTTGGGCCGGTTCGGGTCCTCGCCGCGCAGCCACAGCAGGCTCATGACCACCGCGGCGGTCAGCAGCGGCGCGCCCAGCATCAGGAAGGCCGGCGACTTCAGCCACGCCAGCCAATCCCGCAGCGAGGTGCGCGCGGGCGGCGGCCACTCGCCCAGCGACGGGGCCCGTCCCAGCGGCGTCACCTGCGAGATCTCGTGCCAGCGGCCGAGCTCGCCCGGCGCGCAGCAGGCCTCGCGCATTGCGTTGTTCCAGTCGAAGCCGCGCGTCAGCGGGATCGCGTCGAACAGCGCGTGGCGCGGCTCCTCGGCCAGCCACAGCCAGACGATGCGGGTCTGCTCGTCGAGCAGCAAGGCGGCATCGATCCAGCGATGCAGGCGGCCCTCGGCCTCGCCGGCCGGGACCAGCGGCGGCCGCTCCGACCAGCGCAGGGCCTGCAGCGCCGCGAAGAACAGCAGCCCGGTGCGGCGCCGCAGCGCGCGCTCGGCGACGGCCTCGGCGATGCGCCGCTCGAAGGCCTCGCGCGCGGCGAGCGATTCCAGCCCGGGCGACTCCAGCGACTCGCGCAGCAGGCCGACCGCCGCGGCCAGCGCGCGCGCGTCGATGCGCCAGAAGGCCGCGAGGAAAGCCTCGTACGCGGCCTCGGCCAGCTTGGCCGGATCGACCTGCAGGTCGGGCTGCGGCAACGGCATCGGCCGCCGCCCGGCAGGCGACGGCGCTGGCGCTGGCTGAAGTTCAGGCTTCGGCTCGGGCTCTGGCTCGGGCTCGGGCTCGGGCTCGGGCTCGGGCTCGGGCTTGGGCTCAGCTTCGAGCTGCGGCCGAGGCATGGTCGCGGGCGTGGGCGCGGGCGCGGGCGTGGACTCAGCCTCGGGCGCCGGAGGCACCGGCTCGACAGGCGCCTCGTCGGCGGCCCTGTCCGGCGCCGCCTCGTCCGCGACCTCGATGCGGACGAATCCTCGTCCGTCGCGCAGATGGGCGATGGCGGCTTCGTAGTGGCCGCGCAGTTCCTGGAAGCCGAGCGGGTCCTTCGCGCGGTCCAGCCGCTTGAGCCGCGTGGCGTAGGCCGCCTTGACGTCCGCCTCGGTGGCGGTGTCGTCCAGGCCGAGCGCGACGAAGTAGTGGGGCAGCAGCACCGGCATCAGACCGCTCCCAGCGGGGAGTCCGCCTCGATGCCGCGCACCAGGCGCTGCAGCGCCTCGGCGCCCTGCTCGATGCGGCGCGGGTCCTGCGAATCCAGGTCCAGCTCGAAGCGCGTGATCGCGGTGCCCAGGCGCTCGCGGTCCTCGCGGCCGAGCTGCATGAACAGCCGCTCCGCGCGCGCCACCAGCGCGCGCATCTCCATGCGCTCGCGCGGATGCAGCTTCAGCTCGGCCAGCGCCTGGAGCCGCTCGGCGACCTGCTCGGGCGACAGCCGCTCCTCGGAGTTCTGGATCACCAGCCGGCGCGGCTCGCCGGCCGAGCGATCGCCCAGCATCGGCGTGGCCTCGACCTCGAGCAGGCCGTCGATGTCATAGGTGAAGCGCACGTCGACATGCGGCCGGTGCTCGGCGCTGAAGCGCGGCAGGTCGACGTCGAACTGGCCCAGCAGGATGTTGTCCTTGACCAGCCGGGCCTCGCCCTGGAACACCCGCACCTGGATCACCTTCTGCTCCGGATGGACCGGGTGGAAGGATTCGACGCGGCTGGCCGGCACCACGGTGTTGCGCGGCAGGATCGGCGACATGAAACCCGCCGTCAGGCGATCGGCGGTGACCTGCCGGGCGCTCTCGATGCCCAGCGTGTAGGGGCAGACGTCGGTCATCACGCGCTCGGCCAGTTCCGCCGCGTTGGCCTTGAGCCCGGCCTGCACCGCCGCGCCCAGCGCGACGACCTCGTCCGGATTGATGCTGGCCGCGGGGAACTTGCCGAACATCCGCGTCACCAGCTGGCGCACTGCCTGCAGCCGCGAGCTGCCGCCGGCCAGCACCACGGTGGACAGGTCGGCGGTGCCGATGCGGGCGTCGCGGATCGCCGTCTCGACCGGATGGCGCAGCCGGTCCAGCACCGGCTGGATGATGCGCTCGAGTTCCTCGGCGCGCAGCGTCAGGTCGATCACGTGCTGCTCGTGCCGGAAGGCGACCGGCGCCGAGCCGTTGGCGCCGAGCGCGCGCTTGGCCGCCTCGCAGCGCGCCTTGAGCGTGGAGACGAAGCGGTCGTCGCGCAGCAGCACGTCGGGCAGGCCGGCCTGGGCCATCACCCAGCGCTCGATGCAGGCATCGACGTCATCGCCGCCGAGCTGGTTGTCGCCGGCGGTCGCGCGGACCTCCATCACGCCGGAGAACAGCTCCAGGATGGACACGTCGAAGGTGCCGCCGCCGAAGTCGAAGACCAGGAACTGGCTGTCCTCCTGCTCGTTGAGGCCGTAGGCGAGCGCCGCGGCGGTCGGTTCGTTGAGCAGGCTGACCTCGACGAAGCCGGCGATCAGGCCGGCGTTGCGCGTCGCGGCGCGCTGCGCGTCGGAGAAGTAGGCGGGCACGGTGATGACGGCGCGGTCCACGTCGCGGCCGAAGCGCGCGCGGACGTCGGCGCGCAGCGCGCGCAGCACCATCGCCGACAGCTCCTCGGCGCGGAAGGACTGCGGGCCCAGCGTGTAGCGCGTGGCCGTGCCCATGCCGCGCTTGAAGCTGGCGACGGTGCGGTCCGGGTGCGACTGCAGCCGGTCGCGCGCCGCGGCGCCGACCAGCACGCTGCCGTCGGCGTCGAGGCTGACGACCGACGGCGTCAGCGTCGCGCCGAGCACGTTGGGGATCAGGTGGGCGGCACCGTCGTGCCAGTAGGCGACCAGCGAATGCGTGGTGCCGAGGTCGATGCCGACGAGGTCGGGGACGAACGCGGAGTCGGTCATGGGCAGGGGAAGATCGGAAACGGAAACGGAAACGGTGGCGGAAACGGTGGCGGCAGCGGCAGCGGCAGCGGCAGTGGCAGTGGCGACGGGGACGGCCTTGGGCCGCCGGCAGGCGCGCGAGCGACGCCTTGATCGGGGCGCGTCCAGCGGGGCCGCGCGCGCGAGGCGCCACACTATCCGCCGGACCGGCCCCGCCCCATCGCCCTCAGGAGGGTGAACGCCGTCACGGCGGCGACTCGCGTGACGAATTGCGCGGATCGCGGCGGCCCTCATAATCGCGCCCCATGCGCAAGCACCTCCTGCACTTGCTGCTCCCGCTGTTCATGCTGCTGTCGCAGCAGGGCGCGGTGTGGCATGGCATCGGTCACCTGACCGATGCGCAGGGCCGCGGGCATGCGCCGGCGGGCGCCACCGTCGCCCAGGCGGCCACCGCGCACGGCGACGGCCAGACGCATGCCGATCCGGACGAACTGTCCGCGGACCAGCTGTGCGAGCTGTGCCTGGCCTTCGACGACCTGGCCGCCTCGGCCCGGTCCGAGCCGCCGGTGCTCGCGCTGGCCAGCGCCGCCCATGTCCAGGCGCCGGTCGTCGAGCACGGCTCGCGCTCCCAGCCCGCGCCCCAGCCGCGCAGCCGCGGCCCGCCCCTGGTTCTCTGATCCCGTCCTCCCCGACCGCGTCGCCGATCGCGCCCGCGCTTCGCTGAAGCCCGGGCGGCGCCGGCCCGCGTCCGATCCGACTTCGCGCCGGACCCTTGCTCCGTGGTCCGTCGCCTTCAGAGAACCACCATGTCCATGCCACCGCTGCGCGTGCTCGCGCTGTCCCTGTCGCTCGCCTATCCGTTGCTGCACGCGCTGCCCGCGCGCGCCGACGACGGCGCGCCCTCGCCCGCCTCGGCCTCGCCCGCCACGGGCGCTTCCGCCGCTTCGTCTTCGCCCTCCTCTTCGCCCTCCGCCTCGACCGAGGCCGCCCCCTCCGCCTCGCCCGGCACCCCGCTGCCCACGGTGCAGGTGCAGGGCGCGCGCAGCCGGCTCGATGCCGCGCGCAACGGCCTCTCGCCCGACACCGGCAGCACGATCTACAAGTTCGACAAGGCCGACATCGGCCGCCTGCCGCAGGGCGACGACACGCCGCTGAACCAGGTGCTGCTGCAGACGCCGGGCGTCGTGCAGGACTCCTACGGCGGGCTGCACGTGCGCGGCGACCATGCCAACCTGCAGTACCGCATCAACGGCGTCGTCATCCCGGAGGCGATCAGCGGCTTCGGCCAGACGCTGGAGACGCGTTTCGCCGACAGCATCAGCCTGCTCACCGGCGCGCTGCCGGCGCAATACGGCTACCGGACCGCCGGCATCGTCGACATCACGACCAAGGGCGTCGACGGCGACGACAAGCCGCTGGCCGGCAGCGTCGGCGTCACGCTGGGCACGCAGCGCTCGCGCGAGCTGGACCTGTCGCTGCACGGCAGCCAGGGCCGGCTGAGTTACGAGTTCAGCGGCTCCTACCTCGGCAACGACCTCGGCATCGAGAACCCGACCGCCTCGCGCGACGCGCTGCACGACCGCACGCACCAGGGCAAGGCCTTCGGCCTGGTGTCCTACCTGCTGGGCGACGACAGCCGCATCACCGCGATGGCCGGCGTCACCAACAACCGCTTCCAGATCCCGAACTCGCCGGGGCAGTCGACCGCGTTCCAACTTGACGGCGTGCCGGACAAGGACTCGAGCACGCTCGACGCCCGCCAGCGCGAGCGCAACCGCTTCGCGGTGCTCAGCTACCAGGGCGCGCTCGGCCGGGACGTGGACTACCAGGTCTCGCTGTTCCACCGCACGACCGACGTGCACTACACGCCCGACCCGGTCGGCGACCTGCAGTACCTGGGCGTGGCCGCGGACATCCTGCGCCGCAACGAGGCCAACGGCGCGCAGGCCGACCTGAGCTGGCGCCTGGACAGCGCGCACACGCTGCGCACCGGCCTGTTCGCGCAACGCGAGCACGCCAGCACGCGCAACGACGCGCGGGTGTTCCCGGCCGACGACGGCGGCAACCCGACCAGCGCCACGCCGCTGTCCATCGCCGACGGCGGGCGCCTGGGCGGCCACCTGTGGGGCGCCTACCTGCAGGACGAATGGAAGCTGGACCGCGCGCTGACGCTGAACTACGGCGTGCGCTACGACCAGGTCGACACGGTGACCAAGGAACACCAGCTCAGCCCCCGCATCGGCCTGGTGTGGGACGCCACGCCGACGCTGCGCGCCCATGCCGGCTACGCGCGCTACTTCACGCCGCCGCCGACGGAGAAGATCGACACCACCTCGGTGGCGGCCTTCGCCGGCACGACCAACGCGCTGCCCAGCGACGCCAACACCGCGGTCCGGTCCGAGCGCTCCAACTACTACGACGCCGGCCTGGCCTGGCAGGTCACGCCCCAGTTGACGCTGGGCGTGGACGGCTACTACCGCGCGGTGCAGCACCTGCAGGACGAGGGCCAGTTCGGCAACGCGCTCATCTACTCGGCCTTCAACTACGCGCACGGCCGCATCTACGGCGTCGACCTGTCGGCCAGCTACAAGGAGAAGGACTGGTCGGCCTACGTGAACCTGGGAAGCGTGCATGCGCGCGCCAAGCAGGTCGAGACCGGCCAGTTCAACTTCGAGCCCGACGAGCTGGACTTCATCGCCGGCAACTGGGTGCACCTGGACCATGAGCAGAAGCTCAGCGCCTCGGCCGGTTTCAACGTGCGGCTGCCCGAGGGCTACGCGGTCGGCGCGAGCGCGCTGTTCGGCAGCGGCCTGCGCAACGGCTTCGCCAACACGACCCACCTGCCCTCGTACACCAGCGTCAACGCCGATGTCAGCAAGACGCTGGACCTGGGCGGCGGCGGTCCGGTGGAGGCGCGGCTGTCGGTGCTCAACCTGTTCGACAAGGGCTACCAGCTGCGCGACGGCTCGGGCATCGGCGTCGGCGCGCCGCAGTACGGGCAGCGCCGCACCGTCTACGTCAGCCTGACCAAGACGTTCTGAGCGGAGGCCGCCGGCCCTGTCGCCTGGATCGGGTGAAGGTGGGCCGGCGCACCGCGCGGCGGGGTCGGACACGGTAGGCTCGGCCGCATGACCGCCCTACCGCCCGACCTGCCCGCCTCCGAGGAGGCGCCCGACTCACACGCCGCGCCCGTCGCGCCCGCCGTGCCCGACATGCCCGACGCGCCCGCCGACGTCTGGGACCGCCGCTACGCCGCGCACGCGCTGAGCCAGCAGGAGCCCTGGCTGAGCGGCTGGCAGCACCGGCTGCCCGGCGTGCGGCGCGCGCTGGACATCGGCTGCGGCGACGGCTGGGAGACGGCCGCGCTGCTGGAGATGGGCGTGGACGTCACCGCGATGGACATCTCGGCCGAGGCGCTGGCGCGCTGCCGCCAGCAGTCGCCACGCGCCCGGCCCCTGCTGGCCGACGTGCGCGCGATGCCGATGCTGCGCGACGGCGAGTTCGACCTCGCGGTGGCGCAGCTGTCGCTGCACTACTTCGACCGCGAGGACACGCGCCGCGCGCTGTGCGAGATCGCCCGGGTGCTGGCCGACGGCGGCAAGCTGATCGGCTGCGTCAACGCGTCCGACGACTGGCACTACGGCGCGCCCGACGACGCGTCGGACTGGCGGCTCGTCGTCGTCGACGGCGTCGCCAAGCAGTTCTTCACCGAGGAGAAGCTGCGCGAGGCGCTCGCGCCCTGCTTCGACATCGAGCACCTGGCCAAGCGCACGCTGAGCCGCTATGGCAAGCCGAAGTCGGTGTGGGAGTTCTTCTGCGGCCGGCGGCCCGCCACTGACACGGGCGCCACCGACGGCGACGGCGGCGATGTCGGTGTCGACGGCGATGTCGGTGTCGACGGCGCCTCGACGGGACCTGCGCCCTCGGCCTGACGCCGACCGCGGCTCAGGGCCGCGGCGTCCGCGGCTCGGGAGACCCGAACCATTCCTGCCGGTAGCTCTCCCGGTAGCCCAGCCGGTCGTCGACGCTGCCCAGCACCGGCAAGGCCTGCAGCAGCTGCGTCGTCACCGCGATCGGCTGCGCGACCCGGCCGCTGGGCGGCTGCGAGGCGAAGGCCCGCCGCAGTTCATCGGCCAGCTGCCAGCCCTGCAGGCCGGTGGGTTCCGCGATCGTGGCCAGCTGCATCGAGCGGCCGGAGCGGATCCGGCTCAGCGCCAGCCGCGAGCCGTCGCCCGCGGCGATGCCGACGACATCGGCGCGATCCATCGCGCGGAGCGGGAAGCTCAGCGAATCCATGTAGACGTCGTTGATCGCCAGCACATGGGTCCAGCGCGCGCCGAAGCGCCGCTGCAGCCGCGTCAGCGCCGCGGGCATGTCGCGCGCGGCGCTCGAGATCGGCAGGTCCTCGATGGCCAGGACCTCGCAGCGCGCGCAGCGCTGCAGCCCCTCGGCCATGCGCCGGGTCTTGACGTTGGCGATCTCGAAGCGGCTGTCGCCGAAGATCACCACGCCCACGCGCGGCCGTTCGGACTGGGTCGCCAGCTCCACCGCCATGTCCGCGACCGCCGTCGGGTCCGAGGTGACGTTGGCGTAGAGCAGCGAGGTCGCGCCGGGCCGGGATGCCGCGTGCCAGCCGACCAGCACCGGCCGCGCCGCGCCGTGCTCCTGCGGCAGCAGGTCGGCGACGTCGGATTCGTTGAAGCCGCCCAGCACGATGCCGTCCGGACCGGTGGCCAGCGCGCGGCCGAACTCCGCGCGCAGCCGGGCGCGTTCGCCGCCGCCGTTGCTGACCTGCAAGGTCCAGCCGAGTTCCCGGCAGGCTTCCTCGAAACCGCGGAAGACCGCGGCGATGCCGCCGTTGCGGAAGTCCTGCGCGATGAAGGCCACGCGGCGCGGGCGCTCCTTCGCGGCGGCGGGCGTTCCCTGCGACCCCTGTGTCGCGTGCGCCGCCTGGCTCGCGGCGAGCACGAGGCTCGCCAGGCCCAGCAAGGCGCGGCGGGACAGGCCGGCATGGCGGCGGACAGTCATCGGTGTGGTCTCCTCGGGGCGCGATCTTGCGCCCGTCGGGACCGTTGCGCCATCGCGCGGCCACGGGGGGCCGGCAGGCCGCCGGAGGTCGGAGGTCGGCGGGCCGCGTGGCTGGCGGTTTGGAGCCGGCGGCTTGGGGCCTCCGGGCTGCGGGCATGCTCAGCGGCCGGCGCGCCCGCCGGGGCCCTTCCCGGTGGACGCCAGCGCCGCGGGCGGCACGTCGTCCAGCGTCTTCAGGAACGCGACGATGTCCCGGATCTCGGGCTCGCTCAGCGACGGCTTGTCGCCGGGTTCGCCGCCGAACGGGCGCTCGCGGTTGAGGTTGCCTTCGTACTTCGCCGGCAGGTCGGCGTCCTTGCGCGCGCGGCCCTTGGCGTCGCGGCCGTAGACGCGCGCCGGGTCCGTGTCGCGCAGCGCGTAGAAGCGCACCGCCTCCTCCAGCGAGCGCATCGCGCCGTTGTGGAAGAACACCCGCCGCGTCGCCACGTTGCGCAGCGACGGCGTCTTGAACAGGCCGCAGTACTCGGGGTGGTCCTTCAGGTCGGTGCGCAGCGGGCCGCAGGTGCCCAGGTCGTGGAAGGCCGGGTCGCGGTTGGCCGGGATGGCCGGGTTGCGGGGCACGCCGATCGCGATGTGGCCCATGTCGGTGAACAGCGGGAACGCGCCGCGCTTGATCACGCTGACGTGGCACGACGCGCAGTTGCCCTTGCCCTTGTCCTCGAAGAGCGCCAGCCCGCGGGCCTCCTGCGGCGTCAGCACGCCCTTGCCGCGCAGGTAGGCGTCGTAGCGGCTGCTGAACGGCGCGAAGTCCTTGGGGTTCTGCTGGAACACCTCCAGCGCCAGCACCAGCGCGTTCCAGGCCAGGCCCGCGTCGTCGAACAGGCGCGGCCCGAAGGCCTCGCGCAGCGCGGCGGCGTTGGGCGATCCCGCCATGCGCCGCACCACCGCGCCGCGGTCGGTGTTGGCCATCTCGAACGGTGACAGCAGCGGCGCCTCCGCCTGCTCGTGCGCGGACGCGGCGCGGCCGTCCCAGGCGAAGCCGCCGGTGGGGCCCTGGTCGAGGCTGTCGTCGCCGTCGTTGTCGAAGAAGCGCTCCGAGAACTGCGGCGTCTGCTGCCGGTACATCAGCGACGGCACCGCGCGCAGTCCCGGCACCGCGCCGCTGGCGCCGCCGGGCTGCACCGGCAGCGCGTTCGGCGGGCCGTAGGCATGCGCCGGGTCGTGGCAGGACGCGCACGCCATCGCGCCCGAGGCCGACAAGGTCTTGTCGAAGAACAGCTTGCGGCCGAGCTCGGTCAGCGCGTTCGCATCGGGCTTGCGCTCGAAGGCGGTCGCGTAGAACGGCCGCGCGGCGGTGGCCGAGGCGGAAGGAGACGCCGTGGCGACCTTCACGACCGCGGCGGCCGGCACGGGGGCCGGCGGGTGGGCGTCGCCGGGCGCGGCGGCGTGGCCGAGGCCGATCCCGAAAGCCAGGCAGGCGACGGCGCCGCCCGCGACGGCGGCGGCAGTGAACCAGGACGGCGGGGCGCGACGCGCACGGCGGGTGGCGGGGATGGGGGAAGCGGTCGGGTCGATCACGGTGGTCAGCAACGAAACAGCAACGGATTCACGGAATCACGCAAGGTTCTTAACGCATCTCTCACGCGCCACGCAGGAACTGTGCGCAAACAACGGTGTACCGGCACGGAATGACACGGACGTGTCATGCGGCGAAACGAAGCTGCGCGCCGTTCGCCATTCCCCTGTTGGAGCTAGCCACATGAAGATTTCCTCCCGTGCCCCGCGCCTGACCCTGGCGCTGACCCCGCTCGCGCTCGGCGCGATGCTGATGCTGGGCGGCTGCCTGGGCAAGGACGACGATGCCGCGTCCACGGACCCGACCGCGCAGCTGCAGAGCAAGGTGCAGAACATCGTCGTGATCTACGCCGAGAACCGCGCCTTCGACAACCTGTACGGCAACTTCCCCGGCGCCGACGGCCTGGGCACCGTGGTCGGCAGCGACGGCAAGCCGACGGCCGCCTACATCGCGCAGAAGGACCGCAACGGCCAGGCGCTGGCGACGCTGCCGCCGGTCTGGGGCGGCGTGACGGCGCCGGGCAGCGCGGTGACAGTCTCGCAGGCGCAGAGCGCCGGCCTGGCCAACGCGCCGTTCAACATCGGCACCGCCTTCAAGGCCAGCGCCAACGCCACGATCGACGGCTCCGTCGTCACCCGCGACCTGTATCACCGCTTCTTCGAGAACCAGATGCAGATCAACGGCGGCAAGAACGACATGTTCGCCGCCTTCGCCGACTCGGGCGGCCTGGTGATGGGCTACTTCGACTACAGCGGCTCGCCGCTGTACAAGCTGGCGCAGCAGTACACGCTGGCGGACCACTTCTTCCAGGGCGCCTTCGGCGGTTCCTTCCTGAACCACCAGTACCTGATCTGCGCCTGCGCGCCGGAGTACCCGAACGCCGACACGGCCGCGGCCAAGCCGACGATCCAGGTCGTGGACAAGAACGCGGACGGCTCGTACACGAGCAACCTGACGCTGGCGGGGACGAGCAAGGCCTCGGCGCTGGACGGCGCGCCGACCTTCGCGGGCTCGGGCAACATCACGCCGGCCAACTACTTCGGCGACAACAAGTTCTACGCGGTCAACACGATGCAGCCGGCCTTCCAGCCCAGCGGCAACGGCCCGGCCGACCTGAACGGCAACGACGCGCTGTTCGCGGACGCGTCGAAGAACACGACGCTGCCGGCGCAGACGCAGAAGAACATCGGCGACCTGCTGAGCGCCGAGAGCGTGAGCTGGGCCTGGTACGCGGGCTCGTGGAACGCGGCGGTGAAGGACGGCCAGCAGGTGGCGACGGCCAAGCGCACGGTGATCTACGCGGGCAATGCCAACGGCGTGGCGGCGACGGACGCGGTGGACTTCCAGACGCACCATCACCCGTTCAACTTCTACGCCAACATGGACCCGGTGAAGAACGCGACCGATCGCGCGACGCACATGAAGGACTACGACGACCTGGTCAAGGACGCGGCGGCGGGTTCCTTGCCGGCGGTGACGTTCTACAAGCCGGAGGGCCTGTACAACCAGCATCCGGGTTACGCGAACATCGTCAACGCGGACCAGAAGATCGCCGACCTGGTGGCCAAACTGCAGGCCAGCCCGCAGTGGAAGAACATGGTCATCGTGGTGACCTACGACGAGAACGGCGGCCAGTGGGATCACCTGTCGCCGCCCAAGGGCGACAAGCTGGGCCCGGGCACGCGGATCCCGGCGCTGATCATCTCGCCCTACTCGAAGAAGGGCACGGTCGACCACACGCAGTACGACACCGCTTCGGTGCTGCGCCTGATCACGCGCCGTTTCGGCCTGGACCTGCTGCCCGGCCTCAAGCAGCGTGACGACGCCCTCAAGGCGGCCGGCGGCCAGCCGATGGGCGACATGACCGCGGCGCTGGATCTCCAGCAGTAAGCGGAAGGCACCGTCCCCGGTGCCTCGACCCGAAGTCAGCCCTTGTAGACCCGGAAGTACTGCAGCTTCATCGAGCCCTGGACGGTGCACCCGTTGATCGACACGGTCACGGGGGCGCCGGTCTGCATGGCCAGGAGCAGCGAGGCGTAGGTGCGCCGGCCTTCGGCGGTGTCGCCGTTGTCGAAGCGGACTTCGGTGTCGGGCGCGCGGGGGCAGCCGGAGGTCTGGCCGAAGGGGGCGCCGTCGAGGGTGACGAAGCAGGTGTTGTCGGTGTTGTGGCAGCCGATGCTGAGCACGCGGCGGAAGCCGACTTCCTGGGCCGAGGCGGACTGGGCGGCGAAGAGCGTGGCCGCGACCAGCGCGGCTTGAGCGAATGCGACGTGGCGCATGGGTTCTCCCTGTGGTTGTGGATGCCCTGTCGGGCGGCGCGCATTGTGCCCGCGCGCGATGTAGCGGCTGATGACGGCGGCGGTGTCGCCGGGCGTCGAAGACCCTGCGCCGGACCCCGGCGAATCTTTTCGCTTGCAATTACTTTGCGTGCGAATTAAATTTCGCTCCATGGCACGCACCACCACCTCCAAGCAGAAGTCGACCGGCAAGGTCGACGCCGCGGTCCCGCTGGAGATCGACCAGCAGCTCTGCTTCGCGATCTACTCGACGATGCTGGGGCTGAACAAGGTCTACCGCGAGCTCCTCAAGGACCTGGAGCTCACCTACCCCCAGTACCTCGTGATGCTGGTGCTGTGGGAGCGCGACGGCCTGACCGTCGGCGAGATCGGCGAGCGCGTGTTCCTCGACTCCCCGACCGTGACCCCGCTGCTCAAGCGGCTGGAGGCCGCGGGCCTGGTCAGCCGCGACCGCCCGCCGCAGGACGAGCGCCAGGTGTTGATCACGTTGACCGACGCCGGCCGCGCGCTGCGCAAGCGCGCCATGCACCTGCCGCAATGCATCGTCGACGCGTCGGATTCCGACCTGGCCGAGCTGATGGACCTCCGCGACCGGCTGCTGACGCTGCGCGAGCGGATGGCTCGCAAGTCCGCCGGCTGAGCTCCGCGTCCCCCCGACTTCAAGCCATGCTCGACCGCCCCAAATACTTAGCACACGAATAATTCGCAAACGCAAGACAACCCGTTTTCATCCACCACCACGCAACGCCCCGTCACCTCTCACCCCCCGCCTCTCACCCCACCTCTCACCCACCCCCCTGAAGGAGCCCACCATGAACGCACTCGCTTCCCTCGCCCGCCAATCCCGCCGTCAGCTGCTGGTGCTGTCGACGCTCGCCGTCGCCGCCGTCGGCGCGGTGTCCACGCCGGCCCTCGCGGCCGAGGCCAAGGCCGCTCCCGCCAAGGTCGCCGGCGCCCAGCCCGCGGGCAGCTTCATCACGACCAAGGACGGCGTGCAGCTCTACTACAAGGACTGGGGCCCGAAGAACGGCCAGCCCGTCGTCTTCAGCCACGGCTGGCCGCTGAACTCGGACAGCTGGGAGTCGCAGATGATCTTCCTGGCCGACCAGGGCTACCGCGTGATCGCCCATGACCGCCGCGGTCACGGCCGCTCCAGCCAGCCGTGGGACGGCAACGACATGGACCACTACGCCGACGACCTGGCCACCGTCATCGAGACGCTGAACCTGAAGAACGCGGTGCTGGTGGGCTTCTCCACTGGCGGCGGCGAAGTCGCCCGCTACATCGGCCGCCACGGCACCTCGCGCGTGGCCAAGGCGGTGCTGGTCTCGGCGGTGCCGCCGATCATGGTGAAGTCGGACAAGAACCCCAACGGCGTGCCCAAGGAGGTCTTCGACGGCATCCGCGCCGCGCAGCTGGCCAACCGCTCGCAGCTCTACAAGGACATCCCCGCCGGTCCGTTCTACGGCTTCAACCGCCCGGGCGCGAAGGTCTCGCAGGGCCTGATCGACAACTGGTGGTTCCAGGGCATGCAAGGCGGCCACAAGAACACGTTCGACTCGATCAAGGCGTTCTCCGAGACCGACTTCACCGAGGACCTGAAGAAGTTCGACAAGCCCACGCTGGTCATCCATGGCGACGACGACCAGATCGTGCCGATCGACACCGCCGGCCGCGCCTCCGCCAAGCTGATCAAGGGCGCGCAGCTCAAGGTCTATGAAGGCGCGCCGCACGGCCTGACCGACACGCACAAGGACCGGCTCAACGCCGACCTGCTGGCCTTCATCCGCCAGTGAGCCTCCGGTCGTCGGGAGACGACCGCTCCGCCCTTCCCCCACCTTCGGGGGAAGGGAGACGTGGGATTTCGGCATGCGATTCGTTTGGTACGCTCGGTGATCTTTCCGATGGCCGGCGCACCGAGGCGCCGGCACGTGGACCCTGCCGATGCCGATTCCCCTCCCGCCCTCCTCCTTGTTGCCGCACGTGCGCGTGTTCGAACTTCAGGCCGAGGACGAGGACCTTCTCCAACGGTTCTACGAGCGCAACCCGCTGTACTTCGAGGAGGTCAACGGCCTCCCCCCGCGGGTGGACGAAGCGCGTGAGGAGATCCGCGACGTTCCCCCCGAAGGCTGGAGCTTCAGCGCCAAGCGGCTGCTCGGTTACGCCGACGAGAGCGGCGAGCTGGTCGCGATGGCGTCGCTGGTGTCGGACCTGATGGCGCCCGGCGTGTGGCTGGTGGGGCTGTTCATCGTGGCCACGTCGCTGCACGGCTCGCCGGCCGCTCGCGAGATCTACGCCGAGCTCGAGCGCTGGATGCGCCGCCACGGGGCGGCCTGGGTGCGGCTGGGCGTGGTGGTCGGCAACCGGCGCGCCGAGCGCTTCTGGGAACGCCAGGGCTTCGTCGAGGTGCGCCGCCGCGACGGCCTCACGATGGGCGAGCGCGTCAACGCGCTGCGCGTGATGGTCAAGCCGCTGGACGGCGGCCGGCTCGACGACTACCTCGCGCTGGTGCCGCGCGACCGGCCCGGCGAGGCCTGAACCAGCGCCCCCCGCGGCCTCCGCATCGAGGCCGGCGCCGACGCCAGGGCCAATGCAAAAGGGCTCCCGAGGGAGCCCTTCTTCGTGGGGAACGCGCCCGGCGGCGCGCCGCGTCATTCGCCCAGGTAGGCCGCGCGCACCTTCGGGTCGTTGAGCAGCGCCTTGCCGTCGCCCTTCATCGTGATCGCGCCCGACTCCATCACGTAGCCGCGGGTGGCCAGTTCCAGCGCGCGGCTGGCGTTCTGCTCGACGAGCAGCACGGTCACGCCCTGCTGGTGGATGTCGTTCACGACCTCGAAGATCTTGTCGACCATGATCGGCGACAGGCCCATCGACGGCTCGTCCAGCAGCAGCAGCTTGGGACGCGCCATCAGCGCGCGGCCCATCGCCAGCATCTGCTGCTCGCCGCCCGACATCGTGCCGGCCAGCTGCGCGCGGCGTTCCTTCAGCCGCGGGAACAGGCCGAAGACCTTCTCGATGTCGGCCTCGATCTCCTTGTCCTTGCGGATGAACGCGCCCATCTGCAGGTTCTCGGTGATGGTCATGCGCGTGAACGTGCCGCGGCCCTCCGGCACCATCACCAGGCCCTGCTTGGCCAGGTTCCAGGCGCCCTGGCCCTTGATCGAGCGGCCGAGGAACTTGATGTCGCCCACGGCCACCGGCTGCAGCCCGGTGACCGCCTTGAGCGTGGTCGTCTTGCCCGCGCCGTTGGCGCCGATCAGCGAGACGAGCTCGCCCTCGCGCACGTCGAAGTCCACGCCCTTGACTGCCTGGATGCCGCCGTAGGCGACCTTGAGGCCCTCGACCTGGAGGAGGATGTTGTCTGCCATCTTTTCAGTTTCCATGGGTCGGGATCAGGGGGCCGCGTGGGCCGCTTCCTGCGCCGCGTGGGCACCGAGGTAGGCCTCGATCACCTTGGGATTGCGCTGCACCTCCGCCGGCGTGCCGGAGGCGATGAGCTTGCCGTAGTCCAGCACCGACACGTGGTCGCACAGGCCCATCACCAGCTTCACGTCGTGCTCGATCAGCAGGATCGTGCGGCCGTCGTTGCGGATGCGGTCGATCAGCTCGCGCAGCACGACCTTCTCGGTCGCGTTCATGCCGGCGGCGGGCTCGTCCAGCGCGATCAGCTTCGGATCGGTCGCCAGCGCGCGCGCGATCTCCAGCCGGCGCTGGTCGCCGTAGGACAGCGTGCGGGCCTTGAAGTCGGCGTGCTTGGCGATGCCCACGTACTCCAGCAGCTCGCGGGCGCGGGCGGTGATGTCGGCCTCTTCCTTCTTGAAGCCGGGGGTGCGGAACACCGCGCCCATCAGCCCCGAGCGGGTGCGCACGTGGCGGCCCACCATCACGTTCTCCAGCGCGGTCATCTCGGCGAACAGCCGGATGTTCTGGAAGGTCCGCGCGATGCCGGTCTTGGCGACCTGGTGCACCGCCTGCGGCTTGTAGGGCTGGCCGCCCAGCTCGAAGGTGCCGCCGTCGGGCACGTACAGCCCGGTGATGACGTTGAAGAAGGTCGTCTTGCCGGCGCCGTTGGGGCCGATCAGGCCGTAGACCTGGCCTTTCTTGATCTCGATGCCGACGTCGGAGAGCGCCTGCAGGCCGCCGAAGCGCTTGGACGCGCCGGCCACTTTCAGTACGGTTTCAGTCATTGTTTCTCGCTCCTCGCACGGGTCAGGCGTTGATGGTGCTGCCGGCGTTCGCAGGCGGCTGCGACCCCGGCGGCAACGGCCGCGACTTGCCGTGCTCCGGCGACGGCCACAGGCCGCGCGGACGGATCAGCATGATCGTGATCATCGCCAGCGCGATCAGCAGCTGGCGCAGGATGGCCGCGTCCAGGCGGCCGTCGGTCATCTCCTGCAGCGGGCCCGCGACGTAGCGCAGCACTTCCGGCAGCGCCGCCAGCAGCAGCGCGCCCAGGATCACGCCCGGGATGTGGCCGATGCCGCCCAGCACGACCATCGCCACGATCATCACCGACTCCTGCAGGCTGAACGACTCGGGCGAGACGAAGCCCTGGAAGGCGCCGAACATCGAGCCGGCCACGCCGCCGAAGGTCGCGCCCATGCCGAACGCGAGCAGCTTCATGTTGCGGGTGTTGATGCCCATGGCCTTGGCGGCGATCTCGTCCTCGCGGATCGCCATCCAGGCGCGGCCGATGCGGGAGTTCTCGAGCCGGTAGCAGATCACCACCGACGCGATCACCAGCGCCAGGAACAGGTAGTAGTACATCGACACCGAGTTCACGGCGAAGCCCAGGATCTCGTGGTTCTGGCTGAACTCGAAGCCCAGGAAGTGCACGCCGTCGATCTGGCCGATGCCGCGCGGGCCGTTGGTGATGTTCAGCGGGTATTCCATGTTGTTCAGGAACACCCGGATGATCTCGCCGAAGCCCAGCGTCACGATGGCCAGGTAGTCGCCGCGCAGCTTCAGCGTCGGCGCGCCCAGCAGCACGCCGAACAGCCCGGCCAGCAGCGCCGCCAGCGCGATCGCCAGCAGCAGCGGCAGGTGCAGCCCCTGCGGGAAGGCCGCGGCGATGTGCTCGAAGTTCTCGGCCAGGTGCGGGCTGTTGAGCAACGCGAACAGGTAAGCCCCGACCGCGTAGAACGCGACGTAGCCCAGGTCGAGCAGGCCGGCGTAGCCCACCACGATGTTCAGGCCCAGCGCCAGCAGCACGTACAGCAGCGCCAGGTCGATGATCCGGACCGGGCCGTTGCCGAAGGTCTGCGCGAACAGCGGCAGCACCAGCAGCAGCGCGCCGGCGACCAGGAAGGTGATCAGCTTGGAGGATTTGCTTTGGAACATGGTTCGGGGCTCCTCAGGCGCGGTCGGCGACGCGTTCGCCCAGCAGGCCCGACGGACGCAGCGTCAGCACCAGGATCAGCGCGATGAAGGCGAAGATGTCGGCGTAATGGCTGCCCAGCACGCCGCCGGTCAGGTCGCCGAGGTAACCGGCGCCGATCGCCTCGATCAGGCCCAGCAGCACGCCGCCGACCATCGCGCCGGCGAGGTTGCCGATGCCGCCCAGCACCGCGGCGGTGAAGGCCTTCAGTCCGGGCATGAAGCCCATCGAGTGCTGCACGGTGCCGTAGTTGGCGGCCCACATCAGGCCGGCCACCGCGGCCAGCGCGGCGCCGATGATGAAGGTCAGCGAGATCACCGCGTCAGGCTTGACGCCCATCAGCGCGGCCACGCGCGGGTTCTCGGCGGTGGCGCGCATCGCGCGGCCCATCTTGGTGTGGTTCACCAGGAACAGCAGCCCGCCCAGGATCACCACGGTCGACACCAGGATCAGCACCTGCGTCACGGTGATCACCGCGCCGCCGATCTGGATCGGGTCGGTGGGCAGCAGCTGCGGGAAGGGTTTCGGGTTCGGTTTCCAGATGATCATGGCCAGCGTCTGCAGCAGCAGCGACATGCCCATGGCGGTGATCAGCGGGGCCAGCCGCGGCGCGTTGCGCAGCGGTCTGTAGGCGATCTTCTCGATCGTGAAGTTGAGCAGCGTGCAGACCACGATCGCGCACACCAGCGCGATGATCATCAGCAGCCAGCCCGGCAGCCCCGCGCCGGCCAGCGCCGTGACGACGGTCCAGCTCACCAGGGCCCCGGCCATCAGCACCTCGCCGTGGGCGAAGTTGATGAGGTTGATGATCCCGTAAACCATCGTGTAGCCCAGCGCGACGAGGGCATACATGCTCCCGAGCACCAGCCCGTTGATGATCTGCTGAAAAAGTATCTCCATAAGGCCCCAGCATCATGTTGTTGGACACGGCTCGCGCCGCGTGACGGCCCTTCGGGGTGCAACCCCCGTGCCAGTCCGTCCGTTTCAAGGGTATTCACCGACATGGGTGCATGCGTGCGCACCCGTCGACGTTGTGTTCCCAGTCTCGGCGACGCAACGAGGTGCGGAAATCCGCACAAACCGCCTCGACAGCCGGGCGATTAGTCGCCAGCCGTAAAAAAGCCGGCCCGCCGGGTGCTTGCCGCGCGCCAACTTGGGCACACTGGGCGGCGATTTCTCGTCTTCCATGGAACCGGTCGTCACTTCCTCCTTCGCCTCCGCGTCGTTGCGTCAACGGCTGGCGTACTCCCTGGGCCGGCCCAGCTTCTACCTGTACCTGACCGGCGTGCTGATGCTGCTGGGCCTGCTGCTGGGCCACCGGCTCAGCGAGCGCGCCAGCCTGGACCAGCTCAGCGCGCTGGCCACCGAGCGGCTGGAGCTCTACGCCTCCAACCTGCAGACCGAGCTCGGCCGCCACGCCTACCTGCCCAGCCTGCTGGCGATCGACGACACGCTGGTCAAGCTCGTCGACCACCCCGGCGACGAGGCGCTGCGCAAGGCCGCCAGCCTGATGCTGGCGCGGGTGAACGTGCGCGCCGGCACGACGCAGATCTTCGTGGCCGACCCCGACGGGCGGGTGCTCGCGGCCAGCGAGCCGCTGACCCCGCCGCTGCGGCTGCAGCAGGCCATCGAGCTCGACCGCCACCACTTCTTCGCCTCCGACGCCGGCCAGGCGGGGCTGAGCGGCTCCACCAACTTCTTCCTGCTGCATCCGCTGCGGCGCAACCAGCAGCTGCAGGGCGTCATCGTCGTCAAGCTGAACCTGGCCCCGTTGGAGTCGACCTGGGTCGACCTCGGGCTGCGCTCGCAGGGGGAGCGCATCCTGGTGTCCGACGACCAGGGCGTGGTGATCATGAGCTCGGTCGAGGACTGGCGCTACGCGGTGCTCAACCGCGCCGACGTCGCGCAGCGCGACCGGCTGCAGGCCAGCGCGCGCTACCCGCGGGTGGGCCCCGACCTGAACCTGCCCGGCGCGCTGGAGGCCTACAACAGCCTGCTGGTGCGGGCGCCGGCGCCGGCCAGCACGACGCTGCTGGCGCAGGAGCGCCAGCTGCTGCCGCTGGGCCTGCGGCTGCTGGCGCTGTCGGACCTGTCCGAGGTGCGCCGCCAGGCGCGCCTGGCCGCCTGGAGCGGCGCGGCCTTCGGCGCGGCGATCGGCATGCTGCTGCTGTACCTCGCGTCGCGCCGGCGCGCGCTGCGCCAGCTCTTCCACGCCAAGACCGAATTGCAGAACGCGCATGCGCAGCTGGAGCTGATCGTGGGCGAGCGCACGGCGGAACTCCGCCAGACCAACGAGGAACTGCTCGACCAGATCGCCCAGCGCCGCCAGGCCGAGGGCGAGCTGCTGCAGACCAGCAAGCTCGCGGTGCTGGGGCAGATGTCGGCCGGCTTGTCGCATGAAGTCAACCAGCCGCTGACGGCGCTGCGCGCGCTGGCACGGAATTCGCAACGTCTGCTGGAGGCCGGTCGCACGCAAGCGGTCGCGGACAACCTGCAGACGATGGACGACATGGTCGAGCGGATGGGACAGATCACGCGCCAGCTCAAGAGCTTCGCCCGCAAGGCGGAGCCCGCGCGCGCGGCCGTGTCGCTGCTGGCCTGCGTGAACAACGCGCGGCTGCTGCTGGAGCACCGCACCCGTTCGCTGGACCTGCGCATCGACGTCGACGTGCCGCCGGGGCTGCGCGTCAGCGCCGAGTCCAACCGGCTCGAGCAGGTGCTGGTGAACCTGTTCGCCAACGGCATCGACGCGATCGCGTCGGAGCCGCCGCACGAGGGCCACGAGCGCCGGCTTCGCGTCGCCGCCGTCCCGCAGGACGAGGGCCGGCGCGTGCTGGTGCAGGTGCAGGACACCGGGCCGGGGCTCAGCGAATCGCTGCTGCCGCGGCTGTTCGAGCCCTTCTTCACCACCAAGCCCGCCGGCGAGGGCCTGGGGCTGGGGCTGGTGATCTCGTCCAAGATCGTTCACGAATTCGGCGGGGCGCTGCGCGCGCTCCGCCTGGAGCAAGGCATGAGTTTCGAATTCGACCTGGAGGTCGACACCTGGCAGGCCGAGGAGGACCAGTATGTTTGAGGGCTACAAGGTCGTGTTCGTCGAGGACGACCTGCCGGTGCGGGTCAGCCTGACGCAGACGCTGGAGCTCGAGGGATTGAGCGTCGTGCCGTGCCGCTCCGCCGAGGAAGCGCTGCCGCACGTGCAGCCCGGCGCGCAGGTCATCGTCATCACCGACGTGCGGCTGCCCGGCATGGACGGGCGCGCGCTGCTGGCGCACGTGCAGGCGACCGATCCGCAGATCCCCGTCATCCTGATCACCGCGCACGGCGACGTGAACATGGCCGTGCAGGCGATGCGCAGCGGCGCCTACGACTTCATCGAGAAACCCTTCGCGCCCGAGCGGCTGCTGGACACCGCGCGCCGCGCGCTGGACCTGCGCATGATCCGGCACTCGGCCGACGAGCTGCGCGCGCAGCTGTCGGCGGCCAGCGGCATCGAGGCCGCGCTGCTGGGCAAGTCCGCGGCGATGCAGCAGTTGCGCCGCCAGGTGCTGAACCTGGCGTCGACCTCGGCCGACGTGATGATCCTGGGCGAGACCGGCACCGGCAAGGAGCTCGTCGCGCGCTGCCTGCACGACCAGAGCCCGCGGCGCGACCGCCACTTCGTCGCGATCAACTGCGGCGGGCTGCCCGAGGCGCTGTTCGAGAGCGAGCTCTTCGGCCACGAGTCCGGCGCCTTCACCTCGGCCGGCAAGCGCCGCATCGGCAAGATCGAGCACGCCAACGGCGGCACGCTGCTGCTCGACGAGATCGAGACCATGCCGGTGCCGCTGCAGATCAAGCTGCTGCGCGTGCTGCAGGAACGCCGCGTGGAGCGCCTGGGCTCCAACGAGGAACAGCCGATCAACGTCCGCTTCATCGCCGCCAGCAAGGCCGACCTGAAGGAGATGGGCGAGCGCGGGCAGTTCCGCAGCGACCTCTACTACCGGCTCAACATCGCCACGCTCGTGCTGCCGCCGCTGCGCGAGCGCCGCGAGGACATCCCGCTGCTGTTCGAGCACTTCGTCGCGCAGGCCTGCAAGCGCTACGAGCGCGAGGCGCCCGAACTCACCCCCGACAAGCTGCGCGAGCTGATGGCCCACGACTGGCCCGGCAACGTGCGCGAGATCCGCAACGCGGCCGACCGCTTCGTGCTGGCGCTGGACGACCTGGACTCCTCGGCCGCCATCCAGGCGGTGCCCAACCTGGCGTTGGCGCGGCAGATGGAAATGGTCGAGAAGGCGCTCATCGAGCAGGCGCTGCGGCGCGCGGGCGGGAAGGTGCCGGCGGCGATGGAGCTGCTCGGGACGCCGCGCAAGACGCTGTACGACAAGCTGCACCGCCACGGGATCCAGCTCGACGAGTTCCGCTGAGAACCACGACGAGCGCGCCAGCGGGAGCCCGGTGCGCGATCGGTGTGCCGCCCTCCCGGCGCGGCGCCGGCGCACCGGCAGGGAAGAGAAATTTTCGCGGTCAGGCCGCAAAAACCCCGCCCCCATACCGCGACAGGCGATCGTCCTTCCTCGGCTGCGCATCGAGGACCGCGTTCAACTGGTCGATCGTCGCGGGCTTCACCAGATAGGCGGTCGCGCCGCGGCGGATCGCCTCCACCGCGTCCTCCGGCGCCGACATGCCGGTCAGCATGACGATCGTCATGGGACCGCCCTTCAGCGCCTCGGTCACGAAGTCCATGCCCTGCCCGTCGGGCAGCACCCGGTCCAGGATCAGCACGTCGGGCCGGCGCTCGGCCAGGCGCAGCCGCGCCTCGCCCAGGCTCGCGGCGGTCGCGGTGCTGTACCCCTCCAGCTCGAGAAGGATGCCCAGCGTCTCGCTGGATTCGAGGTTGTCATCGACGATGACGACATGACGCGGCATGGCAATCCCTGCGGCAAGAGGTCCATGAAGTGCCGTCCGGACGCGCGGGCACCGGCGGCAAGACCAGACCCCCGGCATCACGCCACGGACGTGAGATGGCGCTGGTGGGCAATCGCCGTGCCCTCGGGCG
>NZ_JAOCCU010000036.1 GCF_029840635.1 Mitsuaria sp. GD03876 | reverse complement strand
TGCGCCGGCGGCGCGGCGGCGGTCGCCCGCAGCGGGGCGCCGTCCTCGGCGCGGCTCGTCCCGGGCGCGGCGATCGCCACGAGCAGGGCCAGCAGGACCAGCAGCGACAGCGCCTCCAGCAGCCACGACGCCCACGGACGCGACGTCCTCGCCCGCCGCGCACGCGCGGCCGGCCGCCCCGACGCCGTCATTCCGTGTTCACCCTGGACCATGCACCCGCTCTGTCTTGTGATCGGGCGCCAGTGTGCCGAACTTCACCCACGGGCACGAGCCTTCAATTGCAACAACGGCCCCCCGAATGCGGGCGCGCCGCCCCAATGAAAAGAGGCCGTGCCCCCGAGGGGACACGGCCTTCAAGCTGATGGCGTTCGAGTGAGGTCGGTCTCAGTCCGCCTGCTTGCGCAGGAAGGCCGGGATCTCGATCTCGTCCATGCCGTTGGACGACAGCGCTTCCACCTTGGCGGCGGCCGTGCGGCCATGGCGCCAGACGCTGGGCACGCTCATGCCGCCGAAGTCCGACGCGGTCATCGGCGCGGCGGCGGGCGAGCCCTGCGCGGCGGCCGAGCCCGGCATCACCACCGGCTGCGTCAGCACCGGCATGTTGTCGGTGCCGGTGCGCAGCTGCGGCTGCTGCACGACGAGCTGCGGCTGCTGGCGCGCCGCGGCGCGCTGGCACAGGCCGGTCGCGATCACGGTGACGCGCAACTGGTCGCCCAGCGATTCGTCGTAGGCGGTGCCGTAGATGATGTGCGCGTCTTCAGCGGCGTAGCGCTTGATCGCGGTCATCGCGTTGCGGCTCTCGGCCAGCTTGAAGTTGTTGCGGCTCGCCGCGATCAGCACCAGCACGCCCCGCGCGCCGGACAGATCGATGCCTTCCAGCAGCGGGCAGGCCACGGCGCCTTCGGCCGCCTTGGTCGCGCGGTCCGGACCCGAGGCCACGGCCGTGCCCATCATCGCCTTGCCCGGCTCGCTCATCACGGTCTTCACGTCTTCGAAGTCGACGTTGACCAGGCCCGGCATGTGGATGATGTCGGAGATGCCGCCGACCGCGTTCTTCAGCACGTCGTTGGCGTGCGCGAAGGCCTGGTCCTGCGTGACGTCGTCGCCCAGCACTTCCAGCAGCTTGTCGTTGAGCACCACGATCAGCGAGTCGACATTCGCCTCGAGCTCCTGCAGGCCCAGGTCCGCGGCCTTGCCGCGGCGGTTGCCTTCGAACTCGAACGGCTTGGTCACCACGCCGACGGTCAGGATGCCCATCTCCTTGGCCACGCGCGCGATCACCGGCGCCGCGCCGGTGCCGGTGCCGCCGCCCATGCCGGCGGTGATGAACAGCATGTGCGCGCCGGTGATGGATTCGCGGATGCGGGCCTCGGCCTCCTCGGCGGCGGATTTGCCGACCTCGGGTTTCGCGCCGGCGCCCAGGCCGGTATGGCCCAGTTGCAGGAGTTGATCGGCCTTGGAGCGATTCAGGGCTTGGGCATCCGTGTTGGCCACGATGAATTCCACGCCCTGGACACCTTGGCTGATCATGTGCTCGACCGCGTTGCCGCCGCCGCCGCCCACGCCGATCACCTTGATCTGGGTGCCCTGATCAAACTCTTCGATCATCTCGATCGCCATATCAAACCTCCTGTCCATATTGTGCAGTTGCCATCAGCAAAATAGAAGTGGGATCGGCCCTTTTTTAGGGGGCAAAACCCTCGAACGTCGTAAAGAAAACGTGAGCCGGTCGATGCCGACTTCTTAGAAATTCCCCAGGAACCAGTCCTTGGCGCGGCCGAACAGGGTCTTGACCGAACCCGCCTGCTGCGCCGCCTTGAATCCCCGCGTGCGCGACAGCCGCGCTTCTTCCAACAATCCCATCACGGTCGCCGAACGGGGATTGGCGACCATGTCGAACAGCGCGCCGTTGTAAGTAGGATTCCCACGGCGAACCGGTTTCAGGAAAATGTCCTCGGCCAGTTCGACCATGCCCGGCATGACCGACGAACCGCCCGACAGGACGATTCCCGAGGACAGCAGTTCCTCGTAGCCGGATTCCCGGATGACCTGATGCACGAGGGAGAAGATTTCCTCGACCCGGGGTTCGATCACCCCGGCCAGGGCCTGTTTGGAGAGCATCCGGGGTGCCCGGTCGCCCAAACCCGGCACTTCCACCTGGTCCGCCGGATCGGCCAGCAATTGCTTGGCCACGCCATGCTCGACCTTGATTTCCTCCGCATCCTTGGTCGGGGTGCGCAGCGCCATCGCGATATCGCTGGTAATCAGGTCGCCGGCGATCGGAATCACCGCGGTATGGCGGATCGAGCCGCCGGTGAAGATCGCCACGTCGGTCGTGCCGGCGCCGATGTCCACCAGCGCCACGCCCAGGTCGCGTTCGTCGGAAGTGAGCGCAGCCAAACTGGACGCGCTCGGATTCAGCACGAGTTGCTCGACCTCCAGGCCGCAGCGGCGCACGCACTTGACGATGTTTTCCGCCGCGCTCTGGGCGCCGGTCACGATGTGGACCTTGACCTCCAGCCGGCCGCCGCTCATGCCGATCGGCTCCTTGACCTCATGGCCGTCGATCACGAATTCCTGCGGTTCCACCAGCAGCAGGCGCTGGTCATTGGGAATATTGATCGCCTTGGCGGTTTCCACGACCCGGGCCACGTCCACCGGCGTCACTTCCTTGTCCCGCACGATGACCATGCCGGTCGAGTTCTGGCCGCGGATATGGCTGCCGGTAATCCCGGTGTAAACCCGCGAGATCCGGCAGTCGGCCATCATTTCGGCCTCTTTCAGCGCCTGCTGGATGGACTGGACGGTGGCGTCGATATTGACCACGACCCCGCGCTTGAGCCCATGGCTGGGCGCCACGCCCAGGCCGGCGATCCGCAATTGGCCGTCCCCCATCACCTCGGCCACCACCGCCATGATCTTGGCGGTGCCGATGTCCAACCCGACGACCAAATCCTTGTATTCCTTGGCCATGCCAGTCCTCAATTCTTCTTGGCGCCCTTGGGCGCAGTGGTAACCGTCGTGACGCCTGCCAGGCGAACCGCATATCCGGCCTCGTGCCGGAGATCCGCCGAAACCAGCGAGCTGCGATAGCGGGCGGTGATCCGGGGGACGCTGGCGATGAATTGCCCATACCGGGCGACGACCTCGGCCTCGCTGCCCCGGCCGAGTTCGACGACCGCTCCCTTTTCCAGCGTGGCCTTCCAGGACCCGCGCCCCGACAAATCCAGCCGGGCGACCCCCTCGTCCAGTTTCAGGTGGGTCATCGGGTCGAGTTGCCGCCACATCGCTAACATCGCGCCGGAGGATTTCGCCGGGCCGGCCAGCGTGGGCAGGTCCTCGTCCTCGACATCGCCCAGGTTGGCCTCGAAGACCTCGCCGAAACTGTTGACCAGCCGGGTATCGACGACCGCGTCGGAATCGGCGTCGGCGTTCTCGGCCTTGGTTTCCCAGTAGGCGGCGGGACGGTGTTCCTCGAGCGCGACCACCAGGTGCAGCGGCCAGACCCGGCGCACCGACGCGTGCCGGACCCAGGGCACCGCCTCGAAGGCGGCGCGCGCCTGCAGCAGGTTCATCGTCAGGAAGTTGCCCGACAACCGCGGCAGCGCGTTCGCGCGCAGCGAGGCGCTGCTGTTGCGGCTCACGTCGCCTTCCACCGTGATCGACTTGATCGAGAACGCCGGCTGGCGCGCCAGCCAGTGCAGCCCCACCGCCGCCGCGGCCAGCGCGAAGCCGGCGAGCAGCAGCCCCGCGACGCCGTTCATCACGCGGATGTCCGGCGGCAGCGGTGCGGCGGTGTGGGTGAAGGTGGCGCCCATGGCGGTGGCTGGGGGGTGGTCCTGTCAGGTCCGGTTCAGGCCTGGCTGTCCAGGCGTGCCTGCGACAGCAGGTACAGGCACAGCTTCGGGTAGGAGATGCCGACGGCGGCGGCCGCCTTCGGCACCAGCGAATGGGAGGTCATGCCCGGCGAGGTGTTGATCTCCAGCAGGAACAGCTCGCCGTCGGCCTTGCGGCGCATCACGTCGATGCGGCCCCAGCCGCGCGCGCCCAGCGAGCGGTAGGCCGCCAACACCAGGTCCTGCACGCGGGCCTGCTCGTCGGGCGGCAACTCGCCGACCAGGTACTGCGTGGTGTCGGTGAAGTATTTGTTCTGGTAGTCGTAATTGCCGGCGACGGCCCGGATCTCGATCACCGGCAGCGCGATCGCGTCGGCGCCCTCGCCCAGTACCGGGCAGGTCAGCTCGGCGCCGTCGACGAATTCCTCGCAGAGCACCTCGGCGTCGTACTGCGCGGCCAGTTCGACCGCGGCCTGCATGTCCGAGTAGCCCATCACCTTGCTCGCGCCGATGGACGAGCCCTCGTGCGGTGGCTTGACGAAGATCGGCAGGCCCAGCTCGTCGGGCACGGTGCGCACGCGCTCGCGCTGCAGCTCGCCGCGCCTGAGGCTGACCCAGCGCGGCGTCGACAGCCGGTCGGCCAGCCAGACGCGCTTCGTGGTGATCTTGTCCATCGCGATCGCCGAGGCCATCACGCCGGAACCGGTGTACGGGATGCCCATCAGCTCGAGCGCGCCCTGCACCGTGCCGTCCTCGCCGTGGCGGCCGTGCAGCGCGATGAACGCGCGCTGGAACCCTTCGGTCTTCAGCTCGAGCAGGTTGCGCTCGGCCGGGTCGAACGCATGCGCGTCCACGCCTTCGGCGCGCAGCGCGTCCAGCACGCCGCTGCCCGACATCAGCGAGACCTCGCGTTCGGCGGAGTCGCCGCCGAACAGCACGGCGACCTTGCCCAGCGCCTTCGCGTCGATGCGGTCGATGCCCAGGCGTTGCGACAGGGCGGAAGCTTGGTTGAGGTCCGTGCTCATGTCCGGACTCCCTTCGTCAAAAGGTCGACGGTGCGCGCGGGAACGGCGGCGATCGAGCCGGCTCCCATCACGATCACCACATCGCCGGCGCGCGCCTGGTGGGCGATCGCCTGCGGCAGTCCCTGCCAGTCCGCGACGTAGCCGGCCGCGGTGCCGCGGCCGGTCACCGCGCGCGCCAGGCTTTCGCCGCTGATGCCGGGCAGCGGGGACTCGCTGGCGGCATAGATCTCGGTCAGCAGCACGCCGTCGGCCTGGGCCAGCACGTCGGCGAACTCGTCGAAGCAGTCGCGGGTGCGGGTGTAGCGGTGCGGCTGGAAGGCCAGCAGCAGCCGGCGGCCCGGATAGGCGCCGCGCGCGGCGTTCAGCACCGCCTGCATCTCGACCGGGTGATGGCCGTAGTCGTCGATCAGCAGCACGGTGCCGGCCTCGCCCGCGTCGGCCGCCTCCGAGGCGACCGGCAGCTCGCCATACGACTGGAAGCGCCGGCCCACGCCGCCGAAGTTGGCCAGCGCCTGCAGCAGCGCGGCGTCGTCGATGCCGAGCTCCATCGCCATCGCGATCACCGACAGCGCGTTGAGCACGTTGTGCCGGCCGTTCAGGCGCAGCAGCACGTTCAGCGGCGCCAGTTCGCGGTCCGCGCGGTCGCGGCGCAGCGCGGTGAAGCGCATGCCGCCGCCGGCCTCGGCCGCGACGTCGGTCGCGCGCACCGCGTTGCCCGCGTCCATCCCGTACAGGATCACCTGGCGAGAGACCATCGGCACGATGCTGCGCACGCCGGCGTCGTCGCCGCACAGCACCGCGGCGCCCCAGAACGGCATCCGGTGCAGGAAGTCGACGAAGGCCTGACGCAGACGGGCCATGTCGTGCCCGTAGGTGTCCATGTGGTCGGCGTCGATGTTGGTGACGATCGCCAGCTGCGGCAGCAGGTGCAGGAAGGAGGCGTCCGACTCGTCGGCCTCGACCACCATGTGCAGCCCGCCGCCCAGCGCCGCGTTGGCGCCGGCCGACAGCAACTGGCCGCCGATCGCGTAGCTCGGGTCCAGGCCCGCCTGCAGCATCACCGTGGTCAGCAGCGAGGTCGTCGTCGTCTTGCCGTGCGTGCCGGCGACGGCGATGCCCAGCCGCGGACGCATCAGCTCGGCCAGCATCTGCGCGCGCAGCAGCACCGGGATGCCGTGCTGGTGCGCGGCCATCAGCTCGGGGTTGTCGGCCTTGATCGCGCTGGACTTGACCAGCACCTGCGCGTCGCCGACGTGCTCGGCCGCGTGGCCGATCTTGACGTCCACGCCGAGCGCGCGCAGCCGGCGCGTGGTGTCGCCCTCGCCCTGGTCGGAGCCGCTGACGCGGTAGCCCTGCGCGACCAGCAGTTCGGCGATGCCGCTCATGCCGGCGCCGCCGATGCCGGTGAAATGGATGCGCTGGATGGCGTGTTTCATGCGCGCCCTCCGGGGCCGAGGCCCGCGCCGCTGCCGCTGCCCTTGTTGCCCTTGTTGCTCTTGCTATTGCCGCCGGACTTCGCGTCCACCGCGTCGACCAGCGCTTCGAGCTCGTCGGCGACGCGCGAGGCGGCGCGCGGACGCGCCAGCGAACGCGCCTTGGACGCCATCGCCAGCCAGTACTCGCGCGGCTGCTGCAGCAGGTCGAACAGCGCCTGCGCGCTCAGCTCGCCCTGCGGCAGGTGCGTGCCGGCCCCGTGCTGCGCCATGTACTGCGCGTTGTCGCGCTGGTGCGAGGTCGTGCTGACCACCAGCGGCACCAGGATGCTGGCGACGCCCGCGGCGCACAGCTCGGACACGGTGACCGCGCCGGCGCGGCAGATCACCACGTCGGCGTCGGCCAGGCGCGCGGCCATGTCCGTGATGAAGGGCACGACCTCGGCTTGCACGCCGGCCTTGGCATAGGCGGCCTGGACCAGCGGGAAGTTGGCCTCGCCGGTCTGGTGCGTGACCAGCGGGCGCTGGTGTTCGTCCCACAGCGCCAGCGTCTGCGGCAGCACGTCGTTGATCGCGCGCGCGCCCAGCGAGCCGCCGACGATCAGCACCTTCAGCGGGCCGTTGCGGCCGGCGAAGCGCAGTTCGGGCGCGGGCAGGTCCTCGATCTCGGTGCGCACCGGATTGCCGGTGACGACGCTCTTCTTCTGCTGCGCGGCGGCCAGGCCGTCGAAGCCGAAGGCGATCTTCCTGGCGACCGGCGCCAGCGCCTTGTTGGACAGCAGCAGCGCGGCGTCGGCGTTCACCAGCATCAGCGGGCGGCGCATCATCCAGGCGACCAGGCCGCCGGGGAAGCAGACGTAGCCGCCCATGCCGAGCACGGCATCGGCCTTGCGCTCGCTGAAGACATGCGCGCTTTGCGCCAGCGCCTTGAACAGGCGCACCACCCCCAGCAGCGAATGCTTCAGGCCCTTGCCGCGCAGGCCGGCGAAGGACAGGCGGTCCATCGGCAGGCCCGACGGCGGCACGAGCTTGTTCTCCATGCCGGCCTCGGTGCCGAGCCAGGACACGGTCCAGCCGCGGCGCTGCATCTCGGCGGCCACGGCCAGTCCAGGAATCACGTGGCCGCCGGTACCGGCCGCCATCACGACGAGGTGACGGGTGCTCATGCCCGGCCCCCTCGCATCAGTTGTCTGTTCTCGATGTCGATCCGCAGGCAGATCGCCAGCGCCACGCAGTTGAGGACGGTGGCCGAGCCGCCATAGCTCATCAGCGGCAGCGTCAGGCCCTTGGTCGGCAGCGCGCCGAGGTTCACGCCCATGTTGATGAAGGCCTGGCCGCCCATCCAGATGCCGATGCCCTGCGCGTACAGGCCGGCGAAGACCCGGTCCAGCGCCACCGCCTGGCGGCCGATGTGGAACAGCCGGCGCGACAGCCAGAAGAACGCAAAGATGACGATCGCCACGCCGATGAAGCCGAGCTCCTCGCCGATCACGGCGAGCAGGAAGTCGGTGTGGGCCTCGGGCAGGTAGTGCAGCTTCTCCAGGCTGGAGCCCAGGCCCTGGCCGAAGAACTCGCCCCGGCCGAAGGCGATCAGCGAGTGCGTCAGCTGGTAGGCCTTGCCCTGCGCGTACTTCTCGTCCCACGGATTGAGGTAGGCGAAGATCCGCTCGCGCCGGAAATCGCTGAAGGTGATCATCAGCACGAAGGCGCCGATCAGCACGGCCACGCTGAGGAAGAACATGCGGCCGTTGACGCCGCCCAGGAACAGGATGCCCATCGCGATCGCCGCGATGACCATGAAGGCGCCCATGTCCGGCTCGGCCAGCAGCAGCATGCCGGTGAAGGCCAGCGCGGCGGCCATCGGCCACACCGCGCGCACGAAGTTCTCCTTCACCTCCATCTTGCGGACCATGTAGTTGGCCGCGTACATCGCGATGGCCAGCTTGGCCAGCTCGGAGGGCTGGAAGTTCATGACGCCCAGCGGCAGCCAGCGGCGCGCGCCGTTGACGCCCTTGCCCACGTGCGGGATCAACACGATCATCAGCAGCGCCAGCGCGATGACGAACAGCTTGGGCGCGTGGCGTTCCCAGAAGCTCACCGGCACCATCACCGTGATCCAGCCGGCCAGCAGGCCGATCCCGATGAACAGGCTCTGGCGCACGAAGAAGTGCATCGGCGCGTACTTCGAGAACTTGGGGTTGTCCGGCAGCGCGATCGACGCCGAATAGACCATCAGCAGGCCCAGCGCCAGCAGCGACAGCACGACCCAGATCAGCGTCAGGTCGAAGCCCAGGATGCGCGTGGGCTGGCCGGCCGAGGTCGACACCCAGTCGCGCACCGGCACGTCGACGCCGCCGTTGCCCGCGGCCGCGGTCGGGCGGCGCGAGAACAGCGCGCGGGCGCGTTCGCCGACGGTCTCGAGGATCGACGCGGCGCTCATCCGATCAGCCCCTCGTCTTCGGCCAGTTCGCGCACGGTGGCGATGAACACCTCGGCGCGATGGGCGTAGTTGCGGAACATGTCCAGGCTGGCGCAGGCGGGGCTCAGCAGCACGCTGTCGCCGGACTGCGCCTGCGCGAGCGCCCAGTGCGTCGCCGCCTCGAGCGAGTCGTGGCGGTGCATCACGACGCCGCTGTCCCGCAGCGCCGCCTCGATCTGCGGCGCGTCGCGGCCGATCAGCGCGACCGCGCGCGCATGCAGCGCGATCGGCGTGGCCAGCGGGGAGAAGTCCTGCCCCTTGCCGTCGCCGCCCAGGATCATCACCAGCTTGGCCGGCGCGCGGTCGGCGCCCAGGCCCATCACCGCCGCGACGGTCGCGCCGACGTTGGTGCCCTTGGAGTCGTCGTAGAAGTCGACGCCCTTGATCGCGGTGACGAACTCGACGCGGTGCGGCTCGCCGCGGTACTCGCGCAGGCCGTGCAGCATCGGCGCCAGCGGGCAGCCGATCGACGAGGCCAGCGCCAGCGCCGCCAGCGCGTTCGCGGCGTTGTGGCGGCCGCGCACGCGCAGCGCGTCGGCCGGCATCAGGCGCTGGATGAGGAGCTCCTCCTCGTCGTCCTTGCGGCGCTTCAGGCCCTTGAGTTCCGCTTCCTGCTCGCGGGCGCGGACCAGCCAGGCCATGCCGTTCTCGACCAGCAGGCCGAAGTCGCCCGGCCGGCGCGGCGCGTCCAGGCCGAAGCGCACGACCTCGCGCTCGACCTGCTTCGCGGGCCGGCCGCGGCCCTGCTTCACGGTGATCGGCGCGGGCACCAGCGCCTCGACCTCGGGGTCGTCGCGGTTGATCACCAGCACGCCGTGCTCGCCGAAGACGCGGCCCTTGGCGCGTGCGTAGGCCGGCATGTCGCCATGCCAGTCCAGGTGGTCCTGCGTGATGTTCAGCACCGCGCCGGCGCTCGGCTCGAAGCCCTTGACGCCGTCGAGCTGGAAGCTGGAGAGCTCCAGCACCCAGACCTGCGGCAGGACCTCGAACTCGGCCGGCTTCGGCGGCGGGGGCTTGATCGGCAGCGGCTGCTCGTCGAGCAGCTCGGCGACGGTCTCGAGCGCGCCGCGCTCGTCGGCGGCCGCGGCCGCGTCGACGACGGGTTCGTCGACCGGCGCCAGCAGCACCTCGGCGTTCGGCTCGGCGTCGTTCGATGTCGCCGCTTCCCGCGTGTCCGCCTCGGGCGCGTCGACCGAAGCCGCCGCGTCCGTGGTGGCGTCCGCCGCCATCGCGGACTCGACCCCCGGTTCGTCCGTGGGAGCCACCGCCTCGACGGCCAGGTCGACGATCGCCTCCTCGGCGGGATCGACCTCGAGCGCCGCGTCGGCGACACCCTCGTCCTTCGGCTGCGGCATCGGCTCCTTGTCGAGCGCGTCGCTCAAGGTGCCCAGCAGCGTCGGGCCGATGTTGCCGGCCATCGCGACGCGGCGGCCGGCGCGCTCGACCAGCAGCGCGGTCATGCTGGTGGTCGTCGTCTTGCCGTTGGTGCCGGTGATCGCCAGCACGCCCGGCTCATAGCGGTACAGCGTCTTCAGCTCCGCCAGCGCCTGCGCGAACAGCTCGAGCTCGCCGCGCACGCGCAGGCCGATCTCCTCGGCCCGCGCCAGCAGCGGCTTCAGCCGCGCGTCCAGCGGCGACAGGCCGGGGCTCTTCAGCAGCACCCAGCTGTGGTCGATCGTGTCCAGCAGCGCCGGCGCGAACTCGCCATGCACGAAGGCCGCGTCGGGCAGGCGCTCGCGCAGCGCGGCGAGCTGCGGCGGCTGCTCGCGGCTGTCCCACACGGTCACGCGCGCGCCCAGCCGCGCGGCCCAGGCCGCCATCGCCAGGCCGGAGTCGCCCAGGCCGAGCACGAGCGCGTGCCGGTCCTGGTAGAGCGCGGGGAACTGGAGGGAGCTCATCGTCGTCGCGTCCCGCTCAGCGCAGCTTCAGGCTGGCCAGGCCGACCAGGCACAGCAGCATCGTGATGATCCAGAACCGGATGACGACCTGCGTCTCCTTCCAGCCCGACTTCTCGAAGTGGTGGTGCAGCGGCGCCATCTTGAAGATGCGCCGGCCCTCGCCGTACTTCTTCTTCGTGTACTTGAACCAGGTCACCTGGAGCATCACCGACAGCACCTCGGCGACGAACACGCCGCCCATGATGCCCAGCACGATCTCCTGGCGCGTGATCACCGCCAGCGTGCCCAGCCCGCCGCCCAGCGCCAGCGCGCCGACGTCGCCCATGAACACCTGCGCCGGATGCGCGTTGAACCACAGGAACGCGAGGCCCGCGCCCGCGAGCGCGGCGCAGAAGATCAGCAGCTCGCCCGCGCCCGGGATGTAGGGGAACAGCAGGTAGCGGCTGTAGACCGACGAGCCGGTCACGTAGGCGAAGACGCCCAGCGCCGAGCCCACCATCACCACCGGCATGATCGCCAGCCCGTCCAGGCCGTCGGTGAAGTTCACCGCGTTGCTGGTGCCGACGATGACCAGGTAGGACAGGCCGATGAAGCCGAACACGCCCAGCGGGTAGCTGATCGACTTGAAGAACGGCAGCATCAGGTCGGCCTTGGGCGGCAGCTCGGTCGAGAAGCCGCTCGTGACCCAGCGGAAGAACAGCTGCACCACGCCCAGGAAGCTGGTCTCCGACACGCTGAAGGCCAGGTAGATCGCCGCGATCAGGCCGATGATCGACTGCCACAGGAACTTCTCGCGCGAGCGCATGCCCTCGGGGTCCTTGTTGACGACCTTGCGGTAGTCGTCGACCCAGCCGATCAGGCCGAAGCCCATCGTCACCAGCATCACCACCCAGACGAAGCGGTTGGACCAGTCGAACCACAGCAGCGTCGACACGCCGATGCCGATCAGCACCAGCACGCCGCCCATCGTGGGCGTGCCGCTCTTGGCCAGGTGCTGCTGCACGCCGTACTCGCGGATCGGCTGGCCGATCTTGAGCTCGGTCAGGCGGCGGATCACCCACGGGCCGAAGGCCAGGCCGATCAGCAGCGCCGTCAGCGCCGCCATCACCGCGCGGAAGGTGATGTACTGGAAGACGCGCAGGAACCCCAGTTCAGGGAAATAGGTCTGCAGCCACTGGGCCAGACTAAGCAGCATGGGGGTCTCCTGGGCCGCCGGACAGCAAGGCGGCCACGATCTGTTCCATCTTCATGAAGCGCGAACCCTTGACCAGGATGTTCTGCACTTGCGGCGCGTCCTTCAGCGCGGCGATCAGCTCGCCGACGGTGTCGAACGCGCGGGCGCCCGCGCCGTAGGCGGACGCGGCGTCGCGGGCGGCGGCGCCGGCGGTCCACAGCGCCGACAGGCCCTGGTCGGCCGCGTGCGCGCCGACCTCCTGGTGGAAGGCCGGGCCCTGCTCGCCGACCTCGCCCATGTCGCCCAGCACCAGCCAGGACGCGCCCGGCAGCTCGGCCAGCACGTCGATGGCGGCGCGGACGCTGTCGGGGTTGGCGTTGTAGCTGTCGTCGATGAGCGTGACGCGGCGGCCCTGCCACACCGCCGTCTGCAGCGCGGAGCGGCCCTTGACCGCCTTGAACGCCTGCAGGCCGTCGCGGATCGCGGCCAGCGGCGCGCCGGCGGCCAGCGTGCAGGCCGCGGCGGCCAGCGCGTTGCGCACGTTGTGCTGGCCGGCCATCGCCAGCGCGACCGGGATCGCGCCCGCGGGCGTCAGGATCTCGATCGCCCAGTGGCCGGCGGCGCCCTGCGCGGCGCTCGCGTCGGTCGGCGCGACCCATTGCGCGCGGCCCATCACGTCGGCCTGGCCCTGCAGCGCGAAGCTCAGCGTCGCGCGGCCGGCGGCCTGCTCCTGCCACACCGGCGCGCAGGGGTCCTCGGCCGGGAACACCGCCACGCCGGCCGTGCCCAGCGCGCCGATCACCGCGCCGTTCTCGCGCGCCACCGCCTCGACGGTGTGCATGAACTCCTGGTGCTCGCGCTGCGCGTTGTTGACCAGCGCCACCGTCGGCTGCGTCATCGCGGCCAGCGGCGCGATCTCGCCGGGGTGGTTCATGCCGAGCTCGACGACCGCGGCGCGGTGCCAGGCGGCCTCGTCCTGGCGCAGGCGCAGCAGCGTCAGCGGCACGCCGATCTCGTTGTTGAAGTTGCCTTCGGTGGCCAGCATCGCGGCCTCGCCCAGCCAGGCGCGCAGGATGGCCGCGATCATCTGCGTGACCGTGGTCTTGCCGTTGCTGCCGGTCACGGCGATCACCGGCAGGTGATGCCGCTCGCGCCAGGCCTGCGACAGCAGGCCCAGCGCCGCCTTCGCGTCCGGCACCAGCAGACCGGGCAGGCCGGCCTCGGCCAGGCCGCGTTCGGCGAGCGCCGCGGCCGCGCCGGCCGCCTTGGCCTGGGCCAGGAAGTCGTTGGCGTCGAAACGATCGCCGCGCAGCGCGACGAACAGGTCGCCCGCGCGCAGCGAGCGCGTGTCGGTGTGCACGCGCGACAGCACCGTCGCCGGATCGCCGACCAGCGCGACCGCCGGCAGCAGCGGCTGCAGCAGTTCATGCGCGCGGCCGAGCGTCATCAGCGGCGCCTCGGCCCCGCCCGCGGCGATCGACGGCGTGATGGTGTCGCTCACAGCCCCGCCCTCTCGATCAGCGCGGCACGCGCCGCCTGCACGTCGGAGAACGCGCGGCGCTCGCCGCGGATCTCCTGGTAGTCCTCGTGGCCCTTGCCGGCGACCAGCACCACGTCGCGCGCGCCGGCCTGGTCGACGGCCCGGGCGATCGCCTCGGCGCGGTCGGCGATGACCTCGCGCGCGGCGCCGGCGGGCAGGCCGGCCTCGATGTCGGCCAGGATCTTCGCCGGGTCCTCGGTGCGCGGGTTGTCGCTGGTCAGCACGACATGCGCCGCGAGCTTCGCGGCGATCGCGCCCATCAGCGGGCGCTTGCCCGGGTCGCGGTCGCCGCCGCAGCCGAAGACCACGCGCAGCTCGCCGCCGCGCGCGGCCGCCAACGGCTTCAGCGCGCCCAGCGCCTTCTCCAGCGCGTCGGGCGTGTGGGCGTAGTCGACGACCAGCTGCGGCAGCTCGCGGCCGCTGCCCACGCGCTGCATGCGGCCCGGCACCGGCGTGACCAGCGCGGCGACGCGCGCGATGTCCTCCAGGCCATGGCCCAGCGCCCGCAGCCCGGCGATCACGCCCAGCAGGTTGGACACGTTGTAGTCGCCGATCAGGCCGGTCTGCACCGCCACCGACGCGCCGCCCTCGCGCAGCGTGAAGGCCAGGCCGTGCGCGTCATGGCGCAGGTCGGTCGCGCTCAGCCGCGCGTCGTCGCGGTCCAGGCCGTAGGTCCAGAGGTCGAGCCGGCCGGCCGCGGCCAGTTCGGCGGCGAGCTCGGCGCCCTTCGCGTCGTCGATGTTGACGACCGCGGCCTTCAGGCCGTCCCAGTCGAACAGCTTGCGCTTGGCCACCCAGTAGGCGTCCATGCCGCCGTGGTAGTCGAGGTGGTCCTGCGTGAAGTTGGTGAACAGCGCGACCCGGATCGTCGTGCCGGTCAGCCGGTGTTCCTCGATGCCGATCGACGAGGCCTCGATCGCGCACGCGCCGAAGCCGTCGTCGGCCATGCGCTTGAACGCTTCCTGCAGGCGCACCGGATCGGGCGTGGTCAGGCCGGTGGCCTCGATCGAGGCGTTCGTCGTCGCGCCCGGCACCGGCGGCTGGCCGACGCCCAGCGTGCCGATCACGCCGCAGCGCGATCCGAGCAGCGTCAGCGCCTGCGCGATCCACCAGGCGCTGGAGGTCTTGCCGTTCGTGCCGGTCACCGCCAGCACGCTCAGGCGCTGGCTGGGCTCGCCATAGAAGGCCGAGGCGATGCGGCCGCAATTGGCCTTCAGGTCGGGCAGCGAGGCGATGCGCGCGTCGGTGAAGCCATGCTCGGCCGCGCCGGCGTGCTCGACCAGCGCGGTCGCGGCGCCCGCGGCCAGCGCGCCGGCGACGAACTGCCGCGCGTCCTTGGCATAGCCGGGCCAGGCGATGAAGGCGTCGCCGGCGCCGACGGCGCGGCTGTCCGTGCGCAGCTGGCCGCTCGGCGTCCATTCCAGCAGCCAGCGGGCAGCGGCTTCGGGGGATTTCAGGTGCATCAACATGGTTCGTGCCCGCTCAGAAACTCTCGTCCACGGCCTGCAGCTTCTGCTGCGCCACGATCTGCGGCTTGACCTCCAGGTCCGGCGGCTCGCCGATCAGGCGCAGCGTCTGCGCCACCACCTGGCTGAAGACCGGCCCGGCGACGGCGCCGCCGAAGTACTGGCCGTTCTTCGGCTCGTCGACCATCACCGCCACGATGATGCGCGGCCTGGAGATCGGCGCGATGCCCACGAACCAGGAACGGTATTTGTGGCTCGCGTAGCCCTTGCCTTCCTGCTTGTGCGCCGTGCCGGACTTGCCGCCGACGCTGTAGCCCGGGACCATCGCCTGCGGCGCGGTGCCGCCGGGGCCGGCGGCCATCTGCAGCATCGTGCGGATGTCCGCGGCCACCTTCGGGCTGAAGACCTTGATGCCGGTCACCGGCTGGTCCGCCGGGTGCTTGGTCATCGTGATCGGGATGATGTCGCCGTCGCGCGCGAACACCGTGTAGGCGCGCGCCAGCTGCAGCAGCGACGCCGACAGGCCGTAGCCGTAGCTCATCGTCGCCTGCTCGATCGGGCGCCAGCTCTTCCACGGCCGCAGCTTGCCGGTCACCGCGCCGGGGAAGTCGATCTGCGGGCGCTGGCCCAGGCCGATCGCGGTGAACATCTCGTGCATCTCGCGCGGCTGCATCATCAGCGCCATCCGGGCCGCGCCGATGTTGCTGGACTTCTGGATCACCTGCTGCACCGTCAGGTCGCCGTGCGCATGCGCGTCGGTCGGCGACCAGCCGGCGATGACCACGCTGCGCGGGCCGGTGCTCAGCAGCGTGTCCGGACGCACGCGGCCGGTCTCCAGCGCCAGCGCGGTGGTGAAGGGCTTCATCGTCGAGCCGGGCTCGAAGACGTCGGTCAGCGCGCGGTTGCGCAGCTGCTCGCCCGACAGGTTCTGGCGGTGGCCCGGGTCGTAGCTCGGGTAGTTGGCCAGCGCCAGCACCTCGCCGGTGTGCGCGTCCAGCACCACGACCGAGCCGGCCTTGGCGTTGTTGTCGGCCACCGCGTCGCGCACGCGCTGGTAGGCGAAGAACTGGACCTTGGCGTCGATGGACAGTTCGATGTCCTTGCCGTTGGCCGCGGGGATGCGCTCGCCCATGTCCTCGACGACGCGGCCCAGCCGGTCGCGCACCACCGCGCGCGAGCCGTCGCGACCCTGCAGGTCCTTCTGGAACGCGAGCTCGATGCCTTCCTGGCCCTGTTCCTCGATGTTGGTGAAGCCGACGATGTGCGCGGCGGCCTCGCCCTCGGGGTACTGGCGCTTGTACTCGCGGTCCTGGAACACGCCCTTCAGGCCGAGTTCCTTGATCTTGCGGGCGGTCTCGTCGTCGGCCTGGCGGCGCAGGAACACGAAGCGGTTGGCCGGGTCCAGGCGCTTGTCGAGCTCGGCGCGCGACATGTCCAGCAGCTTGGCGAGCTGGCGGCGCTTCTCGGGGTCGGTGTCGACCTCCTTCGGGAAGGCCCAGATCGACGGCACCGCGACGCTGGCGGCCAGCACCTGACCGCTGCGGTCGCTGATCTTGCCGCGCGAGGCCGGCAGCTCCATCTTGTGGGCGTAGCGGGCCTCGCCCTGGCGCTGGAAGAAGTCCTCGCCGATCAGCTGGATGTAGGCCGCGCGCGCCAGCAGCCCGGTGAAGGCCAGGCCCACCAGCGCGACCAGGAAGCGCGAGCGCCACGGCGGCGTCTTGGACGCCAGCAGCGGGCTGCTCGAGTAGCTGACGCCGCGCGTGGGCGCGTTGCGGGAGCCCTTGCGGAGCTTGCCGATCATCGGGCGGCTCCTGGCGCCGTGGCGCGGCCGCGCACCGCGCTGGCCTCGACCGCGGGCGCGTCGGGGTTGAAGGTGATGGCCGGCGAGATCGGGCGCATCTTCAGCCGCTCGCGCGCGACCTGCTCGACGCGCAGGTTGGTCGCCTGCGCCTGGCGGTCGGCCATCAGGCGCTGGTAGTCGGCCTCGAGCCGGCGGCCCTCGGTCTGCGCGCGGTCGAGCTCGGTGAACAGCCGGCGCGACTCGTAGGCGCTGCGCACCATGTAGATGCCGGACACCAGCACCGCCAGGATCAGCAGCAGGTTCAGGCGGCCGATCATCGACGGCCTCCCTTCTTCTGCTTGCCGCCGGCTTCCGGCGCGGGCGGGGGCAGCGGCGCGTCGGTGCGTTCGGCCACGCGCAGGATCGCGGAGCGCGAGCGCGGGTTGCCCTGCACCTCGGCCTCGCTGGGCTTGACGCGCGCGATGGCGCGCAGCGGCTGCGGCCGGGGCGCGGCGAACGGGGCGCGGCGGTCGAACTCTTCCTTGCTGTGCGCGGCGATGAAGTTCTTGACGATGCGGTCTTCCAGCGAATGGAAGCTGATCACCGCCAGCCGGCCGCCCGGCTTGAGCTTGGACAGCGCGGCGTTCAGCCCCTGCTGCAGCTCTTCAAGCTCGGCGTTGACGAATATCCGTAGAGCCTGAAATGTGCGCGTTGCAGGGTTCTGGCCCGCTTCGCGGGTTTTGACTGCACCAGCCACGACTTGGGAAAGCTCGGCGGTTGTCCGGACAGGGCGCCCGCTTTCCCGGCGAGCCACAAGCGCCTTTGCAATCGGGAGAGCAAACCGTTCTTCGCCATAGTCGCGGATCACCTGAGCGAGTTGAGACACCTCCGCGCGCGCGATGAAGTCCGCCGCGCTTTCGCCGCGGGTGGTGTCCATGCGCATGTCCAGGGGGCCGTCGAACCGGAAGCTGAAGCCGCGTTCCGGGTTGTCGATCTGCGGGCTGGACACGCCCAGGTCCAGCAGGATGCCGTCGACCTGGTCGACGCCCAGCGCGTCGAGCTGCGCCGCCATGTCGGCGAACGCGCTGTGGCAAATGTGGAAACGCGGGTCGTCGACCCGCGTCTGTCCGGACGTCGCGGCCGCGACCGCCTCGGGGTCGCGGTCGATGGCGATCAACCGCCCTTTCTCGCCGAGCCGCGAGAGCAGCAACCGCGAATGGCCGCCGCGGCCGAAGGTGCCGTCGACGTAGATGCCGTCGGGCGTCGTGAACGCGCCGTCCACCGTCTCGTGCAGCAGCACGGTCGTGTGGGTGAAGGCGGGGGTGGACGGCTCGGTGCTCATGGCGCTCAGAAGCTGAAGTCCTGCAGGGCCGCGGGCATCTCGGACTGCATGATGGCGGCCTCGTGGGCGGCGTAGGCCTGGGCGTCCCAGAGCTCGAAATGGCTGCCCATGCCCAGCAGCATGGTGTCCTTCTGCAGCCCGGCCGAGGCGCGCAGCTCGGGCGCGATCAGCACGCGGGCGGCGCCGTCGATCTCGACGTCCTGGGCGTTGCCCAGGAACACGCGCTTCCAGCCGGCCGCCGACATCGGCAGCGCGGCGACCTTGTCGCGGAACTGTTCCCACGCGGGACGGGGGAAGACCATCAGGCAGCCTTCCGGGTGCTTGGTCAGCGTGAGCTGGCCGCCGCACAGCGCCTGCAGGACCTCGCGGTGCCGTGCAGGGACGGTCAAGCGCCCCTTGGCGTCCAACGCCAAGGCACTCGCCCCCTGAAACACGACATTCGCCACTTTGCCCCACCGAATTGCACTTTCTCCCACTTTAATGGCGGGAGGCTGTCCGGTCAAGGAAATTTGGCGTTTTTCCCAATCAAATCAATTACTTAGCTCCTATATTGGAGTCATCATGCCAAAAAAAAGTTGTTCAAAATGAAGGACTTAACAACTGGTGTGGAAGTGATGGATCAACTCAAACCGATGGTCGTACCCACCTGAAACCGGGACACGCGCGCCGCGCCCGATGCCGCGATCAGTCCCCCCGGCGGTGGGCCGCAGGCCCCCAAATGGGCCGAAAACGTGCCCAGGGTGGTGGAAAAGTGGGAGGAATGCAAAAAGCCCGGCAGGGCCGGGCTCGGTGGGGGGAGATGGCGCGGCCAGGCCGCGCCCGTCATCGGGGTGGCGTCAGGGCGTCGCGGCCGAGGGCGCCGCGTTCGGCGGCAGCGGCGCGGCGGATCCGGCGCCTTCGGCGGCCCACCACTGCGGCGTCGCGCCCGGCTGCTCGATCGCCAGCGGCGCGCCGATCACCGGCGTCACCAGTTCCACGTTGCGCAGCCGCGCCAGCGCGCTGATGCGCTCGAACGGGTCCTGCCAGCGGTGCATCGCCAGGTCGAAGGTACCGTTGTGGATCGGCAGCAGCCGCTTGCCGTTCAGGTCGACGTGCGCCTGCATCGTCTGCTCCGGCTGCATGTGCACATAGGGCCAGCGCGGGTCGTAGGCGCCGGTCTCCATCAGCGTCAGGTCGAAGGGGCCGAAGCGCTCGCCGATCGTCTTGAAGCCGTCGAAGTAACCGGTGTCGCCGCTGAAGAAGATCTTCAACCCGTCGTCGACCAGCACCCACGACGCCCACAGCGTCGAGTTGCGGTCGCTCAGCCCGCGGCCGGAGAAATGCTGCGCCGGCGTGGCCGTCAGCTGCAGCCCGGCGATCGTCGTGCCCTGCCACCAGTCGAACTGCTGCACCTTGGCCGCCGGCACGCCCCAGTCGACCAGGCGCTGCCCCACGCCCAGCGGCGTCACGAAGTGGCGCACCTTGGGCGCCAGCGCCAGCACCGTGTCGTGGTCGAGGTGGTCGTAATGGTCGTGCGACAGGATCACGGCCTCGATCTCCGGCAGCTCGTCGAGCGCGATCGGCGGCGCGTGGAAGCGCTTCGGGCCCATCCAGGAGAACGGCGAGGCGCGCTCCGAGAACACCGGGTCGGTCAGCCAGAAGCGGCCGCGCAGCTTGAGCAGCACCGTCGAATGGCCCAGCCGGAACAGCGTCCGGTCGGGCGCCGCCAGCAGCTGGTCGCGCGTCAGCGCCCTCACCTCGATCGGCTGGTCCGGCGTCGTGCCCTTGGGCTTGTGGAACAGGAAGTCCCACATGATCCCGGCCGTCTTCCAGAAGCCCTGGTCGGGCTCCACCGCCGGGTTGTGGAACTTGCCGTCCGCCCATTGGGGCGAGGACTCGAGCGCCGGCTGGGTACCCTCCGGCGCGGGGGAGGACGAGCCCGAAGCCCCCGGAACGGGCAGCGGCGCGGGGGAGGACATCACGCGGGAAGCGGTCATGGCAAGGGCTCCAACAATCAGGACGGCGACCACGCCGCTCAGCGCGGTCAGCGACAGGCTCATCAGCGAGCGACGGGGGATCGAGCGGGCAGTCGGCATTTGAAAACTTGCACTACACGGTGTAGTTTTGACGCAGTGTAGACACCAGGAACGGAAAAGTAAACTCCCCGGTGTAAGATTGCATCCCATGACTTCCGACGTCCCCGCCCGCGCCCCCGCCGACACCCTGCCCTTGCCCGAGACCGCGCCTGGCGCCGCCTTGGACGATGAGGTGGAGGGGGCCGCCGCCGCGGACGCCGGCGGCGAGGCCGAACCGCTGCGCCTGACCGACCGCAAGCGCCAGGCGATCGTCGACGCGGCGATCGCGGAGTTCCGCGAGCACGGCTTCGAGGTCGCCAACATGGACCGCATCGCCGGGCGCGCGCAGGTCTCCAAGCGCACCGTCTACAACCACTTCAAGGGGAAGGACGCGTTGTTCGACGCGATCCTGGAGCGCCTGTGGGCCGCGACCGAGGCGCTGGTCAAGCTGCCCTACCGGGCCGACCGGCCGCTGCGGGAACAGCTGCTGACGCTGATCGAGCAGAAGCTCGCGATGAGCGGCGATCCGCAGTTCCTGGACCTGGCGCGGGTGTTGATCGCCGAGGCGATCCATGCGCCGCAGCGCGCGCGGGACATGCTGTGCCGGCTGGGCGGGCGCGAGGAGGGCCTGACCGTCTGGATCCGCGCGGCGATGGCGGATGGGCGGCTCAAGACCAGCGATCCGGCCTTCGCGGCGGCGCAGCTGCAGGCGCTGGTGAAGGGCTTCGCGTTCTGGCCGCAGATCACGATGGGCCAGCCGCCGCTGGACGCGGCGCAGCAGCGCCAGGTGGCGGACTCCGCCGCCGACATGTTCCTGTGTTTCCACGCCGCGGCCTGAACCGCGGCGCCGGCGTCAGCCCTGGCCGCCGCTGAGGCGGAAGGTGCCGACGACGTCGGCCAGCTTCTGCGCCTGGTCCTTCAGGCTCTCGGCCGCGGCGGCCGATTCCTCGACCAGCGACGCGTTCTGCTGCGTCACCTGGTCCAGCTGCGCGACCGCCACGTTCACCTGCCCGATGCCGTGGCTCTGCTCCTGCGCGGTGTGGCTGATCTCGCCGATCATCTGCGCCACGCGCTGCACGCTGCCCACGACCTCGTTCATCGTCTCGCCAGCGGTCGACACCTGGCGGGTGCCGGTCTCCACGCGCTCGACGCTGGCGGTGATCAGCGACTTGATCTCCTTGGCCGCGCCGGCCGAGCGCTGCGCCAGCGCCCGCACCTCGCCGGCCACGACCGCGAAGCCGCGGCCCTGCTCGCCCGCCCGCGCCGCCTCCACCGCGGCGTTCAGCGCCAGGATGTTGGTCTGGAAGGCGATCCCGTCGATCGTGCCGATGATGTCGGCGATCTGGCGCGAGCTCGCGCTGATCTCCTGCATCGTCGAGACCACCTGGCCCATCGCCTGGCCGCCGTCGCGCGCGACGCGGCTGGCGGTGTCGGCCAGCTGGCGCGCCTGGTCGGCGTTGGCGGCGCTGTTGGCCACGGTGCTGTTGAGCTCCTCCATCGAGCTGGCCGTCTCCTGCAGGTTGCTGGCCGTCTCCTCGGTGCGCTGGCTCAGGTCATGGTTGCCCGCGGCGATCTGGCGCGACGCCACCGCGATCGACTGGCTGGTCTCGCGCACCTGCAGCATCACCTGCTCGATCTTGTGGATGAACTGGTTGAAGCCGCGCGAGATGTCGGCGATCTCGTCCTCGCCGCGCACCTGCAGGCGCTGGCTCAGGTCGCCCTCGCCGGCGCCGATGTCGTTCATCGCGCGCTTGATGCCGGCCAGGCCCTGGAGCAGCGCGCCCACCGCGGCGGCCGCGACCAGCGCCGCCACCGCCGTCACGACGAGCATCGTCAGCCCGGCATTGCGCAGCACGTCCGACAGCGCGGCCAGCGCCTCGTTGCGCTCGGCCGCGGCGACCAGCACCCAGTCGGTGCCCGGCACGTCGATGGCCTTGAGGAAGAAGCGGTGATCGCCGACCTCGGCCAGCGTCGGCTCGTCGCCGTGCGCGGTGGCCAGCAAGGCGTCGTCGATGGCCGCCGACAGGTCCTTCACCGGCTTGAGCGTCAGCGCCGCGTCCGGATGGGCGATCACGGTGCCCTGCTTGTCCAGCAGCATCGCGAAGCCGCTGGCGGTGGGCTTGATCGACTTCATCGTCGCGACGATGTCGTCCAGCGCGACGTCGGTGCCGGTGACGGCCTTGAGCTCGCCGCCGGCGCGCACCGCGCTGGCGAAGGTCACGACCAGCTTCTTGCTCGACGCCGCCACGTACGGCGCGGTGATCACCGGCCGGTCCGAACCGGAGGCCAGCTTGTACCAGCCGCGGCCGGTGGGGTCGTAGTCCGACGGGCGCTGGCGGTCGGGGATCGAGATCATCCGCTTGTCCGCGCCGCCGACGTAGGCCAGGTCCAGCCGGCCCGACTGCTGCGCCTGCGTCAGCATGGCGCGCGGGTCCTCGAGCGTGGCCGCCGGGGCCATCGCGGCGACCACGTCCTTCTGCGTCTTCACCCAGGCGGCGACGCCCGAGGCGTTGGCGGTGGCGAGGTCGGTCAGCTGCGCCTGCACCTGGCGGCGCGCGTGATCGCGCACGGCCCAGTAGCTGGCGAAGGTGGCGAGCGCGACGGCCGCGACCACGATCAGGATGCTGATCGCGATCAGGCGCGACTTGATGGTCTTCAACACGATGGGGATTCCTGGGGGAGTTTTTGCGCGCACGTCCTTGACCAAGCTCAAGGCAAGCACCGGTCCCACGTGCGGCGGCGAGGATTTTGACGGCCCCGCGGCCCCAAACCAAGGGTTTCCACCAAGAAGAAGGCCGGTGCCGTGACGATCGTCACGGGCACCGGCCCAAAGCGGAAAACAGGATTCCCGCGGCTCAGTCGTCGCGCGCGAAGGCCCTCAGCGGGCCGTCGGCGGGCCCATGGCGGGCCTCAGTTCGATTCCTTGATCAGGCGGCCGGACTGCGCCTGCAGCGGCCGCGCGTTCATCGGGTACAGGTGCGAGAACACCGAGATCTGCTGGCCCGACACCGGCACCGGCTGGCGGAACACCATCCACAGCACGCCCTCGGTGCAGGGCGGCGTCGTCATCGAGCCCATGTAGGAGAAGTAGGCGCGGTCCTTGGGCAACAACTGGTTCAGGTCGATCGGCACCGGCGCGGCGTAGGTGTCGCCGCGTTCCAGCGGCAGGTGGTTCCAGACCGTCTGGATCAGCGCCTGGTCCTGGCCCCGCTCCAGCAGCACCGCCACCGTCGCCTGGCGGCCTTCGGCGTCCTTGTGGACCAGGTGGGCGACCATGTCGTACTGGCGGCCGTTGATGCGTTCCTCGCTGGGGCGATGGAAGTGGAACTGCTGCAGCTCGTAGCGGCGGCCCATCACCTGGATCGTGTTGCCCGGCGCGACGTTCACCTGGATCGTGTGGCCGGTGTCGACGACCGAGAAGCTGCTCGCCTTGTAGTCGAACTGGATCGCCTCCTGGTCGACCTTGATCGTGTCGCGCAGGTCGATCGGGCTCTGGCGGGTACCGATCGCGCATTGGCGGAACTCGGGCTGCAACTGGCCCCAGCGGTCGGGCGCGCCGTCGCCGGCGTAGGACCAGGGCGTGGCCGATTTCGCCGCGGAGGCCGCCGCCGCCGGCTTGGCCACGGCGCGGCGGGCGCGCAGGTCCACCGGGTTGCTGGTGCGCACGTCCTCCGGCGCCTTCTTCAGCTTGAGCGTCGCGGTGTCGTCCTTTAGGCGCTCGGCCAGGCGGTCGCGCAACTGCTCGGGGGCCTCGCCCTTGGGAGCGGGCGCGGGCGCGGACGCGGGCGGCTCGGCCGCGCGGGCGGCGCCGGCCAGCAGCAGGGACAGGCAAAGGGCGGCCGGCAGCAAGGCGCCGAGGCCGGGACGGTGAGGCATGGAACGGGCTCCGGGGCGGAAGGGAGAGCGGGCGGCAGCCGCGCGGGGCGCGGGCTCGTCCTGTCTATTTCGGAGCCTGGCGACGGTTCTTGAGCCCGGCGGCCGGGTCAGGCAGCGCGGACCGCACGCCGACCGTGACGGATCCGGCGCGCCCGCGGGCGGAGCGCGGAGCGCCGATTCAGGCGGCGGGCGCGGGCGGCGCCGGGATGTCGCGCTTGACCCAGGTCCAGGACACCAGCCCGATGCACATCATCGCGGCCGAGGCCAGCGCCAGCGTGACCGTCGAGTGCATCACCAGCGGCACCAGCACGCCGGCCACCAGGCCGTTGGCGGCGCTGCCGATGCAGGCCTGCAGCGAGGACGCCATGCCGCGGCGCTCGGGCGCCTGGTCCAGCACCAGCAGCGTCACCACCGGCACCATCAGCGCCCAGCCGAAGGCGAAGCTGCTGATCAGCGGGAAGGCCCAGTACGGGCTGGGCGCCAGCGTCAGGTTGCACGCGACGTTGGCGATCGAGGTGACGCCCATGATCAGGAAGCCGCGCCGGATCTGCTTGCGCGGCGTGATGTTGCCGGCCAGGCGGCCGCTGAGCCAGGCGCCGCCCATGATCCCGCCGATGCTGAACAGGAAGAAGATGAAGAACTGGGTCGGCTGCAGCGCCAGGTGCTCGCCCAGGAACACCGGCGCGGCCAGCACGTACAGGAACATGCCGTTGAACGGGATGCCGCTGGCCAGCGCCAGCAGCAGGAAGCGGCGGCTGCCCACCAGCGAGCGGTAGCCGCGCAGCAGCGAGCCGACGTGGAAGGGCTGGCGGTGGTCGCGGTGCAGCGTCTCGGGCATCAGGCGCCAGGTGACGGCGAACAGCAGCGCGCCGACAAAGACCAGGAACCAGAAGATCGCGTGCCAGTCGGCATGCACGTACAGGAAGCCGCCGATCATCGGCGCGATCGCCGGCGCCAGGCCGAAGAAGATCGTCACCTGCGACATCACCCGCTGCGCCTCCGACGGCGGGAACATGTCGCGGATGATCGCGCGCGACACGACCACGCCGGCGCCCGCCGACAGGCCCTGCACCGTGCGCCAGAACACCAGCTGGCCGATGCTGCCGGCCAGCGCGCAGCCCAGCGACGACAGCGCAAAGACCGCCATGCCCCACAGCACCACCGGGCGGCGGCCGAAGCTGTCCGACAGCGCGCCGTGGAACAGGTTCATCACCGCGAAGCCCAGCAGGTAGCCCGACAGCGTCTGCTGCATCTGCACCGGCGTGGCGTCCAGCGCCTTGGCGATGCCGGCGAAGGCCGGGATGTAGGTGTCGATGGAGAACGGCCCCACCGTGGCCAGCGCGGCCAGCAGGATGGCGAGGGCCCAGCGCGGCGCGCGCCACAGTTGGCTGGCTTCGGGATTCATGCGTGCGATGCGAGCGTGCGAGGAAGCCGCCGACGATACCCCCGGCGGGCCGCCGCGGCGACGGTCATGGCGGCCGGGAACGCCGCTTGCGAGGATCGCGTGCGCGGGTCGCCCGGTGCCGCCGGACGGCGTCGGCCAGTGTGGCGGGGCCCCTACACTGCGAAGCTTTGCGAACTTCGGGCGGAGACGGCGGTGCCAGGCGTGTTGAGCATTGGGGTGGTGGGACTCGGCGTGATGGGCCAGCGGATGCTGGCGCGGCTGGCCGGGCACGCGCGCCTGCGGGTCACCCGCGTCTGGGACGAGAACCCCGAGGTGCTGGCGCGGGCGCTGGCGCATTACCCGCTGCTGCGGGCCGCCACCGGCGCCGAGGCGCTGATCCGCGAGCCGGGCCTGCACGGCCTGTACATCGCCACGCCGCCGGGGCCGCACATCGCGCTGACCGAGCGCGCCTTCGACGCCGGGCTGGCGGTGCTGTGCGAGAAGCCGCTGACCACCGACTTCGCCGCCGCGCGCGCCTGCATCGAGCGCATCGGCCGGGAGCAGCGGCGCGCGGCGGTGAATTACTCGCTGGCGTCGTCGACCGGGCTGGCGCAGCTGCAGCTGGCCTTCGGCGCGGCCTCGCGCCGGCCGCTGGGCGCGCTCAACGAGGTCAGCATCGAGCTGCGCTTCGCCGCCTGGCCGCGGCCGTGGCAGGCCGGCGCGGGCGCCTGGCTCTCGCAGCGGGCCGAGGGCGGCTTCGCGCGCGAGGTGCTGTCGCACTTCATCTTCGTGCTGCAGCGGGTGCTGGGCCCGGCGCAGGTCGTGCGCAGCCAGGTCGACTATCCGGAGGACGGCATCGGCTCGGAGCGCGCGCTCGAGGCCGAGCTGGTCGCCGCGGGCGTGCCGGTGACGATCCGGGCGTCGCTGGGCGGCGATCGCGCCGACGACAACCGCATGCTGTGGCGCGCCAGCGAGGGCGAGATCGAGTTGCGCGACTGGTTCGGCGTCACCCAGCAGCGCCAGGGCGAGCGGGTGCAGAGCCTGGGCGACGCGGAGACGCTGCGCATGAACGGCATGACCGACCAGCTCTACCACTGGGCCGCGATGCTGGAGGGCCGATCGCACAGCCTGCCCGGTTTCGCCGAGGCGCTGGCGGTGCAGACGACGATCGAGGCGCTGCTGGTCGGGTAGACTCCCGCCCCGTGAAGCAAGCCAGACCGCCGCTGGTGCGATCGTGGAAACACGGCACTGGAGGAAGGTCCGGACTGCATAGAGCGGCGTAGCAGCTAACGGCTGCCCGGCGAAAGCCGAGGATCAGAGCAACAGAGACGAGTCGGAGCGGGCGCAAGCCCGCTCCGGGTGAAACGGGCAATCTCTACGCGCAGCAACACCAAGTAGGCCAGCGTCGATGCGGCTCGCAGAGCTGGCGGGTAGGTGGCACCGAGCCGGGCAGCGATGCCCGGCCCAGAGGAATGGCGGTCACGCGGGGAATCGCAAGAGGACCCGCGCACAGAATCCGGCCTATCGGCTTGCTTCACCCTTATGACGATTTGCAAGCGAACATTGGCTTGCAACCCCTTGCAGGACGTCGAGGACCGCTGGGCACATCGGTTGCTACCTTCGGGATCATGCAGATCCAACCCCTCGACCCCCGCAGCCCCGCCGCGATGTCCCTGCTGGCGCAATCGGACGCGTACCTGGCGGCCCTTCATCCGAACGGCAACCCCGCCCTCGAGGACCCGCACGCGCTGGCCCAGCCGCAGGTGCGCTTCATAGGCGTGTGGCTGGCCGAATGGCTGGCCGGATGCGCCGCGGTCAAGGTCGTGGACGGCGACGACGGCGCCTACGGCGAGATCCAGCGGATGTTCGTTCAGCCACAGTTCCGGGGACGTGGCCTGTCCAAGGTCCTGATGGAGGAGCTCGAGTCCCACTTGCGCGCGCGCGGCATCGAAACGGCGCGGCTGGAGACCGGCGTGCACCAGCCCGAGGCGCTCAGGCTCTACGAAACGCTCGGCTACGACCGCCGCGCGCCGTTCCGCGGCGACCCCGCGGACCCGTCGGCCGTCTTCATGGAAAAACGACTGACGGCCAACTGACCCGGCCGATTCCGACCGATTCCTGCCGCATCCCCGCGCCATTCCGGCGCCATTGCGGCGGTCTTGCGCCAGGTGCGGACGGCCCGCGAACGCGGTCGTCACGCGGTCGCCGCGCGGGCTGTCCCCTGGAAGGGTTCCCTCGTCCCAGGGGCCGTGCGGCGAGCGCACCGCGCGGCGGCGGCTTAACGTGCTGGCCTGCCCAGGCTCGCCGACCGCCTCCGCGCCATGCCCCCGACCCCCGACCACGCCCCGAAGCTGGCCTCGATCGAGGCCGCCCGCGCGCTCGCCGCGCTGGCGGTGGTGCTCATGCATGCGACGCACCTGATGCGGGTGCCGCAGTTCTCGGGACATGTCGCGCTGGGCGGGGTGTTCGACTTCGGTTACGTCGGTGTCGATTTCTTCTTCGTCCTGAGCGGATTCATCATCACCTACGTCCACCACGCGGAACTGGGACGCGGCGCGGCGCGCTGCCCCGGCTACCTGTGGAAGCGGTTCGTGCGCGTGTTCCCGATCTACTGGATGGTGCTGGCGATGACGGCGGCGCCGTCGATCGCCTCGCGCTGGCTGGCGGGACGCACGCCGGTGTCGACGCTGGGCGCGGACGACATCCCCGGCACGCTGCTGCTGTGGATCGGCGGGCAGGCGCCGGAGTACGTCGGCGTCGCCTGGTCGCTGCAGTACGAGGTGCTCTTCTACCTGAGCTTCTGCGTGCTGCTGCTCCATCTGCGGGCCGGGCTGGCGCTGTACGGCGCCTGGGCGGTGCTGGTGGTGGCGCAGGCCTTCGGCACCCTGCCCGGCCCGTTGCCGCTCAAGCTGGGCGATCCGCACTGCCTGCAATTCCTGATCGGCGTGGCCACCGGGCTCGTCGCGCGCCGCGGTCTGCTGCCGCTGGTGCAGCGTCAGGGGTGGCTGGTCGCGGCGGCCTTCGTCGCGGCCGTGATCCTGGAGCGCAGCGGGCCGTTCGGCGCGCATGGCTTCGGCGGCCGCGTGGCGCTGGGCCTGGCCTCTTCGGCGGTGCTGCTGACGCTGGTGGCGATGGAGCAGCGCCGCGCCGCGCGCACGCCGGCGTGGCTGTCGCGGCTGGGCGCGGTGTCGTACTCGCTCTACCTCGGCCACTGCCTGCTGATCAACGTGGTGCTGGGGCTGCTGGCCAAGGCCGGCCTCTACCGCGCGTTGCCGGAGGTCGTGGTCTTCGCGATCGCGGTCGCGGCGGCGGTGCTGGGCGGCTGGCTGATCGGCCGCTGCATCGAACTGCCGGTGGTCGCCTGGCTGCGCCGGCGCACCGCACCCCGGCGGGTCACGGCGCCGGCGGCCACCGCCTGATCGCTCGACGATTCCCTCGCACCGCCTCGCGAGGCCCCCCGAGAACTCCCTCGCCCCGCGTGCGGGGAGAGGGCCGGGGTGAGGGGTCTTCGGGGTGCATCAGCACCAGCCAGCAGCCCTCCCCCTCCCCCTCACCCTGCCCTCTCCCCCTCACGGGGGCGAGGGATTCTTTACCACGCGGCTCAGGGCGGGCCAGGGGTTGTTGGCCCCCGGCGTGAAGGTCACTCCTCGTTGTCCCCGCTCCCGCCGGCCTGGTCGTTGCGCTTCGCCGCCTGCTTGAGCAGCGGTGCCTCGAGCTTCTCCATGCCGTCGATGAAGCTGTCCACCGACTTGGGCGAGGCGACGCGCAGCGACGGCGGCGCCAGGGTGGCCATGTAGTTGGGGCCGAGCCAGTACTGCTGCTCGGTCCTGCGGCCGACGGTCAGCACGAGCCCGACCACGCACATCGCGCCGATGCCCACGGCCAGGCGCCGCGAGGCGCGTGGCCAGACGACGGTCGCATGCCACCACAGCAGCAGCGCCGCGCCGACCGACATCACCAGCGTCTCCAGCGCCAGCAGGCGCGGCGCGTTGAACGCATAGGCGCCCAGCGGCAGCAGCAGTTCGAGCAACTGCATCGCGACGGTCGCGACCAGCGCGCGCCACAGGTGCGCGCCGAACGCGAACCAGTGCCGGAACAGCTGCGTCACCAGCGCCCACAGCGCCGCCCAGATGAGCGCCACGCCCACCGGCGCCAGCAGCGCGCTGACGGTGTCGACCCAGGTCGCGGAGCCGTCGTTAGAGGCCCAGTTCGTGCCCCACAGGATCAGCGCCCACACCACCAGCATCGCCGGCAGCGACCACGACGGCCGCGCGTCGCGCTTGACCGGCTCGTCGGCGCGGTTCAGCGGCTTCTCGGCCGGCAACGCGTCCAGCGAGGTCCGCAGCCGCAGCCGCGTCGTGCCGATCTGCAGCAGCGCCGACGACGGCCACGCCGCGCGGCTGCCCGTCGCGAGCCGGCGCCCGTCGAGCCAGCCGCCGTTCTGGCTGGGCAGCAGCTCCAGCACCGGGCCGCCGGCGGCGGGCGCCGCGTCGGCCGCCTGCATCTCGTCGGCGCGTTCGGCGGCGGGTTCGCCGCGGTCCCAGTGCAGCAGCGCATGCGCGCCGGCCAGGTGCGGATCCGGCAGCACCAGGTCGCATTCCGGCGACCGCCCGATGCGCAGCGGCCACGCGCGCACCTTGTGGGATTCCCGGCAATGACCGTCCCGGTCGACGATCTCGATTACCGCGGCGTGGTCCATGCGAATCCTTGCAGGTAGTGGCGCGTCAGCTTGGTGGCATTCGCGAAGCTGACGCCGCGGGCGTCGAAGCGGCCCAGGGCGCCCTCGGTGGCGGCATCCACGTTGGTGACCAGCACCGTCAGGTCGAACAGCCCCTCCAGCTTGCGGTAGGCGCGCAGGCAGGCCACCGCGCGCAGCGGCGGGCCGTCCTTCTGCTGGACGAAGTCCTCCTTGCAGTAAGGCGCGGTGCGGTCGCGGTCGGGACCGCCCAGGCGCTCGTTGCGGAAGCTGGCGGAGTAGATGTTGGCGAAGCGGATCGCGCCGAGCTTGCTGCCGTCGTAGACCTCCTCGGTGACGCCGAAGTAACCGGTCTGCAGCGTCTCGCTGATGAACAGCGCGTGCTCCATCCGGCATTGCGTGCGCTGCATCTGCAGGCCCTGCGCGTCGGCGGAGGTGCCGCTGCCCCAGCAGCGCATGTACTGCTCCTGCGGGATCGGGAAGCGGTAGCGCGGGTGGGTCAGCGTGCGCCACGGCTGCGCCAGGAAGTTGCGCGAGAGCTCGTCCTGGTAGGCCATCAGCTGCTCGCGCAGCTTGGGCCAGGCGGCGCCCTTCATCGGCGCCGCGCCACGGCTGCGCGCCAGCAGCGCGGCCGCGTGCTGCGCCGGCACGAGGAAGCTCATCTGCTGCGCGAAGATCATCGTGGACACGTTGATGCCGACGATCTCGCCGTCCTCGTCGAGCACCGGCCCGCCGCTCATGCCCGGGTTGATCGAGCCGGAGTAGTAGATCAGCGGGTCGAAGCTGCGTTCCACCAGGCCGTTGTAGGTGCCCTCGACGACGGCGAACGCGACGTCGTGCGGATTGCCCATCGAATAGATGCGCTCGCCCTTGCCCAGCGGCTGGTCCGCCTTGCGGAACACCAGCGGCGTGCCGGTCATGCGCGCGACCACGCCCTTGGGATCGGCCTTCGGGTCGCCGCCCTTGGCCACGATGCGCAGCAGCGCCAGGTCGCGCCGGGCGTCGAAGTCCAGCAGCTCGATGTCGCCGCCGTCGCCCTCGGGGGTCTGGTATTGCAGCCGGTAGCGCTCGGGCTCGAGCGCGTGCTGGCTGACGACGTGGTAGTTGGTGATGACGTGGCCCTCGGCGCTGACCACGAAGCCCGAGCCCACCGAGGCCTGGCTGCCGTTGAACAGCGTGCGGACCTGCAGCAGCTGGGCGCGGCTGCGGTCATAGAGCCGGCGGGCGCTGGCCGAGACCGGTGCCGACGCCGTCGCCTGGCTGGCCGCGGCGGCCGGCGCGCTGGGGGGCGGGACCGGCGAGACCGGCGCGGGCTGGGGCTGCGCCGCGACGGGCAGGCCCAAGGCCGCCAGCAGCAGCAGGGCCGCCCCGAAGGCGGCCCGCCCGGGGGTGAGAAGTTTTCGCGACAACGCAGGAGACTCCAGGAAAGGGCGAACGCCGCATGCTAGCGGCTTTGCGCAGGCCGACAGCAATCGACATGCCGGGCGGTGCCCGGCACGGGCCCGGCGGCGCTCAGTCCTGCGAGGGGCGCTCGTCGGGCGGCGGTTCCTCGGGCGGCGCGGACTGGCGCGGCCGGCGGTCCGCCGGCCAGGGCGCGAACAGGGGCAGCGGCATGCGCACCGGCGTCACGTCCAGGTACAGGTTGACGACGGTGTAGTCCTCGGGCCCGAGTTCGTCGGTGCTCCAGCCGATGCTGCCCGGCCCCTTGTAGAGCCGGAACAGGAAACCGAGGTCGGCCAGCGTGTCGCCGGCCTTGGGCGCGGCCTCGAAGCTCAAGCCGCGGAACTCGGGCTGCACGCTGTCGATCAGGATCGACATCGCCGTGGAGATCGTCGAGTCGCCCAGCATGTCCGTGTAGAACTGCGGCAGCGTGTAGTAGGGCTTGTAGTCCGGCGCGCCAGGCTCGAGCCTCTGGCCTCGCAGCTTCAGCGCCGACGGCGTCACGCCGCGGGTGCGCAGGTTCATCCGGTCGCCGTGGTCGAGGTAGGTCAGCTTGGCGTTCTTCAGGTTGAACACGCCGAGCTGGCGGTCCGAACTCGCCTCGCTCAAGTCCACCAGCAGCGCGCCCTTGTGGCCCAGGATCTCGACCTCGTCGCCGCGGATCACGGCGGCGGAGTTCTCGTCGACGCCCAGCCCGAGCTTGTAACCCTTGGCCAGCATCAGCGGCACCATGCGGCCGAACCGCCCGCGCTTGAGGAAGTGCTGGTCGACGAACAGGCCCGGCCCGACGAAGCCCAGCCCGCGGTCGATCTGCTTGCCCTCCTCCCACTGGCCCTTGAGGATGCTGATGACGCTGGGCGCGTCGCGGAACATCACGGTGCTCATCACCGCGGCGCCGGCGGAGGTGCCGGCCACCACGCCGCCGCGGCGGTAGACGTCCCAGATCGCGTCGAGCATCGGCGTCGAGTGGCCGCCGGGGAACAGCACGTCGACGATGCGCTCCTGCGAGCCGCCGGTGAAGAAGATGCCCTTGGCGTTGCGCACCTTGGCGATCAGCGCCGCGTCGCGCACCACCTTGTTCAGGTCGACCCACGAGAACCGCGGCGCGACCGGCAGCGCCTCGGCCACCGCGCCGCGGCGCTGCAGCTGCTCGACGACCTGCTTGGCGCTGGCCTCCGGGTCCTCGGCCGCGGTGCCGAACACGACGAAGCGCGCGCCCCGGCCACCGGCCAGCGCGATCAGGCGGTTCCACACCTCGTCGTTGTCCGACTTCAGCGCGCCGCCGATGGCCATCGCGTGGCCTTTAATGGGGACATCGCGGTCGCCCGCGGGGGCAGGCGTTGCCCCGGCGTCAGGCGACGAGGCCGCGAGGTTCGCGGCAGGTGCGGAGGCCGGCTTGGCGGCGGGACGCGCGACCGGCTTGGCCGCGGCCGGCAAGGTGGGCGCGGCCGCCCGCGCGGTGGGCGGCGCCACCGCCGAGATCGCCGCGAGGGCCAGCATCACGGCGAACAGGCCGGCGGCGCGGCGCGGGAAACAGCGATCGATCATCGTCAAGGCCTCAGGCCGCGGACCGGCGGCATCGGGTCACCAGTTGAAACCGCCCCGGGAGGGGGACGGGTCGGACGAAGGGGGATGGCAGGGGGCAAAGATAGCGTCGCCCACCCCACGGCGGGTGACCGTTGGTCACATCGGAGTTGCCTCGTCGCGACGGCCCCGGGTCAACACCCTTGTCCGTGACGGGTCGCTCCCTAGACTGGTCCGTCAGAGCCACGCCAACCGCCGCCGCATCGGCATGACCGGCAACAGGGAGCCCGCCATGATCGTCCGTCCCCCGCGCGTTTCGCATCGTCCGCCGCGCCGGTACCGGCGCCTCGCGCTCGCGGCGCTGATCGCCGCCGCCGGCCCGGCGCTGGCGCAGGTGGCGCCGCCCGACCCCGCCGCCTCCGCGCCGGCGCAACGGCTGCAGCGGGTGGAGGTCACCGGCTCCGCGATCAAGCGCATCGCCGACGAGGGCGCGCTGCCGGTGCAGGTGCTGACCCGCAACGACATCGTCAAGGCCGGCGTCACCACCGCCGCCGAGCTGATGGCCACCGTCTCCTCGATGAGCAATGCGCTGACCGACGGCGTCAGCATCGGCACCGGCGGCTTCCGCGACCAGATGGGCTTCAACTCGGCCAACCTGCGCGGGCTGGGCACCTCGTCCACGCTGGTGCTGCTCAACGGCCGGCGCATGGCCAACTTCGCCTCGCCCGGCGACGACAACGGCGTCGACCTCAACAACATCCCCGCCGCGGCGATCGAGCGCGTGGAAGTGCTGCTCGACGGCGCGTCCGCGATCTACGGCACCGACGCGATCGGCGGCGTCGTCAACTTCATCACCCGCAAGGACTACCAGGGCGTGCAGCTCGACGTCTACGGCGGCAAGTCCGGTGAAGGCGGCGCCGGCAAGCGCACCGCGTCGATCGCCGCCGGCCATGGCGACCTCGCGCGCGACGGCTTCAACATCATGGGCGTGCTGGACTTCCAGAAGACCGGCGCGCTCAGGACCTCGCAACGCGACTTCATCTCCGACCTGCGCATCCCGGAGCGGTTGCCGCACCTGCTGTCCTCGGCGAGCTTCCCGGGCAACATCCGGCTCTCCACCGACCAGCGCAACTTCCTGAGGGACGCCGGCTTCTCGATCGGCGGACGGCCGATCTCCACGCGCACCATCAACCTGAGCGCGCCGAACTGCCAGCCGCCGCATTCGCTGTACCTGCCCGACGGCATCGGCGGCGTGGACGGCTGCACCTACGACTACATGCGCGACCTGGAGCTCTATCCGAAGTCGGACAAGGGCAGCTTCCTGGGCCGCGGCGTGCTCAAGCTCGGCGACCGGCACGAGGCCTTCGTCGAGGCGGCCTACACCCGCAGCAAGAGCTGGTACGTCGGCACCAGCAACCGGATCGACGCCGACCTGGACGTGTCGATGATCCCGCAGCTGGCCGCGACCGGCCTGGGCGGCCCCGACGATCCGAACGCCGAGGACAACCGCGTCATCACCGTGCGCACCCGCATGCTGGAGGCCGGGCCGCGCGCCAGCGAGATCGTCAGCACCGGCAGCCGGATCGTCGTCGGCATGACCGGCACGCTGGGCGCGTGGGACTACGACTGGGGCTACAACCACAGCACCAACCGCGTCGCCGACCGCGACGTGCGCGGCTACCTGCCCTACGACCTGACGATGCAGGCCTACGCCGACGGCGTGCTCAACCCGTTCGGTCCGTCGAGCCAGGCCGGCCTGGCCTTCCTGCGCGACAACAACATCAACCAGGAAGTGCGGCGCGCGCGCGGCACGATGGACAGCCTCGACGCGAAGGCCACGCGCAGCCTGATGAAGCTCGGCGGCGGCGACCTGGCGATCGCGCTCGGCGCGGAACTGCGGCGCGAGCGGGCGACCTCGGCGGCGAGCGACCTGCTCATCTCCGACAACATCGTCGGCGACCCGACGCCGGGCGACGCGCAGTTCACCAACAACTCGCGCAAGGTCTGGGCCGCCTACGGCGAGCTGCTGGCGCCGATCACCAAGGAGTGGGAGATCCAGCTCGCGCTGCGGCACGACCACTACCAGCGCGTGGGGGCGACGACCAACCCGAAGGTGGGACTGCGCTACGCGCCGATGAACAACCTGACCTTCCGCGCGTCGGCCGGCACCGGCTTCCGCGCGCCGTCGATGGACGACCTCTACCGCTCGGTCAAGACCTCGACGACGGCGACGCTGCCCGATCCGGTCTGCATGCGCGAGAACGACAACGACCTCGGCTTCTGCGCCAACAACTGGGACACGCGGACCTACTCCAACGCCAACCTGAAGCCGGAGAAGTCCCGCCAGTTCTCGATCGGCGTGCTGGCCGATCCGACGCCGGAACTCAGCCTCGGGCTCGACTACTGGCACATCGAGAAGCGCGACCTGATCAGCACGCTCGGCGACGACGTGATCCTCGGCAACCTCGCCAAGTACGAGCCGCTGGTCCACCGCTACAACGAGGACGAAGGCCTCGCGGGCTGCGACTACGACCCGGACGACTCGAGCATTTGCTACATCGAGCTGCGCAAGGAGAACCGCGGCAAGCAGAAGGCCTCGGGCCTCGACATGACGCTGCAGTACCGCTCGCCGGCGACGGCGCTGGGGCGCTTCGGCGTGAAGCTGGTCGGAACCTTGACGCTCAGTTCGAAGAAGCAGACCGGGGACGGGGATCCCTACGTCTCCAACCTCGGCCGCTTCGTCACCGACGGCGTCGTGCAGCGCTGGCGGCATCGGCTCAACCTCGACTGGTCGCAAGGACCGTGGAGCGTGAACCTCGCCAACACCTTCTACAGCGGCTACGACGACCAGAACTCGGCCATCGACACCAACACCGGGCTCATCGTCGGGAAGAACAAGGTCAAGGCGTATTCGCTCTGGGACCTGTCGGGCGGGTGGGACGCCACCGCCGCCCTCACCCTCCGCGCGGGGGTGAAGAACCTGTTCGACAAGGCACCGCCGTTCTCGAACCAGGCCTACTTCTTCATCTCGGGCTATGACCCGAGCTACACCGACCCGCGCGGACGGTTCTTCTACCTGTCCGCGCAGTACCGGTTCAAGTGAGGGTCAGTCCAGCTTCCAGTGCATGACCTCGCCGCCGCGCAGCGGCTTGAGCTGGGCCGCTTCGGCGAACGGGACGGACTCGGGGAGCGTCCAGTCGGTCTTGCGCAGCGTGACCTGCGTCGTGTTGCGCGGCAGGCCGTAGAAATCGGCGCCATGGAAGCTCGCGAACGCCTCGAGCTTGTCGAGCGCGCCCGCGGCCTCGAAGGCCTCGGCATAGAGCTCGATCGCGGACAGCGCGGTGAAGCAGCCGGCGCCGCAGACCGAGTTCTCCTTCATCACCGACGCGTGCGGCGCGCTGTCGGTGCCCAGGAAGAACTTCGGGCTGCCCGAGGTCGCCGCCTGGATCAGCGCGAGGCGATGTTCCTCGCGCTTGAGCACCGGCAGGCAGTAGTAATGCGGCCGCAACCCGCCCATGAAGATCGCGTTGCGGTTGTAGAGCAGATGCTGCGGCGTGACGGTCGCGCCGGTGAAGCGGTCGGCGCCGGTGACGTACTGCGCGGCTTCCTTGGTCGTGATGTGCTCGAACACCACCTTCAGCTCGGGGAAGTCCTTGCGCAGCGGTTGCATCACGCGGTCGATGAAGAAGGCCTCGCGGTCGAAGACGTCGACGTCGCCATCGGTGACCTCGCCGTGCACCAGCAGCAGCAGCCCGGCCTTCTGCATCGCCTCCAGCGTCGCGTAGGTCTTGCGGATGTCGGTGACGCCGGCATCGCTGTTGGTGGTGGCGCCGGCCGGGTACAGCTTCAGCGCGACGACGCCCGCGGCCTTCGCGGCGGCGATCTCGTCGGGCGTGGTGCGGTCGGTCAGGTAGAGCGTCATCAGCGGCTGGAAGTCCACGCCGGCGGGGACGGCGGCGAGGATGCGCTCGCGGTAGGCCAGGGCCTGCTCGGCCGTCGTGATCGGCGGCTTCAGGTTCGGCATCGCGATCGCGCGCGCGAACTGGCGCGCGGTGTACGGGACGACGCTCTGCAGCGCGGCACCGTCGCGCAGGTGCACGTGCCAGTCGTCGGGACGGGTCAGGACAAGGGTTTCGCTCATGGGGCGGGATTGTCGCACCCGGCCTCAGGGCGCACTCGCCGGCGCCGACGGCTCAGGCGCGACGCGCATCGCACGACCTGACCCCGGCGGGCGGATTCCCGCACGGATGACCTCGTGCCTCGTGCGATCCACCACACACCGGTCGAATCGCGAAGGCATCGATTGTTGGGAGCGGTTCACACCGCGTCACTGACCTCGACCAGGCGTCTTTTCGCCGTCCATGCCGTGGACGAGTGACAACCCGGCGGGAACCCGTGCCCGGCCCGGAAGGCCGGCTCCAGAAAGCAGAAGGCCCGCGCCTTACGGCGCGGGCCTTCCTGAGCGGACGCCGCGAGCGCGGCGCCGACGATCAGTGCTGCAGGATCTTCGCCAGGAAGTCCTTGGCGCGCGGCGAGCGCTCCTCGGGCTTGCCGAAGAAGTCGTCCTTGGCGCAGTCCTCGATGATCTTGCCGGCGTCCATGAAGATCACGCGGTTGCTGACCTTCTTGGCGAAACCCATCTCGTGCGTCACGCACATCATGGTCATGCCCTCGTTGGCCAGCTGGACCATCACGTCCAGCACCTCGCCGACCATCTCGGGGTCCAGCGCCGAGGTCGGCTCGTCGAACAGCATCACGATCGGGTCCATCGACAGCGCCCGGGCGATCGCCACGCGTTGCTGCTGGCCGCCCGAGAGCTGGCCCGGGAACTTGTCCTTGTGCGCCATCAGGCCCACGCGCTCCAGCATCTTCAGGCCGCGGGTCTTGGCGTCGGCCATGTTGCGGCCCAGCACCTTCACCTGCGCCAGCGTCAGGTTCTCCGTCACCGACAGGTGGGGGAACAGCTCGAAATGCTGGAACACCATGCCCACGCGCGAACGCAGCTTGGGCAGGTTGGTCTTGGGATCGGTCAGGCTGGTGCCGTCCACGACGATGTCGCCCGCCTGGATCGGCTCCAGCGCGTTGACCGTCTTGATCAGCGTGGACTTGCCCGAGCCCGACGGGCCGCACACCACCACGACCTCGCCCTTCTTGATGGTCGTGGAGCAATCGGTCAGGACCTGGAACGGGCCGTACCACTTGGAAACGTTCTTGATGTCGATCATGGAGCGGACCTCAGCGGATGATGGCGATCTTCTTCTGCAGCTGGCGGACCAGCATGGACAGGCTGAAGCAGATCACGAAGTAGACGACGGCCGCGACCAGGTAGGTCTCCATCGGCCGGTTGAAGTTCTTGCCGGCGACCTCGAAGCCCTTGAGCAGGTCGTAGGCCCCGATCGCGTAGACCAGCGACGTGTCCTGGAACAGCACGATCGTCTGCGTCAGCAGCACCGGCAGCATGTTGCGGAAGGCCTGCGGCAGCACCACCAGGCCCATGGTCTGCTTGTAGTTCATGCCCAGCGCGTAACCCGCGAAGACCTGGCCCCGGGACACCGACTGGATGCCCGCGCGCATGATCTCCGAGTAGTAGGTCGCCTCGAACAGCGTGAAGGTGATCAGCGCCGTCTTCTCCGCGCCCAGCGGCCCCGCGATGTAGGGGATCAGCAGGAAGAACCACAGGATGACCATCACCAGCGGGATCGAGCGCAGCGTGTCGACGTAGATCGCCGCGGGCTTCTCCAGCCACCACTTGCCCGACAGCCGCATCAGCGCCAGCAGCGTGCCCAGCACGATGCCGCCGATCATCGCCGAGACGGTCAGCTGGATCGAGAACAGCAGGCCCTTGGCCACGAAGGACGACAGGACGTCCCACGTCATGAACGAGAAATCGAGTTGCGTCATGTCACTTCGCCCCCAGGATGCCGGGCACGCGCACGTACCACTCGATGACCTTGGCCAGGCGGTTGATCGCATAGGCCGAGACGAAGTACAGCAGCGTCACCGGCAGGAAGATCTGCACGAAGCTGGACTGCTCCGACGCCTGCAGCGCGAACTGCGCCAGGTCGGGAATGCTCACCGCGAAGGCCACCGCCGAGTTCTTGACGATGTTCATGCTCTCGCTGGTCAGCGGGGGGATGACGATGCGGAAGGCCATCGGCAGCAGCACGTAGCGGTAGGTCTGCGGCAGCGTGAGGCCCACCGCCTGGCCCGCGTAGCGCTGGCCCTTGGGCAGCGTCAGGATGCCGGCCTTGACCTGCTCGGCGATCCGCGCCGAGGTGAACAGCCCGATCGCGATCACCACCAGCACGCTGGGCGGCAGGTCCAGCACCGGGAACAGGCGCGGGATCACGTGGTACCAGATGAACAGCTGGACGATCAGCGGGATGTTGCGGAACAGCTCCGTCCACGCCTCCCCGATCATCGCCACGCGCTTGTTCGGCACCGTGCGCAGCACGCCGATCAGCGAGCCGGCGATCAGCGCCACCAGCAGGCCCACGACCGAGACGAACATCGTCCAGCCCCAGCCGTGGATCATCGCGTCCAGGTAAGTCTCATAACCGGGGGCGCCGAAACACTTCGGCGCGACCTCCTCGGTCACCATGTCTGTGCAGTACAACTGCCAATCCCAGCTCGCCATGGCGTGCTCCATCCATCAAAGCAAAGGGCCGCCTCCCGTGCCGCGGCCCCCCGGTGCGCCAGGCCTCCCACGAAGGGAGGCTTCGCGCGATCTTGCGGCCTTTGCGACAAGGCGCCCCGCGGGGCGCCTTGCGCTCAGGTCATCGCGATCACTTCTTCGCGTATTCCTCGACCGGCTTGTCGTTCGGATTCGCCCAGGCGTGCTTGGTCGCTTCCGTCGCCGGCAGGCCGACCTTGGTGTTGGTCGGCGGGATCGCCTGGACGAACCACTTGTCGTACAGCTTGGCGATGTCGCCGGACTTCATCATGCCCTTGATGCTGTCGTCCACGGCCTTCTTGAAGGCCGGATCGTCCTTGCGGACCATGATCGCGATCGGTTCCACGGACAGGACTTCGCCCACGATCTTGAAGTCGGCCGGGTTGCGCGACTTGGCGATGTTGCCCGCCAGGATCTGGCCGTCCATCACGAACGCGTCGGCGCGGCCCGACTCCAGCAGCAGGAAGCTGTCGGCGTGGTCCTTGCCCAGCACTTCCTTGAAGTCCACGCCGTTGGCGCGCTCATGCTTGCGCAGCAGCTGGACCGAGGTGGTGCCGGTGGTGGTCGCGACGGTCTTGCCGTTCAGCTGCGCGATGGAGGTGATGCCGGAGTTGGCCTTCACCGCGATGCGCACTTCCTCGACGTAGGTCGTGACGGCGAAGGCCACGTCCTTGGCGCGGGTCATGTTGTTGGTGGTGGAGCCGCACTCGATGTCCACGGTGCCGTTCTGCACCAGGGGCACGCGGTTCTGCGAGGTCACCGGCAGGTACTTGATGTCCAGCTTGGCCAGGCCCAGCTGCTTCTGGACGTCGGCCAGCACGCGCTGGCAGATCTCGACGTGGTAACCCACGTACTTGCCGTCGCCGAGCGTGTACGACAGCGCGCCCGAGGACTCGCGCACGCCCATGGTCACGCTGCCTGTGTCCTTGATCTTCTTCAGGGTGTCGGCCTGGGCCACGCCCACCAACGCCGCGCCAAGGGCCAGGACTAGCAATGCCTTCTTCATAGTTGCTCCTGCTTGTTCGGATTCAAAAGCTTCAGGGAGGGGTTCGGGACGGCGAGCCGCCCAACCGGCGAAGCAGACCATGAGCGGCCGCTTCGCTGGGTAGGGAGTATCACGCATCTCGAGGTGTCACGCGGCTTACATATGCAGGTTTCATGCCCGCTCGCCGGCCGCGTCGGTCAGGAAGTTCCACAGCGCCTGCGCGACCGGCTTGACCCGCCGTGCCGAGCCCTGGCGCTCGCGGTACATCCGCAGCTCCATGTTCAGTTCGTACTGGCCCGGCTCGGCCGCCCGCACCAGGCGCCGCGCCTTGACCTCCTTCTTCACCGAGCTCGCCGGCAGGAAGGCCAGGCCGTGGCCTTCCAGCGCCATCGCCTTGAGGCTCTCGGCCATGTCGGTCTCGAAGACGGATTCCAGGTTGAGCGGCTGCGCCGCGTCCTTGACGATCAGCTCCACCAGCCGCCCGAGGTAGGCGCCCGAGGCGTAGCTCAGGAAGGGGATCTTCTGGCCCGGGTGTCCGGAAATCCGGAACATCGGGCCGCCGCCTGTGTCAGCTTTCGCATAGGCGGCCAGCGTCTCGTGGCCGAGCGAGACCGATTCGTAACGTTCCGGATCGAGCTGCAGCGGCTGGCTGGGGTGGTGGTAGACGACCAGCAGGTCGCAGTTGCCTTCGCTGAGCTGCAGCGTCGCGTCATGGACGTTGAGCGCGTTGAGCCGGCACTTCACCTCGCCGAAGCGCTGGCGCAGCTCCATCAGCCAGTGCGGGAAGAAGCTGAAGGACAGCGAGTGCGGCACGGCGAACTCGATCATGTCCTGCCCCGCCGACTGGTGGCTGCGCAGCATGTTGCGGGTGGCCTGCAGGTTGCCCAGCAGGTCCACGGCCTGGCCCAGCAGCGTCTCGCCGGCGGCGGTGAGCCGCGTCGGGTAGGACGAGCGGTCCACCAGGTCGACGCCGGCCCAGGCCTCCAGCGCCTGGATGCGGCGCGAGAAAGCCGGCTGCGTGACATGCCGCAGCTGCGCCGAGCGGGAGAAGCTGCGCGTCTCCGCCAGGCTCACGAAGTCTTCAAGCCATTTGGTTTCCACGGCGCGGGAGTTTAGCCGCGCGGGGTCGCGGGCGTATCCGTCGAAGGTGGCAGCGCCGCCGGCGCCGGGGTCTGGCGCGGCGCGTCCTGGCCGTCCTGCTGCAGCGCCCACATCTGCGCGTAGCGCCCGCGAAGCGCGAGCAGCGCGGCATGCGTGCCGCGCTCGACGATGACGCCGTGCTCCATCACCAGGATCTCGTGGGCGTCGACGACGGTGGAGAGCCGGTGCGCGATCACCAGCACCGTCTTGTCCTGGGCGGCGGCCTCGAGCTCGGCCTGGATCGCGCGCTCGTTGCGCGAGTCGAGCGCCGAGGTGGCCTCGTCGAAGATCAGGATCGGCGGATTCTTCAGCAGCGTGCGCGCGATCGCCACGCGCTGCTTCTCGCCGCCGGAGAGCTTGAGCCCGCGCTCGCCGACCATCGTCTGGTAGCCCTGCGGCAGCGCCTGGATGAAGTCGTGGATGTGGGCGGCGCGCGCGGCGGCCTCGATCTCCTGGACCGTCGCCTCGGGCCGGCCGTAGGCGATGTTGTAGGCGATGGTGTCGTTGAACAGCACCGTGTCCTGCGGGACGATGCCGATGGCGCGGCGCACGCTGTGCTGCGTCACCCCGGCCAGCGGCTGGCCGTCGATCTCGATGCGGCCGGACTGCGCGTCGTAGAAGCGGTACAGCAGCCGCGCCAGCGTGCTCTTGCCCGAGCCGCTCGGCCCGACCACCGCGACCTTCTTCCCGGCCGGGATCTCCAGGCTCACGCCCTTGAGGATCGGACGCTGCGGCTCGTAGGCGAAGTGCACGTCGTCGAAGCGCACCGCGGCGCCGGCGACCTGCAGCGGCCGCGCGCCGGGCGCGTCGGCGATCTCGCGCTCGCGCGCCAGCAGCCCGAACATCTTGTCCAGGTCGGTCAGGCTCTGCTTGATCTCGCGGTAGATCACGCCGAGGAAGTTCAGCGGGATGTAGAGCTGGATCATGAAGGCGTTGATCATGACCAGGTCCCCGAGGCTCATGTGGCCGGCCACGACGCCCTGCGTGGCGCGCCACAGCATCGCCACCAGCGCCGCGGCGATGATCACCTGCTGGCCGCTGTTGAGCAGCGACAGCGTCGTCTGCGCCTTGAGCTGCGCGCGGCGCAGCCGCTCCAGGCTCTGGTCGTAGCGGGCGGCCTCGAAGTCCTCGTTGTTGAAGTACTTCACCGTCTCGTAGTTCAGCAGCGAGTCGATCGCCTTGCTGTGGGCCTGCGAGTCCAGCTCGTTGAGCTGGCGGCGGAACTTGGTGCGCCACTCGGTGACGACGATGGTGAAGCCGATGTAGAAGACCAGCGCCGCGCCGGTGATCCAGGCGAACAGCACGTCGAACTTCACCGCCAGCAGGCTCAGCACCAGCACCACCTCCACCAGCGTGGGGAAGATGCTGTAGAGCGAGTACGAGATCAGCGCGTGCACCGCGCGCGTGCCGCGTTCGATGTCGCGGGTCATGCCGCCGGTCTGGCGCTCGAGGTGGAAGCGCAGGCTCAGGTCGTGCAGGTGGCGGAACACCTGCAGCGAGATGCTGCGCGAGGCGCCCTCGGTGGCCTTGGCGAAGATCAGCTCGCGCGCCTCGGTGAACAGCGAGGTGCACAGCCGCAGCAGCCCGTAGGCCAGCAGCAGCCCCGCGGGCACGACCATCAGCGCCTGCGGGCTGCCGGCGGGCAGGTCGAGGCTGTCCACCAACTGCTTGAGCAGCAGCGGCACGCCGACGTTGGCCAGCTTGGCGCCGACCATGAACCCCAGCGCGATGCCCACGCGCCAGCGGTAGCGCCAGAAGTACGGCAGCAGCCGGGCGATGGTGTGCCAGTCGCCGCGGGCCTCGGGCGCGGCGGAGGAAGCGGAGGCGGGGGTCGGCGCGGCGGTGCCGGCGAGCGTGGAGCGGCGCATGGGTCGGGGGGAAAGGGGTTGTCGCGGGGTCTGGCGCGCACCGGTCGGGCGCGCTGGACGACAATGCCGGCCATTGTCACCGTTGGCCGATCATGAGCGACTCCACCCTCCCCAATGCCCCCGCCGCCGCGCCGCTGTCCCCCGTGCTGTCGCCCGAGACCATCGGTCCGCGCGAACTGGTGATGCGCGTGATGCCGATGCCGGCCGATGCCAACGGCAACGGCGACATCTTCGGCGGCTGGATCATGGCGCAGGTCGACCTGGCCGGCTCGGTCCTGCCGGCGCGCATCTCGCGCGGACGGATCGCCACCGTGGCGGTCAACGAGTTCATCTTCAAGCAGCCGGTCTCGGTCGGCGACCTGCTGAGCTTCTACGCGCAGGTCACGCGCATCGGCCGCACCTCGATCACGGTGCACGTCGAGGTCTTCGCCGAGCGCAACCCGGCCAATCCGCATGTGGTGAAGGTGACCGAGGCCAACCTGACCTACGTCGCGATCGACCGCGAGGGCAAGTCGCGCGTCTTCGGCCAGACGCCCTGAAACCGCGATGGCCAGGGGCTTCGCGTCCGCGCGCGAGGCGCCCGGTTCACAGGGTTTGTACGTAGATCCCGCATCCCCTTGATTTTTGCGGGTGGGATACTGCCCGGCCTGGGGCGCAGCCACGCCGAGACGGCGTCCGCGGCTCCCCGCAACCGGAGCCGAACCCATGCTGTCCCCTTCCGCTTCCGCCGCGCCGGCCGCGCCCGTGCCGTGGTATCGCCACCTCTACCTGCAAGTCGTCGTCGCGATCGTGATCGGCATCCTGCTGGGTCACTTCGAGCCGCAGTTCGCGGTCAAGCTGCAGCCGCTGGGCGACGCCTTCATCAAGCTGGTGAAGATGATCATCGCGCCGGTGATCTTCCTGACCATCGTGACCGGCATCGCCAGCATGACGCAGCTCAGCCGCGTGGGCCGGGTGTTCGGCAAGGCGATGGCGTACTTCATCTTCTTCTCGACGCTGGCGCTGATCGTCGGGCTGGTGGTCGCGAACGTCGTGCAGCCGGGTCACGGCATGAACGTCAACGTCGCGGACCTGGACCAGAAGGAAGTGCACCGCTACGTCGAGAAGACGCATGACCTGACCCTGGTCGGCTTCCTGATGGACGTCATCCCGAAGTCCCTGGTGGGCGCGCTGGCGGACGGCAACATCCTGCAGACGCTGTTCGTGGCGGTGCTCTTCGGCGTGGCGCTGGCGCTGGTGGGCGATCGCGGCAAGCCGGTGCTGACCTTCTTCGAATCGCTGACCGCGCCGGTCTTCCGGATGGTCCACATCCTGATGAAGGCGGCGCCGATCGGCGCGCTGGGCGCGATGGCCTTCACCATCGGCAAGTACGGCCTGGCTTCGCTGCTCAACCTGGGCCTGCTGGTGGGCAGCTTCTACGTCACCTCGCTGCTGTTCGTGCTGGTGATCCTGGGCATCGTGGCGCGGCTGTGCGGCTTCTCGATCGTCAAGCTGATCCGCTACCTGAAGGCGGAGCTGCTGCTGGTGCTGGGCACCTCTTCGTCGGAATCGGCGCTGCCGTCGCTGATGGAGAAGATGGAGAAGGCGGGTTGCGAGAAGACGGTGGTGGGCCTGGTGGTGCCGACGGGCTACTCGTTCAATTTGGACGGGACCAATATCTACATGACGCTGGCGGCGTTGTTCATCGCGCAGGCGACCAACACCGAGCTGACGCTGGGTCACCAGATCACGCTGCTGCTGGTGGCGATGCTGAGTTCCAAGGGCGCGGCGGGCGTGACCGGCGCGGGTTTCATCACGCTGGCGGCGACGCTGTCGGTGGTGCCCGAGGTGCCGGTGGCCGGCATGGCGCTGATCCTGGGCGTGGACCGGTTCATGTCCGAATGCCGCTCGCTGACGAACTTCGTCGGCAACGCGGTGGCGACGATCGTCGTGTCCAAGTGGGAACGCGCGCTGGACCACGACGCGCTGGACCGCGCGCTCTCGGGCCGCGAGGTGGATCCGGATGATCTGCCGGTGCGCGTGGCGAGTCCCGCCGAGACCGCCTGACGACGCCCTCCCCCTTCCCCTTTCCCGTTCCCCTTCCCCTCCCCTCCCCTTCCTCGTCGCACCTCGGTGCGACAACGATGAGGCTCTCGCTGCACTGCGCGGTGCGGGAGAACGACAACAGGCCCCGGGCAGTGCCCCCTTGAAGCGAATGCCGAGCGTGCGGAGGCGATTGAGCTGAGAGGGGGCACTGCCCGGGGCCTGTTGTCGTTCGAACTGATACGGAGTTGAAACAACCTTGGGGATAGACCCACCCCCGTGATGCAAAAAAGTATCTCCTGAGGCGCTACTGGGTACCAACGCGGCAATTGCGAGTCGATATTGTTCGATTCCAAGTGCTGGCCCTGTGAAGAGGCTGGTGCGTGATACCCATAACAGGAGACTTCCGATGCGTCTTTTTGTCCGCAAGCACCGGTCCTTGCCGGCCGTGACGGTTGCTGTTGCCTTTGCCTTCACCGCGCTGGCTGGCGTGGTGCGGGCCCAGACGCCGACTGAGCTGGTGATCGCCACGGTCAACAACGGTCACATGATCGAGATGCAGAAGCTCAGCAAGCATTTCGAGGAAGCGAATCCGGACATCAAGCTCAAGTGGGTGACGCTGGAGGAAGGCGTGCTGCGCCAGCGCGTCACGACGGACATCGCGACCAAGGGCGGTCAATTCGACGTCATGACGATCGGCTTGTATGAAGCTCCGATCTGGGGTCGCAAGGGCTGGCTGCAGGAGCTGAAGACGGATGCGGCGTACGACGCCGACGATCTGCTGCCCACGGTCCGCAGCGGCGTGTCGGTGGACGGCAAGTTGTACGCCGCGCCGTTCTACGCGGAGAGCTCGATGCTGATGTACCGCAAGGACCTGGCGGACAAGGCGGGCGTGCAGGTCGGGGACCATCCGACGTGGACGCAGGTGAAGGAGCTGGCGGCGAAGATCCACGATCCCAAGCATGGTGTCTACGGCATCTGCCTGCGCGGCAAGCCGGGCTGGGGCGACAACATCGCCTTCATCACGACGCTGGCCAACACCTTCGGCGGCCAGTGGTTCGACATGCAGTGGAAGCCGCAGCTCGAGTCCAAGCCGTGGAAGGATGCGGTGGCCTTCTACGTCGACCTGCTCAAGCAGTATGGGCCGCCGGGATCGGCGTCCAACAGTTTCAACGAGATCCTGGCGCTGACCAGCGCCGGCAAGTGCGGCATGTGGGTGGACGCCACGATCGCCGCGTCCTTCGTCTCCGATCCCAAGCAGAGCCAGGTGGCCGCGCAGATGGCCTTCGCGCAGGCGCCGGTGATGAACACGCCCAAGGGCGCGAACTGGCTGTGGTCGTGGAACCTGGCGATCCCGGCCGGGTCGCGCAAGGTGGCCGCGGCGCAGAAGTTCATCACCTGGTCCACCAGCAAGGACTACATCCAGCTGGTGGCCAGGACGCAGGGCTGGGCCAAGGTGCCCACCGGCACGCGCAAGAGCACCTACGCGAATCCGGAGTTCCAGAAGGCCGCGCGCTTCGCCGCCGCGGAGAAGGCGGCCATCGACTCGGCCAGCCCGAACGACGCGACGCTGCCCAAGAGCCCGTACGTCGGCGTGCAGTTCGCGGCGATCCCGGAGTTCCAGGCCATCGGCATCGCCGTCGGGCAGCAGCTGAGCGCGGCGCTGGCTGGCCGCACGACCGTCGACGCGGCGCTCAAGGCCGGCCAGGCCACCGCCGAGCGCGAGCTCACCAAGGCCGGCTACTACCGCAAGTGACCGTCCGGCCCCGGCCGCGCGCCGGGGCGCTCGCAGGCCCGCTCGCCGGGCCGGTCCCCCGCCTGCGTCCCGAAACGCGGGCGCTCCATTCGCACCTCGCCATGAATCGTTCCATTCCGCGCCTGCTGCTGGCGCCCGCGGTCGGCACGCTGTTCCTGTGGATGGCCGTGCCGCTGGGCATGACGATCTACTTCTCGCTGGTCCGCTACAACCTGATGCAGCCGGACCAGGCGGGCTTCGCCGGCCTGGAGAACTTCACCTTCTTCGTCACCGATCCGTCCTTCGGCGTGGCGATCGCCAACACGCTGACGCTGCTGGCCAGCGTGATCGCGATCACCGTGGTGATCGGCGTGGCGCTGGCGCTGCTGATCAACGAGCCCTTCCCCGGCCGCGGCCTGGTGCGCGTGCTGCTGATCTCGCCGTTTTTCGTCATGCCCACGGTCAACGCGCTGCTGTGGAAGAACATGATGTTGAACCCGATCTACGGCGTGCTGGCGCAGGTCTGGATGTTCTTCGGCGCGCAGCCGGTGGACTGGCTCACCGACCACCCGCTGTTCTCGGTCATCGTGATGGTGGCCTGGCAATGGCTGCCCTTCGCGACGCTGATCTTCATGACCTCGCTGCAGAGCCTGGACCGCGAGCAGCTCGAGGCCGCGCGCATGGACGGCGCCAACGCGCTGCAGCAGGTGCGCTACCTGGTGCTGCCTCACCTGGCGCGGCCGGTGGCCGTCGTCGTGATGATCGAGTTGATTTTCCTGCTGGGCGTCTTCGCCGAGATCTACACCACCACCGGCGGCGGTCCGGGCGACGCCAGCACCAACGTCACCTTCCTGATCTTCAAGCAGGCGCTGCTGAACTTCGATGCCGGCGTGGCTTCCGCGGGCGCGCTGTTCGCGGTGCTGATGGCCAACATCGTCGCGGTCTTCCTGATCCGCCTGATCGGCAACAACCTGGACCGCTGAGGAGACGCGCCCCATGACCGCAAGACGACGTCCGCCTTTTCCCGTCGGCACCGCGCTGCGCGCCGTGACCGCCTGGGCCGTGGCGCTGCTGCTGTTCTTCCCGCTGGCCTGGCTGGGCCTGACCGCCTTCAAGACCGAGGCGCAGGCCATCGCCGTGCCGCCGCAGTGGCTGTTCACGCCGACGCTGGAGAACTTCCACGAGGTGCAGGCTCGCAGCGACTACCTGCTGCATGCCCGCAACTCGGTGGTGACCAGCGTGGTGTCGACGCTGCTGGGCCTGCTGCTGGCCGCGCCCGCGGCCTACGCGATGGCCTTCTTCCGCGGCCGCTGGACCCGCGACCTGCTGATGTGGATGCTGTCCACCAAGATGATGCCGGCCGTCGGCGCGCTGGTGCCGGTCTACGTGCTGGCGCAGAAGAGCCAGCTGCTGGACACGCAGGCGGCGCTGATCATCGTCTTCGCGCTGTCCAACCTGCCGATCATGGTGTGGATGCTGTACTCGCATTTCCGCGACATCCCGCCGGAGATCCTCGAGGCCGCGCGCATGGACGGCGCCACGCTGTGGCAGGAGGTGCGGCTGGTGCTGTTGCCGCTGGGCCTGGGCGGCCTGGCCTCCACCGGGCTGCTGTGCCTGGTGCTGTCGTGGAACGAGGCCTTCTGGAGCCTGAACCTCAGCGCCGCCAAGGCCGGCACGCTCGCCACCCTCATCGCCTCCTACTCCAGTCCCGAAGGGCTGTTCTGGGCCAAGTTGTCCGCCGCCTCGCTGATGGCCATCGCGCCCATCGTCGTGTTCGGCTGGTTCAGCCAGAAGCAGCTGGTGCAGGGCCTGACCTTCGGCGCAGTCAAGTAAACCGGGACACCCCATGGCATTCCTCCAACTCAACGGCATCGAGAAGTTCTTCGCCCAGCACCGCGCCATCCGCGGCATCGACCTGGGCATCGAGAAGGGTGAGTTCATCGTCTTCGTCGGCCCCTCGGGCTGCGGCAAGTCCACGCTGCTGCGCCTCATCGCCGGCCTGGAGCGCATCGACGGCGGCACGCTGCACCTGGACGGCCGCGACATCACGCACGCGCCGTCCAGCCGCCGCGACCTGGCGATGGTGTTCCAGAGCTACGCGCTCTACCCGCACATGAGCGTGTACGACAACATGAGCTTCGCGCTCAAGCTCGCCGGCGCGCCTGCTGCCGAGATCCGCGCCAAGGTCGAGCGCGCGGCTGCGGTGCTCGACCTCACGCCTTATCTCTCGCGCACGCCCAAGTCGCTGTCCGGCGGCCAGCGCCAGCGCGTGGCGATCGGCCGCGCGATCGTGCGTTCGCCCAAGGTGTTCCTGTTCGACGAGCCGCTGTCCAACCTCGACGCGGCGCTGCGCGGGCAGACGCGGGTGGAGATCGCCAAGCTGCATCGCGACCTGGGCGCCACCACGATCTACGTGACCCACGACCAGGTCGAGGCGATGACGCTGGCCACCCGCGTCGTGGTGCTGCGCGACGGCCAGATCGAGCAGGTCGGCACGCCGCTGGCGCTCTACGACCGGCCGGCCAACCAGTTCGTGGCCCAGTTCATCGGCACGCCGCGGATGAACGTCGTGCCCTGCGGCCAGTTGCCCGACGGGCTGCGGCGCCAGGCGCCGCGCGCCGCCGCGGCCGGCAGCATGGGCCTGCGGCCCGAGGCGGTCGGCGTGGCCGCGCGGGGCACGGCGCCGGTGGGCGGCACCGTCGAGCTGGTGGAGGCGCTCGGCGCCGAGACGCTGATCCACGTGCGCACCCGCGAGGGCGCGCCCTGGGTGGCGCGCCTCAGCGAGCGGACCCGCTGCCAGGCCGGCGACGAGGTGTCGCTGCAACTCGACGCCGCGCAGGCGCTGTGGTTCGACGACGCCGGCCGCGTCGTGCCGGCGGAGGCGGGCCTGGCCGCGTGAGCGGTCCGCCCTCGCCGCCTTTCCCGCTCTCGCCGCCCTTCCCGGCTTTCCCTCGACGTTCCGCCTCCCCTTCGCGCATGATCTCCGCCACCGCTCCCTTCACCCTCCTCCACCTCGGCCTGGGCGCGTTCCATCGCGCGCATCAGGCGCTGTACCTGCAGGCGCTGCACGACCGCGGCGACACCGGCTGGGTGCTGGCCGGCGGCAACCTGCGGCCCGACGCGCTCGAGACCATCGACGCGCTGCGCGCCCAGGACGGCGCCTACACGCTGGAGACCGTCTCCCCGCAGGGCGAGCGCCGCTACACCTGGGTGCGGTCGCTGAAGACCGTCGTGCCCCACACGCCGGACCTGGCCGGGCTGGTCGCCATCGCCGCCGATCCGCGGACCCGCATCCTGTCCTTCACCGTGACCGAGGCCGGCTACTACCTGGACAGCCGCCACCGGCTGGACTGGGCGCATGCGCCGGAGCTCGACGCCGACCTCGCGCTCGCGCGCCAGGGCCGGCCGGGCAGCACGCTCTACGGCGCGCTGACGGCGCTGCTGCGCGCGCGCATGGCCGCGCGGGCCGGCCCGATCACGCTGCTCAACTGCGACAACCTGCGGCACAACGGCGACCGCGCGCGCCAGGGCCTGCTGCAGTTCGTGCGCGCGCTCGACGACGAGCCGCTCGCCGCCTGGATCGAGTCGCACACGACCAGCCCCAACGCGATGGTCGACCGCATCACGCCGCGGCCGACGGCCGAGGTCGCGGCGCGCGTGCTGGCGGCCACCGGGCGCCAGGACGGCGCCGCGCTGATGAGCGAGGACTTCACCCAATGGGTGATCGAGGACCGCTTCGCCGCCGGCCGCCCGGCCTGGGAGCAGGTCGGCGTGGAGATGGTCGAGTCGGTCGCGCCGTACGAGGAAGCCAAGATCCGGCTGCTCAACGCGACGCACAGCTGCATCGCCTGGGCCGGCACGCTCGCCGGGCACCGCTTCATCCATGAAGGCGCCCGCGACGCGCGCATCCGACGCATGGCCTGGGACTACGTGACCCACGACGCCATCCCGGCGCTGAGCCCCAGCCCGCTGGACCTGGCGGCCTACCGCGACGTGGTGCTGGAGCGCTTCGCCAACCCGGCCATCGCGGACACCAACCAGCGCGTGGCGGCGGATGGCTTCAGCAAGGTGCCGGGCTTCATCGCGCCGACGATCCGCGAGCGCCTCGCGCGCGGCGAGTCCATCGCCAGCGTGGCGATGCTCCCCGCGCTGTTCCTGGCCTTCCTGCAGCGCTGGCATGCCGGCGCGCTGCCCGAGCCCTACCAGGACCAGGCGATGGACCCCACCGCCGCGCACGCGCTGTGCGACGCGGCGGACCCGGTCGCCGCCTTCGCCGCCGATCGCGTGCTGTGGGGAGAATTGGCCGGCGACGCGCGGTTGGAGGCGGCCTTGCGCGTGGCCACCGACGCGGTCCGGCACTTCATCGCCCAGATGCGGGAGCCCGCGTCGCGGTAGCCTCCAACCCGCCGCGCCCGATCCCTCGCCCCGCCCCCGCGTCCGCACCAGGAGCCCTTCATGCCGACGACCCCAGCCGCCCCGCGCCGGACCCGTCCCGAGCTGGAACACGCCTGCTCCCGGTCGCCGGAGCTGGGCTACGAGCCGACCGAGAACGCCGGCTTCATCCGCTGCCTCTCCCACGGCTTCCCGACGCCGCTGGCGCGCTGGCACTGCCATGACGAATACGAGCTGCACCTGATCACCGCGTCGTCGGGGAAGGTGTTCGTCGGCGACTGGATCGGCCAGTTCCAGCCCGGCCAGCTGGTGTTGACCGGCCCGCGGCTGCCGCACAACTGGATCAGCATGGACGTGCCCGAGGCCGGCGTGCCCGAGCGCGACCTGGTCGTGCAGTTCCCGCACGAGCCCTTCGCCGCGGCCTGCGACGGCATCCCCGAGCTGCGCGAGGTGATGCCGCTGCTGGAGCGCTCGCGCCATGGCATCGAGTTCTTCGGCCAGCAGGAACGGGCCACCGCGCACTGGCACCGCGTCAAGGAGCGCCAGGGCCTGGCGCGCTTCGGCGCGTTCTGCGAATGGATGGCCGAGCTGGCCCGCTGCAGCGACTACCGGCTGCTGTCCAGCGCGCCGCTGCGCAGCGACGACAGCGACCTGGAACTCGCGCAGGTCGATGCGCTGGTCAGCCGCATCACCGAGCAGTTGGGCCTGCCGTTGTCGGCCGCCGACCTGGCCAGCGAGATGGGCATGACGGAGAGCCGCTTCTCGCGCTTCTTCCGGCGCGCGACCGGCAACACCTTCACCGACTTCGTCAACCAGGTGCGGGTGAACCGCGCCTGCCAGCTGCTGCAGGAATCGGACCGGACCATCACGCTGATCGCCTACGAGGCCGGCTTCAACAACATGGCTAACTTCAACCGGCGCTTCCTGGACATCAAGGGCGTGACGCCCACCGAGTACCGCAAGCGCTCGGCCGGCCGCTTCGGCGTGAAGTGAGGAGATCGCCATGGCCTTCGCTCCCTTCCCGGTCGACGCGCCCTCGGGCGGCCGGTCCATCCAGGCCGCGGTCGCCGGCGAGGCGCTGATCGACCTGATCCGCCAGCCCGACGGCCGTTACCTGCCGTGCCACGGCGGCGCGCTGTTCAACCTGAGCCGGGCGCTGTCGCGGCAGGGCGTGGGCACGCATTACCTCAACCCGTTGTCGAGCGACCGCTTCGGGCGGGAGCTGGCGCGGCGGCTGACGGCGGACGGCGTGCGGCTGTCCGCGCCGGAACCGGTCCAGGCGCCGACCTCGCTGGCGATGGTCGATGTCGATGCCCAGGGCCATCCGCAGTACGCGTTCTATCGCGACGGCGTGGCGGACCGCGGCGTCGACGCCGACGGGCTGACCCGCCATTGCGACGCGCTGCCCGAGCTGCGCCTGGTGTGCACCGGCGCGCTGGCGCTGGACGCGCGCGACACGGACCGCTACCTGCCCTGGCTGCGGGTGCAGCGCCTGCTGCGCCGCTGCGTGGTGGTGGACGCCAACCTGCGACCGTCGGTGATGCCGGACCTGGACGCCTACCGCGCCTCGGTGCAACGGGCGCTGGCGCTGGCGGACATCGTGAAGGTCAGCGACGAGGACCTGCAGCACCTCGGCGTGCCGGGCGACGACGCGCTGGCCCGCTGCGGCCGCGTGCTGGACGCGCATCCGCAGATCAGCCTGATCGCGCTGACGCTCGGCGCGGAAGGCGCCTGGCTGCTGCATCGCAACGGCATCCACTGCTTCGCCAAGGAATCGCGGCGGCTGACGGTGGTCGACACCGTCGGCGCCGGCGACAGCTTCCTGGCCGGGCTGCTGGCCCACCTGCTGTGCCAGGCGCAGATGGCCCGGGCCGCCAACCTGGTGGCGGTGCTGGCGAACCTGCTGCACCACTCCTGCGACCAGGCGCTGCGCCACGCGCTGGGCAGCGCCAGCCTGTGCGTGCAGGCCAGCGGCGCGGCGGCGCCGACCTGGCAGGAGGTGCGGGACTGGGTGGCGGCGGACGAGCGCCGCATCGCCTGAAGCCGCCCCGGCCTCGCGGCCGGGGGGCGCGTCGCTCAGAACTTCGAGAAGTCCGGCTGCCGCTTCTGGAAGAAGGCCTGGAAGGCCTCCATGGCCTCGGGGCTGCGCAGGCGCGCGCCGAAGATCTCGGCCTCGGCCTGGATGGTCTCCAGCAGCTGTTCCTTGGTGGCGCGGCGCATCAGCTGCTTGCTCTCGCGCACGGCGCTCGGGGGCAGCTTGTTGAAGCGCTCGGCGACGCGGCGCGCGTGGCCGATCACCTCGCCCGCGGGCAGCACCGCGTTGGCCACGCCGCACTCCACCGCCTGCTCGCCGGTGAACGGGTCGCCCAGCAGGATCTTCTCGGCCGCGCGGCGCGGGCCCATCAGCTTGGGCACCAGCAGGCTCGAGCCGAATTCCGGCACCAGCCCCAGGCTCACGAACGGCATGGCCAGGCGCGCGTCGTCGGCCACGTAGACGAAGTCGCAATGCAGCAGCATCGTCGTGCCGATGCCGATCGCCGCGCCGTTGACCGCGGCCACGATCGGCTTGTCGCAGCCGACCATCGCGCGCATGAACTGGAACACCGGCGCGTTCTCGTCGCGCGGCGGGCTGCCCATGAAGTCCTCGATGTCGTTGCCCGAGGTGAAGATCTGCGGCTGGCCCTGGATCAGCACGGCACGCACGGTGTTGTCCGCGTTCGCGGCGACCAGCGCGTCGGCCATCTCCTGGTACATCGCGCGGGTCAGCGCGTTCTTCTTTTCCGGACGTGCGATCTCGAGGGTCTGCACGCCGTTGACGATGGCGGTCTTGATGCTCATGGGGAAGTCTCCTGGGGAATACCGGGTTCGGCGCGAGGTTCGCTGCCGCGTCGGGGGCCGTGTTGAGTGGGCGCGATCATGCCAGCCAGCCGCTCACCTGCGGCCACAGGCTGCGCTCGAAGCGGTCGCGGAAAAATCCGAAGTGGCCGATGCGGCGCTCGCCGATGTCCTTGGGCGCGATGCGGCGCATCTCCGGACGCGCGCCGGCGTAGAAGCCATGCAGCGATTCGGTGTTGCGGCGCGACATGAACTCGTCGTCGGTGAAGGCCAGCGACAGCATCGGCACCCGCAGCGACGCGTACTGCCGCTTCAGGGCCTCGCCGCCCTCGCCCATCATGTACTCGCGGTCCAGGCACCAGCGTCGCCATTGCGCCATCACGCCGCGCGGCAGGTCGCCGACCTTGCGCAGCTTGCGGCCCGGGAAATAACCGAACAGCGGCAGCGCCAGCGGCACGATCACGTACCAGAGCCACCACACGTAGCGGCGCAGGCCGATCGAGTTCTCGCGCCAGTAGCCGCTGCCGCAACCCACCGTCACGGCGCGGGAAACGCGCGAGCGGTTGGGAAGCAGGCCGAGGATCTGGCCGCCCAGGCTGTGGCCGAGCCAGTGGATCTCGCGGTCGTCGCCCAGCAGCCGGTCGAGGTGCGACAGCGCCGCGGCGGCGTCGCGTTCGGCCCAGGTGCGGATGTCGGCGTCCAGGCCCTTCAGCGATCGCTTCATCGACGCCGGCCGGGACGCGCCCATGCCGCGGTAGTCGAAGCTCAGCACCAGCCAGCCCTGCGACGCCATCCAGCGCGCGAAGGCGGCGTAGTAGCGCTGCTCGACGCCCATCGCGGGCGCGATCAGCAGGCCCGCTTTCGCGGTGGCGGGGTCGCCGTAGAGATGGCCTCGGAGCTCGAAGCCGTCTTCCGCTCGGAAACTGATCATGAGAGATCTCCCTGGCGAAGTCCTCGGCTAACGAGTCCGAGCAGACCGCCAGGGCGTGTCCGATCTAGGCGCAAAGCACAGCCGTAGCGGGGCTACGGCGAGCATTTGCAACGACGAGCGGGCGCGTCCTGGCGGGATGAGCGGGCTCGTTAGAGGCGCTCGATGATGCCGGCGGCCCCCTGGCCGGCGCCGACGCACATCGTGACCATGCCGTACTTGGCGCCGGTGCGGCGCAGGCCGTGGATCACCGAGGCGGCACGGATCGCGCCGGTCGCGCCCAGCGGGTGGCCCAGGGCGATCGCGCCGCCGTTGGGGTTCACCTTGGAGCGGTCCAGCACGATGCCCTTGGCGTCCAGGTCATTCAGCACGGCCAGCGATTGGGCGGCGAAGGCCTCGTTCAGTTCGACCCAGCCCAGGTCCTCGGCCTTGATGCCGGCCAGCTTCAGGGCGGCCGGGATCGCCTCGATCGGGCCGATGCCCATGATCTCGGGCGGCACGCCACGCACGGCGAAGGACACGAAACGCGCCAGCGGGGTCAGGCCGAAACGCTTCACCGCCGCTTCCGATGCCACGATCAGCGCGCCCGCGCCGTCCGAGGTCTGCGAGCTGTTGCCCGCCGTCACGCTGCCCTTGGCGGCGAACACCGGCTTGAGCTTGGCCAGGCCCTCCATCGACGTGTCCTTGCGCGGACCCTCGTCGATGTCGACCGTGCGCGTCTTGACGATCACGCCGTCGCCGTTCAGGTCCGGCTGGCGGTCCTTCAGTTCGAACGGGGTGATCTCGTCCTTGAAGAAACCGCCCTCGATCGCGGCCAGCGCGCGGCGGTGCGATTCGAGCGCGAACTCGTCCTGCGCCTCGCGGCTCACCTTCCACTTGTCGGCGACCTTCTCGGCCGTCAGGCCCATGCCGTAGGCCAGGCCGATGTTCTCGTCACGCTCGAAGATCGCGGGCGGGAACGACGGCTTGTTGCCGCCCATCGGCACCATCGACATCGACTCGACACCGCCGGCGATCATCACTTCCGACTCGCCGACGCGGATGCGGTCCGCAGCCATCGCCAGGGCGGTGATGCCCGAGGCGCAGTAGCGGTTCACCGTCACGCCGCCGACCGTGTTCGGCAGGCCCGACAGGACCGCCGCCACGCGGGCGATGTTCATGCCCTGTTCCCCTTCCGGGAAGGAGCAGCCGATGATCGCGTCCTCGATGACCGACGGGTCCAGGCCCGGGACCTGGGCCATCGCGGCCTGGATCACGCGGGACAGCATCTCGTCCGGACGGGTGTTCTTGAAGTAGCCCCGGCCCGACTTGCCGATCGGCAGGCGGGTGGCGGCGCAGATGTAGGCGTCTTGAACTTGCTTGCTCATGATGTGTTCCTTGTGTGCCGCTCGGATCAGTTGCGCACGGGCTTGCCCGTCTGCAGCATCCCCATGATTCGCTCTTGGGTCTTCGGATGCTCCAGCAGCGAGCAGAAGTGCTTGCGCTCCAGCGACATCAGGTATTCCTCGGTCACCAGCGAGCCGGCCTCGACTTCACCGCCGCAGACGACGTCCGCGATCAGCGAGGCCAGGTGGAAGTCGTGCGCGCTGATGAAGCCGCCGTCACGCATGTTGGCCAGCGAGGACTTCACCGTGGCGATGCCCGAGCGGCCCGCCACCGGGAACTTGGCCTTGAGCGGCGCGCGGTAGCCCGAGTCCGCCATCGCCTTGGCCTGCGCCGTGGCGACGAACAGCAGCTCGTCCTTGTTGGCGACGATGACGTCGCTGTCCAGCAGGTAACCCAGCTTCTGCGCTTCCAGCGCGGAGGTCGCCACCTTGGCCATCGCGGCGTTGGTGAAGCCGTCCTTCAGGAAGGCGAAGATGTCCGCGTTGGCGTTGCCGGCCGAGGCCATCTCCGCCGCGCGGCGCGCGATGTAGGTCAGGCCGCCGCCGCCCGGGATCAGGCCGACGCCCACTTCCACCAGGCCGACATAGGACTCCATGTGCGCGACGCGGCGGGCGCAGTGCACCGCCAGCTCGCAGCCGCCGCCCAGCGCCAGGCCGCGCATCGCGGCCACCACCGGCACGTTGGCGTAGCGCACGCGCAGCATCATGTCCTGCAGCTTCTTCTCTTCCGGCGCGATGCCCTTGGCGCCCTTGGTCATGAAGACCGGCATCAGCGCTTCCAGGTTGGCACCGGCCGAGAACACGTCGTCCGGCGACCAGATGACCAGGCCCTTGTACTTGGCCTCGGCGATCTCGACCGCCTTGAGCAGGCCCTCGGTCACCGTCGGGCTGATCAGGTGCAGCTTGCAGTTGATCGACGCGATCAGCACTTCGCCGTCCAGCGACCAGACGCGGACCTCGTCGTTCTTGAACTCCTCGGCGCCCGCCTTCAGCGGCTCGACCGCGCCCTCGCCGACCAGCGACTCGGGGAAGGCCTGGCGCTCATAGACCGGCAGCTTGGCGCGCGGCTTGAACTTGCCTTCCGCGGCGCTCCACGAGCCGTCCTTCGAATGCACGCCGCCGTTCTCGGCGACCGGGCCCTCGAAGACCCACGCGGGCAGCGGTGCGCTGGACAGCGTCTTGCCGGCGTCGATGTCGGCCTTGACCCACTCCGCCACCTGCTTCCAGCCGGCGGCCTGCCACAGTTCGAACGGACCCTGCTGCGAGCCGAAGCCCCAGCGCATCGCGAAGTCGATCTCGCGCGCGGTGTCGGCCACGGTGTCCAGGTGCACGGCCACGTACTGGAACGAGTCGCGCAGGATGGACCACAGGAACTGGGCCTGCGGGTTGGTCGATTCCTTGAGCAGCTTGATGCGGTCGGCAGGCTGCTTCTTCAGCATGCGCGCGACGATCTCGTCGGCCTTGCCGCCGCCGGTCACGTACTCGCCGGTGGCGAAGTCCAGGCGCTGGATGTCCTTGCCGACCTTCTTGTAGAAGCCCGCGCCGGCCTTCTGGCCCAGCGCGCCCTTCTCGATCAGGCCCGCCAGCACCTTGGGCGTGGCGTAGGTCGAATAGAACGGGTCGTCCTTCAGGTTGTCCTGCATCGTCTTGACGACGTGCGCCATCGTGTCCAGGCCCACCACGTCCGCGGTGCGGAAGGTGCCCGAGGACGCGCGGCCCAGCTTCTTGCCGGTCAGGTCGTCGACGACGTCCACGCTCAGGCCGAACTTCTCGGCCTCGATCATCGTGGCCATCATGCCGGCGATGCCGACGCGGTTGGCGACGAAGTTGGGCGTGTCGTTGGCGCGCACGACGCCCTTGCCCACCGCCGTGGTGACGAAGCTCTCGAGCTGGTCGATGACTTCGGGATTCGTGGTCGGCGTGTTGATCAGCTCGACCAGGTACATGTACCGGGGCGGGTTGAAGAAGTGGATGCCGCAGAAGCGCGGCTTGATCGACTCCGGCAGCACTTCCGACAGCTTGGTGATCGACAGGCCCGAGGTGTTGGACGCCACGATCGCGTGCGGCGCGACGAAGGGCGCGATCTTCGTGTACAGGTCCAGCTTCCAGTCCATGCGCTCGGCGATGGCCTCGATGATCAGGTCGCAGTCCTTGAGCAGCTCGAGGTGCTCTTCATAGTTGGCCTGCTGGATCAGCGCGGCGTTCTCCGCCACGCCCAGCGGCGCCGGCTTGAGCTTCTTCAGGCCATCGACCGCCTTGGCGACGATGCCGTTCTTCGGGCCTTCCTTGGCGGGCAGGTCGAACAGCACGACCGGCACCTTCACGTTGACCAGATGGGCCGCGATCTGCGCGCCCATCACGCCGGCGCCGAGGACGGCGACCTTGCGAACGTTGAATCGACTCATGGTTTCTCCAATGAACATCCCGGGGGATGTGGGAATGTGATTACTCGACGCGGATCCAGGTCTGTGTACGGCCCAGCAATGGCATGCCGATGAAACCGCGCACTTCCAGCTTCTTGCCGCCGTCCACCGGACGCAGGCGCACGCGGTAGACCTTGCCGTTGCCCGGATCGAGGATGTCGCCGCCGTCCCAGAGCTCGGCGTCGTTGCCGTTCTTCTTGACGCCGCGCAGGATCGTCAGGCCCAGGATCGGCTGGCCCTTGCGGTCGTCGGTGCACTCGTCGCACTTGGCGGCCTGCTTGGCCGGATCGGTGATCTTCTCGATCTTGCCGGTCAGCACGCCGCCCACCTCGCTGATGCGCACGGTGGAGCGCTCCTGCTTGGTCTCGTCGTCGATCGTCTTCCAGACGCCCACCGGCGACGTCGTGGCGGCCTGCGCCAGCGCGAGGTTGGCGGACAGGCCCAGTCCCAGGGCGACGGCGGTCGCGAACAGCGGTTTCATCGTGTCTCTCTCCGGTTTTCTTGTTGACGGCTCGTGAGGGGGAACGCGGGCGCCCCGCTCGAGGGGGCGCCCGTGACGCTGTTTTTAGAACAGCGCCTCGTCCATTTCCATCAGCGGGGACAAGCCCGCGCGCGCGGTGCGGATCAGGCTGGCCGTCTCCGGCAGCAGCTTGGCGAAGTAGAAGCGCGCGGTCGACAGCTTGGCGGTGTAGAACGGATCGCCGCCGTCCTTCTTCTCCAGCGCCAGCTTGGCCATGCGCGCCCACATGTAGGCGAAGCACAGGTGGCCCACGACGCGCAGGTAATCCACCGCGGCGGCGCCGACTTCATCGGGGTTCTGGAACGCCTTCATGCCGATCTCGGTGGTCAGCTTGGTGACCTTGTCGCCGATGTCGGCCAGCGGGTTGATGAACTCCTGCATCGCCTCGCTGGTGCCCTCTTCCTCGACGAACTCGGCGATCTTCTTGCCGAACTTCTTCAGCGTGGCGCCGTTGTTGCCCAGGATCTTGCGGCCCAGCAGGTCCAGCGACTGCACGGTGTTCGTGCCTTCGTAGATCATGTTGATGCGGGCGTCGCGGACGTACTGCTCCATGCCCCACTCGTGGATGTAGCCGTGGCCGCCGAAGACCTGCATGCAGTGCGAGGTCGCGATCCAGCCGTTGTCCGTGATGAAGGCCTTGATGATCGGGGTCAGCAGCGCGACCTCGTCCTCGCAGGCCTTGGCCTCGTCGGCGTCGTCGCTGGACAGCGCCTTGTCCAGCTGCAGCGCGACGTAGGCCGACAGCGCGCGGCCGCCTTCGGCGTAGGCGCGCGCGGTCAGCAGCATCTTGCGCACGTCGGGGTGCACGATGATCGGATCGGCCGGCTTGTCCGGCGCCTTCGGGCCCGACAGCGCGCGCATCTGGATGCGGTCCTTGGCGTAGGCCACGGCGTTCTGGTACGCGACTTCCGTCAGGCCCAGCGACTGGTTGCCCACGCCCAGGCGGGCGGCGTTCATCATCACGAACATCGCCTGCAGGCCCTTGTTGGCCTGGCCCACCAGCGTGCCGACGGCGCCGTCCAGCACGATCTGCGCGGTCGCGTTGCCGTGGATGCCCATCTTGTGCTCCAGGCCGCCGCAGTACACCGGGTTGCGCTCGCCCAGCGAGCCGTCGGCGTTGACCTTGAACTTGGGCACGATGAACAGCGAGATGCCCTTGGAGCCGGCCGGCGCGTCCGGCAGGCGCGCCAGCACCAGGTGGACGATGTTCTCGGCCAGGTCATGCTCGCCGGCGGAGATGAAGATCTTCTGGCCGGTGATCTTGTAGGTGCCGTCGCCCTGCGGCTCGGCCTTGGAGCGCAGCAGGCCCAGGTCGGTGCCGCAGTGCGGCTCGGTCAGGCACATCGTGCCGGTCCACACGCCCGAGGTCAGCTTGGGCAGGTAGGTGGCCTTCTGCTCGTCGGTGCCGTGCGCGTGCAGCGCCTCGTAGGCGCCGTGGCTCAGGCCCGGGTACATCGTCCAGGCCTGGTTGGCCGAGTTCATCATCTCGTACATGCACTGGTTCAGCAGCACCGGCAGGCCCTGGCCGCCGAAGGCCGGGTCGCACGACAGCGCGGGCCAGCCGCCCTCGACGTACTGCGCGTAGGCTTCCTTGAAGCCCTTGGGCGCCTTGACCTCGTGCGTGGTCTTGTCCAGCGTGCAGCCCTCGAGGTCGCCCGACAGGTTGATCGGGGCCAGCACCTCGGCGGCGAACTTGCCGCCCTCTTCCAGCACCGCGTTGATCGTGTCCTCGTCGACCTCGGCATGCGCGGGCAGCAGCTTCAGCTCGTCGACCGCGTGCAGCAGCTCGTGCAGCACGAACTGCATGTCGCGCAGGGGCGGGTTGTACTGGGGCATGGGGGCTCTCCTGAGGATGGTTCTATGAAGGGATCGAAAGGGGACTCGCCCCGCTCAGGCGCGCTTGCGGCTCGGGGCCGGGCTCGCGGGAGCGGGGTGAGGCGGGGTCTGCCGCGTCTGGGCGTCGGCCTTGCGGCCGGCCGGCGTGGCGAAGCTGTCGAGGATGCGTTCCAGCCCGGTGCGGGCCCGCGCCAGCGCGCCCGGGCTGCGCAGGAAACGCGCGTCGTGATGCAGCGACAGGATCAGGCCGTGCATCTCGAACAGGACCTGGTCCGGATCGGCGTCCGGCACCAGGTGGCCGACCTCCTGCGCCAGCAGGATGGCCTTGCGGATCGCGGCGTGCCAGTCGCGCACCATGCCCACCAGCGCCTCGCGCACCGGACCGGGCCGGTCGTCGAACTCGACCGCGCCGCTGATGTAGATGCAGCCCGAGTCGACCTCGACCGAGGTGCGGTGCACCCAGCGCTCGAACAGCGCGCGCAGGCGCGGCAGGCCGCGCGGCTGGCGGATCGCGGTGAAGAAGACCTCTTCCTCGAACTTGGCGTGATACTCGCGCACCACGGCGATCTGCAGTTCCTCGCGCGAGCCGAAATGCGCGAAGACGCCGGACTTGCTCATCTTCGTCACATCGGCCAGCGCGCCGATGGACAGCCCCTCCAGCCCCATGTGCGAGGCCAGCCCCAGCGCCGCGTCCAGGATCGCGGCGCGCGTCTGGGCGCCCTTCTGGAGCGAGCGCACGCCACGACGCGCGGCGACGGCGGACGGCTTGGCGGAGGTCAGGGAGGAGGTGGACACGGTGCCCGGAATAATAAAACGAACGATCGTTCTATTTTGATCAGTTCCGGGTCGGAAACGCAATCCTTGACCACCCTTTTTTAGTGGCGAAGACCTAAAAAAGCCATTGCGCCCGAAGCCGCTCTCCGGACCGGCCGGAGCGCCTTCAAGGGTTTACCCGAACCCGGCATCGCGCCTTCTCTGCGACGCTGGGCCATTCGCGGGCGTCCGGACCAGTGACCTTCGGCAACGCCTGTCCGCAAGACGCCGGCATAGACTGGCGCGAAAGGGAGCCGGAAGCATGCACAAGCCATCGAATGGCGTGGTTCGTGTCCTGGTGTGCCGCGTGCACTCCCGTCTGTGCGGCCTGCCGCTGGACGCGGTCGAGGAGACCCTGCGCCCGCAGCCGCTGCGGCCGCTGGCCGCGCCGGTGGCGCATGTCGCCGGCCTGGCGCGCATCCGCGGCGACTGGCTGCCGGTCGTGGACCTGGCCGCCGCGCTCGGCATGAGCGCCGCCGACCCCGCCGCCCCGGTGCGGCGTTTCGTCGTGCTGCGCGTCGGCGAACGCCGCGTCGCCCTCGCCGTGGGCGAGGTGCTCGGCCTGCATGAACTGCCCGCCGCGGACCTCCGCGCCCTGCCCCCGCTGCTGCGCGACCGCGAGCACGGCGCCATCGCCGCGCTGGCCGAGCGCGACGACGAACTGGTCGCGCTGCTCGATCAGGGCCGGCTGCTGCCGGACGGCACGCTGGCCGAGCTGGCGCTGTCCACGTCCGCTCACGGCGACGCCGGCCCGGCCGCCTCGAGGACCGCGCCATGACGCGGGCCGCGCCGGCCGAGTTCGCGCGGCCGAGCTGGCCGCCGCTGCTGCCGCGCCTGCGGGCGCTGCTGGCGGCGCGGCTGGGCCTGTTCTTCGACGACCGCCAGGACGACCGGCTGAGCGCGGCGCTCGCGCGCGTGGCCGGGCCCGCCGGCCCGGAGCGTTTCATCGACCAGATGGAGCTCGCGCCCACCCGCGCCGGCCTGGACGCGCTGGCCGCCGAACTGACCGTCGGCGAGACCTTCTTCTTCCGCCATCCCGAGCAGTTCGACGCCCTGCGGGTGGACCTGCTGCCGTCGCTGACGCGCGCGGCGGCGGCGCCCGGCCGGCTGCGGGTGCTGTCGGCGGGCTGCGCCAGCGGCGAGGAGGCCTACACCCTGGCGATCACGCTGCACCGCGCCGGGCTGCAGGCGCAAGGCGTCGCCTGGGACGTGCTGGCGCTGGACGTCAATCCGGCGGCGCTGGCCCGGGCGACCGCCGCCCGCTACGGCGAATGGAGCCTGCGCGCGACGCCGCCCGAGCAGCGCGCGCTGTGGTTCCTGCGCGCCGGTCCGGCCGAATGGACGCCGCTGCCCGCGATCCGCGAGCGGGTCCGTTTCGAGTTGCGCCAGCTCGGCGCGCCCGACGCGCGCTTCTGGGCGCCGGACAGCTTCGACGTCATCTTTTGCCGCAACGTGCTGATGTACCTGGAGCCGACCGCGCTGAACCAGGCGATCCGCCACCTGACCGGCAGCCTGGCGCCGGGCGGCGTGCTGTTCCTCGGCCATGCCGAGACGCTGCGCGGCCATGCCCAGGCGCGCGCCGCCGGGCTGGTGCTGCGCCAGGCGCACGGCTGTTTCTTCTACCGCCGCGAGACCGCCGGGACCGCGCCCGCCTGGCCCTTTCCCTGGCAGGCGCCATCGCCCGCGGTGCTGCCGGCCCTCCAGGACATCGCGGCCTTGGCCGCGGCGCCCCAGTCGACGCCGCCGGCCGCCGACGCCGCGCGCGCCGGACACATCGAGGAGCAGGCCCTGCTCGACGAGGCGCTGCTGCTGATCGAGGCCGGCCAGATCGAGGACGGCCTGCGCGCCTGCGCCCGGCTGATCGCGCCGCGCACGCCCGCGGCGCTGCAGGCCGAGGTGCTGTTCCTGCAAGGCCTGGCGATGGAGGAACGCGGCGAGCTGCCTTCCGCCGAATGGCACCACCAGCGCGCCGCGGCCAAGGACGCCGCCTTCGCGCTGCCGCACCTGCGGCTGGGCCTGCTGGCGCGGCGCCGCGGCGAGGTCGTGGCCGCGCGCCGCGAGCTGGGCCGCGCGCTGGCGCTGCTGGACGACGAATCGGCCGAGCGGCTGCGCCGCTTCGGCGGCGGTTTCGAGCGCGAGGACCTGCGGCGCCTGTGCCGCGACGAGATCCAGGAGGTCCGGGCATGACGGAAGAGACCCGCGCGCGGCTCAACGAATGGCGCGAGGCGTTCGACCGCTCGTTCGCCGAGCCGCTGCGCCACCGCGACGAGGAGGTCGCGCTGGACGTGCTGGGAATACGGATTGCCGGCGCCCCCTTCGCCCTGAACTTGGCCGACCTGGCCGGACTGACGCCCGCCATGCCCGCCGCCCCGTATCCCGCCACCGCCCCCGGGCTGCTCGGACTGGCCGGACACCAGGGGCAGGTCTTGCCGCTGTACGACCTGCAGGCGCTGATCGGCCGCGGCCCCGCGACGACGCTGCGCTGGTGGGCGATCGCCCGGGCCGCGCCGCTGGCGCTGGCCTTCGAGGGCTTCGACGGCCAGTGGCGGCTCTCGCCCGGCGACCGCCTGCAGCAGAACGACGCCGCCGGCACCGCCTGGGCGGTGCGCTGCGGCGGCGCGCTGCGGCCGCTGATCGAGCTGGAGGGCGTCATCGCCGCCGTGGCGGGCGGCCAGCTGGACGCCACGGACTTCACGACCTCGACGACCTCGACAACCACAACGACCGCCGGCGCCGCCGGCCGATGACAGGGAGCACCGTGCCATGTGGACCTTCGGAAGAAAGCTGTCGGTGGGCTTCGCGCTGTCCTTCGCGCTGCTGCTGCTGATCGGGACGCTGTCCTACCGCGGCGTGGACGTGCTGACGCAGACCAGCTACCAGGTCACCCGCACCCATGCGGCGGTGACGCACATCACGGCGCTGATGAGCCTGATGAAGGACGCCGAGACCGCGCAGCGCGGTTACCTGCTGACCGGCGACGAGTCGTACCTGGAGCCCTACCGCGGCGCGGTGACCAACGTGCCGCCGATGCTGTCGGAGCTCAAGCCGCTGATCCGCGACAACCCGGCGCAGCAGGGCCGGCTGGACCGGGCCACGACGATGATCGACGGCCTGATGGCGCTGCACAAGGCGCGCATCGAGACCCGCCGCAACGAGGGGCAGGAGGCCGCGCTGCGCAACGTCAAGCTGGGCGAGGGCAAGCAGCGCATGGACGACCTGCGCGCCGTCGTCGGCCAGATGGAGGAAGAGGAGAACGACTTGCTGCGCGAACGCGCCCGGGACGTCGAGACCACCGCCAGCACCGTGCGCGCGTCCATCGTCTGGGGCACCGTCGCCGGCGCGCTGCTGGTGCTGGTGGCGGCGCTGACCCTGAGCCGCGCGCTGACCGGCCAGGTCGGCACGGCGGTCAAGCATGTGCAGCGCTCGTCGGCGGAACTGCAGGCCGCGGCCAACCAGCAGGCCGCCGGCGCGCGCGAGACCGCGACCTCGATGACCGAGATCTCCACCACGATCTCCGAGCTGCTGGCGACCTCGCGCCAGATCGCCGACAGCGCGCAGCGCGTCGTCGCGATCGCCGAGCAGACCGCCGCCTCCGCCCGCGGCGGCGACGGCACGCTGCAGGCGGCGCGCGAGACGACCGCGGCGATGCGGCGCCAGATCGACCTGGTCGTCGACCACATGCTGGAGCTGGGCCGCAAGTCCCAGCAGATCGGCGTGGTGCTGGACCTGGTCGGCGAGCTGGCCGAGCAGACCAACATCCTGGCCATCAACGCCACGATCGAGGCCACCGTGGCCGGCGACGCCGGCCGGCGCTTCAGCGTCGTGGCCGACGAGATCCGCAAGCTCGCCGACCGCATGACCGCCACGACCAAGGAGATCCGCGTGCAGATCGACGACGTCCGCGGCGCGGTCAACACCACGGTGATGGCCACCGAGACCGGTTCCAAGGCGGTGGACGCCGGCGCGCGCCAGTTCGACGAGGTGGCCGCGACCTTCGCCCGCATCGCCGGCCTGGTCGTGACCACGACCGACGCGGCGCGCGAGATCGAGCTCTCCACCAAGCAGCAGGCCACCGCGGTCGAGCAGCTCAACGTGGCGCTGTCCAACACCGCGCAGGCCTCGCGCGAGACCGAGGCCAGTTCCGGCCAGACCTCGCAGACCGCCACCGAGCTGGCCGAGATGTCGCGCGACCTGCTCCGCCTGGTGCAGGCCCAGCCGACCTGAGCCGGCCCCACGCCCCCTTAACGGAGACACCGCGCGCCGTGGCAAAGGACCCCTACCGCTTCTTCCGCGTCGAAGCCCGCGACCTGCTGCGGCAGATGAGCGAGGCCGTGCTCGCCGCCGAGCAGGCGCCCGCGCCCGAGCTCGCGCCGCGCCTGCTGCGGCTGGCCCACACGCTCAAGGGCGCGGCCAGCGTCGTGCGCCAAGGCGGCATCGCCGCGCAGGCGCATGCGATCGAGGACCTGCTCACGCCGCTGCGCGACAGCGGCGAGGCGCCGGGCCGCGCCGAGATCGACGCGCTGCTGGCGCTGATCGACGCGGCCGGCGAC
>NZ_JAOCCU010000035.1 GCF_029840635.1 Mitsuaria sp. GD03876 | reverse complement strand
GACCGCGAAGGTCACCGCGCTGGCCGGCGCCGTCGCCCTCGCCTCGGGCCACAACGCCAAGCCGCCCGCCAGGCTCCACGCCTGCGCGTGTCCCAGCCGGCGCAGCGCCCGCGCCGCCTGGGCGCTGCGGTTGCCGCTGCGGCAGAAGAAGACCACCGGCGTGTCCGGCGGCAGCGCGCGCCATCGCGGCAGCGCATTGACCAGCACCGACAGCGGCACCGGTTCCGGCGCGAGTTCCTCGGTCGGGCTCAGCCGGGCCTCGTAGGCTTCGCGGACGTCGACCAGCACCGGTTTCGGCCCGACGCCATCGCTCAGCAACTCCTGCAGCCCCGCGACATCGAGCTCCACCCGCTCCGTCGCGCGGGCGCAGTCCACCCGCGCGCCGCACGCCATCGTCTGGTACTCGGTCGGCGCGAGATCGCGCTCCAGCTCCGCCTTCTCGAGCGCGAAGGCCTCGGCGCTCAGCCGGCCCTTCAGCACCCCGTCGAGCAGCGGCTGCGCGCCGCATTCCACCGCCAGCGTCGTCGCGAAGCGGTCGTCGTAGTCATGCCCCGGCATCAGCAGCACGTGCTCGCCGACATTGCGCGCCAGCGTCTTCAGCGACGGGCCGAAGGCGCTCGGCGCGCTCTGCGCGAAATCGCTGCGCCCCAGCGCACCCGGCATCACCGTGTCGCCGACGAAGGCCGCCACCAGCTCGCCGCCCGCGTGCAGCAGGTAGGCGGTCGAATCCTCGGTATGGCCCGGCAGCGCCAGGCGCGACAGCCGATGGCCACCCAGCGCCACCACCTCGTTGCCGCGCGGCCAGCCCAGCGCGTCGATGCGCTCGGGCCAGGCGTCCTCGGCCAGCAGCTCAGGCACCGCGTCGCGCAGCGTCTGCGCCGACGAGGCATGGTCGCCATGGCTGTGGGTGTCCAGCACCGCGGCCAGCGTCAGCCCGCGACATCGCATCCATTGCGACAGCGTGGCGGTCAGTTCCGGCAGCGGATCGATGACCGCGCAGCGGCGGCTGGCCGCGTCGGCGACGACGTAGCAGCACGCGCCGTCGACGACGAAGCGCGTCAGCAGCTCCGGCGCCTGCGGGTTCTCGTCGGGCGCCGGCATCTGGCAGGTCGCGCGCAGCGAGGCGCCGCAGTCGCGCAGACGGCGGCAGGCCTCGTCGATCGTGGCCTCGGCATCGGCGGCGCCGAAGGACAGCCGCACCGCCGACGCCGCGCGCCACGCGGGCAGACCCATCGCCTGCAGCACGTAGCTGGGCTGGGCCTTGGCCGCGCCGCAGGCGGAGCCGCCGCTGACGCGCAGCCCGGCGGCGTCGAACAGGTCGAGCAGCAGCTTCGCGCTCAGCCCCGGGACGGAGACGTTGAGCGTGGTCGGCAGGCTGGTGTCGAACGGCGCGTTGAACACGACGCCGGGGAAGGCGTGGAGCAGCGCGTCGGCCAGGCGCTGGCGGTGGTCGAGCAACTGGCCCAGCGAGGCGAAGGTCCCGCCCTGCTCGAGCGCGTCCAGCACCGCGCCGAGCGCGGCGATGCCGGCCATGTTCTCGGTGCCCGAGCGCAGCGCGCCTTCCTGGCCGCCGCCGGCCAGCAGCGGCGTGAACGGCGCGCCGTCGCGGACGTAGAGCATGCCCACGCCCTTGGGCGCGTAGAGCTTGTGGCCGGAGAACGGCGCGTAGTCGATGGCGCGCTCGCCCAGCAGCAGCGGCAGCTTGCCCAGCGCCTGCACGCCGTCGACCAGCCACAGCGCGCCGGTGCCGCGCAGCGCGTCGGCGATGCCGTCGAGGTGGCTGATCACGCCGGTCTCGTTGTTGGCGGCCATCGTGCAGACCAGGCCGGCGGCGGGCGCCTGCGCGCGCAGCCAGGCCAGGTCGTGGCGGCCGTCCAGGCCGACGGGAATCGCGACGATCTCCAGGTCCAGGCCCAGCAGGGTGTTCCAGTGCTTGAGGGCCTCGGGCACGGCCTTGTGCTCGGTGGCGCCGTACAGCAGCCGCGGCGGGATCGCCTCGCCGGCCTCGCGGCGCTGGCGCAGCGCGCTGAGCGCGGACAGCACCGCGGTCTGGATGCCTTCGGTCGCGCCGCTGGTGAACAGCAGCCGCCCGGTGGGAGCGCCCAGCACGCGGCGCGCGGTGGCGCGCACCTCGTCGAGCCGGGCGCGGGCCTTGAGGCCGCTGCCGTGGATGCTGCTGGGGTTCCCGAAGGCCTCGGCCATCACGGACAGCGCGGCGTCGCGGGCCTGCGGCAGGACGGGGGTGGTGGCGTTGGCGTCGAGATAGATTTCCATGGCCGACGATTGTCGGAAGGCATCCGTGGAAACCGCATGCAAAATCCGCCTTTGCTTAGCCAGTTTCGGCAAATGCATGCCAAGGACCGTGGAAATGGCGAAATTGGATTCCATCGACCGCAAGATCTTGCAGCTTCTGCAGCAGGATGCCTCGATCCAGGTCAGTGACCTGGCGGCTGAGGTCGGCTTGTCGACGACGCCGTGCTGGCGCCGGGTGCAGCGGCTGAAGGAAGCGGGGGTGATCACCCGCAACGTGATGCTGGTGGATCCGAAGCAGGTGAACGTCGGGGTGACGGTGTTCGTGTCGGTGCGGACGAACGTGCATTCCCAGGCCTGGGTCGAGCAGTTCCGCGCGGCGGTGGAGGCGATCCCGGAGGTGGTCGAGTTTTACCGGATGAGCGGGGACGTGGACTACCTGCTGCGGGTGGTGGTGCCCGACATCGCGGCCTACGACCAGGTCTACAAGCGGCTGATCGCGGGGACGCAGCTGTCGGACGTGAGTTCGAGCTTCGCGATGGAGGAGCTGAAGTTCACGACGGCGTTGCCGTTGTCGTACATCGCTTGAGGCGGAGCGCCCTCGCCTCTCCGCCGCCGAGAGCCGCCCGCGTCAGGGCGGCCCCGTCGCTCAGGCCTTCCCGAGCGTGTGCGCGGTGATCGTGTAGCCGAACGGATCGCGGAACGCGAAGTAGCGGCCGAAGGGACCGTCCTTCGGCGGGAACGCGATGGCCACGCCGCGGGCGGCGAGGTGCTCATGCAACGCGTCCGCGTCGTCGCAGCCGAACCAGAGGGCGATGCCCTCGCCCAGGCCGTCCGTGCCGCTCAGCGGGGCGATGGGCTTGCGCACGGCGAACGGGATTGGTTGGGTGTCGAAGACGACCGCGCCGGGCGGGCTGAACGCCGCCGTCTTCAGCCCGAGCACGTCGGTGTAGAAGGCGCGCGCGCCGTCGAGGTCGTCCGTCTGGATGCCGATGAAGTCGGGGCCGATCAGGTGAGGCATGGTTGATTCCTTGCGTTGGGATGTCGCGCAGATTATCAGCACCCTGATATCAATGCAAGGGCCCTGATATTCGACAGGGATAGAGTCAGTCCTTTACGTATAAGCGCCCTGACACATGAAGCCCAAGACGCCGCCAGTGATGGAGGATCCGTACGCGACGATCGGTTATGCGCTGAAGCAGGCGCAGCAGGCGCTGCGCACGCGCATGGACGCGGGGCTGCGGGAGATCGGGCTGACGACGCCCCAGTACGCGGTCCTCAACTACCTGAAGGACGAGCCGGGGGCCTCGAATGCCGCGCTCGCGCGCCGGGCCTTCGTGACGCCGCAGACGATGCAGGCGATCCTGGTCGCGCTCGAGCGCGCGGGGTTCATCGCCCGGACGGCGCATCCGGAACACGGGCGTGTCCAGCAGACGGAGCTGACGAAGGCCGGCCGACAGGCGCTGCAAGCGGCCACCGGCATCGTGGCCGATGCCGAACGACAGCTGCGGGAGGCAGCCGCGCCGCTGGATCCGAAGACGGTGGCGGCGGTGCTGATGCGGTTTGCGGAGGCGTTGCGGTAGGGGCTGGACGGCCGCGTCGACGGCCTGCTCCAGAGCGACCTGTTGGGCCGCAGCCACGACGACCCGAGCCTCTTCAATGCTCCGCCTCGTTCCTGAACAACAGGCTTGAGTGACGACCAGCAAAGACTGCTCATCCAAAGGCGATCGGTGCCTGCCCTACTCCCGTGAGGCTGACCTCCCCAATTAAGTCCTACAGGCGACGGGTACCACCCATCGAAGCCATTTCGCCGCCGAAATACGGCCCGGGTTGCCTGAGCCCCACTCGAAAGTCCATCCCCCCTCGCCGTTCGCCTTTGACACCAGAGCCCTGCGCAGACTGCGCCGCGTCCGGACAGGACATGCAATCAGGAGGATTCGTTTGAAGATCGATTCTTCGTATGCCCGCGTTGCGGTGCTCGGCATCACGGTCTTGATCGGCCACCAAGTCACCAGTCGACCCTGTCTGGTCTCGGTGGCGGGTCTCGCGCTCGCTGAGTTGGTCGGAGGCATGCTGGAGCGGCGCCACGCGCGGCGGACGGCTGAGGGAGCGTCCAGCGACGACGGCAACGCCCCAGTCAGGCTGCCATGATCCGCGGCTCCCGACCGCCGCGCCCGCGCGGCGCCGCGCTCACCACTTCAGCCAATGCCGCCCCGCGAGCGCCCCCAGCGCCGCCGACATGCCCATCCCGAGCACGTACCAGATCGCCACGAATGGGGCCTGCATCTCCGGGCAATGCAGCGAGTACACGCACGCCCCCGCCGCGCCGGCCAGCCAGCCGGCCGCGGCGCCGGTGAGGACCGGCCGCGTCGGCGCCAGCCCGCGCAGCGCCCACAGCAGCCCGACGCCGATCGGCAGCGCCGTCGCCGTCACGTTGAACACGCAGGTGCGCCAGGTCGTGCCCAGCACCAGCGGTAGCCGCGCGGCGGGCTCCGCCATCCATAGCACCACCGCCGCCCAGATCCACAGCAGCGACACCGGCAACCAGACGCCCAGCCACCAGCCGTTCATCCGCGCCCCCGGATGCCCCAGCCGGAACACCACGACCAGCCCCGTCGCCGCCACCGCCAGCGGCATCGCCACCTTCTGCCAGAACGCGGCCGTCGCCATCACCTGCGCCAGGTCGGCGCGGATGCCGTAGGCCGCCTGCACCCAGGCCAGCGCCAGCGCGATGCCCAGCGCCAGCGCGATCGCGAAGCGACGCTCGCCGGCATGCGCCGGCACCGGGCCGGCCTCCCGCGCGAGCAGTCCGATCAGCTCGTCGGTCTTCATGTCATGTCCTTCCATAACCGCGCCAGCGCCTTGAGCCCGCGGTGCACGCCGACCTTCACCGCCGATTCGCTCATTCCCGTCAGCCGCGCCGTCTCCTGCACCGACAGCCCCTCGAGCTTCGTATGCAGGATCGGCAGCCGCTGGTTCGTCGGCAGCTGCTCCAGCAGCCGCCCCAGATCGCGGCGCGACTCGCCCGCCTCGTGGTCCGCCGTCGCGAAGACCGCCAGGTCGTCGTCCAGCGGCTCGTTCAGCGCCTCGTGGCGCTCGCGCCGGCGCCACAGGTCGACCAGCTTGTAGCGCGCCACCGCGTGCACCCAGGCCGTCAGCGGCTCCCCGCGCCGGTAGCTCTGGCGCTGCGTGTGCACCGCCATCAGCGTCTCCTGCACCAGGTCCTCGACCTCGTCCGGCAACTGCTGCAGCCGGCGCCGGAAGTACCCGCGCAGCAAGGCTCCCAGGCGCTGCAGGAAGCGGTGGTAGGCCGCCGCATCCCCGTCCAGCCCGGCGACGAAGAGGTCGTGCAGCTCATGCTCGGTCGCGATCACGGGATCTATTCGCGTCATGGGGCCGGAAGGTTACAGGGCTCCTGAAAAAAATAGTCGAGGACTTTTTCGATGTCGCTGTAACCCGCCGCGCCGCCGTCGCGAATTAGCTCCCGGAACGCGACGGCAGTCCGCCGCGTCCTTCCTCAACCTCGCATCCACGCACAAGGAGTGCCCCATGAAGTCGACCACCCTGAGCCTCGCCCTGGTCACGCTGACCGCCCTGTCCGCCTCCGCGATGGCGCAAGACGCCAAGCCCGCCGCCGCCGAGAAGGAACGCTGCTACGGCGTCGCGATGGCCGGCAAGAACGACTGCGCCGCCGGCCCCGGCACCACCTGCGCCGGCACCGCCAAGATGGACTACCAGGCCAATGCCTGGAAGTACGTCCCCGCCGGCACCTGCACCGCGATCAAGACGCCCAAGGGCATGGGCTCGCTGGCGCCGGTGAAGTCCTGACCGGATCCGCGCCATGACACGCATGCTGGGCGCGGGCCTGGGCTTCAAGCCGGATTTCGCCGAGGACGCGTTCGCCGCGCGCGACGCGGGTCTGTGGTTCGAGGTCCATCCCGAGAACTACCTCGTCGCGGGCGGCCCGCGCCTGGCGCTGCTCGAGACCCTGCGCGCGACGCATCCGCTGTCGCTGCACGGGGTGTCGGCCTCCCTGGCCGGCGCCGCGCCGCCGGACCCGGCCCACCTCCAGCGCTTCGCCGCGCTGGCCGACCGGCTGCAACCGGCGCTGGTGTCGGAGCACCTGGCCTGGAGCCGCTTCGGCGGCGCCTACGCGCCGGACCTGCTGCCGGTGCCGCGCACCGGCGAGGCGCTGCGCCGCGTCGCCGACAACCTGCAGCGTCTGCAGGACGCGCTGCGCCGCCGGGTCGCGATCGAGAACCCGTCCCACTACCTGCCCCTCGCCCACGACTGGGGCGAGGTCGATTTCCTGCATGAGCTGGTCCGCCGCACCGGCTGCGGCCTGCTGGTCGACGTGAACAACGTGTTCGTGTCGGCGAGCAACGTCGGACTGGACGCCGACGCGTGGATCGACGCGATCGACGGCGACGCGGTGATGGAGATCCACGTCGCCGGCCATCGCGCCGACGCGGACGCCGCCACCGGCCTGCTGATCGACAGCCACGACGCGCCGGTCGCGCCGCCGGTCTGGGCCTTGCTCGAGCGTCTGACCGCCCGCATCGGCCCGCGGCCGACGCTGCTGGAGCGCGACGGGAATCTCCCGTCCTTCGACACCTTGATCGCGGAACGCGGCCGGGCGCAGGACGCGCTCGACGCGGCCGCCGCGGTCGCCACGCCGATGGAGGTCGCATGACGCTCGTCGAATTCCAGGAAGCGTTCTGGCGCGACCTGTGGGCCGACGCCGACCCGGCCGCGCCCCGGCCGGCCGCCTTCAAGGTCTACCGCAACACCGTGCTCAAGGGCTGCGCCGATGCGCTGGTCTCGCTGTACCCGGCGGTGCATCGGCTGACCGGCGACGCCTGGATGCAGGCGGTCGCGCTCGACCACGCGCGCCTGGCGCCGCCCACCGGCGGCGACCTGCAGCACTACGGCGAGCGCTTCCCGGCGTTCCTCGACCAGGCGCTGGCGGACTCGGACCTGCCCTGGCTCGGCGAGGTCGCGCGGCTCGACCGGCTCTGGAGCGACAGCCATGTCGCCGCCGATGCGCCGATGCTCGGCCTGCGCGAGTTCGCCGCGCTGGCGCAGGCCGGCGATGACCGCCTCGCCCGTTCGCGGCTGGTGCCGCATCCCGCGGCCCGGTGGCATTGGAGCGCCGGCTGGCCGGCCTTCAGCCTGTGGCGGGCGGCGCGTGACGCCGCCGACGACCCGAACCCGTCGCACTGGGACGGCGAAGGCGCGTTGATGACGCGCCCCGCCGGCGCGGTGCGCGCGCATCCGATCGATGCCGCCGAGGCCGCGTTGCTCGACGCCTGCGCCGACGGAATGCCGCTGGGCGCGGCGCTCGACGCCGTCCAGGCCCGCTTTCCCGACTTCGACCCCGGCGCCGCGCTGGGCCGCCTGCTCGACCACGGCGCCTTCACCGCCGTCACGGAGATGTCCTCATGAACACCATCACCCCGACCACCTCGTCCTCCGCCTCCGCCGGCGCCCCGTCGTCGCTGACGACCGCCCCCTCGCTGCTGGCCGCGATCCGCGACCGGCTGGAACGGTGGATTTCCCCCGACCTCATCGCCCTGGCCTGCCGCTTCAGCATCGCCGGCGTGTTCTGGCTGTCGGGCCGGACCAAGGTCGAGGGCTGGTTCACGCTGACCGACACCACCTTCCTGCTGTTCCGCCAGGATTACGCGCTGCCGCTGATCCCGCCCGAATGGGCCGCCTACCTGGCCACGACCGCCGAGCACGTGCTGCCGATCCTGCTGGCGCTGGGCCTGGGCACCCGGCTGGCCGCGGCGGGCGTGCTGGGGATGACGGCGGTGATCCAGACCTTCGTCTACCCGTCGGGCTGGCCCACCCACCTGAGCTGGGCGGCGCCCATGCTTTACCTGCTGGGCCGCGGCCCGGGGCGGTGGTCGCTGGACCATGTCCTGTTCCGGGGTTCCGTCCGACACCCTTGAAACGTCAAGGCCCGTCCATATAATCTCCCTGCTAGCACTCGCATGGGTCGAGTGCTAACAAGCCCCGAGAGGCGACTCCCGGGGCTTACTTCTTGTGATGGGCTGGCCGGTGCGATGAGCGCACGGCGGGTCCAGGAATCAAGTCAGCACAGTCAAGGAGATCTGATGAAACTGCGTCCTCTGCACGATCGCGTGATCGTTAAGCGCCTGGAAAACGAAACCAAGACGGCCTCCGGCATCGTCATCCCCGACAACGCCGCCGAGAAGCCCGACCAGGGCGAGGTGCTGGCCATCGGCCCGGGCAAGCGCAACGACAAGGGTGAGTTCGTCGCCCTGAACGTCGCCGTCGGCGACCGCGTGCTGTTCGGCAAGTACAGCGGCCAGGCCGTCAAGGTCGACGGCGAAGAACTGCTCGTGATGCGCGAAGAAGACCTGTTCGCCGTCGTCGCCAAGTAAAGCTACTGCGCGGCGCGCTGGCGTCGTCGGGCGGTGCTCGGGATCCTCACGACCTCAAGGTCGCTCCGGTCCCTCCGCTCCTGCCTCCTAGCCAGCACACCGCTCGCTACGCTTTCCTCGGCAACGACCCGAGCGCTTGGCGTGGCAGTCAATTCATAGATCAGATTTCGGAGAGATACACATGGCAGCAAAAGACGTTGTCTTCGGCGGCGAGGCCCGTGCCCGCATGGTCGAAGGCGTGAACATCCTGGCCAACGCGGTCAAGGTCACGCTGGGCCCCAAGGGCCGTAACGTGGTGCTGGAGCGCTCGTTCGGCGCCCCCACCGTCACCAAGGACGGTGTCTCGGTCGCCAAGGAGATCGAGCTCAAGGACAAGCTGCAGAACATGGGCGCCCAGATGGTCAAGGAAGTCGCTTCCAAGACCTCGGACAACGCCGGCGACGGCACCACCACCGCCACCGTGCTGGCCCAGGCCATCGTGCGCGAAGGCATGAAGTACGTGGCCGCCGGCATGAACCCGATGGACCTCAAGCGCGGCATCGACCGCGCCGTGGCCGCCCTCGTGGAACAGCTGAAGAAGGCCTCCAAGGCCACCACGACGTCCAAGGAAATCGCCCAGGTCGGCACGATCTCGGCCAACTCCGACGACTCGATCGGCCAGATCATCGCCGAGGCGATGGACAAGGTCGGCAAGGAAGGCGTCATCACCGTCGAAGACGGCAAGAGCCTGAACAACGAGCTGGACGTCGTCGAAGGCATGCAGTTCGACCGCGGCTACCTGTCGCCCTACTTCATCAACAACCCGGAAAAGCAGTCGGCGATCCTGGACAACCCCTTCGTCCTGCTCTACGACAAGAAGATCTCCAACATCCGCGACCTGCTGCCGACGCTGGAAGCCGTCGCCAAGGCCGGCCGCCCGCTGCTGATCATTGCTGAAGAAGTCGACGGCGAAGCGCTGGCCACCCTGGTGGTCAACACCATCCGCGGCATCCTGAAGGTCGTCGCCGTGAAGGCCCCGGGCTTCGGCGACCGCCGCAAGGCCATGCTGGAAGACATCGCCATCCTGACCGGCGGCAAGGTGATCGCCGAGGAAGTGGGCCTGTCGCTGGAGAAGGTCACGCTGGCTGACCTGGGCCAGGCCAAGCGCGTCGAAGTGGGCAAGGAAAACACCACCCTGATCGACGGCAACGGCGCCGCGGGCGACATCGAATCGCGCGTCAAGCAGATCCGCGCCCAGATCGAGGAAGCCACCAGCGACTACGACCGCGAGAAGCTGCAAGAGCGCGTGGCCAAGCTGGCCGGCGGCGTGGCCGTCATCAAGGTCGGTGCCGCCACCGAAGTCGAGATGAAGGAGAAGAAGGCCCGTGTCGAAGACGCGCTGCACGCCACCCGTGCCGCCGTCGAGGAAGGCATCGTGGCCGGCGGCGGCGTCGCGCTGCTGCGCGCCCGTCAGGCCGCTGGCGAGATCAAGGGCGACAACGCCGACCAGGACGCCGGCGTCAAGCTGATCCTGAAGGCCATCGAAGCCCCGCTGCGCGAGATCGTCTACAACGCCGGCGAGGAAAGCTCGGTCGTCGTCAACAACGTGCTGGCCGGCAAGGGCAACCACGGCTACAACGCCGCCAACGGCACCTATGGCGACATGATCGAGATGGGCATCCTGGACCCGACCAAGGTCACCCGCACCGCGCTGCAGAACGCCGCCTCCGTGGCGTCGCTGATGCTGACGACCGAGTGCATGGTCGCCGAGGCGCCCAAGGACGAGTCCTCCGCGCCCGCCATGCCCGGCGGCATGGGCGGCATGGGCATGGACATGTAAGGTCCGCCCGGGCCGGCCGGGGGCAGGCGCTCGCGCCCTCCCCCGCCACGCTCAAGCAAGGGGTCGCTTCGGCGACCCCTTTTTTCATGACGCCGGACTTTTCGCCTGCCGCGCCATCCCTTCGCGCCAGGCACGGGAAGTTGCATCCGGCGCGGTGCCGCCATCGGTTCGGACTGTTGCGCTTGGATACGCTTCGGGCTTCCGCATTGCCGCCTCGGCGCGCGCCTTTCGCCCAGAATCGTCCCGACCCGCCGCCCCTCCCGGCGCGCGGCCATCGGGCTTTCCCCAGGTCGCACGGCCCCACGGGCCTGGGGGATGTCACATGAATCAGGGGCGACCATAATGTGCTGACAACTTGTCACAAATGATGTCCCAAGCGTCCTCGCCTTCCCTCCAGACCCTGGTCGACGAGACCCTCGCCCATGTGCCTGCGCTGGCGCATGCGGTCTACAACGGCTTGCAGGATGAGCTCAAGAGCCGGCTCGAGCATCACCAGTTGCTCGCCGGATGGTCCAAGCGGCGCGCGCATTTCGCCTCGGACCTCGAGGGCTCGCTGGGCCGGCTGCTGTCGATCGCGCGCGAGGGCGGCGACCCGCTGCAGCGCGAGCGCGCGGCCCCGGCCAGCTTCGGCGAGCTGTCGCTGAGCCTGGTCGACGAGGGCCAGGCGCTCAAGGACGTGGCGCTCTCGCATGTGATCACCGCGATCGAGGACCAGTCCAAGGCCGAGTTGCACCAGCTCAGCAACTTCTTCGCCGCGCTGCGCGGCATCGCCCGCCCGCTGAAGAACGACAACCCGCTGCGCGCGGCGCTGTTCGCGCAGGGCCTGGCGCGCGCGATCGAGGGCGTGGACCTCGATCCCGACGGCCGCTACGCGCTGATGCGCCTGGCCGCGCAGCCGCTGGCGATCAAGCTGCAGCCGATCTATGCCCGGCTGTGCATGGGCCTGCGCCAGGCGCACCTGAGCGGCATGCTGACCAGCCATGGCGCGGCGCTGAAGGAATCGGACCTGCGCCTGCGCCAGTTCAAGAGCATCACCGAGGCGCCGACCACGCAGAACGCGACGCTCGACCAGGTCGCGATGAAGCTGGACCTGATGAACACGCGCAATGCCGAGCTCGCGCCGGCCCGCATGCCGGTGCGTCCGGCGGCGGGCGGCACCGCGGTGGCCGCGCCCCCCGGCCCGGCGCCGCGGCTGGGTCCCGGCGTCGGCGCGCCGGGCACCGACCTGCTCTCGCGCCTGTATGACCAGATCCTGGCCGACGACAGCCTGCAGCCGCCGCTGAAGGTGCTGATGGGCCGGCTGCAGGTCGCGATCGTGCGGCTGTCCCGCGCCGACTCGACGCTGCTGCGCCGCCAGGACCACCCGACCTGGCAGCTGCTGAACCGCATCGCCGCGCATGGCGCCGGTTTCCAGCGCGCGGACGACACCGAGCTGAAGGCCTTCCTCCAGTTCCTGGAGCGGGTGATCCAGCCGCTGCTCGACAGCGCCCATCCGTCGGCGCTGCAGTTCCAGCAGGCGCTCACCCAGGTCGACAGCCACATCCGCGCCCAGGCCGAGGCCCGCGGCCAGCGCAGCGCGCTGGCGCTGGAGCGGCTGGACCGCGAGCAGCGCCGCCAGGAATGGCAGCGCATGCTGCGCGACCAGCTGCAGCACCAGCTCGACGACGCGCAGGCCGGCAAGCTGATGCGGCGTTTCCTGCTCGGACCCTGGGTGGAGGTCATCGCCCAGGCGATGGTCCAGCACGGCCGCGACGCGTCGGAACCGCAGACCTATGTCGAGCTGGTCGACGCGCTGCTGCACAGCGTCGCGCCGCAGCCGGACGAGGCCGCGCGCCAGCGCCTGCGCGGCCAGTTGCCCGACCTGGTCCGCGCGCTGGAGCGCGGCATGGACGAGATCGCGCTGCCGCCGATGCAGCGCCAGACCTTCCTGGACGAGCTGATGCGCCAGCACGGCCGCGTGCTGCGCGGGCTGCCGGCGGTGGAGCAGGCCGCCCCGGCCGCGCCGGCGCCGCGCCGCCCGGCCCTGACGCCGGAGGAGCTGTTGCAGCAACTGCTCGACGAGCGGGAATCGCAGCTGCCCTCGCGCTGGGCCTATGAGCGCGTCGACCGCGGCCAGCTGCCGACGGTGCCGGTCGCGCTCTACGACGAGGAGCACTCGCCGCACGCGCGCGCCGCGCTGCAGGACTGGATCGCCGGCCTGCAGATCGGCGGCTGGTACCACCTGTTCCTGCAAAGCGAATGGGTCACCGCGCAGATCGCGTGGATCAGCGACAGCCGCCAGATGTTCCTGTTCATCGGCCAGTTGCCCGAGGAGCGCCACTCGGTGACGCGCGGCGCGCTGGAACAGCTGATCGCCAACGGCCTGATCACGCAGCTCGAGGACGAGCCGCTGCTGCAGCGCGCCATCGGCACGCTGATGCTGGACCTCGACCGCGCGCCGGCCGACGGCGCCGATCACTGACGGACACGATCCCGGCCCCGTGCGCCGGGCCGGTTCGGGTCACAATGCGCCCGCCTCGCGCCGTCGCCGCGGGCCGTACCGCCTCCCGATGTCCGCCGATCCCCGAGCCCCAAGCGCCGCCGCGCGCCGACCCCGCCTGCGTGGCCTGCTGCTGGCCGCCGCGCTGACCGCCGTCCTGGGCGCGGTCACCGCGCCGGCCGCCCTCGCCCAGACCGTCCCGCCCAATCCGCCGCCCGGCCCGGTGCCGACGCCGGCCGCCGACCAGGCGCAGCGCCCGCGGCTGGGCCTGGTGCTGTCGGGCGGCGGCGCCCGCGGCCTGGCGCACGTCGGCGTGCTCAAGGTGCTGGAGCGCGAGCACATCCCCGTCGACATCGTCACCGGCACCTCGATGGGCGCGATCATCGGCGGCCTCTACGCCAGCGGCATGTCGGCCGAGGACCTCGAGCGCGAGCTGACCCGGATCGCCTGGGACCGGCTCTTCGCCAGCCGCGTCGACCGCCAGGACCTGTCGCAGCGCCGCAAGGAGGAGGACTTCGAGTTCTCCGCGACGATCGAGTTCGGGCTGCGCGACGGCGAGATCCGCGTGCCCACCGGCACGTTGTCCAGCCGCGGGCTGGAGGCGCTGCTGCGGCGGCTGACGCTGCCGGTGCGCAACGTGCGCCAGTTCGACCGGCTGCCCACGCCGTTCCGCGCCGTCGCCACCGACATGGAGAACGGCCATGAGCGCCTGCTCGCCGAAGGCGACCTCGCGCTGGCGCTGCGCTCCAGCATGAGCGTGCCCGGCGTGTTCGCGCCGGTCGAGTGGGAGGACCGCATCCTGGGCGACGGCGGGCTGGTGAACAACCTGCCGGTGGACGTCGCCCGCGAGATGGGCGCGACGCGGCTGATCGCGGTCAACGTCGGCACGCCGGTCGGCGGCCGCGAGACGCTGAACTCGCTGATCGGGCTGACGGCGCAGATGATCAACATCCTCACCGAGCAGAACGTGCAGCGCTCGATCGCCAGCATGAGCGCCGGCGAGGACCTGCTGATCACGCCCAAGCTGGGCACGCTGACCTCGGGTGACTTCGACAAGGTGCGCGCCTTCATCCAGGCCGGCGAGGACGCCGCCGAGGCGCTGCTGCCGGAACTGCGCCGCTATGCCGTCGACGACCGGACCTACGCCGACTGGCAGGTCGCGCGCACCGGGCTGAAGGTGCCGGCGGTGATGCTGGCGGCGGTGAAGCTGGAGGGCTCCGACAACACCAACCCGGAGCGCTTCCGCTCGCAGCTGGAGTCGAAGGCGGGCCAGCCCTTCAACAACGAGACGGCCGAGCGCGACATGCGCACCCTGTCCTCCAGCGGCGACTACAACCGCGTCGACTACCACGTCGAGCAGCGCGCCGAAGGCGAGACGCTGGTCTTCAACATGGAGGACAAGCCCTGGGGGCCGAACTACTTCCGCGTGGGGATGGACCTGTCGACCGACTCGGGCGGCGACAGCTTCTTCAACCTGCGGGTGAGCCACAACCGGCACTGGCTGACCGACAAGGGCACCGAGTGGCGCAACCAGGTGACCATCGGCGAGACCCCGCGCCTGTACACCGAGCTGTACCACCCGCTGGGCCTGAAGCTGGGCATCGCCGACGACTGGTTCGCCAGCGCCTGGGCCGAGGCCCGCCAGCGCAAGCAGATCGTCTACGGCAACAACGACCCGGACGACGCCAACCTCGGCCAGGCGCGGCTGGTGCGGCGCGACGCGTCGATCGGCATCGACATCGGCCAGCCCTGGGGCCGCCTGGGCGAGGTGCGCCTGGGCGTGATCAGCCAGATCCGCCACGCGCGGCCGGACCTGATCACGGTGCTGCTGCCCGACATGGGCAAGCTGCGCTGGACCAGCTACGAGCGCGGCTTCCGGCTGCGCACCGTCGTCGACCAGCTGGACTACGCCAACTTCCCGCAGCACGGCTACCGCTTCACCGGCGAGGCGCAGGGCGGCCGCCAGGACAACCGCAACCTCAGCAGCGGCCGCTTCCTGCGGCTGAACATGGACGGCAACGTGGTGCGCAGCTTCGGCGGCCACACGGTCAGCCTGTACGCGCGCGCCGTGGCGTCGCAGCAGCCCGACGACACCGGCCTGGGCGGCGACACGCTGGGCGGCTTCCACCAGCTCTCGGGCTACAAGCCGAACCAGTTGAGCGGCAACTCGCTGCTGTTCACGCGGGCCACCTACTACCGCCGGCTCAACGACTCGCCGCTGTTCTCGCGCGGTTTCTTCGTCGGCGGCACGCTGGAGGCGGGCAACACCTGGCTCTCGCGCCGCGACATCAGCGTCAAGGACATGCGCTACGCCAGCAGCGTGTTCCTGGGCTCGGACACCGGCCTGGGCCCGCTGTACGTCGGCATCGGCTACGCACCCAAGGGCGGTACCGCGCTGTACGTGTTCATCGGCCGGCCCTGACGGGCGGGCGGGCCCGGCGCCTCCCGGCGCCGCGGTCGGTGGTCAGCGGTCAGCGGCCGGCGTCGTCCGAGGCGTCGCCGGCCTCATCGCCGGCTTCTTCACCGGCCTCATCGCCGTCCGACCCGTCCTCGCCGTCGAGGCCGTCCTCGTCCGACGGCTCGTCCGGCTCGCGGTGGGCCCAGTCGTAGAGCAGCTCGGCCACGTCCTCCAGTCCCTGCTTGTTCAGCGCCGAGAACAGCGTGACGGCGATGTCCGAGTCCTCGGTCGCCAGCACCGCCAGGTCCTTTTGCACCTGCGCCAGCACCGCCGCGCCTTTTTTGCGGTTGAGCTTGTCGGACTTGGTCAGCACGACCAGCAGGCTGACCTCGCCGGCGGTGACGCGGTCGGAGACGAACTCCAGCAGCTGCTTGTCGAGGTCGGTCAGTCCGAGCCGCGAATCCACCATCAGCACCACGCCGGACAGCGATTCGCGCTGGCCGAGGTAGTCGGCCATCACGCGCTGCCAGCGCAGCTTGGCGTCGCGCGCGACCGCCGCGTAGCCGTAGCCCGGCAGGTCGGCGAACAGCGCGTCCGGCGCGTCGCGCGGGCCGACCGCGAACAGGTTGATGTGCTGCGTGCGGCCCGGCGTCTTGGACGCGAAGGCCAGCCGCTTCTGCTGCGCCAGCGTGTTCACCGCCGTCGACTTGCCGGCGTTGGAGCGGCCGACGAAGGCGATCTCCGGCAGGCGGCGCGGGGGCAGGTCTTGCGCCAGCGCCTCGCCCTCGCTGGCGACGGCGGAACCGGCGTCGGCCTCGGGGGCGCCGACATCGGCGTCGTCGAGGAATTCGTCGTCGAAGTCGTCCAGGTCCGCGTCCGGCGCGGCCTGGGCGTCCAGGGCCTCCTGGGCGGCGCGCGCGTCCGCCGGCAGCACGCCGTTCACCGGCAGGTGCTTGAGCTGGCTGGCGGTGGTCAGGAAGCGCGCGGTGTGGGTCCAGGTCAACGCGCGCTTGCCCGGGGTCAGCGGGACGGTGCTGGCGGGCTTGACCGGCGGGGGCAGGCCTTGCGCCTTGGCTTTCTCGTTGGCTTTCGCGCGCGCCTTGGCGGCCGCGCGCATGCCGGTTTTCCCGGGGCCTTGCTTCTTCTTCGACGCTCCGGCGCGTCCCGCGCCACGGCCTGCGGGTTTCCCTGGGGCCGCGGGAGCGGGTTTCTTGTTGGAATCGGTCATCGCGCTGCGGGGCTCAAAAGAGGTGCCATTGTAAGATCCCGCGCTTGCGCTCACCCGACCCTCAACATTCATGAAGACTGCCGCTTTCTTGTTGTCGAGCATGGTTTTGATGTCCGGCGCCGCCATCGCCGCCGAACCCCAGGCAGCAGCCGCCAAGCCCGACCTGACCAAGGGTCAGGCGATCAGCTCCCAGGTCTGCGCCGCCTGCCACACCGCCGACGGTTCCCGCGGCAGCCCCGCCAATCCCATCATCGCCGGCCAGCACGCCGACTACCTCGCCAAGCAACTGCACGAGTTCAAGTCGGGCAAGCGCAAGAACGCGGTGATGTCGGGCATGGCCGCGCCGCTGTCGGACGACGACATCCGCAACGTCGCCGCGTTCTACGCCAGCAAGGGCGCCAAGCCTGGCTTCGCGAAGAACAAGGAGCTGATCGCGCTGGGCGAGAAGATCTACCGCGGCGGCATCGCCGACAAGCAGGTCCCGGCCTGCGCCGGCTGTCACAGCCCCAACGGCGCCGGCATCCCCGCCCAGTACCCGCGCCTGGGCGGCCAGCACGGCGACTACACCGAGGCCCAGCTGACCGCGTTCCGCGCCGGCGGCCGTCCGAACAGCCCGCAGATGCTGGCGATCGCCGCCAAGATGAGCGACCGCGAGATCAAGGCCGTCTCGGACTACATCGCCGGCCTGCGCTGAGCGCGGCGCCGGTTTTCCCGCCCGAGCCGCTCCGACGGCACGCCTAACGCACACCCCGTCCGCAGTCCCGACGAACGAGGCCGGTGAACCGATCACCGGCCTTCGCATTTACCGGCGCTCACCCGGTCCGTCATGCGGGACGACGACAATCGCGCCCCATGACCGAGAAGTCCCCCCAGAGTCCCGTCGGCCGGCCGCCGGCCCAGGCGGCCCGCGCCGCGCTGGCCGAGGCGATGGAGCTGCTGGCGTCGATGCGCTTCGCCATCGCGCTGCTGACGGTGCTGTGCATCGCCTCCGTCATCGGCACCGTGGTGCAGCAGCGCCAGCCGATGACGAACTACGTCAACCAGTTCGGCCCGTTCTGGTCCGAGCTGTTCGGCCGCCTCGATCTCTACACCGTCTACAGCGCCTGGTGGTTCCTGCTGATCCTGGGCTTCCTGGTCGTGTCGACCAGCCTGTGCATCGCGCGCCACGCGCCCAAGATCCTGCGCGAGCTGAAGACCTACAAGGAGTCGATGCGCGAGCAGGCGATCCAGGCCTTTCGCCACAAGGCGCTCGGTTACCTGCACATGAACCCCGAGGCGGCGCTGGGCCAGGTCAACGCCTGGCTGTCGGCCGAGGGCTGGAAGGCCCGCGCGCAGGTGCGCAACGGCGGCGTGATGATCGGCGCGCGCAAGGGCTCGGCGCACAAGATCGGCTACCTGGCGGCGCATTCGGCGATCGTGCTGATCTGCCTGGGCGGGCTGTTCGACGGCGACCTGGTCGTGCGCGCCATCATGTGGGCGCAGGGCAAGCAGGTCTACCAGGGCGCCGACCTCAACCAGATGGCGCCGGTCAACCGGCTGAGCCCGTCCAACCCCAGCTTCCGCGGCAACCTCTACGTGCCCGAAGGCAGCCGCTCGTCGACCGCGCTGCTGTCCATGCCCAACGGCGTGGTGGTGCAGGACCTGCCCTTCGACGTCGAGCTCAAGAAGTTCATCGTCGAGTACTACGCGACCGGCATGCCCAAGCTGTTCGCGAGCGACATCGTCATCCACGACAAGCGCGACGGCTCGACGACGACGGCCACGGTGAAGGTCAACGAGCCGGTCACCCACCGCGGCGTGACGCTGTACCAGAGCAGCTTCGAGGACGGCGGCTCGGCGCTCAAGCTCCAGTTGCGCGCGCTGCAGGCGGCGCACGACACGCCGCTGGCCGGCCGCGTCGGCGCCACCACCACGCTCACCGCCGACGGCGAGTCCTACGGCCTGGAGTTCACCGGGCTGCGGGTCATCAACGTCGAGAACTTCGCCGGCGACGGCCAGAACGGCACCGACGTGCGCAAGGTCGATCTGGTGGGCCGGCTGGAGCAGCACCTGGGTTCGGGCGCGAACACCAGCGACAAGAAGACGCTGCGCAACGTCGGCCCGTCGTTCAGCTACAAGCTGCGCGACACCAGCGGCCAGGCGCGCGAGTACAACAACTACATGCTGCCGGTGGAGCTCGACGGCCACCGCGTCTACCTGCTCGGCGTGCGCGACACGCTGGCGGACAACTTCCGCTACCTGCGCGTGCCGGTGGACGGCAAGGACAGCCTGGAGGGCTGGCTGGCGCTGCGCCGCGTGCTGGCCGATCCGGCGCAGCGCCTGCTCGCGGCCAAGCATTACGCGCTGGCCGCCAGCCCGCAGGACAAGCCGGCGATGCAGGCGCAGCTGGAGGCGACGGCCTTGCGCACGCTGACGCTGTTCGCTGGCGCCGAGGGCCTGAAGGCCGACACGCCGGCGCAGGGCGCGGCGATCGGCGGGCTGCCGGCGCTGTCGCAGTTCATCGAGCGCGAGGTGCCCGAGCCCGAGCGCGCCCGCGTCTCCGAGGTGCTGCTGCGCATCCTCAACGGCAGCCTGTTCGAACTCCACAAGCAGGCCGAGGAACAGCTCGGCCGCGCGCGTCCGGAACCGGGCGAGGCGACGCAGGCGTTCATGACGCAGGCCGTGCTGTCGCTGTCGGACGCGATGTTCTATCCGGCGCCGGTCCTGATCCAGCTGGACGACTTCCAGCAGGTGCAGGCGAGCGTCTTCCAGGTGACGCGTGCCCCTGGGCAGACGCTGGTCTACCTGGGCGCCGTGTTGCTGATCGTGGGCGTCTTTGCGATGCTCTACGTGAAGGATCGCCGGCTGTGGCTGTGGCTGGAAGCCGCGCCGGGCCGGCCCGAACAGACCCGCGTGCGCATGGCCCTGTCCAGCAATCGCGACACGCCCGACCTGCCCGTGGAATTCGAATCGCTCAAGCAGCGGCTGCTGCATGAGGAGGCCTGACATGAACAGCACCACCACCACCGCGGACCCGTCCGAGCTGCCCTCGTCGCCCTCCGCGGGCTCCGAGGGGACGCCGGCGCGCTCGCTGGTCATCGGCAAGCACGGCTACTTCCAGGGCCGCAACGCGTTCGACTGGCTCTTCGCGGCGCTGGTGCTGGTGGGCGCCGGATTCGCGTTCAGCCGCTACCAGGCGTCGATGGACGTCTACGAGAAGGGCATCCTGGCCTGCGCGACGCCGGCGCTGATCGCGCTGGGCTGGTTCTGGCGGCCGCTGCGGCCGCTGTGCCTGATCGTCGGCGCGGCCAGCCTGTTCGCGATCCAGCTCTACCTGCGCCAGACCGACGCCTTCGGCGCCGACCTCGCGGCCGCCGACAAGGTCTTCTTCCTCAAGTACCTGCTGTCCAGCCAGAGCGCGATCCTGTGGATGAGCGTGCTGGTGTTCATGAGCACGCTGTTCTACTGGCTCGGCTTCTTCCAGAAGACCGCCGGCCACAGCGCGGCCGAGGCGATCGGCACGCGGCTGGCGTGGGGCGCGGTGGGCATGGCGCTGATCGGGACGATGGTGCGCTGGTTCGAGAGCCATCAGATCGCGCCCGACATCGGCCACATCCCGGTGAGCAACCTCTACGAGGTGTTCGTGCTGTTCACGTGGCTGACCACGCTGATGTACCTCTATTACGAGCAGCGCTTCGCGACGCGGGCGCTGGGCGCGTACGTGATGCTGGTGGTCAGCGCGGCGGTCGGCTTCCTGCTCTGGTACACGGTGGCGCGCGAGGCCCATGAGATCCAGCCGCTGGTGCCGGCGCTGCAGAGCTGGTGGATGAAGATCCACGTGCCGGCGAACTTCATCGGCTACGGCAGCTTCGCGATGGCGGCGATGGTCGCGCTGGCGACGCTGCTGAAGACCGAGAAGCTGCGGGCGCTGGTGATCGGCCTGATCGGCGTGCCGGTGGGGCTGGTGCTGGTGCTGCTGGCGTTCCGCTTCGGCGCGAACGTGAACCCGGAGACCGCCGCCGGCCTGGACGGCTGGGCCGGCAAGATGGCCGGCGTCGCGGTGTTCCTGGCGGCGAGCGTCGCGTTGCGCCGCCCGCTGACCGCGCGGCTGCCGGCGCTGCCGACGCTGGACGACCTGGCCTACAAGGCGATCGCGCTGGGTTTCGCCTTCTTCACGATCGCGACCATCCTGGGCGCGTTCTGGGCCGCCGAGGCCTGGGGCGGCTACTGGAGCTGGGACCCGAAGGAGACCTGGGCGCTGATCGTCTGGCTGAACTACGCGGCCTGGCTGCACATGCGGCTGATGAAGGGCCTGCGCGGCGTGGTCTCCGCCTGGTGGGCGCTGATCGGGCTGCTGGTCACGACCTTCGCCTTCCTGGGCGTCAACATGTTCCTGTCGGGGCTGCACTCGTACGGGACGCTGTAAGGCAGCCGGCGGGCCGCTCCGGCGCGCCGCCCCCTCGGGCCGGGGGACCTTAAGCGCGACCTCATGTCAAGCGGCTTCGCCTGGCGTAAGGTTCGAGCCTTCCTCCCCCCGAAGGTCCGCCATGCATTTCCACAAGCCCCGCGACGGCCAGCGCATCCCGTCTTCCCAGATCACCCCGCGCGAGGTCTACGGCGCGCGCCGCGACTGGCTCAAGGGCGCCGGCGCGATCGGCCTGGCCGGCCTGGGGCTGAGCGGCGCCTCGGTCCAGGCCCAGACCGCCGGGCCCGGCAAGCTGGCCAAGCTGCCCGGCGGCAAGAGCGCGGTGGCCGGCGCGGCGGTGATGGAGAAGCTGACGGCCTACAAGGACGTCACCTCGTACAACAACTTCTACGAGTTCGGCACCGACAAGTCCGATCCCGCGGAGAACGCGCACACGCTCAAGCCGCGGCCCTGGTCGGTGGTCATCGAGGGCGAATGCGCCAAGCCCGGCCGCTGGGGCCTGGACGACCTGCTCAAGGCCGCCCCGATGGAGGAACGCGTCTACCGGCTGCGCTGCGTCGAGGGCTGGTCGATGGTGATCCCGTGGGTGGGGTACTCGCTGGCGGAGCTGCTGAAGAAGGCGGAGCCGACCGGCAAGGCCAAGTACGTCGAGTTCACGACGCTGGCCGACAAGGCGCAGATGCCGGGCGTGCGCTCGGGCGTGCTGGACTGGCCCTATGTCGAGGGCCTGCGCCTGGACGAGGCGATGCATCCGCTGACGCTGATGGCGTTCGGCCTGTACGGCGAGGTGCTGCCCAACCAGAACGGCGCGCCGCTGCGCCTGGTGGTGCCCTGGAAGTACGGCTTCAAGTCGGCCAAGTCGATCGTGAAGATCCGCTTCGTCGAGAAGCAGCCGGTGAGCAGCTGGACCAAGGCGGCGCAGCAGGAATACGGCTTCTATTCCAACGTCAATCCGCAGGTCGACCACCCGCGCTGGAGCCAGGCCACCGAACGCCGCATCGGCGAGGACGGCCTGTTCGCCAAGCGCCGGCAGACGCTGATGTTCAACGGCTATGAAGCGCAGGTCGGCCAGCTGTATGCCGGCATGGACCTGAAGAAGAACTTCTGATCGCGACGCCCGCCGCCCCCGCCAGCCCATCGCCGATGACTTCCGCACCGACTTCCCCCACCACCACGACATCGCCACCGCGCCGCGCCCCGGCCCGGCGCCATCCGCTGATGCATCCGGCGGCGAAGGTCGTGCTGTTCGTGCTGTGCCTGTTGCCGCTGGGGTGGTACGTGTACGGCGCGACGGTGGCGCCGGACCTGCTGGGCGCGAACCCGGCGGAGACGCTGATCCGCGGGCTGGGCGACTGGGCCTTGCGTTTCCTGTGGATCACGCTGGCGGTGACGCCGCTGCGCACCTGGACGAACCAGCCGACGCTGGCGCGCTTCCGGCGGATGCTGGGATTGTTCGCGTTTACCTACGCCAGCCTGCACCTGCTGGCCTACGGCTGGCTCGACAAGGGGCTGGACCTGGCCGACATCCTCAAGGACATCGGCAAGCGGCCCTTCATCCTGATGGGCTTCACCGCCTGGCTGCTGCTGGTGCCGCTGGCGGCGACCTCGTTCAACCGCGCGATCAAGGCGCTGGGGGCGCCGCGCTGGCAGCTGCTGCACAAGCTGGTCTACGCGATCGCGGTGATCGGGCTGATGCACTTCATCTGGATGCGCGCCGGCAAGAACAACTTCGCCGAACCCGCGGTGTACGGCGCGATCCTGGCGGTGCTGCTGGGATGGCGGCTGTGGCGGCGGCTGCGGCGCTGAGCGCGGGAACACCGCCGGACATCGGACGGCGCGCCTGACGCCCGCGCGTCGCCAGACGGCGGGGTCGAGGCCGTCGCTGGACGTGGCCCGACGCTATGCTCGCCGCCCATGCTGAGCCTGCATCCCGTCTCCGACCGTGACCTCGCGGACCTGCGCCGCTTCGAGCTCGACAACCGCGCCTTCTTCGAGTCCCGCATCAACGCGCGGCCCGCCGCGTATTACGCCGACGGCGGCATCGAGTCCGCGATCGCGACGGCGCAACGCGAGGCGGCCGCGGACGCCGGCCATCAGTTCCTGATCCGGGACCTGGCCGGTGCGCTGGTCGGCCGCATCAACCTGAGCCAGTTGCGCCGCCGGCACTACCACTCGTGCGAACTGGGCTACCGCATCGCCGAAGCCGAGAACGGCAAGGGCTACGCGAAGACCGCGGTGAAGCTCGTGCTGGACAAGGCGTTCGGCGAACTCGGACTGGTCCGCGTCGAGGCGAAGGCACGCGCGGGCAACCTCGGCTCGGTGGCGGTGCTGCAGCGCAACGGCTTCACCGAGTTCGGCCGCTCGACACGCAGCTTCCAGCTCGACGGCGAGTGGGAAGACATGCTGTATTTCGAGTGCCGCGCGCCGGGGCGGTGACGGTCACGCGGCCCTAGACCGGCCACCGCTGTCCGGCCACCGCGGCGGACCAGGCACGTTCGAACTCGCGCGCGCTGAAGCCAAGGACCTGGAACTCCGGGTCGGCGTCGATCTCGGCAGCGCTCGGTGCCGGCGCTTCACCGAGCCAACTGCCTCCAACCTCCTCGCCCTCCTGGGCATAGGCCATGCGGCCATCGGCGAACACCTCGACCTTCCGCACCTCGTAGCGCTCCTCGTCGAGTTCGCAGAAGTAGAGGACCGGATACGCAGCGTCTTCATGGTGCCAACCCACCTTCAGATGCGTCCTGATCTCCGCCGCCGATCCTTGGCGGGCGGCCCAGTCATCCGGGTAGGGTTCGAAGTCCGCCTCGTGAGAGGTCGTGCAAGCGCCCCAGTCGTACAGCGCGTAGAAGCGGGTCATCGCCTCGAAGGTGCTGCCCGCCCGGAGCGTCGTCACGAGGCGCGCGCCCGGCTCGTGCATCGCGCGTGCGCCGTCCCCGTCCGGACCGGCGAGCAGCAGGCTCGGCAGCCACTGGCCGTGCTCGTCCGGCGTCTCCCACACCTCGTGCAGCAATTGCGCCATGTCGCCCCTCCGTCAGCCGTTCAGCGCTCGTTGCAACAGCTCGGCCAGTCCTTCCGGCCACACCGTCGCCGTCGTCGACGCCAGTTCGGCGGCGGACCACCACTGGTGATCGGCCATCACCTCGCGCTCGAGCGCCGTCCAGTCGTCCCGTGCGAGCGCGCGACTCGCGGCCCGGACGACGAAGAACCGTTCCTGCGCCCAGACGTGCTCGCCGTCGGGCAACTGGAGCACGAACGCGCGCTCCGCGACCGGGGAGCCGACGTCGTCCACGACGATGCCCGTCTCTTCCTTGAGCTCGCGGATCGCGGCGTCCTCGAAGGACTCGCCCGGCTCCACGCCGCCGCCCGGCGTCGCCCAGAAGTCCTGCCCCGCCAACGGCCCCGACTTGTGGACGAACCGGAACAGCAGCAGGTTCGCCTCCGGATCGAGGACGAGCAGGCGCGACGACGGGCGTCGGCGCAGGGAGTCGGGGGACGTCGTCATGGGCGGCGATTGTCGTCGGCCGATACTCGCGCGTTCCCCGCTCGCCAACGCGCTTCATGACCCACGACGCCGAGATCGATTCCGAACGAGAAGCCCCCGCCGCCACGCCCGCGTTACCAGCGTCGCTCGCGGCCAGGCTGGCGGGCGGCGCATGGGGCCGCAACCTCGTCGGCCAAGCCGGCGCCCTCGTGCATCGCGTGCAACTGGCCGGCCAGCCGGACCTGTATCTCAAGCAAGGGGACGGTGAGGTCGCGACCGCCATCGCCGACGAGTTCGCGCGGCTGCAGTGGCTCGCCGGCCGGTGGCCGGTGCCCGCCGTCGAGCACTTCGAATGGCGGGACGGCACGGCCTGGCTGCTCACGCGCGCCCTGCCCGGGCGCACCGCCTACGAGTGGCTGGAGGATGACCCCGCCAACGCGCCGGCGATCGTCGCCGCGCTCGGCCGCTTCCTGCGCCGCCTGCATGGGCAACCCATCGAGGCCTGCCCGTTCAACGCCAGTCACCGGCTTCAGCTCGCCGTCGCCCGGCAGCGGCTGGAGGCCGGCCTGATCGACACCAGCGACTTCGACGAACCCCGCCTGGGCTGGACCGCGGAGCAGGTCTGGGCCGCGCTCACCGCGCTGCTTCCACTGGCCGAGGATCCGGTCCTGTGCCATGGCGACTTCTCGCTCGACAACGTGCTGATGGACGCGGGCGGCGAGGTCACCGGCGTCATCGACCTGGGCCGCGCCGGCGTCGCCGACCGCTATCACGACCTCGCGATCCTCTCGAACAGCTTCGCCGAGTTCGGCCCGGAACTCCGGCAGGTGCTCTTCGACGCCTATGGCCTCGGCGCCCTGGACGCCCGCAAGCTCGAGTTCCACCTGCTGCTGGACGAGTGCTTCTGACGCCCCCGCCCTCCCCGCCTCACCCGTGAAGCCCGTCACCGCCCGCGCCCCGTGGCGGCGGGCGGCAAGGCCCCGGATGGCCGCTGGCGGCGCCCATCCGGGATAATCCCCGGTTTGCTCCGGCCAACCCCGGCCGCCGCCACGCCCCCTTCCCCATGTCCCAGCCCACGCCAGACCGCCAGCCCGCCAGCCTGCCCGCGCTCGTCGACGCCGCCATCGTCGGCGGCGGTCCGGCCGGCTGCAGCGCCGCGAGCTGGCTCTCGCAGCTGGGCCTGAGCGTCGCGCTGATCGAGCGCGCCCCGCGCCTGTGCGACAGCCTGCGCCCGCTGGACTACCGGCAGGACTGGCTGCTGGGCTCGCCCGCCGAGTCCCTCGCCGAGCTGGGCGAGCGCTACGCCGGCCACGCCGCCGCCCAGTCCGGCGTCCACGCGCTGACCGGCCAGACGGTCCACCACCTCGACTGGCAGGCCGAGCAGGGCTGGACGCTCTACTTCGACGGCGGCCCCGCCTTCGCCGCCAACGCCCCCGGCGCGCCGGAATCGCGCGACGCCACCGGCCTGCGCCCGCTGCGCGCCCGTTCGCTGCTGCTCGCCACCGGGCTGACGCCGCGTCATCCGCTGCCGCTCTACCCCGCCGGCGACCGCCACGACCGCGTGATGGACGCGATCGAGCTGACCGCCGTCCGCGACCGCCTCCCGCCGGGCAAGGTCCTGCTGCTGGGCGGCGGCGACAACGCGATCGAGAACGCCCTGTACCTCGCCGTCCGCGGCCATGCGGTGACGCTGTGGTCGCGCTCCGACTGGCGCGCCCAGACCCACCTGATCCAGCAGCTCGACGGCGCGCCCGGCCTGCGCCGCCGGCCCGCCCAGTCGCTGCCCACCGCCGTGAACGCCGCCGCCGACGGCGTCACCGTCACGTCCAAGGCCTACGGCGAGGAACGCTTCGACCACGTGGCCGTGCTGCTCGGCTACGAGCCCGAGGCCTCCGCCTGGCTGCAGGTCGCCGACGCGCTGCAGCGCGCCGGCGTCACCGCGCCGTCGCAGCCGTTCCGCGACGAACCCCGCTTCGGCGTGCTGGGCCTGTTCGTCGCCGGCGACGCCAGCGGCCGCCAGCATCCCTGCGTGCAGACCGCGCTGGGCGACGGCGTCGTCGCCGCCAAGCAGATCGAGGCCTTCCTGCGCCCGCTGCGCGAATCGCAGCCGCCGCCGGCGCTGCGCCGCACCAACCGCCAGGTCATCCACATCAAGGGCCTGCGCTTCGGCGCCAACCTCGGCGTGCTCGACTTCGAGCGCGAGGGCCCGCAGCCCATCGAGGTCGACGCCGAGGTCAACCTCGGCGCCCAGACCATCGTCTCGCGCGATGCCGACATCGGCCACGTGCTGGACTACCGCCGGGTGCGCACCATCATCATCGACGAGTGCACCGCCGAGCACACCGACCTCCTCGAAGCCCTGCTGGGCAAGCTCTGCGTCCGGCTGATGAAGCTCGCCGGCGTCGTGGGCGTGCGCATCAAGGTGACCAAGCTCGAAATCTTCCCCGACTGCCAAGTCGCGATCTCCGCCGAATGCGGCCAATGGTGACCCCATGACGACCGAAACCCTGATCCAAGACGCCGCCGCCACTGAACAGGCCGCCGCGGACGCCGCCGCCAAGAAGCACGCCCACGAGATGAACAAGCTCTCCAAGCGGCTGCATCGCCAGGTGGGCCAGGCCATCGGCGACTTCAACATGATCGAGGACGGCGACAAGGTCATGGTCTGCGTGTCCGGCGGCAAGGACAGCTACTCGCTGCTGGACATCCTGATCAACCTGCGCGACCGCGCGCCGATCAAGTTCGACATCGTCGCCGTCAACCTCGACCAGAAGCAGCCCGGCTTCCCCGAGGACGTGCTGCCCGCCTACCTGAAGTCGCGCGGCGTGGACTTCCACATCGAGGAGCAAGACACCTACTCGATCGTCAAGCGCCTCGTCCCCGAGGGCAAGACGACCTGCTCGCTGTGCTCGCGCCTGCGCCGCGGCATCCTGTACCGCGTGGCCGGCGAGCTCGGCGCGACCAAGATCGCGCTGGGCCACCACCGCGACGACATCGTCACCACGCTGATGCTGAACATGTTCTTCGGCAGCCGCATGAAGGGCATGCCGCCCAAGCTGGTCAGCGACGACGGCAAGAACGTCGTGATCCGCCCGCTGGCGTACGTGAAGGAATCCGACCTGGAGCGCTGGGCCGAGCACCGCGAGTTCCCGATCATTCCGTGCAACCTCTGCGGCAGCCAGCCCAACCTGCAGCGCGCCACCGTCAAGGCGATGCTCCAGGACTGGGACCGCCGCTTCCCCGGCCGCGTCGACAACATGTTCACCGCGATGGGCAACATCGTGCCCTCGCACATGCTGGACAAGAACCTGTTCCCGTTCCAGACGATCAAGGCCACCGGCGCGCCGGTCGCCGACGGCGACATCGCCTTCGACGAGGACGAGCAGTGCGGCACCCCGGCGCCGGCCGCCGGCGTCGTGACGCTGGTGCGTCCCGGCCAGGCGATCCCCGCGCCGGTCGACGACGCGGGCGAGGCCTACTCGGCCGCCAGCGACGACTGAGCGCCGCCCTTTCGCGCCCTCGCCCGATGCGAGCCCCCCCCGAAGCCCGGCCCCGCGCCGGGCTTCGCGCTTTCCAACGAAGAGAAACCCGCCGCTTACCGCACCGTCACGCGCTCCGCACGCGCGGGTCAACCGGCTCGGGCCACAATCGTTGCACCGTCACGCCGACGATCGGCGTCGCCGGGCGCAGCAACTGCCCTGGTCGACGACCCATCGCGGTATCCGACTGGAGGTCACCATGTTCACCTTGAATCGTCGAATCGCCCTGCTGAGCCTGGGGGCGGCGGCGGCCTTGTCCCTCGCGGGCTGCGCCGGCCTGAATACCGTCACCGCGGACGCGCAGACCTTCGGCAGCTGGCCCGCCGGCCGCCAGCCCGGCAGCTTCGCGTTCGAGCGGCTGCCCTCGCAGCAGCGCAACGAGGCCAACCAGGCCGCGCTCGAGGACGCCGCCCGCGGCGCGCTGCTCAAGGCCGGCTTCACCGAAGCCGCCGATCCGAAGCAGTCCGACGTCGTCGTCTCGCTGGGCGCGCGCATTACCCGCTCCGGCCCCGCCCCCTGGGACGATCCGCTGTGGTGGCGCTGGAACGGCAGCTACTGGGGCTGGCGCTACGGCCCGGCCTGGCGCCCGTACTACAGCCGCTGGGGCTACGCGTACCCGATGGATCCGATGATGGAGCGCCGCTACGACCGCGAGGTCGCGATGCTGCTGCGCGACCGCAAGAGCAACGAGCCGCTGTACGAGGCGCGCGCCTCCAACGACGGGCTCACCGAAGGCGGCAAGGAGCTGTTCGGCGCGCTGTTCGAGGCCTCGCTGACCGACTTCCCGCAGACCCGTCCCGAGCCGCACCGCGTCAGCGTGCAACTGCCCGGCTCGAAGTGAGCGACGGGCGCCTCCGGGCGCCCGACTCCGGCGACAACCGGTCACCGCGGCGCGGCACCCGCGTCACGGGCCGGCCCCGATAATCGCGGTTTCTCCACAGGGAACCGCGATTTTTCATATGTCGCTGAACATCGTCGTCATGGCCGCGGGCAAGGGCACCCGCATGAAGTCCAGCCTGCCCAAGGTGCTGCACAAGCTGGCCGGGCGCGCGCTGCTCAAGCACGTGCTGGGCAACACCGCGGCGCTGGACGCCGATGCCCGCATCGTCATCACCGGCCACGGCGCCGACCAGGTCGAGGCGGCCCTCGCCGGCGAGGGCGTGCGCTTCGTCCGCCAGGAGCCGCAGCTGGGCACCGGCCACGCGATCCAGCAGACCGTCCCCGCGCTGGGCGCCGGCGGCACCACGCTGATCCTGAGCGGCGACACCCCGTTGATCAGCACCGCGACGACCCGCGCGCTGGTCGAGGCCTGCGGCGGCGAGCGGCTGGTGCTGCTGACCATCGAATACGCCGACCCGACCGGCTACGGCCGCATCGTGCGCGACGGCGAGCAGGTGAAGGCCATCGTCGAGCACAAGGACGCCAGCGACGCGCAGCGGGCCATCCGCGAGTGCTACACCGGCATCATGGCCGCCCCGACCGAGGCGCTGAAGCGCTGGGTCGGCCAGCTCGACAACAACAACGCCCAGGGCGAGTACTACCTGACCGACATCGTGGCGATGGCGGTGGCCGAGGGCGTGGCGGTCGTCGGCGTGAAGACGGCCGACGAGACCGAGGTGCTCGGCGTGAACAGCCCGTCGCAGCTGGCGCAGCTGGAGCGGCGCTTCCAGCTCGTCCAGGCCGAGTCGCTGATGACCGCCGGCGTGCGGCTGGCCGATCCGGCCCGCTTCGACCTGCGCGGCACGCTGCAGTGCGGCAAGGACGTCGAGATCGACGTCAACTGCGTCTTCGAGGGCGAGGTCACGCTGGGCGACGGCGTGCGCGTCGGCGCCAACTGCGTGATCCGCAACGCGACGATCGGCGCGAACGCGCGCATCCACGAGTTCACCCACATCGACGGCGAGGCCGCCGGCGCCAGCGTCGGCGAAGGCGCGCTGATCGGCCCGTTCGCGCGGCTGCGCCCGGGCGCGCAGCTGGGCGCGGAGGTCCACATCGGCAACTTCGTCGAGGTGAAGAACTCGACGCTGGCCAAGGGCGCCAAGGCGAACCACCTGGCCTACCTGGGCGACGCCACCGTCGGCGAGCGGGTCAACTACGGCGCCGGCAGCATCACCGCCAACTACGACGGCGCCAACAAGTTCCGCACCACCATCGGCGCGGACGTGCACGTGGGGTCGAACTGCGTGCTGGTCGCGCCGGTCACGCTGGGCGACGGCGCCACCATCGGCGGCGGCTCGACGATCACCAAGGACGTCGCGCCGGGCCAGTTGGCTGTGGCGCGAGGCCGACAAACCGTGATTTCCGGCTGGAGCCGTCCCAAGAAGGTGAAGTGATTCACCCAAAACGGTCAGGAAACGCCGTAAGCTCAGCCAATTCGTGTCACGAATCGTGACAAGTTCACGGGGTCGGCGGCTTTGGCACCGAACCGGTGGATGCTCCCCCCGAGCCATGGGAGGCGCGTTTGCCGGACCTTGCCTAGCATCCGACCCGTTGACCGGCTGACCCGCTGTTCCCCAGCTGAACTGATATGGCGAACTCCAAGACCGCTGCCCCGCTGCTGCCCCAGGACGACGACGCGATCGCCGTCCCGCCGGCGTCCGCCGCGCTGGACGCGTTGGCGGACCGCTCGGACGCACCGGCCGCCCAGGCGGCCCGGGCCGAGGCGCTGGAGCAGTTGGCGCTGTCGCACGCGATGTGCGACCAGGCGGCGGAAGCCTGCTTCTACCTGTGCCGCAGCCTGGGGCTGGCGCGTCAGCAGCAGTCGCCGGAAGCGGCGCCTGACCTGGAACTGCTGTTCCAGCTGCTGGGCGCGCTGGCGGACCTGCCGGGCGAGGTGTCGGCGATGCCGCTGCCCGAGGGCGAGGCCGATGGCCTGGGTGTCGCCGAGCTCTGCCACCAACTGGGCGCCGCGCGCGAACTCACGACCGCCGCCTGGAACGAGGCCGCCGAGTCCAACGAATCGATCGCCGCGTGTCCCGCCGCTCCCGCGCGGGCGCTGCATTAAGGCGGCTTAGCGCTGCCTTTCATGGCCGGCAATGAGCCGGCTCACGCGTGATACCGACAGACCCAGTTCCCGGGCGAGTTCGGTCATCGACTGCCCGCCTTCGGTATGGGCGCGATACAGCGCCTCCTCGCGACTGCCACTGGCCTTGAGCCAGTCGCCCCAGCGCCGCGGACGTGGCGTCCTCGCCGGCCGTTCGCTCTGGCGCACCGTGCGTTGCACGAAAGCCGCGTCGCCCAGGAAGATCTGCTGCCGCAGCTGCCCCCAGATGTCGAGATCCGGCTCCGATTCCACGATCGCCTGATACCGCTGCGCCGCTTTCCGGCGATCCGCGGTGTTCTGCGGCACGCGACCCAGCACGTTCGTCCACAGCCCGTCGACCTCCAGCCACGCCGGCGCCGGCACCAGTCCGGCGTGCGCCTGCAGGCTGCTCCAGCGCCAGCTCGCCGGCGACGACGCCAGCCCGGCGCGCCGCCCGATCAATTCCACGTAGCGGCAGGCGTCCAGCAGCAGATGCTCCCGGTCCACCAGCACCGCCTTGAAGCGTCCCTGGAACACATGCCCGATCTGCCCATGCCGGCGGTTGTGCGCCTGGGTGTAGACGCCGTTCAGGTGGCGCATCAGCCGGGAGAGGTTGGCTTGCCGCGTGAACAGCAGCAGCTCGTAATGGTCGCGCCCCAGCCCGTAGGCGAGCACCTGGGCGTCGAAGCGCTCGGCCGCCTGCTGGATCAGCGCCAGCATCGCCTGGCGATCGTCGTCGTCGGCGAACACCGACGCGTCGCCGCGCGTCGCGACGTGATAGACGGCGCCGGGGAACTCGATGCGTAGGGGCCTGGCCATGCCCAATAACTAGGCGATGACCGCACAAAAGACAAGCGCCCGAAGCCGGTTTCGGCGTCGGGCGCAAGACTTGACCCCTGATCGCGGGGCGTCCGTTCGGACCTCGGTCCCGGCGATAGCCGAAGGGCTATCGGGGGTCAGTCCTCAACAGCAAAACCTGGAACCCCGGCGACCCGAATCCATGCCTACGCATCGATCTGCGGCCCGGGCCGGTCGCCGCGGGCGTTCAGCTCTTGCCGAGCGACTCCAGCACCTGCATCACGGCGTCCTCGCCCATGTTGCGGGCGTCGGCGAGTTCGCCGCCCTTGGTGGTGCCGAGCACCTGGCCGTCGGTGCCGAGCACGGCCACCGTCGGGATGCCTTTCTTCAGCGTGACGCCCATCTGGTTGGCGACGTCGACGTTGCGGTCGAAGCGGCCGACGTTGACCTTCACCGTCACGAAGCGCTTGTCGACCGAGGTGCCCAGGTGGCCCTGGCCGAAGCCGCGGTTCAGCGCCAGGCAGTCCTTGCACCAGTTGGCGCCGTAGACCACCAGCACCTGCTTGCCTTCCTTGGCGGCGCGGGCGACGGCGTTGTTGATGTCGGCGCGGGCGTCGGCCTGCTCGTCGTACGGGCCGGCGCCGGGAGCGGCGTCGGCGGCCAGGGCCGGGGTGGCGGACACCGCGGCGAACGCGGCGGCGAGCAGGAGGGAGGCGGTGCGGCGTTTCATGACGCGCGAGTGTGCCACCGGCGACGAAACCATGACGGAGGACAGGGCTGGCTTCGGGTACAAAGGCGGGTTTCGCACAAATCATCACCCTCAGGGAACGGGACTCCTCCGCCATGGCCTCCAGCCTGCTCGCACTGCTCGACGACATCACCACCGTCCTGGACGACGTGGCCCTGCTCTCCAAGATGGCCGCCAAGAAGACGTCGGGCGTGCTCGGCGACGACCTGGCGCTGAACGCGCAGCAGGTCACCGGCGTCAGCGCCGACCGCGAGCTGCCGGTCGTCTGGGGCGTGTTCAAGGGCTCGATGGTCAACAAGGCCATCCTGGTGCCGGCCGCGCTGGCGATCAGCGCCTGGGCGCCCTGGCTGGTCACGCCGCTGCTGATGGTGGGCGGCGCCTACCTGTGCTTCGAGGGCGTCGAGAAGCTCGCCCACAAGTGGCTGCACGGCCCCGAGGACAAGGCCCACGAGGCCGCCCTGCTCGAGGCGGTGAAGGACCCGGCGATCGACCTCGCCGCGCTCGAGCGCGACAAGGTCAAGGGCGCCATCCGGACCGACTTCATCCTCTCCGCCGAGATCATCGCGATCACGCTGGGCACCGTCGCCGACGCGTCGTTCACGACGCGGCTGCTGGTGCTGTCGGGCATCGCGATCCTGATGACGATCGGCGTGTACGGCCTGGTGGCCGGCATCGTGAAGCTGGACGACGCCGGCCTGTGGCTCAGCCGCAAGGCCGCCGCCTGGCAGCAGGCGCTGGGCCGCGGCCTGCTGTGGCTGGCGCCATGGCTGATGAAGGCGCTGTCGGTGGCCGGCACCGTGGCGATGTTCCTGGTCGGCGGCGGCATCCTGACGCACGGCGCGCCGGTGCTGCACCACGCGATCCAGCACGCGGTCGAGGGCCTGCACCTGAGCGGCTTCGCGGCCTCGGTCGCGGGCATGCTGGGCGACGCGATCGTCGGCATCGGGGCGGGCATCGTGGTCGTCGCCGTGGTGACCGGTATCCAGCGCCTGCGGCATCGCCGAGAATGACGCCCCATGAAGACGCATCACATCGAAGTCCAGAAGTTCAAGGCCGCGTCCAACTCGAGCACCAGCGGCCTGGTGACCTTCAAGGTGGACGCCCTCGTCAAGGAACGCGAGCCGGTCGAGGGCCTCGAGCCCAGCACGCTGCTGGTCATGACCGAGGCCAACGCCCGCGTGCTGATGGCGCTGCTCAAGACCCAGCTGACCGACATGGACGGCCGCAAGCCCAAGAGCCGCCACGGCCGGCACGGCTGACCCGACCGACCCCCGACCGCCCGCATCCGCAGGACCCGACATGGACTTTCCGCAGTACCAGCCCGACAAGGCGCAATACACCCCGCTGACCGACGACGAGCTGTCGGACCTGGACGACTTCCTGTCCGAGCTCGACAGCGACGCCGCGATGAACATCGAGGCGATCGACGGCTACCTCAGCGCGCAGCTGCTGAGCCCGGTCCCGCTGTCCGACAAGGCCGGCGCCGACTGGATGAGCCCGGTGTGGGGCGGCGGCGACCCGTTCCCCAGCGGCAAGCAGCGCAAGAAGATCGCGTTGCTGCTGCTGCGCCACGTGCACAGCCTGGCGGTGCAGTGGACCTCGAAGCAGGACGAGTGGGAGCCGATCTTCAGCGTCGCCGAGGACGGCGAGCAGCAGCTGGTCGACGCCGAGGACTGGTGCACCGGTTTCATGATCGGCGTGGACCAGGACGGCGAGGCGTGGTCGCCGCTGTTCGAGCACGTCAAGACGGCGGCGGCGCTGGCGCCGATCGCGCTGCTGGGCGGCGACGAGAGCCAGCTCAGCGCCGAGGACCAGGAGAAGCTGACCGACCTGCACTGGCGCGACGCGCTCAGCCGCGAGGTGCCCGAAGGCGTGCTGACGCTGTGGACGCTGCGCGAGCAGGCGGGCTGAGCCCGCGCCCGATCCCCTTGAACGCTCCCCTCCTCCGATGAAGCGCAAGTTCCCGCTGGCGGCCCTGGCCGCCGCCACGCTGCTGGCGGTCGCCGGCTGCGGCACCAACGTCGTCAACCCGGTCACCGGCCGCGCCGAGCGCAGCGCGATGAGCCTGCAGCAGGAGGTCGAGGCCGGCCGCCAGGCGCATCAGGACGTGCTCAAGGAGTATTCGGTCGTCGACGACGCGAAGCTGCAGGCCTATGTCTCGGCGCTGGGCCACAAGCTGGCGGCGCAGTCGCACCGGGCCGAGCTCGAGTGGCATTTCACCGTGCTCGACAGCCCCGAGGTGAACGCCTTCGCGCTGCCCGGCGGGTATGTGTACGTCACTCGCGGCATCCTCGCGTACATGGAGAACGAGGCCGACCTGGCCGGCGTGATGGGCCACGAGATCGGCCACGTCACCGCGCGCCACGGCGCGCAGCGCGCGACGCGGCAGCAGAACGCCGGCCTGGGCGTGCTGGCGGCCACGGTGCTGGGCGCGGTGCTGGAGTCGCGCGGCGTCAGCGGCGCGACGGACATCGCGGGACAGGTCTCGCAGAACGCCGCGGCGGGCTACATCGCGTCCTACAGCCGCGAGCAGGAGCTGCAGGCCGACCAGCTCGGCGCCGAGTACCTGGCGCGCAACCGCTACGACCCGAAGCACATGGTCGACGTGATCCAGGTGCTGAAGGACCAGGAGCAGTTCGCCGCCGACCAGGCGCGGGCGCAGGGCCGCCAGGCGCCGAGCGGCAACAACTGGCTGGCCTCGCACCCGAGCAACGAGCAGCGGCTGCAGCGCATCCGCGACGAGGCGGCGCAACTGACCGGCGGCCAGCCGGTGGACGAGAACCGCGGCGCCTTCCTGCAGGCGGTCGACGGCATGGTCTTCGGCGACAGCCCGTCGCAGGGGCTGGTGCGCGGGCAGCAGTTCGTGCATCCGGCGCTGGACTTCGCGCTGACGGCGCCGGCGGGCTGGTCGCTGCAGAACGGCAACGACGCGCTGACGGTGATGAGCCCGCAACGCGACGCGGCGCTGATCCTGCAGCAGGTGCCGCCGAAGGCGGGCACGTCGCACGACGAGATCCTGAAAGCCTGGGGCGCCGAGCAGGGCCGCACCGACGCCAAGACGATCAACGGCCTCAAGGCCACGCACTTCGCCGGTGTCCGGCGCAATGCGCAGGGCCAGCGCGGCAATGCCGAGCTGACGCTGGTGACGAGTTCCAAGGGCACCGTCTACGCGCTGGTCCACGCCGGCAAGGACGGCCAGACGCTGCAGGCGCGCCGCACGGGGCTGGTCCAGGCGGAAGAGAGCTTCCGCGCGCTGACGGCCGACGACCGGAAGCTGGCCAAGCCGTGGAAGGTCGCGCTGCGGTCCTTCCCGGCGGGCGGTTTCGCCGAGATGGCGAAGACCTCGGTGCTGACCGAGGCGCAGCTGAAGCTGCTCAACGGCCGCTACGGCGGCGAGACGCCGCCCAAGGCCGGCGAGCGGGTGAAGACGGTCGTCGCCGCCCCCTGACTCACTTCTGCTGCGCCGCCCCGAGGTGCTGCAGCCAGAACGCCTCGTACTTGCGGTGCCAGCCCACCGGCTTCACCGCGCCGCCGAGGGCGTGTTCCCCGTCCGGGTCCAGGAACAGCTCGACCAGCCCTTCCTTGCCTGACTCCAGCAGCGCCCGGTACACGTTGACGGTGTCCTGGTACAGCACGTTGGGGTCCTGCATGCCGTGCACCAGCAGCAGCGGGTGCTTCAGCTGCCGGGCCATCGGCAGCAGCGAGTACTTGCGCAGCACCGGCTTGGAGCGGTCGGCCTTGCCGATCGTCCGGCCGCTGTACCAGCTGTTGTAGTTCTCCCATTCCGTCGGGCCCGCGCCCGCGATGCCGGCCGCGAACAGGTCGGGCTTGGTGTACATCGCGTACTGGGTCTGGAAGCCGCCGAAGCTCCAGCCGTTCAGGCCGACGCGCCGGTCGTCGACGCCGAGCTTGGCCTTCATGTAGGCGACCAGGTCCTCGAGGTCCTCGGTCTGCGGCGCGCCCGGCTTCTCCCAGTTGGCGTCGGCGAACTTGTCGCCGTAGTTGGAATGGCCGCGCGGGTCCACCGTCACCGTGACGTAGCCATGCTTGGCCGCCATGTACATCGCGAAGACGTAGCCGGTCGGCTGGAAGCTGTCGGTCTCGACCGAGTGGCGGTCGTTGAGCGGCCCGCCGTAGGTGTAGACGATGGCGGCGCGCTTGTCGGTCGGCGCCCAGCCCAGCGGCTTGAAGACGTAGGCCGGGATCAGGTCGCCATGGCGGTTCTTGAAGCTGAAGCGCTCCGGCCGCAGCACGTCGACCTGCGCCCAGGCCGGGTCGTGGCTCTGCGTCAGCAGCTTGCCCGGCTCGGCGCCGGTGACCGGCGGCTGGCCCTTGAGCAGCTTCAGCTCCGGACGCTCGGCCCAGTTGCCGGCGACCGCCGCGGCCCACTGGCCGTTCCTGGCCACCGCGGCATTGCGGTGGTAGTCCGGCGAGCGGCCCAGCGCGGTCATCCGCCCGTCCTTGAGCTCGACGCGCCAGACGTTCATCGCGGCGTAGTCGTCCTTGTTGGACACGACGAACATGGACTTCGCATCCGGCGTGAAGCCCAGCACCTGGAAGGCCTCGAACTCGCCCTTGACCAGCGGCGTCACCGAGCGGTCGGCGCCGGCGGTCAGGCTCATCGCATAGGGCTGGCGCCAGCCGTTGTCGGCCAGGATCAGCACCAGTTGCTTCGCGTCGGGCGTGAACGACGGCGTCATCACGTTGACCAGCTCATGGTGGATCGGCGCGCGGCGCTCGAGCACCATCTCCGGCTTGGCCTCGCCGGGCTTGCCCAGGTAGACGCGGAACAGGTCCTTCTCGCGCTCGAAGGTGGTGAACGCGTAATGGCTGCCGTCACGCGCCCACGCGACCGGCGAGATCTCGAACCAGGCATCGCCGCCCGGATGCGTGAACACCGGCTGCGGCTGGCGCTCCGGCGCGGCGCCGTTGGCCGGCACCTTGCGGATGTAGATCGCCATCGACGGCAGGCCGCGCTTGTCGTCGGAGACCTCGCGGTCGACCTTCTTCGCGGTGGCGAAGCGGTCGCTGTAATTCATGATCTCGACCTGCCGGCCCGGCTTGGGCAGCGGCTTGCCGTCGGCGTTGACCAGCGGCGCGTTGGCCACCAGCGCCATCCAGCGGCCGTCCTCGCTGATCGCCGTCTGCGCGATGCGGAACTTGCGCTCCTCGTCGTCCGGGTTGAACAGCTCGCGGTTGATCACCTCGATGCCGGCCGTGGCCAGGCGCACGCGCAGCACGCGGGTCTCGTCCTGCACGACCAGCGACTGGTCGTCCGGCGCGTACGCCACCAGCTTGAGCGCGCGGCCCGTCGACAGCAGCGGCTCGGCGCGCTCGGCGCCGGCCTTCCAGCGCAGCAGCTGGCCGCGGTAGGCCAGCACCAGCTCGTCGCTCCGGGTCGCCCAGACGAACTGCGACACGCCGGGATACAGGTCCTCGGGCTTGAGCTTCTCGCGCTCGCGCTTTTTCTTGAGCTCGTCGCGCAGCTCCCACAGCGCCATGTCCTTGGGATCCTTGGCCGGCTTCTTCGCCTCCGGGGCCGAGGCGCCCGACGCCGGCGCGGCCGCCGCGGCTGGCGCGTCGCCCCAGGCGGCCTTCTCGGCGGCCTTGCGGGCCTCGTCGCGCGCCTTGCGGTCGGCCAGTTCGACCTTGAGCTCGGCGATCGCCTTGCGCTCCCACTGGTCCAGGTCCACCGCCTCGCCGCGCAGGTAGGCGGCCTGCGCCTCCTCGCGCGCCTGGCGCTCGGCCAGTTCGTCGCGCTTCTGCTTGAGCTTGCGCGCGTAACGGTCCAGGTTCTCCGGCGTCTCCACCGACGCCAGCAGCGCCGGCGAGGTCAGCCGCACCGTCTTGCCGGTCTGCGTGTCATGCACGTACAGGTCGCTGCCGGGCTCGCCGAACGGGTTCCACAGGTAGGCGACGTAACGGCCGCCCGCGCTGAACTTCACGTCCTTGGCGGCCTCGCCGCGGTAGGGCTCGGCGCGGAACAGCTGTTCCAGCGTCAGCGGCCGGTTGGCCACGGCGACGGCGGGGGCGGGGGCGGCCGTCGTCTGCGCCAGCGAGGGTTCGCCGGCGCCCAGCCCCGTCGCCAGGGTCGCCAGCGCCAGGGAAGTCAGGATCCATTGCTTCAAATCGTTGCTCCACGCCCCGCGGGTGGCGGGGACGCGGGATTCTAGGGATCGGGCCAACAACTGCTTACCGCCGCGCCGTCCACCGAATCCGTCAAGCGCGCGTTAACCGTCCATACTTTCCCTAGGCTTGCTGTCAACCGACGGGCCGCCCATGACCTCCGGCAGGGGGAACCGGGCCGCGCCAGCCGCCGGACGGCCGCGAAGAGAGGCGATCGATGAAGCAACTGATCCAACGCATCCTGGGCGCCGCGGCGCTCGTGGCCGGCGCGCTCGCCGCGCCGGCGGCCTTCGCGGGCGACGTCGGCGTGTCCATCAGCGTCGGGCAGCCGGGCTTCTACGGCCGGATCGACGTGGGCAACGTCCGTCCGGACGTCATCTACGCCCAACCGATGATGATCGAGCGCGTCTATGAGCCCGCGCCGCCGCTGTACCTGCGCGTGCCGCCGGACCATTACCGCTACTGGGCGCGCCATTGCGGCTACTACCGCGCCTGCGGCCGGCCGGTGTACTTCGTCCGCGAGGACTGGTACTCCCGGACCTACGCGCCGGCCTATTACGGCCGCCCGCATGTGCATCCGATGCCGGTCTACGCGCCGCCCCCGCCGCCGCGCTGGGACCCGCCCCGCCGCGACCACTGGGATGGCCGCTGGGACGGCCGGCGCGACTGGCATGACGACCGCCGGGGCGGCTGGGACGGCCGCCGCTGGGACGACCGCCGGGACGACCACCGCGGCGGTGGCCACGACGGCCATCGCGGTGGCTGGGAACGAGGCGACCGCGGCGACCGTGGCGACCGCGGCGGCGACCGCGGGGATCGCGGTGGCGACCGGGGCCATGGGCACGGCCATCGCGGCAACTGAGCGCCGGGCCTCGCGTATAGTCGGCGGCTTACACGCCAGCAAGGCGTGATCCACAGCGCCGACGTATGTTCGCCAAAGTCCTCGCCGCTCTCGGTCTGCTGATCTGCGTGCTCCTCGCGATCGACATGGCCTTGCCGCGCCGGCACCAGATGGCGTGGCGCGCCTGGATCAGGAAACCCGGTTTCCTGGCCGGCGGCGGCGGACTGAAGGGCCGGTTCAATTCACGCGACCGGCGCCGCGCGGCGCACGATGCGGCGCTCGACGCCATCGCCCGCGCCAAGCACCGCTCCGGCACCTGGGACGGCAACGTCTACCACGGCGACGACTTCGAGCAGCGGCAGCGGCGCAAGCCGCATTGAGCGTTCCGGCGCCCCGATGACAACGGCCTCTCGCGAGGCCGTTTCCATTCCTGCCTGACCTGCCTGGCGCTCAGCGCCGCGCCAGCACCGGCGCCAGCGCCCTGCCCGTGTGCGTGCCCAGCTCGACCAGCGCTTCCGGCCGCCCTTGCGCGACCACGCGCCCGCCCGCCGAGCCGCCTTCCGGCCCGAGGTCCAGCACCCAGTCCGCCTCGGCGATCACGTCGAGGTCGTGTTCGATGACGACCACGCTGTGCCCGCCGTCCACCAACCGGTGCAGCACGCGGATCAGCTTCTCGACGTCGGCCATGTGCAGCCCCACCGTCGGCTCGTCGAGCACGTACAGCGTGTGCGGCGCCTTCTGGCCGCGGCGGGTGACGTCGTCGCGCACCTTCACCAGCTCCGACACCAGCTTGATCCGCTGCGCCTCGCCGCCGGACAGCGTCGGGCTGGGCTGGCCCAGCGTCAGGTAACCGAGCCCCACGTCCTGCAGCAGCTTCAGCGGATGCGCGATCGAGGTCATCGCGGCGAAGAACTCCACCGCCTCGTCGACCTCCATCTGCAGCACCTCGCCGATGCTCTTGCCGCGCCAGCTCACCGCCAGCGTCTCCGGATTGAAGCGCTGCCCGTGGCACTGGTCGCATAGCACCTTCACGTCGGGCAGGAAGCTCATCGCGATGGTGCGCATGCCCTGGCCTTCGCAGGCCGGGCAGCGGCCTTCGCCGGTGTTGAAGCTGAACCGCGCCGGCGCGTAGCCGCGCGCCTTCGATTCCAGCGTCTCGGCGAACAGCTTGCGGATCGCGTCCCAGAAGCCGATGTAGGTCGCCGGGCAGCTGCGCGGCGTCTTGCCGATCGGCGTCTGGTCGACCTCCAGCACCCGGTCGACCTGCTGGTGGCCCTCGATCGCGTCGCAGCCGATCCACTTGGACGGCGCGCGGCGCAGCGGCACCGCCGCGGCCATGTTGGCCAGCAGCACGTCGCGCGCCAGCGTCGACTTGCCCGAGCCCGACACCCCGGTGATCGCCACCAGCCGGTGCAGCGGCACGTCCACCGTGACGCCGCGCAGGTTGTGCAGCGTCGCGTCCAGCACCTTGAGCCTGGGCGCGTCGTCGAGCATCTCGCGGCGCTCCTTGAGCGGGTGCACCAGCGGCCGCGACAGGAAGCGGCCCGTCAGCGAGTCCGGGTGCTTCGCGATCTCCGCCGCCGTGCCCTCGGCGATCACGCGGCCGCCGCGTTTCCCGGCGCTCGGCCCGATGTCGATGATGTGATCGGCGCGCCGGATCGTGTCCTCGTCATGCTCGACGACGACCAGCGTGTTGCCCTTGTCGCCCAGCGTCGCCAGCGCCTTCAGCAGGATCTGGTTGTCGCGCGGATGCAGGCCGATGGTCGGCTCGTCCAGCACGTAGCACACGCCCTGCAGGTTGGAACCGAGCTGCGCCGCGAGCCGGATGCGCTGCGCCTCGCCGCCCGAGAGCGTCGGCGCCGCGCGGTCCAGCGTCAGGTAGCCCAGGCCGACTTCCTCGAGGAACTCCAGCCGGCCCTTGATCTCGCTGACGACGTCGCGCGCGATCTCCGCGTCGCGGCCGGTCAGCGTCAGTCCGGCGATCCACTGGCGGGCCTCGGTCACGCTCCAGGACGCGACCGTCCCGATGGTCTCGTGCTCGAAGCTCACCGCGCGCGCCACCGGATTCAGCCGCGTGCCGTGGCAGTCCGGGCACGGCGCGTCGCTCAGGTCCTCGATCTCGGCCTCCTCGGCCGGGAAGCTCTGCTCGCGGCCGCGGTTGTCCTTGTCCTGCTGGCTGTCGTCGAGCGCCTTGCGCTGCTCGCGCGTCAGCGACAGGCCGGTGCCGACGCAGGTCGTGCACCAACCGTGCTTGGAGTTGTAGCTGAACAGCCGCGGATCCAGCTCCGGATAACTCGTCCCGCACTGCGGGCAGGCGCGCTTGGTGGAGAACACCCGCAGCTCGCCGATGCCGCGCGTCGGCCGGGCGTTGCGGATCGCGTCATGCAGCCCGTCCAGCGGCGATAGCACGTGCACCACGCCCTTGCCGTGGTCGAGCGCCTTGGCCAGCAGCTCGCGCAGCTCGGCCTCGGTCTCCGGCGCGACGACCATGTCGCCGACCGGCAACTCGATGCTGTGTTCCTTGAAGCGGTCCAGGCGCGGCCAGGGGCTCGTCGACAGGAACTCGCCGTCCACCCGCAGGTGGGTGTGGCCGCGTTGCTTGGCCCACTTCGCCAGGTCGGTGTAGACGCCCTTGCGGTTGACCACCAGCGGCGCCAGCAGGCCGATGTGCTTGCCCCGGTAGTCGCGCAGCAGCTGCGCGGCGATGGCCTCGACGCTTTGCGGCTTCACCGGCGTGCCGTCGTTGGCGCAGTGCTGCACGCCCAGCTTCACGTAGAGCAGGCGCAGGAAGTGCCAGACCTCGGTCGTCGTCGCGACCGTGCTCTTGCGGCCGCCGCGCGACAGGCGCTGCTCGATCGCGACGGTGGGCGGGATGCCCCAGACCGCGTCGACCTCGGGCCGCCCCGCCGGCTGCACGATCGAGCGCGCATAGGCGTTGAGCGACTCGAGGTAGCGGCGCTGGCCCTCGTTGAACAGGATGTCGAAGGCCAGCGTGCTCTTGCCCGAGCCCGACACGCCGGTCACGACGTTGAACTTGCCGCGCGGGATGCTGACGTCGACCGACTTCAGGTTGTGCTCGCGCGCGTTGACGATGCGGATCGCCTCGTCGGCCTGGCGGCGCTGGCGCAGCAGCGCCTGCAGCGGCTTGCCCTCGGCGACCTTGACCGGCGCGCGGTCCATCTCCAGCGCGTACTCGCGCAGCGCCTGCGCGGTGTGCGAGGTCGGGTGGTCCTTGAGCTGCTCCGGCGTGCCGGTGGCCACGACCAGGCCGCCGTCCTCGCCGCCCTCGGGGCCGAGGTCGATGACCCAGTCCGAGGCCCGGATCACGTCCAGGTTGTGCTCGATCAGGATCAGCGAGTGCCCCGCCGACAGCAGCTTGCGCATCGCGCGCATCAGCTTGGCGATGTCGTCGAAGTGCAGCCCGGTGGTGGGTTCGTCGAACAGGAACAGCGTGCCCTTGGTCGCCGTCGCCTGGCGCGGCTTGGAGGCCGCCTCGGCGAGGTAGCCGGCCAGCTTCAGGCGCTGCGCCTCCCCGCCCGACAGCGTGGGCACCGGCTGGCCCAGCGTCAGGTAGTCCAGGCCGACGTCCGACAGCGGCTGCAGCTTGTTGAGCACCTCGCGGTCGGCGCCGAAGACGCCGATGGCCTCGGCCACCGTCAGCTCCAGCACGTCGGAGACGCTCAGCTGGCGGCCGGCGCGTTCGAGCTTGACCTCGAGGATCTCGGCCCGGAAGCGCTTGCCGTCGCAGTCCGGGCAGCGCAGGTAGACGTCGGACAGGAACTGCATCTCGACATGCTCGAAGCCCGAGCCGCCGCAGGTCGGGCAGCGGCCGTCGCCGGCGTTGAAGCTGAACATGCCGGCGCCGTAGCTGCGCTCCTTGGCCAGCGGCGCCTCGGCGAAGCGCTTGCGGATCTCGTCGAACACGCCGACGTAGCTGGCGGGGTTGGACCGCGCCGTCTTGCCGATCGGCGACTGGTCGACGAAGACCGCGTCGGCCAGCCAGTCCGCGCCCAGCAGCCGGTCGTGCGCGCCCGGCGCCTCGGTGGCCTGGCCGAACCAGCGCGCCAGCGCCGGGTAGAGCACGTCCTGCATCAGCGTGCTCTTGCCCGAGCCCGACACGCCGGTCACCGCGACCATGCGCTGCAGCGGGAACTCGACGCTGACGTTCTTGAGGTTGTGCTCGCGCGCGCCTTCCAGCAGCAGGCGCGGGGTGTTCTCCTCGACCACGCGCTTGAGGCCCATGCCCACGTGCTTGCGCGCGCCCAGGTAGGCTCCGGTCAGCGTGTCGGCGGCGCGGATCTGCTCGGGCGTGCCGTCGAAGACGATCTGGCCGCCCTGCTGGCCCGGGCCCGGGCCCATGTCGATGAGCCGGTCCGCGGCCAGCATCACCGCCGGGTCGTGCTCGACGACCACCAGCGTGTTGCCCGCGTCGCGCAGCCGCTGCATCGCCTGGACGATGCGGTTCATGTCGCGCGGATGCAGCCCGATGCTGGGCTCGTCCAGCACGAACAGCGTGTTGACCAGCGAGGTGCCCAGCGCCGTCGTCAGGTTGATGCGCTGCACCTCGCCGCCGGACAGCGTGCGGCTCTGGCGGTCCAGCGTCAGGTAGCCGATGCCGACGTCGACCAGGTACTTCAGGCGGTTGCGGATCTCGTCGAGCAGCAGCTTGAGCGCCTCGTCGAGCATCGAGCCGGGCAACTGGAGATCGTCCATGAAGCGCCGCAGCCGATGGATCGGCAGCTGCATCAGGTCATGCACGGACAGGCCGGGCAGCGCCTCGAGCTGCGCGCGGGTCCACGACACGCCCTCGGGCAGGAAGCGCTGCGCGGGCGGCAGCGCCGCGTCGGCCAGCGCCTTGGCGCCGATGCGCCACAGCAGCGCCTCGGTCTTGAGGCGCGCGCCGCGGCAGGACGGGCACTCGGTGTAGCTGCGGTACTTGGACAGCAGCACCCGGATGTGCATCTTGTAGGCCTTGCTCTCCAGGTAGTCGAAGAACCGGCGCACGCCGTACCACTGCTTGTTCCAGTTGCCGTTCCAGTTGGGGCTGCCCTCGATGACCCAGTCGCGCTGCGCCTGCGTCATCTGGTTCCAGGCGGTGTCGCGCGGGATGCCGGCGTCGCCGGCGTACTTCAGCAGGTCGTCCTGGCATTCCTTCCAGGCCGGCGTCTGCATCGGCTTGATCGCGCCGCCGCGCAGCGTCTTGCGCTCGTCGGGGATCACCAGGCCCAGGTCCACGCCGATCACGCGGCCGAAGCCGCGGCAGGTCTCGCAGGCGCCCATCGCCGAGTTGAACGAGAACAGCGGCGGTTGCGGATCGGCGTAGCGGATGTCGCTCTCCGGGCAGTGCAGGCCGGTGGAGTAGCGCCACAGCGCCGGCTCGGCGCCCTCTTCCGCGCTCATCACGTACACCGTCATGCGGCCGCTGCCGCGCTTGAGCGCCAGCTCGATCGCCTCCATCGCGCGCGCCTGCTCGACGCCCTGCATGCGGAAGCGGTCGGCGACCACGTCCAGCACCTTGCGGCCGTTGACGACGCGCTCCGACTGCACCCGCGTGAAGCCGGAGGCGGACAGCCATTGCTCGACCTCGCCGGCGCTGACGGTTTCCGGCAGCTCGACCGGGAAGGTCAGCACCAGGCGCGGGTCGCCGTCGACGGTGCGGGCCAGCAGCTCGGCATGGATGGTCTGCGGGGTGTCATGGCGCACCGGCAGCGCGGTCGCGCGGTCGAACAGGTCGGCGCCGCGCGCGAACAGCAGCTTCAGGTGGTCGTTGAGCTCCGTCATCGTGCCGACGGTGGAGCGGCTGGTGCGGACCGGGTTGGTCTGGTCGATCGCGATCGCCGGGGGCACGCCGTCGACCTTGTCGACCGCCGGTCTGTCCATCCGGTCCAGGAACTGGCGGGCGTAGGCGGAGAAGGTCTCGACGTAGCGGCGCTGGCCCTCGGCATAGAGGGTGTCGAACACCAGGCTGGACTTGCCCGACCCGCTCGGGCCGGTCACCACGGTCAACTCGCCGGTGCGCAGGTCCAGGTCGAGGTTCTTGAGGTTGTGCTGGCGGGCACCGCGGATGCGGATATCGGCGTCGGACATTGGCGGTGTCGGCTGGGCAGCCTGGAAAAGGCAGTGGGCGGTCATTCTAGGGAGCGCCGATGCCACGGATTGGCAGCAGCGGCCCGGACGTGTGACCTGCGTCCGGGACGACACAGTAGTAAGCAAATGAAAGCGGAAGACCGTTCAGGAAGCGTTCGCATACCTCCTGTCAAGGCCTCCGACCGATGACTTCCGCACACTTGCTAGTCTTCGATGGCTGCGGCAACAATGGACCCCGTCGTCGCCGAGCAACAGCGGCCCAGTTCGATCCGAACGGCGGGCGACGTTTTTCAGGGAATACCCGGCCCGATCCGCGCCGGGACGACAAGCGACATGGACAGAAACGACGGCCATCCCATTTCCGAGACCACGCTGGTCTTGATGACGTCGGACGCGTCCGCGAAGCCGCCGCACGGGCCTTCGATCGCCGATCCCGCCGTCTCCGGCCAGCGCCCGGCACCGGGCGAGCCCTTCGTGCTGCTGGTCGAGGACAACCCGATCAACCAGGTCGTGGCGCTGGAGTTCCTGGCGCTGATGGGCCTGAAGACGCAGCTCGCGCGCAATGGCCAGGAAGCGCTGGACCTGTGCGAGGCCGCGGCGCCGAGCCTGGTGCTGATGGACATCCAGATGCCGGGCATGGACGGCCTGGAATGCGCGCGCCGGTTGCGCGAGCAGCAGGCGCAGGGCCGTCTGCCGCGTTTCCCGATCCTGGCGCTGACGGCGCACGCGCTGGACAGCGACGTCGCCGACAGCCTGAAGGCGGGCATGGACGAGCACCTGACCAAGCCGCTGGACTTCCTGACGCTGCGCCGCCGGCTGGCGCGCTGGCTGGATTTGCCGCAACTGAACGACTGAGGGCGCGTCCGGCGCCGCCGGGAAAACAGGCCGTCGCTGCGGTATCCGCGCGACGGCTTTTTCACGTCCGGTTGACCTTGCGCAGAACTGACGGGAATCCCTCCTCGCGGCACTGGCTTCCGGCGGGGCTCGCGTGCTTCACTGCCGGTCCGCGCCCGATGTCCGGGCGTGCTGATCCCGGAGTCCTGCATGTACACGTCCCCCATCCCGTCGTACGAACCCAGCGAGCGCTTGCAGACGGAGATTCACCTTGTCGCGTTGGAAGACAACCGCACCGACGCCCAGGTTGTACTTCGCGCGCTCCGCTTGTACTTCGAAGTCCGCCGTCGGGTTCGCGCGGGATCGGCCTTTGGATTCATCGAGCAGGGACGCAAGGATCTGCTGACCGATGAGATCGAGGGGTACTGAGATGCCGCAGTCCACCGATCTCCCGGAAAACCACGAACTCAGGACAGCGATCGGGCCGCGAGAGACCCTTGCCGATGCGCGCTCCCGACGCACTCGAGAGCTGTCGCTGTTCTTTGTGAGCGTGCTGATCCTGCTGTCGCTCGTCGGCTTCAGCATCTTCATCTTGAGCAATGACTGCGCACAGGAGGCGGACCGCTGGTGGGCGACATCCACATTGACCGCCGCATTCGGCGGCGTCCTCGGCTGGCTGATCAAGCGATGAAGCGCCGGCCCGGTCAGCTGCCCTCGAGAAACCGCTCCACCAGCGAGAAATGCGCCGGCACGTTCAGCGCCGGCGCGTGGCCGCAGCCGGGCACGGTGACGACCTCCGCGCGCGGGCCGCGCACGCGCATCGCCTCGGCGGTCTCAGGCAGCAGCAGATCCGACGATTCCCCGCGCAGGCACAGCACCGGCAGGCTCAGCGAGTCCCACTCGGTCCAGCGCCTGTAGTCGTCCGGGTGGACGAAGAACTGGCGCACCATCGCCGGGTCGTAGTGCGGCGTCACCCGCCCGTCGGGCAAGCGGCGCATCGAGGTCTCCGTCAGCCGCCGCCATTGCGCGTCGCTCATCCAGCCGTAGGGCTGGTAAATCTGGCGGAGGTAGCCCTCCAGCTCGGTCACCGTGTCGAAGGCCGACGGGTTGCCCGCATAACCCCGGATGCGCTCGATCGCCGGCTGGGCGAGTTCCGGCCCGATGTCGTTGAGCACCAGCCGCCGGATCCGGCCGCGCAGCGAGGTCGCCGCCGCCAGCAACCCGATCGCGCCGCCCATCGACGTCCCCACCCAGTGGAAAGCCTTCAGCCCCAGCTGGTCGACCAGCGCCACCGCCAGCCTCACGTAGAAGGCCAGGCAGTACTCCCGGTCCGGATCCGGGCTCCATTGCGACAGCCCCCGCCCGATCGTGTCCGGGCAGATCACGAAGTAGCGCCCCGACTGCGCCAGGTGCGCCGCCAGGTCGTCCATGTCGCGGCCGGTGCGCGCCAGGCCGTGCCAGGCGATGACCGGCTCGGCCGCCGGGTCGCCCCAGGCCTGGTAGTGGATCTCGCGGCCCTCGCAGCGCAGGTAGTTCGACGTCGACTTCAAGTGCCCCTCCTCGCCTGCCGCAGGCGCCCGACCAGTCCGTTCGGGAAGTGATAGACGGCCAGCACGAACAGCACGCCCAGCCACAGCAGCCAGCGCTCCGGCGCGATCAGCGCCGACAGCACCGGCACGCCGTCCACCGCCGTCGCGCCCAGCCGCATCAGGTCCTGCAGGTAGCTCTGCGCCAGCACGAACAGCGCGCTGCCGATCACCGCGCCGTAGATCGTCCCCATGCCGCCGATGACGACGATCAGCAGGATGTCCAACATGATCTCGAACGACAGCGAGGTGTCCGGCCCGTTGTAGCGCAGCCAGATCGCCAGCAGCGCGCCCGCGAGCGTGGCGAACACCGCCGCCAGCAGCGTCGACAGCGTCCGGTAGGTCACCAGCCGGTAGCCGATCGCCTCGGCACGGAAGTCGTTGTCCCGGATCGCCTGCAGCACGCGCCCGAACGGCGAATTGACGATGCGCAGCAGCGCCAGCACCAGCAGCACCGTCACGACGAACAGCAGGTAGTAACAGAGCAGCCGCCCGTCGATGCTGACGCCCAGGACGGGCGACTCCAGGAACTCGGTCGACGGCGACAGCAGCGCCGGCAGCCGGAAGTTGAGGCCGTCCTCGCCGCCGGTCAGGTCCGACAGCTGCGAGGCCAGTCCCTGGAAGGCCGCGGCGACGGCCAGCGTGATCATCGCGAAGAAGATCGCCTTGACCCGCAGCGAGAACAGCCCGATCACCAGCGCCAGCAGCAGCGACAGCACCAGCGCGCCGCCGATGCCGACGGCCAGCGCCGCGAAGCCGGGTTCCATTCGGGAACTGGCGATCGCCACGCCATAGGCGCCGATGCCGAAGAACATCGTGTGGGCGAAGCTGACGATGCCGGTGTAGCCCAGCAGCAGGTCGTAGCTGCCCACGAGCACGATGAACACGAGGATCTTGGCCGCGACGTTCAGCGCCTTGGTGCCGGGGAACACGAACGGCGCCAGCGCCAGGGCCAGCACCGTGAGCGCCAGCAGCGCGGCCAGCACGCGGCTGCGCGGCAGGTCATGGGACAGCAGGGATCGGATCAGGCGCATGTCAGGTCCCCGCCGTCATCGCTGGCCGACCGGATAGAGGCCTTGCGGCCGCCACAGCAGCACCGCGACCATCAGCCCGATGTTGGAGAACAGCGCCGCCTTGGGCGCCAGGAAGCCGCAGTAGTTGGCCATCAACCCGACCAGCAGCGCGCCGGCGAAGCAACCCAGCGTCGAGCCCAGCCCACCGATGATGATGACGATGAAGATCAGCGTGTTCACCTGCGCGCCGATCTGCGGGATCACGCTCTGCTGGTACAGCCCCCACAGCACGCCGCCCAGGCCGGCCAGCCCGGAGCCCGCGACGAACACCGCGACGAACAGCCGCCGGATCCGGTAGCCCAGGCTCTCGACCATCTCGCGGTCCTGCACCCCGGCGCGGATCAGCAGGCCGAGCTTGGTGCGGTTGAGCAGCCACAGCAGCCCGGCGAAGACCAGCAGGCCCACGACGACCGCCAGCAGCCGGAACTTCTCGACCGCCACGTCGCCGATCACCAGCGCGCCGCGCAGCGATTCCGGCGGCGGCAGCGGGATCATCTGCGGGCCCCAGACCAGCTTGATCAGCTCCTCGCCGATGATCATCCCGCCCATCGTGATCAGGATCTGCTTGAGGTGCATGCCGTAGACCGGGCGCACCAGCAGGCGCTCGAAGACCAGGCCGAGCGCGGCCGCCGCGACGATGCCCGCCAGCGCCGCGACACCGACCGCCGCGAGGTTCGCGACGAGCGAGGGGCTGGACACGAAGCCGCCGGACGCGTTCATCGCGCCCATCACCGTCGTCGCGACGAAGGCGCCCAGCGCGATGAACACGCCGTGGCCGAAGTTCAGCACGTCCATCAGGCCGAAGACCAGCGTCAGCCCGGAAGCGATGACGAAGACGATCAGCCCCATCGCCAGGCCGGCGAGGGTCAGCGTCGCCCAGCTCGAGAACGAGCCCACCAGCGGCAGCGCCGCCAGCGCGAGCACGGCGATCAGCAGCAGCGGGATCGCGTCGAAGCGCGCCTGCGGCACCGCGTCCCCGCTCATTGATGCGCTCCCAGCGAGAGGCCCAGCAGCCGCTGCTGCAAGTCGTCGTCCTCGGCGAGCTCGGCCATGCGGCCGGCATGCGCGACACGGCCGTCGTCCATCACCGCGACGCCGTCGCCCAGCGCCTTCGCCACCATGAAGTTCTGCTCCACCAGCAGCACCGTCGCGCGCGCGCCGTCGCGGCCGCGCTTGATCTCGGTCAGCGCCTCGATCAGGTTGCGGATGATCGCCGGCGCCAGGCCCTTGGTCGGCTCGTCGATCAGCAGCAGGCGGCGGGGCTCGACCATCGCCCGCGCGATCGCCAGCATCTGCTTCTGGCCGCCGCTGAGCTTGCCGGCCGGGTACAGCCAGAACTTGCGCAGCGCCGGGAACAGGCCGAACAGCCAGTCCAGCCGCGCGGTGTCGAGCTCGTCGAGGGAGCGCGCCTTGCGCGCCGCCAGCAGCAGGTTCTCCCGCACCGTCAGCTCGCCGAAGATGCCCATGTTCTCCGGCACGTAGGCGATGTCGGCGCGCGCGATCTCCGGCGTCGGCAGCGCCTGGATCGGCCGGCCGTCCAGCAGCACGCGGCCGGCGCTCGCCCGCCACAGGCCCATCACCGTGCGCAGCGTCGTCGTCTTGCCGGCGCCATTGCGGCCCAGCAGCATCGTGACCTCGCCCTCGGGCACGGCCAGGTCCACCCCATGGAGGATGTGATACGCCCCGATGTGGGTGTGCAGGCCCTCCAACCGCAGCAGCGGCGCAGAGCCCATCTGCCCGTCAGGACCCGGTCCCCCGCAGCGCCCTCTCCCGCGCTGCGGGAGAGGGTGGGGGTGAGGGCCGGGGTCGTCGGCCGGCGTTGTCGTGTCGATTGCAGCGCTCATGCCGCCTCCGGCACCGCCAGGCCCAGGTAGGCGCCCTGCACCACCGGCGAGGCGATCACCGCGGCCGGCTCCCCGTCCGCGACGAGCTGCCCCTGGTGCAGCACGACGATGCGATCGGCCAGCTCACGCACCACGTCCATCTTGTGCTCGACCAGCAGGATCGTGTGCGCGCCCTCGGCCTTGAGCGCGCGGATCAGGTCGAGGATCACCGGCACCTCGTCGACGCTCATGCCGGCGGTGGGTTCGTCGAACAGGTAGACCTTGGGCCGCAGCGCGATCAGCATCGCGACCTCCAGCTTGCGCTGGTCGCCGTGCGGCAGGCTCGCCGCCGGCGCGTCGACGCGGTGGCCGAGGCGCACCCGCTCGACGATCGCATGCGCCTCCTCGATCAGCGCGCGGTGCTGCAGCCAGACCGACAGCATCCGCAGGCCCTCGCCGCGGCGCGACTGCACCGCGAGCCGCACGTTCTCCAGCACGCTGAGCGTCGGGAACAGCTGCGTCAGCTGAAAGGCCCGACCGAGGCCACGCCGCGTGCGCAGCGGCGCGGCCATCCGGGTCAGGTCCTCGCCGTCGAGCAGCACCCGGCCGGCGGTCGCGCCGAGCTGGCCCGAGATCAGGTTGAAGTAGGTCGTCTTGCCGGCCCCGTTGGGGCCGACGATGGCGGTCAGCGTGCCCGGATGGAAGGCGCAGCTGACGCGGTCCACCGCCGTGTGGCCGCCGAATCGGACGGTGAGGTCGCGGGTCTCGAGCATGCGAAGGAGGACTCCCGGCCCGGCCCCGTCAGGGGCAGGACCCGATCACGTAGTAGTTCGGAGCGGTCTGCTTCAAGGTCGTGGTGAGGTAGATGTTCCACAGGCCCATCGCGTCGTTGGAGCCGTTGGCGTAGGTCAGTCCCCACAGCGCGTAGGCGCGGCCGGCCAGCGTGTGCGCGTAGTTCGACGCGGTGAAGCAGGTCGCCGGCGTGCCGGGATCGCCGGGATTGCCGGTCGTGCCGCCGGCCAGGCGGTCCACCATCGCCTTGATCGCCGCGGCCTGCACGCCGGCCTTCTGCGCGAAGTTGGAGCCGTACCAGCCGATCCAGTCCCAGCAGCCGTTCGGATTGGGCAGCAGGCCGCTGGCGGCGGTCGAGCGCGAGGTGTTGTCCACCTTCGTCTGCGGGAACAGCACCACGATGCGGTTGGTGTCGGCCCAGCGGGCGTAGCCGGTGTTGCGGACGAACTTGTCGCCGATGGTGGCGGTGTTCTGCTGGCAGCCGTGCAGCGCGACGTGCAGCTTGCAGGCCTGGCCGGCGGCGCAGTCGGCCGGCACGTAGGCCCAGCCGGTGGCGGCCAGGCCGGGGTTGGTGCTGAACTCGGCCTGGTTGAACTCGATGAAGTTGGCGGCCGCCGGGCTGTTGTTGCGCGGGTTCAGCGTGCCGTAGAGCTTGGTGAGCACCGCCTTGGCGCCGTCATAGCCGCAGTTGGCGATGTAGGGCGAGGCGCTGGTGCCGCAGCTGTTGTTGCCGGTGGCGTCGAAGTCGGTCGGCAGCACATGGGCGGTGCCGCTGCGCTGGACGTATTCGAGGTTGGCGGCGGTGACGCCGTTGTTCAGGTACTGGGTCTGCACCGCGTTCATCGGGTTGGGGCCGACGGTGGTGTCGCTGGTGCCGACGAACAGGTAGACCTTCTGCGCCGCGACGTTGCTCTTGGCGTCGATCGCGGTGCCGCTCCAGTTGTTGAGGTCGGCCTGCATCGTGCTGAGCATCGATGGCGAGATCGTCGCGTTGTACATGCAGGACGTGTAGGTGCTGTGCCCGGCGCACATGTAGGGGCCGGCGGCGAAAACGCCGACGCCCTTGAATGTCGATGAATAGGCGTATCCGAGCTGGTTGGCCATGAAGCCGCCGGAGGACAGGCCGGAGACGGTGATCGCGCTCGTGTCGATGTTGAGCGACGGCAGCGGCACGGCCGCGCGGGCCAGGCCCGCCGCGGCGAGCGCCGCGGCGGCGACGAAGGAACGCACCACGGAAGACTTCGTTTTCATCGGAAACCTCCTTGAAGAGCGGCGTATCGCCCGCGGCGGCTGCCGCGCGGCTCAACGTCTGTTGCGGATCGGGATGGTCATTTCCTCGGGCTTGATCTCGCGGACCAACTCCGGCACGCCCCAGGCGAAGGCGGGATCGACCTTGATCTTGAAGTGGTACATCGACTGCAGCGCCTGGTGGTCCTCGGGACGGAAGGTCATCCGCCCCTTGGGCGTCTCGAAGCTCATGCCCTCCATCGCCTTGATGAGGGTGTTGGTGGCCGTGTCGCCGCCGGTCTTCTTGAGCGCCTCGACGATGGCGATCGCCGCGCTCATGCCGCCGGCGGTGAAGAAGTCGGGCGGCGCCTTGAACTGCTTGTAGTGATTGGCGACCAGCCACTCGTTGACCGGATTCTTCGGCATGCCGAAGTAGTAGTAGGTCGCGCCCTCCATGCCGGGCAGCGCCTTGTAGGCGGCCATCGCGGGCAGGATGTTGCCGCCGGTGGCGATCTCGATGCCATGGCGCTTCAGGTCGAGGTCGGCGATCTTGAACGGGTTCCCGGCACCGGCCCAGATGATGAAGATCACCTTGCGGCCGGGCTGGTCCTTGAGCCGGTCGATCAGCCGCTGCGCGCCGGCGGTGAAGTCGGTGGTGGTCGTCGGCAGGTACTCCTCGTGCACGACCTTGGCCTTCTTGATGGCGTCCTTGAACGCCTTCACGCCGTCCCGGCCGAAGGCATAGTCCTGCGCCAGCGTCGCGATCACGGTGCCGGGCCGGTCCAGCGCGACCGCGTTGGAGATCGCGTCCTGCGAGCTGTTGCGGCCGGTGCGGAAGATGTATTTGTTCCACTTGTCGCCGGTGATGGAGTCGGCGACGGCGGGCTCGACGAGCAGGATCTTCTTGTACTCCTCGGCGACGGGCAGCAGCGCGAGCGCGACGCCGGACGACGAGGGCCCGACGGCGATGTCGGCCTTGTCGTCGCCGTAGGCGGCGGCCAGCAAACTCTTGCCGACATCGGGCTTGCCCTGGTCGTCCTTCTCGATGACGACCAGCTTGCGGCCCGCGACGGTCATGGTGCCGCCGGTGGCGTAGTCCAGGCCCATCAGGAAGCCGGTCTGCGTCTGCTTGCCGTAGGCCTCGAGCGGGCCGGTGCGGCTGTAGACATGCGCGATGCGGATGTCCTTGCCCTGGGCCAGCGCGGGCGCGACGGCGATCAGCGAGGCGGGCAGCGCGACGGTCAGCGCCAGCGCCGCGCCGGCCGCGGCGCGGAGGAAACCATGGGTCATGGGTCGTGTCTCCTGGGGGATCGGACCGGTCGGACGCCGGTCTCGGCCCGCTTCCTTCGCAAGGGCCGTGCCGTCCGGGAGAACCCGCGGGGCATGCGCCCGATCGGCCGCGAAGGACCGCTCCAGCCGCCGGAAACGACGACGCCGCTGTCCGGGATCCAGACAGCGGCGTGCGGTGGCGAACGGAAGGCTGTCCGGATTCCAGTCAGTGTCTGGGGTCCGGACAGGGCGATCGTCAGCGGGTGGCGGCGCTCGCCAGGCCGGACGACGGCCGGCGGATCAGCAGCACGGTGATGCCGCGATCGGCCGCGGAGTTGGGGGGCTTGGCCAGCAGGCTGCCCACGCCGGTCACGTCGTCGGAGGAGATCCGGATCCTCGCGTTGTTCAGGACGCCCGCGGCCCAGGCGGCACGGGCGAGCGCCAGGACGCGATTGCCGTCGGCTTGCGACGAGCCGCGGCGGCAGACCGCGGCGATCGGCGCGCCGGCGGACACGCCCTTCGCGGCGAAGACATAGGTCTTGCTTCCCGCGGCCTCGTCCGACTTCTTCACCTCGAGCCCGTCGCCGCCTTGCCAGCTCGACGCCTTGAAGCAATCGAACCGCGGCGTCGAGGCGCGTCCGATGACTTGCGCGTCGAAGTCCGCGCCGCTGGCCGCGACCATGCGCCCGATCGACGTGAGCATCTGCCGCATGTCGTCGTCGCGATAGTCGTTCTGCGGGAAGGCGCCGATGTCGAGGCGATAGCCGTGCTCGCCCAGCGACTTGCAGCCGATCGCGCCGGGCAACGCGGCGCACAGGTCGAGCGGCGCCATGCGCGGCGCGGTCGTGACGATGTCAGGCGGCGGGCGGGGGGCGTCCGGCGGCGGCGGGCCCCAGGGCGTCATGGTGAGGTGCTGCGTGTTGGTCACCGTGGCGCTCGCGGAGGCCGTGGCGACCGAGCTCGCCATCGCGAGCGACGAGGCGGCCGCGCTCGCGAGGGCCGGCGAGAAGGGGACGCCCTCCCGCGACACCGGATCGCCGCCCGCCAGCGACGCGCTCAGCGACAGCGCCGCGCGGCGCACCAGCGGCTCCTCGGCGGTGGACACCAGGTATTCGGCGACCTTCCTGCCGCTGGCCTTGTCCTCCGCGATCGCGGGTCCCGGCGCCACCCGGCTCATGGCCTGCCGCATCGCCCATTGCGACGACACGAAGGTCTGGAGCAAGCCGGCATTGAAGTCCTCGGCCTCGAGCGGGGGCGCCACCGGGGTTGCCGCCGCGAAGATCACGGGCACGCCCGGCCCTTCGCTCGTGACCTGCCGCTTCGCTTCCTTCGCCTGCCGCAGTTCCTCGGCCAGGCGCACGCGTTCGACGCCCGCGTTGCTCCTGGCCTCCTTCAACGCGCTCTGCACGGCCTCCACCAGTCCGCGCTCGAAGAAGGGTTCCAGCGTCGGACTCTTGCGCACCACCTTCGGATCCCCGAGCCGCTCGCAGGCCGCCAGTCCCAATGGAATCCAGACGGCCTTGAGGACGCGGTCCGCCTTCGCCTGCTCCTCTTGCGTCAGCCGGGCTCTCGCCTCGGCCGACCAGGGAAAGGCCGGGCGCTGTTTCACGACCGTCTCGAGCGCCCGCGACGTGCCGGCCTGCAGTGAATCGACCGTGAAGGCCATGGTCAGGGACACCGCCCCGTACACCTTGTCGTCCGCGCGGTTCAGCAGGGTCTCGACGGGCAATAGCCCCTGGTCGATGAAGTCGAAGAGGCGATACGCCTTCTGGTAGGTCAGGCTGGCCACCAGCGCGTCGCCGGTCATCGCGGTCAGGTCGCCGGTCAGGGCGCTGCGCGCGTCGGCGACGAAACGATCGACAGTGCTCGCGTAGAGCGCGACATCGGACGCCAGCGCCTGCTGGACCGCCGAGGCGTCGTTGGCGACGACGGTCAGTTGACCGCGGGCTTGGTTGACGGCCCCCTGGAGACCGGCCAGCGCCGCGCCGATGCCCTGCACCGCCTTGATCGCGCGCTGCTGGTCCGCGAGCACGGTGGCCGCGGCGCTCGCGCCCTGCTCCACGACGGGCGCCGCCTGGCCGCGTTGGACCAGGCTGATGTAGCACCTCGAGAAGTGGGCCACGCTGCGCACCTCCTTCGGATCCCCGCAGAGCGCGTCGAGCGATTCCCCCAGGGCCGTTAGATGCCCGTCGATCGCCTGGTTGCTGGCGACGACCGTCTTCGCCAGATCCTGGAGTGGCCCCTTGATCTGCTGGATCTGCGCGTCCGCCGTGTCCTTCCCGCCCTTCGCCTTGAGCTGCGCCTCTTGCAAGGCCTCAAGCGTCTTGGCGTCCATCGCGCGAGCCTGGATCTGGGACAGCGCGCATTCCGTCAGCCCCGCGCGGACCAGCTGGCCGCTCGCGTCGAGGCAGGACGTGGTGGCCAGCAAGCGGGCCCGCAGCAGCTCGACGAAGTTGGACTGGCCCAGCGTCACCGCCGCGTGCTTCTGCTGGGTCAACTGGTCGCAGGAGTCGGACAGCGTGATGCTCTGCTCGACGCTCTTGGACACCATCGCGCAACCGGTCAGCGACAGGCAGGCCGCCGCCATCCACGTCCGGGATCTGATCATTCACCCTCCCTCGCGGCCGCTCCGGGCCGACTCGTTGTGCCGGCGTTTGTAACGTCCGGTCACGAGCCGCGCAATCGCGGCATCACGAGGAAAAGCCCCGGTCCCCCCTGGATCGGTGGGCCGGGGCCGGAGGGGCCGTGCGCGGGATCAGGTCCGGAACGTCGCCACCTGCTCGTTGAGCAGTCGCGCCTGCTGCTGCAGCGACTCGGCCGCCGCCGCCGTCTCCTCGACCAGCGCGGCGTTCTGCTGCGTCATGTCGTCCAGGTGGCGGACCGCCGTGTTGATCTGCGCCAGCCCGTCGGACTGGCCGGCGCTGGATTGGCTGATCTCCGCGACGGTGCCGCTGACCTGCTGGACCGACTGCAGGATCTGCCCCATCGCCTCGCCCGCGCGGCCGACCTGCGCGCTGCCCGCGTCGACGCGCGAGACCGAATCGCTGATCAACGCCTTGATCTCCTTGGCCGCGTTGGCGCTGCGCTGCGCCAGCGCCCGCACCTCGCTGGCGACGACCGCGAACCCGCGGCCCTGCTCGCCGGCACGTGCGGCCTCGACCGCCGCGTTCAGCGCCAGGATGTTGGTCTGGAACGCCACGCCGTCGATGACCGAGATGATGTCGGCGATCTTGCGGCTGGCGCCGGCGATGCCGTCCATCGTCTGCACGACCTCGCCCATCACGTCCGCGCCGAGCTTCGCCCGGTCCGCCGCGCCGATGGCCAGCTGATTGGTCTGGTGCGCGGCTTCCGCCGAATGCGTCACCCGCTGCGTCAGCTCCTGCATCGACGCCGCCGTCTGCTGCAGGCTGGAGGCCGCTTGCTCGCTGCGCTGCGACAGGTCCTGGCTGCCCATCGCGACCTCGCGCGACGCATGCTGGATCGAATCCGTCGCGTCGCGGATCGCGCGCACCAGGTCGCTGAGCCGCCCCTGCATCGCGGCGACCTGCGTCAGCACCTCGCCGATCTCGTCGCTGCCCATGCCGCCGCTGCCCACCACCTGCGCCCGCAGGTCGCCATTGGCCACCGCCTCCACGACCTCGCGCATCTGGCCGAGCCGCCGCTTCAAGCCGCGCGCGAACCATTCGACCGCGATCAGCGCGCCCAGGCCCACCGCGATCACCAGCCCCAGCGCGACCATCGCGTCACGCCGAGCGATCGCCGAGACGTCGTCGATGTACACGCCCGAACCGATGACCCAACCCCACGGCTTGAAGCCCGCGACGTAGGACCGCTTGGGCTCCGGATCCTTCGCGCCCGGCTTGGGCCACAGGTAGTCGACGAAGCCCGCGCCCTGCGCCTTCACCGTGTCGACGAAGGCCACGAACAGCTTCAGCCCGTTCGGGTCCTTGTTGCCCGACAGGTCCTTGTCGTTCAGCTCCGGCTTGATCGGATGCATGACCATCTTGGGCGTCATGTCGTTGATCCACAAATACTCGTTGCCCGAGTAACGGATCTTCCCGATCTCCGCCGCCGCCTGCTTCTTCGCATCCGCCTCGCTCAGGCCGCCAGCCCCGATGCGGTCGAAATACTTCTTGGCGATCTGCTCGGCGTTCTTCACCTGCTCGACCGTCGTGATCATCTTCACGTCCAGCAAGCTCATCGCGGATCGGTGGCTCAGCCACATCACCAGCACGACGAAACCGATCACCGCCGCCAGCACGGCGACACGCAACTTCGTCGCGAGCGTCCAGGCCCGGCGTCCGGAACGAGGCGCGGCAGCGGAAGGACGGGCCGCGTCCGCGCCGGTGAAGGTCGCGCCAGCGGTCGTGGTCAGCGTGTTCATGGTGTCTCCTGAGCGGGCCGGTGAAGCCGGTCCTCGTCGTCGTGATTCCCTGTCCCCGCAATATGCGCACGGCGCACGGCGTCCGACAAGGCCCGGAACCCTCGATGAAGCCCATGAACACAGGCCAAACGTGACGATGTGACGGGGCGCCAACACCCCGGGCTTTGGCGTACGCGTCAGCCCGAAGCCAATTCAGGGTACTTCGCCAACTTCTCGTAGAGCGTCGCCCGGGAGATCGCCAACAGCCTGGCCGCGGCGACACGGTTGCCGTTGGTGCGCTGCAAGGCCTGCGCGATGGCGGCGCGCTCCAGTTCTGCTTTTCGGGCGGGGAGGCCCGGAGAGGGGCCGAGCCCCCGCTCGTGCAAGGGACCGAGCCCACGCTCCGGAAACCGGTGCCCCTCCTCGCTCCCACTCCTCCGCACGCTCGGAAGGTCGCTCGGAGGGGCACCGGTCCCCGGAGCGTCCGCATCACTCGCTGTGATCGACGAAGAGGGAGTGGGCATCGGCGTGGACGTGGACGTGGACGTGGACGTGGACGTGGACGCGGGCGTGAGCGTTGGGGTGGGAGTGGGAGTGGCGGGATCGGAGAGGCCGAAGTGCCTCGGCTCGAGTTGGCCGTCGTCACTCATGAGGAAGGCCTGCTCGAGCACGTTGCGCAGCTCGCGCACATTGCCCGGCCAGGAACGCGCCATCAACACCCGCAGCGCCGCCGCGCTCAGCGTCTTCGGCGCCAGGCCGCTGCGGCGCGCGATCTCCTCCAGCAACACCTCCACCAGCGCCTCGATGTCCTCGGGACGCTCGCGCAACGTCGGCAGACGGATCGGCAGCACGTGCAATCGGTAGAAGAGGTCCGCGCGGAACTCACCACGCCGCACCATCGCCTCGAGATCCCGACTGGTCGCCGCGATCACCCGCACGTCGACCTTCACCACCTCGTTGCTGCCCAGCGGCTCGAGCTCCTGCTCCTGCAGCACCCGCAGCAGCTTGGCCTGCAGCGCCGGCGGCATGTCGCCGATCTCGTCCAGGAACAAGGTCCCGCCATCGGCCAGCCGGAACTTGCCGTCCCGGCCCTTGCGCTCGGCGCCGGTGTACGCGCCCGGCGCGACACCGAAGAACTCCGCCTCCAGCAAGGTCTCCGGCACGGCCGCGATGTTCACCGACACCAGCGGCCGGCCCGCCCGCCGCGACGCCGCGTGGATCGCATGCGCGAGCAGCTCCTTGCCCGTCCCCGTCTCGCCCAGCAGCAGCACCGTCGCGTCGGCCTGCGCGACCCGCCGCGCCTGTCGCTTGGCCTCCACCGCCGCCGCGCTGGTCCCGATGAAATCGATGATCCGGTGCTTGGGCCGCCGGTTGCGCGACTGCTCCGCCGCCAGTTGCCGGCGCGTCTCGTCGAGCTCCGCCTGCAGGCACGCGAACTTGTTCATCAGCGGCTGCATCGTCGTCTCGGGGTGGTCCAGCAGGACCATGCCCATGGCGCCGATGACATCGCCGTCCGGCCCCCGCAGCGGCAGCCGGCTGACCAGGAAGGTGCCCGCCTTGTTGGTCAGCAGGTCCACCAGGATGGGTTGGCCGGTGTCGATGACCTGCGCCATCAGCGTGTTGGGGACGACCTCCTCGACGAGGCGGCCGACGAACTCCGATTCGTCCCGCAGGCCCAGCGCCGGCAGGAAGCGCTTGTAGCCCTCGCTGATCCAGACGACGCGGTGCTCGCGGTTGACCACCATCGCGCCCTGCGCCGTGCTGGCGAGCACGTCGAACATGGACTGCGCCGCCAGCCGCAAGACCGCCTCGGCATCCTGGGGAATGTCGTTCATGACTCGTCTCCTGGGCATTCGTCGCGGTGGACCGCGGCGTGTCCGGGTCGGGTCGCCGCGCCGCGGGCCGCCTCGGATCTGATGCGGACCAATGTAGCAGCCACCCCCCGTGCGACAGCCGTCCGCCGACCGCGACGGCCCTGGGGATTCCCCCGGGCCGCTGTCACGCCGCGCCGGCCCCGATGCGGCTATAAACCGCCCACCCCCTACACGAAGGCGGCCGGCCCCGGCCCACAGGAGACCCCCATGAACAAGATTTCCGCGGCCCGTCGCCGCCTGCTCGGGACCGGCGCGGCGCTGCTGGCGGTCGCGGGCGCGTCGCCCGCCGCGTTCGCGCAGTCGGCCTGGCCGAGCCGCCCGGTGACGATCGTCGTGCCCTTCCCCGCCGGCGGCGGCACCGACGCCTTCGCCCGCCCGCTGACCGCGGTGCTGACCAAGCAGGTCGGCAAGCAGTTCATCATCGACAACAAGGGCGGCGCCGGCGGCACCGTCGGCGCGACGATCGCGTCCAAGGCCGCCCCCGACGGCTACACCTTCTTCATGGGCGCGGTGCACCACGCGATCGCGCCGGCGATGTACCCGAAGCTGGAGTACCGGCTCGAGGAGGACTTCGTGCCCGTGGGCCTGATCTCCAGCGTGCCGCAGGTGATCGTGGTCAACCCGTCCAAGGTGCAGGCCACCGACGTCAAGGGCCTGCTGGACGTGCTGAAGAAGAACCCCGGCAAGCTGAACTACGGCTCCGCCGGCAACGGCACCTCGCACCACCTCGCGGGCGAGCTGTTCAAGCTGCAGACCCGGACCTTCATCACCCACATCCCCTACCGCGGCGCCGGACCCGCGCTGCAGGACCTGATGGCGGGCCAGGTGGACCTGATGTTCGACGGCCTGGGCTCGTCGGCCGCGCACATCCGCGGCGGCCGCATCAAGGCGCTGGCGGTGGCCTCGGCCAAGCGCGCGCCCGGCTTCCCCGACATCCCCAGCGCCGTCGAGGCCGGCATCCCGCAGTACCAGGTGTCGACCTGGTACGGGCTGTGGGCGCCCAAGGGCACGCCCAAGGAAGTGATCGCCGCGATGCAGGCCGAGATGCGCAAGGCCTTCGCCAGCGAGGAACTCAAGACGATCTGGACCGGCCTGGGCACCGAGATGCCCAACCTGTACGGCGACGCCTTCGGCAAGTACGTGCACGGCGAGATCGTCCGCTGGGCCGACGTCGTCAAGCGCAGCGGTGCGAAACTGGATTGATGAACGCCTCTCCCAACGCCAACCTGTTCGCGGCGCTGCGCGCCAACTTCTCCGACGACCTGCACGCCTGCGCGATCGAACTGGCCGACGGGCCCGACGCCGGACGCTGCTACAGCTGGCGCGACATCGACCGCGCCACGGCGATGATCGCCAACCTGCTGGCCTCGCTGGACCTGCCCGCCGGCAGCCGCGTCGCGGTGCAGACCGAGAAGAGCGTCGAGGCGCTGCTGCTGTACCTGGCGGTGCTGCGCGCCGGCTACGTCTACCTGCCGCTGAACACCGCCTATCAGGCCGCGGAGCTGGAGTACTTCATCGGCAACGCCGAGCCGGCGGTGGTCGTCTGCGCGGGCAAGCACTTCGGCTGGATCAGCAAGCTGGCCTTCCAGTCCGGCGTGCCCTGGGTGTTCACGCTGAACGAGGACCGGACCGGCACGCTGCTGGACCGCGCGGTGCAGATGCCCGACACGCACCAGGTCGCCGCCAAGGCGGCCGACGACCTGGCCGCGATCCTCTACACCAGCGGGACCACCGGCCGCAGCAAGGGCGCGATGCTCAGCCACGGCAACCTGCTGTCCAACGCCGAGGTGCTGAAGCACTACTGGGGCTGGTCCGCGGACGACGTGCTGGTCCACGCGCTGCCGATCTTCCATGTGCACGGGCTGTTCGTCGCGTCGCACGGCGCGCTGCTGGCCGGCGCGCGGATGCTCTGGTTCAACCGCTTCGATCCGCGCGGCGTGATCGCGCGGCTGCCCGACGCCACCCTGTTCATGGGCGTGCCCACGCTCTACGTCCGCATGCTCGAGCACGCCGCGCTGACCAGGGACCAGTGCGCGCGGATGCGGCTGTTCATCAGCGGCTCCGCGCCGCTGCTGATCGAGACCTTCAATGAGTGGCAGCGCCGCAGCGGCCACACGATCCTGGAACGCTACGGCATGAGCGAGACCGTCATGCTGACCTCCAACCCCTACAAGGCCGAGGACGGCGAGCGCCGCGGCGGCACCGTCGGTTTCCCGTTGCCCGGCGTCGGCGTGCGCGTCGTCACCGACGACGGCGCCCCCTGCTCCACCGAGGGCGACGGCGAGATCGGCCACCTGCAGGTGAGCGGCCCCAACGTGTTCGCCGGCTACTGGCGCATGCCGGAGAAGACGAAGGAGGAGTTCACCGACGACCGCTGGTTCAAGACCGGCGACGTCGGCCGGCGCGACGACCGCGGCTACGTGACCATCGTGGGCCGCAGCAAGGACCTGATCATCACCGGCGGCTACAACGTCTATCCGGCGGAGATCGAGGGCTGGCTCAACGAGCTGCCCGGCGTGGCCGAGTCGGCGGTGATCGGCGTGCCGCATCCCGACTTCGGCGAAGGCGTGATCGCGGTCGTGGTGCCGCGACCCGGCACGGACCTGGACGGCGCCGCGCTGGTCGGCGCGCTGAAGGACCGGATCGCCGGCTTCAAGGTGCCCAAGCAGGTCTTCGTCGCGACCGAGCTGCCGCGCAACGCGATGGGCAAGGTGCAGAAGAACCTGCTGCGCGACCGGCATCGCGGGCTGTTCGGTTGAGCCGGCGCGAGGCTGGGATCAAGCCAGCAGGAGCAGCAGCAAGGGCCAGAACATGGCGCCTCCTTGAGAGTGGATGGGGCCGATCAGTACCGGGGCATGTGACCCGGTTCCGCCCGCGCTACAGTGATCCACCCGCCACCCCGATGCCGCCGCCGTGACCGCGCCCGCCACCCCCGTCCCGCTCGACAACACCGCCTGCCCGCGCTGCGGCGGCGGCTTCCATTGCGGGGTCGAGGACGGCTGGTGCGCCTGCTTCGGCACGCGGCTGGGCGAGGACCTGAAGCGCGAGCTCGCCGCGCGCTGGCCCGACCGCTGCCTGTGCCTGCGTTGTCTGGCCGAACTGGCCCGCGACGACCCCGCCAGCCACGTGCCGGCCTCCCCGGGGCGCCCTCCCGGCGCGACGTCGACGGACGCTTGAACCCGGCCGCCGCACGGCCACAATGTGGCCGATGCCCAGCTCCTCCCTGTTCACCCAGTCCGTCGCCGAGCGACTGAAGGTCCGGCGACTGCTGGTCTACGGTCCGTTCCTGGCGCTGGGGCTGGTGCTGGTGGTGCTGTGGGCGCTGGTGCTGTGGTTCGCGCTGATCTATCCGCGCTCGCTGGTCGAAGACCTGCAGCAGGACCTGCACGGCATCGCGCTCAACGCGGCGCAGGACACCGAACAGCTGCTGCGCGAGACGGAAGGCAGCCTGCGCACCATCGACCTGCTGCTGATGACGCGCAAGACCGACCGCCACGACCTGGACGCGACGGTGTCGCTGCTGGCGGACTCGCTGCGCGACAACTCGCGCGGCCTGACCGACGTGATGCTCGCCGCGACCGATGGCCGCCTCTGGCGCATCCCGTCGGTGACCGGCGAACCCTATGTCGACCTCGGCCCGAAGAGCTTCCTGTCCGAGCTCGGCAAGCCCGGCGGCCCCAGCATCGTCATCGGCCGGCCGCTGCAGCTGCGCCCAGGCGCGCACCTGGTCGTGCCGATGGCCACGCGGCTGAGCGCGCCCGCCGGACCGTTCACCGCCACCGTCGGTTTCATCGACATCGACGTGCTGCAGCGCATCTACCGCGCGCGCACGATGCGTGCCGGCACGGCGATCCTGCTGGAACGCGACGACGGCATCGCGATGGCGCGCTGGCCCGAGGTGCAGGGACTGATCGGCACCAACCTGCGCGCGCTGCCCGGCGGCGACGCGATGCCGCCCGACCCGCCGGCCAGCGGCCAGTTCATCGTCGCGGAAAGCCCGGCCGACGGGCTCGAGCGCATCGTGTCCTACCGCGTGCTGCAGGACTACCCGATGCGGCTGTACGTCTCCTTCGAGCGCGACCGCATCCTCGCCGGCTACCTGCAGCAACGGCGCGCGGTGCTCGGCTTCTCGATGCTGATCAGCGTGATCGCGATCGGGCTGATGGCCTGGTTCACCCGCATCCAGCAGCGCACCCGGCTGCGCGAGGCGGAACGCGAGGCCACCGCCGACGCGTCGCCGATGGGGCTGTTCCGCTGCGACCTCAACGGCCGCACCGTCTACGCCAACGAGACCTACCTGCGCATGCTGGAGGTGGACCGCCACGACCTCGCCTGGGGCTGGCTGGACCGGCTGCCGTCGACGGAGCGCGAGCTGACCCGCGAGCAATGGGGCGTGCTGGCCGCGCGCGGCGAGCCGGTGGACCGCGTGCGGCAACTGACCCGCCGCGACGGCACCGAGCTGCTGGTGCGGCTGCGGATGCGGCCGATGCGGCTGGGCGGACGCATCGTCGCGCACGCCGGCACCATCGCCGACATCAGCGCCGAGCTGGCCGCCCGCCGCGAGCGCGAACGCAGCCAGGCGGTGATGGGCGCGATGGCGCAGAGCGTCAACGTCATGATGCTGGCGGTCGATACCGACGAGCGGGTGCTGTTCTGCAACAAGGCCTTCGAGCGGCGCTTCGACATCCCCGAGCGCTCCTGGCACGGCCGGCAGGCGTCCGAGGTCTTCGACGACCTCTACCCCGCCGTGCGGCCGCTGATCCGCCGCGCCTTCGCGGGCGAGACCAGCGTGGTCGAGATGCGCGACGACGACGGCGTCAGCCGGCCGATGCCGCTGGACGGCGAGGATCGCGGCGAGACGCGCTATGTGGAGCTGACCTACGCGCCGCTGCTCAACGACGACGGCGCGATCATCGGCGCCTACGGCGTCGCGCGCGACGTGACCGACGCCAAGCAGGAACAGATGCGGCTGCTGCGCGCGTCCAACACCGACCCGCTGACCGAGCTGCTCAACCGGGCCGGCTTCGCGTCCGAGGTCGGCGCCGCGTTGCGCCGCGCGGACGACCGCGACGAGCTGGTGGCGCTGCTATACCTGGACCTCGACCGGTTCAAGCCGGTCAACGACGAATACGGCCATCCGGTCGGCGACGCGCTGCTCAAGGCCGTCGCCGGACGCATCCGGCATGCGCTGCGGCCCCAGGACCTGGTCGCGCGCGTCGGCGGCGACGAGTTCGCGGTGTTCCTCACCCACGTCGCCAAGCCGGCCGACGCGCAGGTCGTCGCCGACAAGCTGGTGCACGCGCTGACGATGCCGTTCCGGATCGGGGCGCTGGAGCTGCACATCGGAACCAGCGTCGGCTACTGCGTGCGCTGGGCAAGGGGAGCGACGCTCGACGACCTGGTCGAGCAGGCCGACGACCACCTCTATCGCGCCAAGCGCGCCGGACGGGGACAGTCCAGCGGGACCCTCTGCGCCGATCGGGCGTCGCGGCCGGGGGTCGATCGAGGCTGAGTCAGCCGCAGTTGCCGAAGTCGTCCGGGGCGCGGCCGTTCAATGAGGCCGTCGGCGTCGCCGGGCCATGCTTCAGGCGCATCAGCGTCATCTGCAGGACCTTCGCGTCGGCGCTGGCGCGGTGACGCCGCAATTGCGCCTCGGCACGGACCTCCTGCTGCACGCCGTTCCAGCGCGACGCCTCGTCCTCGGTGAGCAGGCGACGCAGATCCTCGAGACGAAATCGCGGCAGGCGGCCCGCGCTGTCGAAAAGCCTGCTCAGCCAGCTGTAGTCATGACCCCAGCTGTCGGAATAGACCGTCTGGCCGGCCAGCCGCTTGTTGAGCTCGTCGGCGACCCATTCGCGGGGACGACCGTGCCGCAGCAGCAGCTCGCGCGAAATGCCATGCAGCGCTTCCGCCTGCTCGTCCCAGTGCGCCCAGTCCGGCGCCGGCTGGATCAGCGAGCAGAACGGCAGCCCACCCGCCTCGACGAAACCGATCTCGATCGGATAACTGCCTCGCCCGAAACCGGACGCCTCCAGGTCGAGGATGGTCGGCGCGAGCACGGGAGCAGCGGCAGGCAGGGCGGCGACGGTCATGGGCGCGAGTATGCAAGCGCCGGGCCAGCCGCGGTCACCGGCCCTCCTCAGATCAGGGGACGGCCGGCGAGGCGGAAGGCGTCGAGCCCGACGGGGCCGCCGGTGTCGGAGCGGAGGCCGGTGTCGGCGCGACCGCGTCGCCGTCGCCGCTGTCGCCACGGTCCCGGTTGCGGCGGCGCTGCAGCGCATGCCAGCCGTCCAGGCCGCCGTCCAGCGCCAGCACCCGCGCGTGGCCGCGCTGGAGCAGTTCGTGCGCGCCCTGCACCGCCGAGACCTCGTTCGGGCAGTTGCAGTACAGGACTAGCAGCCGGTCGTCGGGCAGTTGGTCGGCGTACTCGGGCAGCCGCGTCAGCGGGATGTTGAGCGCGCCCGGCAAGGTGCGCGGATCGGCATCGCGACCAGGATCGCTGCGGACGTCGATGAACAGCGGCGCCATGTCCTGGTCGACCAGCGCGGCGGCGTCCTCGACGCTGATGCGCTCGACCTCGTTCTGCAGCCGCGCCATCTGGCGCCGCCGGCGCCAGCGGTTGCCGACCATCAGCAGCAGCGCCGCGCCGATGGCCGCCAGCGCGGCCAGCCCGGCGTTGGACAACGCGTCCAGCACGTCCTGGATCTGGTTGCTGAAGACCAACCCCAGGCCCAGGAAACACAGCGTCCAGACCAGGCCGGCGACCGCGTCGTAGGCGACGAAGCGCCGCCAGCCCATGCCGAGCGCGCCGGCCATCGGCGCCGCGACGACGGAGATGCCGGGCAGGAACTTGGCCGCCAGCAGCGAACTGCCGCCCCAGCGCGCGATCAGGCTTTCGCTCTGGCGCACGCAGACGTCGGGGGACAGGGAGACGCGGCACAGCAGCCGCAGCACGCGGTGACCGTAGCTGCGCCCGGCGATGAACCAGATCGCGTCGCCCAGCACGTTGGCCAGCACCGCGGCCACGACCAGCGACAGCGCCGACAGGCGCCCCGCCGCCGCCAGGCCGCCCGCGACCACCAGCAGCGGCGCGGCCGGCACCGGCGCGCCGATGCGCGCCGCCAGCGTCACGAGGAAAACGAGCAGGAAGTCGTGTTGGATCAGCAGGTCGATCAGGGCGCGCATGGGGCCGATTGTCGCGGCTGCCGATGACACCCGTCGGCGGTGGGGCGATTTCGCGACCGCGCCGGCGCGGAGACCGCCAGGCGCTCAGGACGCCAGGCGGGGCGGGCCCGCCGGCCGCGCGACGAAGGCGTACTGGACGTACTTGGTCTCCTCCAGCTGGCGCCCGAAGAGCCGGTAGACGATGCGCCGCGGGATGGAGCGCGAGTACCACTGCTCGTTGATGCCCTGCACGCTGAGCACCTCGTAGCCGCATTCGTCGAACATGCGCAGCGCGCTGGTGCGGGTGAAGAAGCGCAGGTGGGTGCGGTCGCGCACGCCGCTGGACTCGTAGCGGAAGTCGCGGTTGCGCACCAGCGGCCACAGCGTGTCCAGGTGCAGCAGGTTGGGCAGCGACACCACCACCTGGCCGCCCGGCGCCAGCAGCGGCGCGGCATGGTTCAGCGCCGCCCACGGGTCGGGCATGTGCTCGAGCACGTCGTTGAAGACGATCACGTCGAAGTGGCCTTCGGGCAGCGTCAGGCCGGCGCCGAAGTAACCCTGCATCACATGGTCGAGGTGGTGGCCCGCGCGCTCCGCCGCGCCGGCGTCGGGCTCGACGCCCCAGACCTCGGTGCCGGGCCGCGCGGCCTTGACCGCCTCGCCGAAGGCCCCGGTGTTGCAGCCCACGTCGAGCAGCCGCGGGCACTCCCTCGGCAGGAAGGCCAGCATCTCGCGACGGGCGAGATGCGGGTAGTCGATGCGGACCAGGGGGCTCGCGACCTGCATGGGGCACTCCTGCGCGGCAACCACAAGCACCGCGGCGGTGCGCAGCTTAGGAGTCCGGCCCGCCGGAGGGAATCCTCCGCTTTCGGGACAGGGAAGTCCCCCGGGCCGGATGGTTCTACATCAGAACGTCGTCCAGTCCTCATCGCCGGCCAGGGCCGG